>JAJZEH010000068.1 GCA_021805725.1 Pseudomonadota bacterium | reverse complement strand
AGCCGAAATATGCATGGCATTCACCAATACCAACCCCTCCTTTATCTTGCTATCTTCCAGACATTTTTCCACTTCGGACGTAATGTTTACGAAAGCCCGGCGCGTTGGGATATTGAATCAGAGTTCATTTCTATAATTTTTCACGTGCATTCCAGTGGATTCAAATGCCCATCGCAATTTTCCACTCTGGCGTGGGCTCTATCAGTCTGCGGGTTTGGGTATCGAATAATCCATAACTATAGGTCGCTTCACACGCAACCTCCCCCTGCGCATTAATCATTTGCTGGCGTAATTTGAATACTTTCTGGTGAGCTTTGCTTTCGGTAAACACTTGCTCCAGGGTGACCGTGATTTCATCCCGCGCATGCAGTTCCTTAAGGAACCTGATTTGGCATTCCAGCATCACGGGGCCCTTTTTATAAAGCAGTATTTGTGGAATGCCATAACCATTTTTCGTGATGTAATCCCACCTCGCATCTTCAAAAATCTGCATATAAGTTGCATTGTTAACGTGCCCAAAAAGATCGAGATGGGTTTCTCGAATCAGGACCTTTGTCTCAAATCTGCTCATTTCAAAACCTCTCATCAAGTTAATTCCGCCGTAAGATCAGGCGTGTCGTTCTTGGGACTGTTGACTTTGGTGCTGACCGGATACGCCTCCATCTGTTTTTCCGGATGTGGGCCGATCAAGGTTTGGATTTTGGATACGTCAGCGAGTTGAGGATCCAGCCAGGTTTTATAATGTTCTGGTGGAATGATCACCGGCATGCGCTCGTGGATGTCTTTCATCAAGAAATTGGCGTGGGTGGTGAGAATCGTAAAGGTCAGGATTTCTCTCTCTGGCGTCCCCCAGTGTTCCAGTAGTCCACCCATGCCAGTAGTGTGGGGGGCGCTATCTCATTCGCGGTGCCGAACTGCTGCTGCAAGCGCTGTGGGTGTCGTGAAGGATTTTCTGTCAGCTTATCAGGCCAAGCACAAATTGGGGCAACCCCTGGCTACTGCCGTGGTCTCATACCCCGACCCTGCTCTATGATGAGACAGCGGTTCGCGTGGACATGGATGCCTTAGAACGCCTCTGTGAATTGTTCGAATGATACCTTTGGACTTTCTCAGACCAGCTTTTGGTGGAGGGTAGGAGGATCGAACTCCCGACCTTCTGATTGCGAACCAGACGCTCTCCCAGCTGAGCTAACCCCCCACTTGGTTTGGTATTATAAGCATATGGAATCATCGCGCGCATCTCTAACTCATCCACTGGCATTTCTGGGGGCCTTTCTGGCCATTGCCTTTGCCTGGCTGCCCGCGCTTTGCCTCGCGCTGGGCCACCCGGGCTGGCCATTCTTCATCGGCCTGATCGGCTTGCCGTTGCTGGAACTGGCCGTGGGCGATTACCAAGGCCCCATTCCCTACTGGAGTTTCTGGAGCCTGCGCCTCATTCTGGCGGGCATCACCCTGCAGGGTCTCGTGGGAGCTTATCTCTCGCAGAGTTATTCCTGGGGGCTGGTGTTGCTGGCAGCTGCAGGCTCGGGCTACGCCGCCGGTGGATCGGGCAATGCCCTGGGGCACGAGTTGGGACACAGTCGCCTCGTTTGGGACCGGCGCCTTGCCAAATGGTTTTTCACGACGGTATGTTTCGGCCATTACACGCAGGAACACGGAGCAGGACACCATGTGCTGGTGGGTACGCCGCGAGACAGCTTATTTACCTACGTGACCGATACCCTGGCCGCCTTCTCCAAGCGCAACATGATCAAACAGTTTCGCATCGGGGTGGAGATAGCCCGTGCACGGGGCAACCTGTGGTCCGAAGTGTATGGGCCGATCGTTTTCTACGGGTTGCTCAATCTGGGAATGTTCTTCCTGGCGGGCTGGAAAGGTGTGGCGTTTCTGACCGTGCAAACCTTCGTGATGTACACGGTGGATGCCTCGATTACCTTCATTCAGCATTGGGCGCTTCATCGACAACAGAACGAGGGACGATATGAACGCATTGGCCCCCGGCATACATGGGATTGCCGCAACTGGATCACGACGCTCGTCTCGTTCAACAATTGCCGCCACGCCGACCATCACATCCACCCGGGCCGCGATCTCAATGCCTTGGCCCAAACAACCGAGGCACCACAGATGCCCTACGGTTATGCCGTCATGGGCACGTTGGCCAATTTCCCGCCACTGTTTCGGCGGGTCATGGAGAAGCAGATGAAAATGGGGACAGACCCCAATTTGGGGTCTGTCCCCTAATCCCCCAGCGCCACGAACAACTGGGTGGCATCCAGTAACTGCTGACTTTGTGCCTCCACCAGACGCAACTGGGCCTGCGCCAGTTCGCGCTTGGCCGCTTCCACCTGCAGCACCCCGATGCTGCCCGCTTCATGACTTTTTCGGGCCAGATCGAGCGATGCGTTCGCCGTGGCGAGTCCCGCCTGCACGGTGTCGAGCATCTCGGCGTCATGGGAAAGCGCCGTCAACGCGTCCGCCACCTGGCTGAAGGCCCGCACCACCGTCTCTTCATACTGGGCCAGAGCCGCCTGGTAGGCCTGTTCCGCACCCCGCTTTTCTGCCGCGAGCATGCCGCCATTGAAAACCGGTGCGGACACACCTCCTGCCAGGGCCCAGGCGTTGCTGGCGCCATAAAAGAGCCGGGAGGGGATCAATGCCTCCTGCAGCATGTTGGCGCTCAGGGTCAGGCTGGGGTAGAGGTTGGCCGTGGCAACACCCACCGAAGCGCTGGCTGCATGCAGGTTGGCTTCGGCCGCCAGAATGTCGGGACGCTTGCGCACCAGTTCGGAGGGCAGGCTTACCGGAAGTTTTTCGGGGAGCGCCAGGTGTTCCAGTTCCAGCTGGGGCGGGGACCAGTCGGCTGGCGCCTTGCCCACCAGCACGGCGAGGGTGTGATAGTTCAGGCTGGCGCGTTGCCTGAGTGCGGGGAGTTGCGCGCGATCGGCCATCAGGCGGCTTTCTGCACCCAGAATGTCCATGCGCGTAGCCGCTCCAGCTTCGAATGAAGCCCGCATCAGCGCCAGCGATGATTCATCTGCCGCCAGCACGCGTTGCATGGCTGCGATTTCGGCATTCACCGCGGCCAGCGACACGGCCTGCGAGACGACGTTGCCCGACAGCACCACCACCATGGCGTCGAGCTCGTGGCTTTGATACTCCGCCAGGGCCTGCTGGCGTTCCACCCGACGTTGTCCTCCACCGAAGAGGTCCACGGTCCAGCTCAGGGACGGACCCGCTTCGTAGTAGGTGAAAGGCGGAATCATGAAATTGGAGGGACCGAACAGGGCGACGCCATATTTCTGCCGACCGGCCAGCGCATTGAGGGCAACCTGGGGCATCAGGCTGCCGCTGTATGCCTGCACGGCAGCTTCGGCTTGCGCCAGGGTGGCCCGGGCCGCGGCCATGTCGTGGTTATCCGCCACCGCCTGATGGATCAGGGCATTGAGGGGTGCTGAGGCAAACAGTCCGCTCCACTCGGACTCGATGTGCTGCCCCAGCACAATGCGTCGTTCCGGGGTCAGGATTTCCTTTTCCGAAAGGTAGGCTTTGCTGGAGGGGGGATCGGGCACCGTGAAATCGGGGCCGACGCTGCAGGCGCCGAGTCCCAGCGTTGCAAAGAGCACGAGAAGGCGATGCTGTTTCATCAGGTTACTCCATGACCGCAACTTCCTGCGCACCGGCAGTCCGCGCCGGCGGACGCATGAAAAGCAGCAGGGGAATCACGGCAAGCGTGACGAGCATCATCAGTTTGAAATCGTCGTTGTAGGCAATCATAGCCGCCTGGCGGGTGATCATCCCGTTGAGGGCCTGAAGGTCCGCCGTGCCATGCATGATCTGGGGCAGGGTATAGGGCGTGATGTGTTCGGCGAGTGTGGCGTGCATGGACTGCGTATTGCGGGTGAGCAACGTTTGCACCACCGAAATGCCGATGGCGCTGCCAATGTTGCGCAGCAAATTGAAAAACGCGGTGCCTTCGTTGCGTAACGCCGAGGGCAGGGTGCTAAAGGCAATGGTGGACAGCGGCACGTAAGAGAGGCCAATGCCGAATCCCTGCAGGATGCCTGTGGTGATGATGAGGCGGTCATCCATGAGCAGGTCGAACTGGGTCATCTGCCACAGCGACAGGGCGGTCATGCCCAGGCCCGCTCCCACGATCAGGCGCGCATCGAATTTGCCGACGAGGCGCCCCACCACGATCATGGACAGCATGGTGCCCGCCCCTCGCGGTGCGGTGACGAGCCCCGTCAGTAGCACGGGATAGCCCATCTCGTGTTGCAGCATGGGGGGTACCAGGGCCAGGGTGGCAAAGAGCACCACGCCGATCAGGAAAATGAACACGTTGGTGACCAGGAAATTGCGATCGGCAAACAGCGAAGGACTGAGGAACGGATGTCGGTGTGTGAGTGTGTGCACGATGAACATATAGAACGCGAGGCACATCACGAGTGCGTACAGGACAATTTCGGTGGAGCCAAACCAGTCCTTGAGCTCACCCCGATCCAGCAGCAGTTGTAGCGCGCCGATGCCCAATGCCAGACTCGTGAACCCGAAGAAATCGAAATCCCCGATGATTTTTTTGGTGTTGGGCATCGACATGGAGAGTCCCAGGTAAGCCAGGATGCCCACCGGCACATTGATGTAGAACACCCAGCGCCAGCTGTAGTGGTCCGTCAGCCATCCGCCAAGGGCCGGTCCGATGATGGGGCCCATGGTGACTCCTACTCCCCACAAGGCCATGGCCCGTCCGTGATTTTCGCGCGGGTTGATGTCGAACAGAACGGCCTGGGAGAGCGGTACCAAGGCTGCCCCCGAGATGCCCTGCAGCAACCGGAACAAGACAATCTCTGGCAGGCTCGTGGCAATCCCGCACAGCGCTGAGGCCACGGTAAAGCCCACGATGGAAATCAGAAATACGGGTTTGCGGCCAAAGCGCTGGGCCAGCCAGCCCGTGAGGGGGATCATGATGGCGGTGGCTACGATATAGGAGGTCAGCACCCAGGCCATCTGGTCCTGCGTAGCGGAGAGTGTGCCTTGCATTCGCGGTAGCGCCACGTTGGCGATGGTGGAGTCCAGCGCCTGCATGATGGTCGCCGCCATCACCGAGGCGGTGATCAGCGGGCGATTGAGCGCAGCGGGCTCCGTGCTAGTCGCGGTCATGGCGGATGTCCACTTCCACGGTGGCACTCAGTCCGGCACGCAGGGGCATCTGGGGATCAGGGTCGTCGATGCTGATGCGCACTGGCAGGCGTTGCACCACCTTGACCCAGTTACCGGTGGCGTTTTCCGGAGGCAGCACCGAAAAGCTGGACCCCGTGCCCGGGCTCATGCTTTGCACCACACCATGAAAGGTTTTGCCGGGATAGGTGTCCACTTCGATCGTGCTCTTTTGCCCGGGATGCATGCGGGTCAGCTCCGTTTCCTTGAAATTGGCCTCGATCCAGACCTTGCCGCTGGAGACCAGGGCAAATACCGGTGTGGCGGCGTTGACGTAGTCGCCCACCTGCAATTGTTCCACCTTGGTGACGATGCCTTCCTGTGGAGCGGTGATGACTGTGTAAGACAGGTTCAGGGTGGCCCGGTCCAGGGCGGCCTGGGCCTGGCGCACCGTTGGGTGCGTGTCAATGTCCTGTTCAGGGTGGTGGTCCAGGGTGGCCAGGGTGTTTTCCTCCTCCTGCTCTATCGCGCGCACCTTTTGCTGGGCCTGAGCCCAGGCGTGTTGGGCCTGTTCCAGCTGTGCCTGTGAGGCGATGCCCTGGCTGGCCAGATGTTTCTGGCGTTGCAGGTCCTGGTCTGCAAAGGCCAGGGCTTCACGGGCGGCGGCCACATCGGCCTGATGCTGCCGGTAAGTGGCTTTCAGGGCGGCAATTTGCAGCCGGACAGCGGCAAGTCGTGCCTGGGCGTCTGCAACAGCGATGGCGAAGTCCCGGTCATCCAGTCGAAACAGGACGTCTCCCCGATGCACCACCTGATTGTCCTTGACGGCTACTTCAACGACGCGGCCAGCGATGTTGGCGCTCACTTCCGTACGTGCCGCACCTACATAGGCATTGTCGGTGGAAACCTGGCGCAGGCTATTGAGGTACAGGCCGCCTGCTGCCAGCAGGATCAGTGTCGGTCCACCGATCAGCAGGAGACGCCGGTGTCGTTCCAGCCAGCTTGCCTTGAGGCGCACTTCATTCATGAACAGGATTCCCCATCATTGATGATGTCGACACAGTCTAAGGGGTATTCATTGCTTCCATAAAGACGCATAATCAAAATACACTATTCTGCCGGAGCAAATAATGAGGGGGTCTGAGTTCGCTGACCTGAAGGCTTTCATGACCGTGGTGGAGCGGGGCAATTTTGCCCGGGCGGCGGCCACGCTGGACATGGCGCCATCGACGCTGAGTCAGACCATCCGCGCCCTGGAAGCACGGCTGGGGGTACGTCTGTTGCACCGAACCACCCGCAGCCTGTCGCTCACGGAAGCGGGCGAACGCCTGTTGGTAAGGATCCGGCCTGCCTTTGATGCGCTGGGTGCTGCAGTGGAGTCCATCAATGATTTCCGTGATACGCCGATGGGCACGCTGCGTCTGAGCGTTTCTTCCATCCCCGCGCAGTTGATTCTGGCACCCATGTTGAAGGATTTTCTGGCCAATTATCCGGCCATTCATCTGGACATCACGGTGGACAACAGCACCAGTGAACTCACCATGGGGCGCTTTGATGCGGGTATCCGGTATGGTCGGCGCATTGCCCAGGACATGCTGCTGGTTCCAGCCAGCCCGCCTTCCCGCATCATCGCCACGGCTTCGCCCGAATATCTGGCGCGTCATCCGCAACCCAAAACCCCTCAGGAACTACAGCACCATACCTGCATTCGCTACCGGCTGGCCAATCAGCAGATCGTACCCTGGGAGTTTGAACGACATAAGAAGAAAATCGAGATCGCGGTGAACGGGCCGCTCATCGTCAACGACGTGGACCTCATGGTCAAGGCGGCCATGGCCGGGGTCGGTATTGGTTATGTGGTGGAAGCCTACATCGCCGAGGCGCTTAGGGAAAGGCGCCTCACGGCAATGCTGACCGACTGGTCGCCGCCCTACCACAGTTACTATCTTTACTACGCCAGCCGTCGCCAGCTATCGGCGCCACTGAGGGCCTTGATCCAGTTCCTGCGCGGAAAGGGTCTAAACGGCTCAAGCGGGTAAAAAAAGGATCGCGCAAAGAGATAGTTGCCGTGATGGGTCTCCTTTCTGGATGTTGCTTATCAATGAAGGCTGATGTCTTCTTTACCATCAAGAAGAGCATCGATTTCAGCTTCCGCTTCCAGCCAGTCAGCAACCGGGTCGCCCCCGTCAAAGCCACGACGTTCGGCCAGATAGTAGGCGGCTTCAGCGATCATGCCCTCACGATCCACGCTGTTGCCCGTCAAATAATCGTGAGCAGGGGTGGTGTGAGTCTTTTTGGGCTGGGCAGCGTGTTTTGCGCCCTTTTTGGGCGCATGGGTGAGTATATGGGCCATGGCAGTCTCCTTGATGAGCTCCAAATCAGGAATGATTTGTTGTGCCTCTAGCAGGGTATAGAATCGCAGTGGTGCGGGTAATACGGTCGAATCCGTATAGGGGGAAACACTTAACTTCTGCTTACGGGAAGGCCATGAGCAAACCATTGTTTGAAAGCCAGGGGTTTCGGTGGCTGTTTGACGCTGCCGTGGATGCGCTGTTGCTGGTGGACGATACAGGGCGGGTTGTTCTTTCCAACCCTGCGGCCCAACAACTGTTTGATTATTCGGAGGCTGCCCTCAACGGGCTGCCCATCGAGCAGCTGGTACCGACGCGATTTCGCGACAGCCACCGCATGCACCGCGATGGGATTGCCCAGTCTTTGCACCGGCGTCCTGCAGGCGGCGGCCTGGCGCTGCTGGCGCTGACGCGGGAGGCAAGGGAATTTCCGGCGGAAATCAGCCTCAGTCCGCTGGAGGCAGGCGGGCGCACTTACACACTGGCCACCGTGCACGACATCACCGTGCGCAAAAACCTGGAGCGGGACAACCTCGGTCGGCGCCGCGAAATGGATGCCCTGCACAAACACCATATTGCCGCCCAGACTGTGGCTGCCATTGCCCATGAGATCAACCAGCCGTTGCTGGCCATTGCTTCCTACAGCAAATCGGCCCTGTTGATGCTGGAGAGGGGTAACCCAGACCCGGACAGGATACGACAGGCCGTGGAAGGCAGCGAACGTCAGGCACAGCGCGCCGGGCAGTCGATTCGCGAAATGCTGGATTTTCTGAACATGAACGACGCGCCCGCAGAAGCCTTTGACCTGGGCCAGGAAATTCAGGAGGTACTCAACGCGGCGCGTCAAGAGCATGACATTCCGGTCAGCGCACTGTTGCAGCTGGAGCAGGCATTGCCCAAGGTTATCGCCAACCGCATGCACATCCACAAGGTGCTGCTCAACTTGTTGCACAATGGCATCGAAGCCGTGCTCGAAGCCGGCGGCAAGGCACCCGCGTTAATCGTGACCGCGCGTACGATGATGGAGAAGCGGCTGGTAGAAGTGACTATCGAGGACAATGGTCCGGGCATTGGTGCAGAAGCCCAGAAGCGGCTTTTTGATCCTTTTTTTACCACCAAGAGCAGCGGCATCGGTATGGGGCTGGCCATCAGCCGTTCGCTGATGGAGGCCCATGGCGGAGAACTTTGGGCTGAATCGCGAAAAGCCCCGGGAGCGTGCTTCCATATCACCCTGCCCCTGGCGTCATGAGTACGCTCGCCAAAGTGTACGTGGTGGACGACGATGAGGCGGTGCGGGATGCGCTGGCCCTCCTGCTCGAGACGGCTGGTTTTGCGGTACAGGGCTTTGCCAGCGCCCAGGCTTTTCTTTCGGTGTGCAGCGCAGAAACGCAGGGCTGCATCATCCTCGACGTCAAGATGCCCGAGATGGAGGGACCTGCCCTGCATCGGGAGTTACTTCGTCGCGGTATTCTCTTGCCCGTCATCTTCCTGACGGCCTACGGCAGCATCACCCAGTCGGTACAGGCCATCAAGGCGGGTGCTGTGGATTTTCTGACCAAACCGGTGGATGGCACCCTGCTGCTGGAGCGGGTCCGCGAAGCCATGAGCCAGAACCTGGCACGCCAGGAATCCTCCGAGGTCCACCGCGAACTGCAGGCACGCCTGTCCTCTCTCACGCCGCGTGAGCGAGAGGTCATGGCATTGGCGGTAACGGGACTTACCAACAAGGAAATTGCCCAGCGTCTCAACATCAGTCACCGCACTGTGGAAATTCATCGTGCGCGCGTCATGCACAAGACAGGCGCGGCAAGCTTGCTGGCATTGGCACGGATTGCAGAATCCGCGGCGGCGCAGCCTCCCGGCAGCTAGGTGTTCGTACGGACTTTCTGCGAAGGAAGATGGTGCTATTGTCCAAGGGTGGGGGTACCGAAAGGGGGTGGACATGGCTGAAGCGGACAAAAAGAATCATGAACTCAGTGTCTTCCAGGCAATCCTGGCCCGACGTTCCGTCCGAACCTACGAACCCCGAACCTTGGACATCACCACCGTTCAGACCCTGCTGGAAGCTGCGGTGCGCGCCCCGACGGCCATGCATGAAGAGCCTTGGTCCTTCGTGGTGG
>JAJZEH010000056.1 GCA_021805725.1 Pseudomonadota bacterium | reverse complement strand
CGCTGCCATCGCTCATCGCCATGCCAAAGTGCAGTCGCAGCGTATTGTCGGGAGAGAAATCAAAAGCCACGACCGGACGATCCTGGGTCCTCAGTGCGGCAGCAAGCTGGGCGGCAACCGTGGTGACGCCTGCGCCGCCGCTGAGGCCCGTTACGCAAATGACCTTCATTTTCCGGCTGCTGAAAGGCGTTCAGGGCCATCATCGTTCAGGGTTTCCTGCAACAATGTCCAGCGGGATGCTGCGGAGTGTGTTTTCTGATGCTGGACGATTTCCTGATAGGGCAAATGATGGCCTTTGATATGGGCCATCAGGTGTCCCACGTCATCAGGAATCCGGTTGTCCCCGTTACCCTTGAGATCGCTTCCGTCCATGCAGGTATTATATATAAATCAGCATTTTAAACACAAGTCCTAAGATTTCTTCTAGGTGGATTGTGCAACGATCTTCAATGAAGGACCAAAATCAGCGCCCAGGTCGTTGCCGTGTTGATCAGGCTCACCAACACGGCGGCACTTCCAAAATCCTTGGCCCGCTTGGCCAGGTGATGGTTTTCCAGGGAGATCCTGTCCACGGTGGCTTCGATCGCCGAGTTGAGCAACTCGACCAGGATGACCAGCAGGATACTTCCCACCAGCATGGCGTGGCCCACACCCGAAGTGGGTACATACACGGACAATGGAATCAGGACCGCCGCAAGGACCACTTCCTGGCGAAAAGCGCTCTCATGACAGAATGCGTTTGCAAAACCGTCCATGGAATAACCCAGCGCATTCCAGATGCGCCGCAACCCGGTCTTGCCTTTGTGGGGGCACTCGTCGTCCATGTTGAACCAAGAGGGTGAATTAGGGGACAGACCTCATTTTGTCACATGGGACAGACCCCGTTGAAGACTTTTGTTACACCTGTTAGAGGGTAGAGCTTTTACACTGTCATCGTGACGACACCTGCAGACAACATGACCACCATCGCCCAGTTTGCCGGCGCGCTCTATGACATAGCTCTGGATGACGCAGCCTTGCAGACCGTCCTGTCCGACGTCAATGCACAGGGCATGGATGCCTTTCTGAATGCAATTTATGCCAGCCAGTTTGGAAGCCTTGCCACTGCATCCGTTGCACAGACCATCGCCACAAATCTGGGACTGACGGGGACGGCGCTTGCCGAAGCGGAAGCCTACGTGACTTCCGTGCTGAATGCGACTGCGCCCGACGCGCGGGGTGCTGCGGTGGAAGGCATCCTGGGCCAGTTCAACGCGCTGACGGGAGATGCCGTTTTCGGCCCTGCCGCCACGGCCTGGTCTGCCCTGATGACCCAGTCGGTGAGCTATAGCGAAAGCGCCTCTTCGACGGCCAACGTTTCATTGCAGCAGCTGACCGGGCTTCCCGCCACCACGGCCTATACGCTTACGACGGGAACCGACCATATCGTCGTTGCCGGCAACAATTCCGTTATCGATGGCACGAGCTTTTCGGGCAACAGCCCGGCGCTATCCGGCGTACAGGCCACCTTCAGCACGGGTGATAGCATTTCGGGAGGAGGTACCACGGGCGATACCCTCAACCTCACCGATCTTGCCAGTGGCGGCTACTGGAATCCAAGCGCCATCCCGAACACGACAGTCTCCGGCATTCAGAACCTCAATCTGGTTTCTGGCGAAGCCGTGGTATTTGCCCCGCTGGCCAGCGCCATGGGGTTTTCCGGACTGGCCGGCGTTAACGTCACCAGCGTTTCAAACGGATTCTTCGACGACATCATCGTGGGCCCCAACACCGCCGTGGTCGTCAACGACCAGGCCCAGGCCGGGTTGGGCAGTACCCCCTACGGGGCCTATAGCATGATCATCTCGGGCGGATCCACCGTAGCCATCACCGAGGCCAATGGCAATGGTTATGGCAACAACCAGCACTCCATTCTGGTCGGCGGCGGTTCGGGAACAACCCAGGTCTCGGTCACACAGACCGAGAGTTCGCCCGGGCACATGCAGGGCGTGGTCATCGACGACAATAACGGCACCATACAAACCGTCTCGGTCAACGGGCTGGATGCCGTCACCTGGAATGCCGTGGTGAATTATGGGCTGGGAACAGGTTCAGGCTACGGCTACGGCTATGGCTATGGATCGTCGATCAAGCAATTTTATGGCGGCGATCTTAAAATCAACAATGCAGGTGCGCTGAAGCACCTGACCATCGACAACATGGCAAATGGAGCGTACGCCTCGCTCCAGGGCGTCTCGTCCCTCACCGACCTGACCCTGGAAAACGTGACCGGCGGGGCCACGGTCGATCTGTACGACGTCAATGGGCAGGCCACCACGCTCAATCTCACCCTCAATGCCGTAAACGGCGTCATCAGCATTTATGACCAGGTGGGCATCTACAAGACCCTCAACGTATCCACCAATGGCGATGCCTCACTCAATTTTGTAAGCGACCCTTCCGTGCTGTTTAGCAGCCTGCGGTCGCTTAACGTGTCCGGCTCGGGCGTGTTAACTCTGGTACAACCGCTGCAGGACCCCATCTATCTGGGACAGGTGACAGTGACGGGTACGGCCGGGTTGAATGCAGACCTTTCCAATACAGGCAACGGGACCACGATCGTCGATGCGTCGCAGTCATCCGGTGCCATCACGCTTTGGCTGGACGGCACGCAGCAGCAGGTCTTCATGGGCGGAAGCGGCGCCGACGTCGTCACCCTCAATGGCAGTGCCACAGGGGCAATTACCGGCGGGAGCGGCCACAGCGATGAAGTCATCCTCAACTACGCATTCGGGGGTGCACTGTCGGCCCAGGCGGCGTCACTGATCTCCGGCTTTGAAACGCTGGGGGTTACGGGGGCCTTGGGCGTGGGGTCGCAAACCATTGACCTGTCCTACTTCACCAAGGACAACCTGGGCACGATCGACGTGCAGGGAGGCGTTGCTTCAGGTTCGGTCACCTTCACCCAGGTGGCTGTGGGAACAGTGCTGCAGGTGGATGCCGGAGACTCAGGGGGCATTACCTATCAACTGGGCGATGCTTCGGGTGCTGCGGACAGCGTGACGCTTACCCTTGGTTCTGCCGGTGCCAACGGGGGGGCCATCACCCATGCGCTGACCTTGCAGGACAGCGGCCTTAACGGCATCGGCTCCGTCACCATGGAATCGCTGGGGCAGGGGGGGTACAGCCAGACCGTGGGGCAGTTCAATGACGTGGGGCTGACGCAATTGACGCTTGCGGGAGCGCAGTCGCTGGTGCTGACAACGCTGGTGGATGACGCGGGCACCTTGTCGGTCACGGACAGTGCCGGTGGCAACAGTGCCATTCACACGCTCACCGCACCCAATTTGACCTCCGCCACCTTTTCACAATCGGGCGCTGGCCTGCTGACGGTGGGTGATGCAGGCAATGTGGGCAGCCAATTGGCCAACCTCAGTCTGGATGGCAGCGTGGCCTTTGCCATGACGGCGGATACCGTGACGGGCGGGGTGACGGTAAATGGCGCCAGCGACAACCAGGCGGTGTCGCTGGTCTTGCTGGCGGGCGCTTCTGCGGGGCACACCGATTCGATCACTCTTGGCAACGGCACCAACCACATTACCGATGACAGCGCGCAAGGCCAGGTCAATATTGTCGTGGGTTCTGGCGCCAACCAGATTGCGCTGACAGGGGCAGGGGTGTCGGGCACCATCACTCTGGGGGCGCATGCAGGCACCACTGCAGACATCATCACGGTAGGCGCCGCAGGCTTTACCGGCAATGCGGCCAACCTGATGATCTCCGGCTTCAATTCCAATGCTGCGGACCAACTGGTGCTGGCAGCCGATCCCCATGCAAGCGCCACGGTGACGGCCATTGCAGCCTCATCCGTGGACACTTATGCCACATCGAACGGGCTGGACACGGCCCAGCTTGCCACCTGGGTGGGTTATGCCCTGTCCAGTGGTGGACTGGATCTGGCCAGCCACGCTGCGGCATCGTTCCAGTTTCAAGGCAATACCTATCTCGTCGAGCAGGCTGCCGCCACTGGAACGGCCTTTGGCGCGGGCGACACGTTGGTGGGCCTGACGGGCCTCGTGACGCTGCCCCAACTGTAGTCGCCAGCATCCAGGGGACAGACCTCAATTTGAAGCGCTTAATTAGGGAGCAGGGGACAGACCTCAAAATGAGGTCTGTCCCCTGCTCCCTAATTAAGCGCTTCAAATTGAGGTCTGTCCCCTATTTGGGATAGAACGCCTGGTAATACCACGCATGCGTGGACTCGATCTGCTGCTGGATGGCGGGAGGGATGGCATGCGGCACGGGCGGCATCATGTGTGGGTTGCGTCGATGCGAAAACTTGTAGCGATAGTGGCTGTCGCTTTCCTGGGGTGAAAGCGTGAGATGGTCGGGATCGATCGTGTGCGGGGCAAGTCCCAGCCATTCGAAAACATGGTTCATGCAGGTCACGGGGTCGCTGACCAGATGCTCGAATTTCACGAAATACAATCGATCGCGAATCGCCACCGGCAGGTTCTGCACGGCGCGTATGGACGCCAGCGGGGTCCCCACGGTTTTTCCCGGCGAAAACAGCTGGATGGCGCGATTGTAGCGATCGTAATCGGCCAGATGGTCTACGAAGTCCACCAGGATGGTGCGCTGATGCTGCGCTTCGATGGAACCATACACTTGGCCCAGTTCGCGGATGTTGACCAGGAGGCGTGCATTGGGGTCGAGCTGTAACAGCATTTCGATGCAATGCAGCCAGGCGCGATTCTTGTCCGCGATCCAGGGCTTCTGGCAGTCGTGATACCAATGCTTCAGAAAGCCGGACATGGCGGCCTGCAGGTGCTGGTAGGTGCGGTCGAACTGAACGTCGAGCTGGGACAAAAAGAAGGCGTCGTCGCTGATGGAGCGCCGCGTGTTGAGCAGTGCATTGCACAGCGGTGAACTATGGCCCTCGCAATGAATGTCCGGATGCTCGGCCAGTAGTTGGCATAGCAGGGTTGATCCGGAACGGGGCAAGCCGGAAACGCCGATGAAACCAGTTGAAACCATTCTCGGACCTCATCCTTATTGAAATGAACAACGCGCACCGCACGCCTTGCACACCGTTAGTGTAGTGGACGGACACCTCTCGGGAAAGCGATCCATCCCGATGTGTTGCGATCCGCACATGGGGCAGCATGCCGAGACCCCGTTGCGCCATCGACAGCGCAGCGCTACTCTGCTTGAAATTTCCTGATTCGCCCAGACCGGTCAGCCAGTGGTAAGGGTAAAACACATTTGAACGTATACCCTGGAAAACGGGCCCAGATGATGCATTGGTTTTTTGTGGCACAAGTGTTGGGAGCGGGAGCCATGGCGGCACTGGTGTCGACCCAGGTTCTGGTCATTCATTCCCTGCTGACCTTTGCCATGCTGCAGGGCCTATGCGCTGCGGCATTGAGCATTGCGTTGAGGGGTGCGCGGTGGTGGCTTCCCATCCATTTGGTCTTTCTGCCAGCGGTGGTTCTGGTCAGCGGACTGCATCTGGCATCGGGCTGGTTTCTCGCGGCGTTTCTGATTCTGGCGATGATCTACTGGAGCACCTTCCAGAGCCGTGTTCCGCTCTATTTGTCCAATGCGGCCACCGCACAGGCGTTGCTGGAATGGATACCCGCCGACGCCAGGTGGCGTGTGGCAGATGCGGGCTGCGGTACGGGAAGCCTGCTGGCGAGGTTGGCGCGGGCCCGGCCCACAAGTCGGTTTGAGGGTATGGAGATTGCGCCCCTGCCCTGGCTGGTGAGCTGGATCAGAATGCGCCGGCTAACCAATGCCAAGGCCCGCAGGGGCAGCTTCTGGTCCTGGTCATTTGCAGAGCAAGATCTGGTCTATGTTTTTCTGTCACCAGTGCCCATGAGCAGGATTTGGGAGAAGGCCCGTGCCGAGATGCGCCAAGGAAGCCTCCTGGTGAGCAACAGTTTTGCCATTCCAGACGCACCCCCTGAGCGCATCATCCGGGTTCCTGATCGCCGGCATACGTGCCTCTATTTCTATCGAATCAAAGGGGAAAATAACCTAACTTATTGAAAACAAGCTCATTTATTGCGCTAAAAAATACTGCTTGCATTGGCGGGGTGATAATGGGAAAATTTCCCATAACAAATTCCGGGATGTGCACGGGAATTTGTTCCCCTTCAACATAAGCACCATTTGAGGAGTTTTGGAATATGAGCGAATTCAATGAGGGTTATGACGACGACGCCCAGGTCGCAGGCACCGGGATCGTCACGGCGGGTTCCACCACGACCACCACGGGTACAACGACTACAACGGGTTCCACGACCACCACGGGCACGACTTCAACCACAGGCACCACGACCGCTTCCAGTGGTTCCAGCGTGACCATCGCTCCGGTTCATGCTGAAACCGAGGCTTCAGAACCAGCAGAGACGGGCGCGGGTGGCCTGACCACCGGAACGACTTCTGGAACCAGTACGGCAGCAACGGGATCAAGTACGGATGTGGAGGGGTCAGGTGCACATGATGACGCTGGCGCTGCGGGTGCAGGCACGATCACCGCAGGATCGACTTCCACGAGCGCATCCGGTACCACTGATACGACCAGTTCCACAGGAACTACCAGCACCACGGGTACGACCACAACGGGCCCGACCCCCACCATGGACAAAGCGGTCATGCTCTTGAACACGGGTTCGGCAGCGGCGCATTCGGACGTCATTCTTGATGGCACGGTTTCCACGGATGTGGAACTGACGTCGCAAACCGCCAACACCACAATTTCCAACTTCAGCCACAAGGACTCGGTCACTGTCAGTGCGGATGTCATGCATGGTATCGAGTCTGGGCAACTTAGCGTGGCCGTGACATCGACCTCGATTGAGGTCGACAATGCAACGACGGGGCAGACACTTCTTCACATCAATCTTGACCACACCATTGGCGCGATTGGCGTTCATCCGCAGGCCGGTGGCGCGGTGAGTGTTACGCTGTGATGTTGAACGATTGAAAGGTTGAAAAGCTGATAAGTTGAAAAGGGGACAGACCTCAATTTGAGGTCTGTCCCCAATTGCATCCAATTTCACACCATTGAAAAATTACAAACCGAGATCCGACAAACCAGGATGGTCGTCAGGGCGTCGGCCCAGTGGCCAGTGAAACAACCGGTCTTCAGTTTTGATGGGAAGATCGTTGATGCTGGCGAAGCGTCTTTGCATCAGCCCATATTCGTTGAATTCCCAATTTTCATTGCCGTAACTGCGAAACCATTGCCCGGAGTCATCATGCCATTCATACGCAAAACGCACGGCAATGCGGTGCCCCGCAGTCACCCACAATTCCTTGATCAGACGGTAGTCCAGCTCCCTGGCCCACTTGCGTTGAAGGAACAATCTCACCGCCTCGCGCCCTACAGGAAATTCAGAGCGGTTACGCCAGCGCGTATCCTCGGTGTAAACCTGGACAACGCGATCCGGATCGCGCGTATTCCAGGCATCTTCAGCCATGCGAACTTTCTGTGTGGCTGTTTCGTGTGTGAAAGGCGGAAGCGGTGGTTTGGTTTCCATGACAGTCATGTCCTTCGTTGGTGGCGAGAGTCGGTATCAGACGAGATTTTCCATTTTTACCCGTGACAATTTTTAAAGTCAACGCGCTGCACATCACAAGCGTTTATTTACCATGCACTACACAGATGAAAAGGTGGTCAAAATGAAAAAAATTCTGGCAGTTCTTCTTATCGGGTTATCGATCAATGTGGCCCATGCCGATGGCTGGCGCGGCGGAGAACGCTGGGGAGGTGGTGAAGGATGGCGCGGTGGCGAAGGCTGGGGCGGTGGTGAGGGCATGGGTTGGGCCATCGGCTCCGCACTCGTGGGCGGCGTCATTGGTGGAATGATGGCGCAGCAGGGGCCGGTTTATGCCCAACCTGCTCCCATGATGGCACCACCCGTCTATATGCCGCCTCAACCTGCCTACGCGTACCCACCTCCCGCCTATGTACAACCGGTGTATCCTGCCCCGTACTACTACGGTGGGCGGGGATGGGATGATGACTGAAATATACGAGGGGTGGCAGTGCATCGGTTGCGGCAAGATTGACGTGGATCGGCCCTGTGTTGGCGTTTGTCAGGACCGCAGGGTGCAGGTGGTGTTAGTGGACGAATTCAACCGGGTGGCGGAACGCAACAAGATCCTTGAATCCATCGTGCGGCGCCTGGTTTTGGCAAAACCACATCCGGATGCCTGGGAGCGCTCATTCAGGGCGCTGCAGGCGGAGGCGGTTGTCGTGCTGAAAGGAATTGCCTAGGGTTTTGTAGAAGGGGGGGACAGACCTCAATTTGGAACAAATTGAGGTCTGTCCCCTGAATCACCGGATCATTTTTGCCGTGACTGTGACCAGTCGCTGCGCCAAAGCCGATAGGGCTGCAGCCTGTTTGGGATCCTTGATGGATCCGTCGTCGGCAAAGGCCTCATGCGCACGCGGCAACACGAATTGTTCTGGCAGCACCAGTACGTTGAAATTCTGCAGGATATGGCGCAGGTGAATCAGTCCGCGCATTCCCCCAAATCCCCCAGGCGAGGCAGCAAACAATGCGGCCACCTTTCCCCTATAGGGTATCAGGCCGCTTTGATCGCCATCCTGACGCGAAATCCAGTCCAGGGTATTTTTCATCAAGGCAGACACGGAAGCATTGTTTTCTGGTGAAACCAGCAGCAGGGCATCGTTTTGCGCAAACAACTGCTTCAAGCGCCGGCAGTTTTCAGGCAAGCCTTCCTTTTCCTCCAGATCTCCATGGTAAATGGGCATGGGGTAATCGTTGAGGTCGATGAAAGTGACTTCGGCGCCAGCGCCTCGGGCGGCATCCGCGGCCAGGCGCGCCAGCCTCTTGTTGAGCGAGCCGCTACGGGCACTACCGGCAAAGGCAAGGATTCTTGGGGGGGACATGGCAACCTCGCAAATAGAGGGTATGCCTTCAATTTATCAAAAGTCACGGAAGTCGGGTAATCTTATTCAGGCTCTGGAAGCACAGTGCGTACTGAGCAGGGCGATGGGGAGAGCGATGGGGAAATCAAGACTGGAGGCTTTCAGCGATGGCGTGCTGGCCATCATCATCACCATCATGGTGCTGGAGATGAAGGTCCCCGTGGGTCCGGAGTTCTCTGCGCTGATCCCATTGCTGCCCGTGTTTTTGAGCTATGTGCTGAGTTTTGTGTATATCGGCATCTATTGGAATAATCACCACCACATGCTGCATACCCTGTCGCATGTCAACGGCAGCATTCTCTGGGCCAACCTGCATCTGCTGTTTTGGCTGTCGCTGTTGCCCCTGGCTACGGGCTGGATGGGGCAGAATCATTTTGCCCAGGGGCCCACTGCACTGTACGGCGGCGTGTTGCTCATGGCTTCGATTGCCTATTGGATTCTGCAACGTGCCATCATCGCCAGCCAGGGCAGGGGATCCCTGCTGGCTCGGGCCGTGGGCAAGGATTTCAAGGGAAAGTTGTCGCCCCTGCTGTATGGAGCAGCGATCCTGGCGACATTTCAGGCCGCCTGGATGGCGCAGGGGTTGTATGTGCTTGTTGCGCTGATGTGGTTGGTGCCGGATCGGCGAATCGAAAGGATGCTGGTCCAGGAGTAAAGAAATTGGGGACAAAGAAATTGGGGACAAAGAAATTGGGGACAAAGAAATTGGGGACAAAGAAATTGGGGACAGAGAACAAGGGGA
>JAJZEH010000016.1 GCA_021805725.1 Pseudomonadota bacterium | reverse complement strand
ACCAAAAATCTTCAGATGCGGTCCACGCTCCCGCAATTTCTTCGGGCAACAGCAGCACGGAAGGTACTGGGGGCAGTTGCCGTGTCACCAGCGCCATGAGCGCTGCCTGGCGTTCCATGCGGCTTGAGGCGTCGGATGCGGCCATGCGCGGCAATTGCGTATCGATCGCCACCCAATGCGGTGGAACGGGCGATGGCCGGAACAGGGCATTGGCGCTCAGGGCAGCGAGTGTTAACGATAGCGTCCAGCCCCTGGCACCCAACGCCAGGGACAGCAGTAACCCCGTGGTGGCGGCAAGCCCCGTCCAACCCCAGGCAGGGTAGAGCCACCCACTCAGGGTGAGGGGGTGCAGCCAGCCGAGGAGGCCCCAGGGCGGCACGAGCCCCCACAGCAGGGCCGCTAGAAAGCCCAGGGCGCGTCGCATTGCGGGCGGTTGAACCGGGGACCATGTGACCAGCCAGGGCAGGGCGAGGAAGGCGCCATGGGCGAGCCACAGAGCCACGGCAACGAGCGATCTGCATTGCGGCAGCACCCTGAGGATGGCGAGCGGCTGTTCGCGCGCCGCCAGTAGATAGAGCAGCCACACGGCAGCGCCGGCCGTCATTCGGCGTGGTGCACGCGCCCAGGCCAGCGGCATGAAGAAACAGCAGAGGAATTCCAACATGGCCCGCCACGGTAGCGCGGAAGCGTACCGTGGCGTGACCAAACAACCTAACGACGCAACCCAGTTTCGTCAGTCGGCCATTCCCATGACGCGTGCCTTGGCGAGCAGGCCCTCGGCCATGCGGATGCTGGCGATGTCGATCAGCCGGCCATCCAGCGACACCGCGCCGCGCCCGTCGCGCGCGGCTTGCGCCATGGCCTCCATGATGCGCTGCGCCTTGGTGACTTCTTCATTGGAGGGCGTGAAGACCTGATTGGACAGTTCGATCTGCGAGGGGTGGATGGCCCACTTGCCCTCGTAGCCCAGCACCGCCACGCGATTGGCCGCCGCCACGAAGCCCTCCGGATCGTTGAAGTCGCCGAAGGGACCGTCAATGGGGCGCAGGCCGTAAGCTCGGCAGGCCACCAGCATGCGCGTCTGGGCCGCATGCCAGGGGTCGGTCCAGTAGTAATGGCGCCCGCCCGCGTCATCCTTGTCGGTGAGCACGCCCGAATCCTTGTTGACACCACCGATGACCGTGGTGCGCGCGCGCGTGGAGGCCGCGTAATCGGCCACGCCAAAACTCATGGCCTCGAGACGCTTGCTGGACTGCGCAATGGCCTCCACGTTGGCCATGCCCAGCGCCGTTTCGATCAGCACTTCAAAACCGATGCGCCGGGTGCGTCCCGTGGCGTTTTCGATTTGTGTCACCAGCATGTCGAGCGCGTACACATCCTGGGGCACGCCCACCTTGGGGATGAGGATCATGTCCAGACGGGGACAAGTCTCCACGATGTCCACCACGTCGCGGTACATGTAGTGGGTATCAAGACCGTTGATGCGGATCATCATGGTCTTGTTGCCCCAATCGATGTCGTGAAGCCCGGCGATGATGTTTTTGCGGGCCTGCGCCTTGTCGTCGGGGGCCACCGCATCTTCCAGATCCAGAAAGATGACGTCAGCCGCTGAGCGTGCCGCTTTTTCGAAAAGGCCGGGATTGGAACCAGGCACGGCCAACTCCGAGCGGTGCAGCCTCGGCGTGGCCTGGGGAATGAGGGTAAAGCTCATGGGCAGATCCTTATAGGGAGGCCAGGGCGCGTGCCACGGTGCTGCCCAGCTCGGCAGCGCTGGGCGAGACAAACAACCCGTAGGACTGCATGATCTCGGCCTTCTCCGCCGCGGTGTCGCCTTCGGCGGAAATGATGGCACCGGCATGGCCCATGCGGCGGCCCTTGGGCGCAGTCAGGCCGGCCACATAACCCACCACCGGTTTCGTCATGTGCTCCTTGATCCATTGCGAGGCTTCGGCTTCCTGCGAGCCGCCGATTTCGCCAATCATCACCACCGCATGGGTTTCGGGATCTTCTTCGAAGAGCGCCATGTGGTCCAGGAAGGAACTGCCGTTGATGGGGTCGCCGCCAATGCCGACACTGGTGGACACGCCAATGCCCAGCGCCGTCATCTGGGCGGCAGCTTCATAGCCCAGTGTGCCGGAGCGCGAGACGATGCCCACGTTGCCGCGCTTGTAGATGTGGCCAGGCATGATGCCCAGCATGGCTTTGCCGGCACTGATGATGCCGGCACAGTTGGGGCCCACCACCATGGTGCGTTTGTCCTTGGGATAGCGCATCAGATAGCGTTTGACCCGCATCATGTCCTGGGCCGGAATGCCGTCGGTGATGATGCACACCAGGCGCAACCCGGCATCGGCCGCTTCCATCAGGGCGTCGGCGGCATAGGCGGGCGGCACGAAGGCGAGGCTTGCTTCCGCGCCGGTGGCGGCCACAGCGTCCTTGACGGTATCAAAGACGGGGCGTTCCAGATGTTTTTGATGGCCCTTGCCGGGGGTGACACCACCCACCACATTGGTGCCGTATTGAATCATTTCCCTGGCGTGAAAGGTGGCCTTGTCGCCGGTAAACCCCTGCACGATCACGCGCGTGCGTTCATTGATGAGAATACTCATGAATCCAGACCTCCTCGGGCGGCAGCAACGGCTTTTTCTGCGGCTTCTGCCAGCGTGTTGGCGCTGATGATGGGCAGGCCGCTCTCTTGAATGATTTTCTGACCTGCTTCCACGTTGGTGCCGGCAAGGCGCACGATGAGCGGCACCTTGAGGCCACGGGCCGCCTGCACCACTCCTTCAGCCACCCAGTCGCAGCGGTTGATGCCGGCAAAGATGTTGACCAGGATGGCCTTCACGTTCTTGTCCGACAGCACCAGGCGAAAGGCTTCGGCTACGCGTTCGGGCGAGGCGCCGCCACCCACGTCCAGAAAGTTGGCGGGTTCGCCCCCGGCGTACTTGATCATGTCCATGGTGGCCATGGCAAGTCCCGCGCCATTGATGATGCAGCCGATGTCGCCCGAGAGCCCCACATAATTCAGTCCATGCTGGTTGGCCTGGGCTTCACGCGGATCTTCCTGCGAGGGGTCGCGCATTTCGGTGATGCGGGGACGGCGGAACAGGGCGTTGTCGTCGAAGGACATCTTGGCGTCGAGCGCCAGCACCCGGTTGTCCTTGGTGACCACCAGCGGATTGATTTCCACCATGGTGGCATCGAGGTCGCGGAAGGCGCGATAGCAACCCATGATGGCCGTCACGGCCCGGCTGACCTGCTTGATGTTAAGACCCAATCCAAATGCAAGTTCGCGCGCCTGAAATTGTTGCAGCCCCACGGCCGGCTCCACCTGCACCTGGCGCAATGAATCAGGATTGGTTTTGGCAATTTCCTCGATTTCCATGCCGCCCTGGGCCGAGGCTACCACGCGGATGCGCTGGGCACGCCGGTCCAGTACGAAGCCCAGGTAGATTTCACGCTCGAAGGGCTCGGCCACTTCGATGTACAGGCGCTGCACGGCCTTGCCTTCCGGCCCGGTCTGGTGCGTGACCAGCGTCTTGCCCAACAGGTCCTTGGCGGCCTGTGCCACTTCGCCGTAGGTGCGGCACAGCTTGATGCCGCCTGCCTTGCCCCGTCCTCCGGCGTGGACCTGGGCCTTGACGGCCCAATGCCAGCCACCCAGTTCGGTGGCCACATAAACGGCCTGATCGGGACTGTAGGCCACACTGCCACGGGGCACGGGAACCCCAAAGCCAGCCAGCAACTCCTTGGCCTGATACTCGTGAATATCCATGAAAAACGCCTCCTGTTATCGTTACGGCAATGATAGCAGGAGGCGCGTGTGGAAAACCGCTCGATCGCGTGATGAATCACGTCACGAGATGCTGCGGCGTTCCTTTTTGCCAGGCTTCGATGTTGTCGATGAGCTGATCGGCCAGAAACTGCATGGCGCCATCAGAAGCCCAGGCCACGTGCGGGGTGAGGATGAAGTTGGGGCGACGAATGTCCAGGAACGGATGGCCGTTCTTGGGCGGTTCGCTCGTGATGACGTCAAACCCGGCCCCGGCAATCAGGCCTTCGTCCAGTGCCTGGATCAGTGCGGTCTCGTCCACCAGGCCACCGCGCGAGGTGTTGATCAGGATGGCGCTGCGCTTCATCTTGCGCAGTTCGTTGATGCCGATGATGTTCTTGGTATCGGGGGTCAATGGGCAATGCAGCGAGATGACGTCGGATTCGGCCAGCACCTGTTCCATCGGGGTGAAGGTGACCCCTTCCATCTTGGGCGGTACATGGTCGGCATAGAGCACGCGCATGCCAAAACCCTTCTCGGCGATGTGGGCTGTAGCCCGACCCAGCACGCCCTCACCGATGATGCCGAGGGTGGCGCCGTGCAGGTCGCCGATGGTGTGGGTGAAGAAGCAGAACTGGTCGGACTTCTGCCACACGCCCGCTTCCACATCCTCACGGTAGGCCAGGATGTTGCGACGCAGGGCCAGGATCAGCGCAAAGGCGTGTTCCGGCACGGTATGCGTGGCGTAGTTGCGGATGTTGGCCACGGCAATGCCATGGGACTTGCAGTAGGGAATGTCGATGACGTCATACCCCGTGGCAGCCACGGCAATCATCTTCAGGCGCGGCAACTGCTTGAGTGTCTCCTCGCGCAGAGGCACCTTGTTGGTGATGGCCACCGTGGCGCCCTGCAGGCGCTCCACGATTTGCTGGGAGGTGGTTTTCTCGAACTCCACGTACTCATCCGCAAAGGCCGGCTTGCGCACCTGCGCCTTCAATGAGGCGCGATCGAGAAAAACGACTTTACCTGTCATGCTGCCGCCCGTGCCTGGTCCTGGTTCTTGCGCCAGTAGGCCGATGCTGCGGCCACACCGCTGCCCGCCTTGACGGGAATGCCGATGTCCAGCATGGCCATTTCGGCCCCGGCGATGGCACCCATCAACATCAGTTCGTTGAGGTCACCCAGGTGGCCGATGCGGAAGACCTTGCCGGCGACCTTGGACAGACCTGCACCCAGCGACAGGTTGTAGCGTGCATAAGCGCGTGCAATGACCTTGGCAGCATCGAAGCCTTCGGGGACCAGGATGGCCGAGACGGTGTCCGAGTACCACTTGGGATCCTTGGCGCACAGCTTGAGTCCCCAGCCTTCCAGCACGGCAGCGCGCACGCCGCCGGCGAGGTAGGCATGACGGGCCAGGATGTTTTCCAGGCCTTCTTCCTCGATGGTCTTCAAGGCTTCCTTCATGCCATAGAGCATGGGGATGGAGGGGGTGTAGGGAAAGTAGCCCGAGGCGTTGTTCTTGACCATGTCCATGTAGTCAAAGTAGCAGCGCGGGTGCGTGGCGGTCTGGCGTGCGGCCAGGGCCTTTTCGCTGACGCAGGTCACGCCCATGCCGGCGGGCAACATCAGGCCCTTTTGCGAACCGGAGACGCACACGTCCACTTTCCATTCGTCCATGCGGAAATCGATGCTGCCCAGGGCGCTGACCGAGTCCACAAACAATAGGGCGGGGTGGCCGGCACTGTCCATGGCCTTGCGGATGGCAGGCACGTCGCTCGTCACGCCGGTGGCGGTTTCGTTCTGGCACACCAGTACCGCCTTGATCTTGTGGGCCTTGTCGGCCTGCAGGGCTGCGAGGTAACGATCGGGAGGAGCGCCTTCGCCCCATTCCACGTCGATGATTTCCACTTCAAAGCCCAGACGCTGGCACATGTCGATCCACAGGTGGCTGAACTGGCCAAAGCGCGAGGCCAGGACCTTGTCACCCACGTTGAGGCAGTTGGTCAGCGCGGCTTCCCAGCAACCGGTGCCGGAGGAGGGAAACACGATGGGCGTGCCCCTTTCGGTTTTGAACACCTTCTTCAGACCCTGAATCACTTCCAGGGCCAGTTCAGGGAATTTGGGCGAGCGATGGTCTTCCATCGGTACCATCATGGCCCGCTGGATGCGGGCTGGTACGTTGGTGGGTCCGGGTACAAACAGAAAATTCTGTCCAGCCATGATCTCAATCTCCTCAAGCGCTAAATATAGTGTCGATCTGTAGGGTGAAAGGCGTGTTGCTTAGCCGTAAACCGGGAACTTGCTGCACAGGGCGCTGACTTCGCCAATCACGCGTTGCGTGGTGACGTCGTCGCCTGGCGCGTCCAGGACATCTGAAATCAGGTGTGCCACCTTTTGGGCTTCGGCGACACCAAATCCCCGGGTGGTCATGGCGGGTGTGCCAATCCGGATGCCCGAGGTGACGAATGGCTTTTCCGGATCATTCGGAATGGCATTCTTGTTAACGGTGATGTGGGCACGACCCAAGGCAGCCTCGGTGTCCTTGCCCGTAATCTTCTTGGCGCGCAGATCCATCAGGAACAGGTGGCTTTCAGTGCCGCCCGAGACGATGCGCAGTCCGCGCTCGATGAAGGTGGCTGCCATGGCCTTGGCGTTGGCCTTGACCTTTTGCTGGTAATCCTTGAACTCGGGCTTCAGCGCTTCGTTGAAAGCGGTGGCCTTGGCCGCGATGACATGCATCAGCGGGCCGCCCTGGATGCCCGGGAAAATCATGGAATTCAGGGGCTTTTCAAATTCTGCCGAAGACAGGATGACGCCGCCGCGGGGGCCGCGCAGGGTTTTGTGCGTGGTGGAAGTGACGAAATGGGCAATGCCGATTGGGCTGGGGTATTCGCCCACGGCGATGAGGCCGGCGTAGTGGGCCATGTCCACCATCAGGTAGGCACCCACGCTATCGGCGATTTCGCGAAAGCGCTTCCAGTCGATGACCATGGAATAGGCAGAGGCACCAGCCACGATCATCTTGGGCTTGTGTTCCTCGGCCAAGCGCTGCACTTCGGCGTAGTCGATCTGTTCGGTATCGGGGTTAAGACCATAGGCCACGGACTTGTAGAGTTTACCGCTGAAGTTGACGGAGGCGCCGTGGGTGAGGTGGCCGCCGTGGGCCAGCGACATGCCCAGCACCGTGTCGCCGGGCTGCAGCATGGCCATGTACACGGCCGCATTGGCTTGTGAGCCGGAATGGGGCTGGACGTTGGCGTATTCGGCACCGAAGAGCTTCTTGACGCGATCGATGGCCAGCTGCTCGGCGATGTCCACGAATTCGCAGCCGCCGTAGTAGCGCTTGCCGGGATAGCCTTCGGCGTATTTATTGGTCAACACCGAACCTTGTGCCTGAAGCACGGAAGGGCTGGTATAGTTCTCAGAGGCGATCAGCTCGATATGGTCTTCCTGGCGGCGATATTCCTTCTGTATTGCGCTCCACAATTCGGGATCAGTATCGGCGATGAGCTTTCTGGAATCAAACACGGTCAAACCTCCTGGATGTTGCGCCGCAGCGCAGTCTTTGGATAGGTCCTGATGGCTCAGGGTAATCCGCAATTAAGCCACAAACCTGACAATTTTAAAATTAGTAAAGTCTTTTCATATCTATAAGCGATACTGTTCCCAACCTGCCGCTGGTATAACTACAATTCGACTTTCGATTATCTCACAGACCCTTGCCATGAATTCTGAAGCTTCCCAGGCGCTGCTGCGCGCGCTGTTCGACGCTGCCGTCGCGGCAGCCGATCCTTTCCGTTGTCTGCCGGCCTATTTGCCCGAGCCGCCCAAGGGGAGGACCATCGTGATCGGCGCCGGGAAAGCCGGGGGTTCCATGGCCCGCGCCCTGGAAGACCACTGGTCCGGCCCCCTGGAGGGCCTCGTGGTCACCCGTTACGGCCATAAAATCCCCACCGAACGCATCGAAGTGGTGGAAGCTGCCCACCCGGTGCCCGACGAGGCCGGACGGGCCGCCGCGGCGCGCATCCTTAAAATGGTGCAGGGATTGAGCGCCGATGACCTCGTCATCTGCCTCATCTCCGGCGGCGGCTCGGCCCTGCTGGCCGCACCCGCCGAGGGGTTGACGCTGGCGGACAAGCAGGCCATGAACAAGGGGCTGCTCAAAAGTGGGGCCACCATCACCGAAATGAACTGCGTGCGCAAGCACCTCTCGGCCATCAAGGGCGGGCGCCTTGCCGCGGCCTGCGCCCCGGCCCAGGTAGTCACCCTGCTGATTTCGGACGTGCCCGGCGACGACCCTTCCGTCATCGCCTCCGGCCCCACCGTGGCGGACCCCACCACCTGCGCCGATGCCCTGGCCATCCTGGACAAGTACAACCTGCGCGAACCCGCGGCGGCTTACGAGTACATCAAGCGCGGCCATGACGAAACGCCCAAACCCGGCGATCCGCGCCTCGCGCGCGCCACCACGCGCATGATCGCCACGCCGCAGGCCTCGCTGGAAGCGGCCGCCGCCCTGGCGCGCGCCTCGGGGGTGACCCCGGTCATCCTGGGCGACAGCCTGGAAGGCGAATCGCGCGACGTGGCCCTGGTGCATGCGGGCATTGCCAAGCAGGTGGCGCGGCACAACCAGCCCGTGGCGGCACCCTGCGTACTGCTATCGGGGGGGGAGACCACCGTGACCGTGCGCGGCAAGGGGCGCGGGGGCCGCAACGCCGAGTTCCTGCTGGCCCTGGCGGTGGCCCTGGAAGGCCATCCCCAGATTCATGCGGTGGCCTGCGACACCGACGGGGTGGATGGCACCGAAGACAATGCTGGCGCCATTCTCACCCCGGAAACGCTGGCCCGCGCTGAAGCTCTGGGCCTGCGCGCCAAGGATTTTCTGGCCAATAACGACGGCTATACATTCTTCTCAAAATTAAAAGACTTGATCCATACCGGGCCGACCCTCACAAATGTGAACGATTTCCGGGCCATTCTGGTAAGGTAATTTCCGGGTTTTGAACCACCCCTTCGTGGTCAAAAAATTGACACAAATCAAGATTTAACAGGAGAAGGTTGTCATGGCTTCAGATATCGAAATTGCTCAGGCTGCAAAAATGGAACGCATCGCCAAGGTGGCCAAGGATAAATTGGGCATCAGCGATGAGCATCTCGAGCCGTATGGGCATTTCAAGGCAAAGATTTCTCTGGAATACCTTGAAAGTATCAAGGACCGTCCAGACGGCAAACTGATTTTGGTGACGGCCATCAGCCCCACCCCCGCAGGTGAAGGCAAGACCACCACCACCGTGGGTCTGGGCGACGCCCTGAACCGCATCGGCAAAAAGACCATGATCTGCCTGCGTGAGCCTTCCCTGGGCCCCGTATTTGGCGTCAAGGGCGGTGCGGCAGGCGGCGGCTATGCCCAGATCGTCCCAATGGAAGACATCAACCTGCACTTCACGGGCGACTTCCACGCCATCGCTGCAGCCAACAACCTGTTGGCCGCGTTGATCGACAACCACATCAACCATGGCAATGAGCTGCGCATCGACCCGCGCCTCATCCAGTGGAAGCGTGTGGTGGACATGAACGATCGCGCCCTGCGCAAGATCGTGGTGGGTCTGGGCGGTACCGCCAACGGCTTCGTGCGTGAAGACGGTTACGACATCGTGGTGGCTTCCGAAGTGATGGCCATCCTGTGTCTGGCCAGCTCGCTGATGGATCTGAAGGATCGTCTGGCCCGCATCATCATCGGTTACACCCAGGGCGATCGCAAGCCGATTTACGCGCGTGACCTCAAGGCCCACGGTGCCATGGCCGTTCTGCTGAAGGACGCCATCAAGCCCAACCTGGTGCAGACCCTGGAAAACAACCCCGCCATCATTCACGGCGGCCCGTTTGCCAACATCGCCCACGGCTGCAATTCCGTCAT
>JAJZEH010000011.1 GCA_021805725.1 Pseudomonadota bacterium | reverse complement strand
CGCGGAACACGAAGCCGTCTGCCGTGCTTTCGGACAGCAGTGCATTGAGGCGCCGCCCCAGGCGCCAGAAAAACTCGTGGTTGGTCAGGCGCCCGGCGCTCCCGCCGGCAGTTTCGCCGTCTTCCTCGTACGCGAAAATGAGGTCAATGTCCGAGGATACGTTGAGTTCGCCCCCACCCAGTTTGCCCATGGCCACCACCAGCAGCTCCTGCGGCTCGCGCGACTCCTCGCCGATGGGTGCGCCGTGCAGTGCGCACAGGTCCTGGTGCAGCCAGGCAATGCCGGCACTAATGGCCACTTCGGCCAGCAGTGTCATGCTTCGGGTGACTTCAGCAAGCGGTGCACGTCCATCCAGGTCGCGCGCCATGACCGACAGCAGTACTTCGCCACGAAGCCGGCGCAGGGCCGTCATGAGGGATTGTTCAGGAGGCGAAGAAGGCAGGTTGCGGGCGATTTGATCCAGGCGCTGGATCAGGGAAGAACGCGTCCACGGTTGTTGCGTGGACGCGTCCAGAAGGTCAGGCGGGATTTTTCCTGCGGACAGAAGCCGTGCAGCGTATCGAGAAAAATCCCGCAGGTCGGGCAATTACTTCTCTTCGATCTTGGCCTTGGCACGAAGTTGCTGCACCATCTGGCTGAATGCTTCCTGCTCCTTGGCCTGGAGGATGCGGTCCTTCACTTGCTCGAAGGGAGGCGCTTCCAGGGGGCGAATGTCGATCAGGCGAATGACGTGGTAGCCGAAAGGCGACTTGACGGGGGTATCGGTGGTCTCGCCCTTCTTGAGATTGACCATGGCATCGCTGAAGGCCTTGTCATAGGACACAGGCGTGGCCCAGTCCAGTTTTCCGCCCTTGTCGCGCGAACCGGTGTCGATGCTCTTTTCCTTGGCGATCTTCTCGAAGTCTCCGCCCTTCTTGAGGTCGGCGATGATGGCCTTGGCATCATCTTCCTTGGCCACCAGGATATGCTCCACCAGGTACTCATTCTTGCCCAGTTCGGACTTCATGCGCTCGTAATCGGCACGCAGCACGTCATCCTTGATGGGGTTGGCTTTGGCAAAGCGGGTTTGGTAGGCACGCGTCAGGATCTGTTCACGGGTCAGGTCGATCTGGGCCTGGACCTTGGGATCCTTTTCCACGCCTTCCTTGACGGCCTGCTGGCTGATCAGTTCCAGGGCGATCAGGTTTTCGCGCACACCGCGTTCCAGGTCAGGGCCGGGGGCCTGTCCCTGGGCTTCCTGGGCTTCGGTGACCAGCTCAAAGCGCGCTGCAGGAATGGTGACGCCATTGACCACCACCTTGTGGGCGCCGGCAGCCTTGGCGCCGTTATGGGCCTTTTCCTTGGTCTGATCGGCGTAGGAGAGGGTCAAGGCCAGCAGGCCACCCACCAGGATCAGGGACATCAGAGCTTGTTTCAGTTTCATGGGGCATCCTCGGTTCAAAAAATAAACGGGTTTGCTACGGTAAAGGGGTACTGGCCTTGATGGACAACGCGTGAATCTCGCTGCGCATCAGGGGGGCCAGGGCTTCGTGAATCATACGGTGGCGCGCCAGCGACGGCACCCCCCGGAATGCTTCTGCCACGATGGTCAACTGGTAATGGCCGCCGCCGGCAGCCCCTGCGTGGCCCGCATGGTGACGGCTGTCGTCGCGGATGGTCAGGGTGACGGGGTGTAGCGCGGCCAGGTACTGGCGCATGCGATCCACCGTGGAGTCAGTGGTCATCGCGCTTTTCCATGTGATGGGACAGCAGAATGCCCTGCCCGATGATGAAGACCACCATCAGGGCCAGCAGACCAAACACCTTGAATTGAACCCATACCGATTCGGCATAATTGAAAGCCACATACAGGTTGAGCAGCCCCAGCAAGGTAAAGAACGCGGCCCAGGCCAGGTTGAGGCGGCCCCAGGTGGTGTCCGGCAGGTGTAACTGATGGCCCAACAGGGCCCGGATCGGGTTACGGTTGAGCAGCACGGGCCCCAGAAAGAGGATGGCAGCAAAGATCCAGTACAGCGCCGTGGGTTTCCAGCGAATGAAAACCGTGGGTTCGATGCCCAGGATGTTATGCTGGCGTGACCAAAGGGTCAGCCCCCCGAACACGGCGATGACGCCGAAGCTGATCCAGGCGGCAGGGTCCACCTTGCGGCGCGTGACCAGCAGCCAGGAGATTTGCAGCACGCTCGCAGCCACGGCCGAACCCGTGGCCCAGTAGATGCCTCCCCACTGGTAGGCCACGAAGAACAGGATGACCGGAAAGAGGTCGAATAAAAATTTCATAGCCAACTATTGTCCTTGATTTCATGGCGATTTGTCCATGAAAACCCGGTGACAAGGTGTTTCAGGTAGTCGCCTTATTTGGTATCATGGGCATAGGAAAATTTCAATATATTCAATGCAAAACATAGACTTGCACAATCACTCCCGGGTTTCTGACGGGCTTTTGGCCCCTGCCGAGCTGGTCCGGCTTGCGGCAGCAAACGGTGTGACCACCCTGGCGCTCACCGATCACGACGACACCGAGGGCCTCGCCGAGGCCGGCGAGGCTGCTCGCGGGTTGGGAGTGCATTTCGTCAATGGGGTTGAGGTCTCGGTGACCTGGCAGCAGCATACGGTGCATATCGTGGGCCTCAACATCGACCCCGCCAACGCCACCCTGCTGGGGGGGCTAGCCGGCATCCGCAGCGGACGCATGGAGCGGGCTGAAAAAATTGCCCACGAACTGGCCAAGGCCGGAATTCCGGGTGCGCTGGAAGGGGCTTTGCGCTTTGCCCATAACCCCAACATCGTCGCCCGTCCGCATTTTGCCCGTTACATCGTCGAGCAGGGCCTGGCGCGCGATGTCCGTGCCGTCTTCAAGCGTTTCCTGGTCAAGGGCAAAACGGGCTACGTCAAACATCGCTGGGCCGATCTGGGCGATGCGGTATCCTGGATTCGCGGAGCGGGGGGCATTCCGGTGCTGGCGCATCCGGGGCGCTATGCCCTGGGGCGCGGCGTCATGGAGACCCTGATCGATGAATTCGTGGCAGCGGGGGGGCAGGCCATCGAGGTGGTGACCTGCAACCATACCCGCGACCAGATGGAACTTTTTGCGGCCGAGACCACGCGGCGCGGCCTCATGGCCTCGCGCGGTTCAGATTACCATGGCCCCGGCGAGAGCTATCTTGAGCCCGGCAAGCTGCCGCCCCTGCCACCGCAATGTGTTCCGGTCTGGCAGGCCTGGGGCGAACCCTTCATTCACTAAAAGCAGCGCAGGAGTCTTCGAACTTATGTACCCCGATCGCGTGCTATCCGGCATGCGCCCCACTGGTGGCATGCACCTGGGGCATTTTCATGGCGTGCTCAAAAACTGGATCAAGATCCAGCACGAACACGAATGCCTGTTCATGGTGGCAGACTGGCATGCACTGACCACCCATTACGATGCACCACAGGCTATTGAAGCGCACGTGTGGGACATGGTCATCGACTGGCTGGCCGCAGGCGTGGATCCCAACCAGGCCACCCTGTTCATCCAGTCGCGCGTGCCCGAACACGCCGAACTGCACTTGCTGCTGTCCATGATGACGCCACTGGGCTGGCTGGAGCGCGTGCCCACCTACAAGGAACAGCAGGAAAAGATTTCTGACAAGGACCTGTCCACCTATGGCTTTCTGGGCTATCCCCTGCTGCAGGCGGCCGACATCCTGATCTATCGCGCCAACCGGGTGCCGGTGGGTGAGGATCAGGTGCCGCATATTGAGTTCACGCGCGAGATTGCGCGGCGCTTTAACCACCTCTACGGACGCGAGCCGGATTTTGACGAGAAGGCGCTGCAGGCCGTCAAGAAAATGGGCAACAAGAAGGCCAAGCTCTACCTCGAGTTGCGCACCCGTTATAACGAGCAGGGTGACGACGAGGCGCTGGAGGCTGCCCGTGCGTTGCTGGGCGAAACCCAGAACCTCTCGGTGGTGGACCGGGAACGCGTGTTTGGTTATCTCGAAGGCACGGGCAAGATGATTTTGGTGGAGCCGCAGGCCTTGTTGACCGAAGCCTCGCGTCTGCTGGGTCTGGATGGGCAGAAAATGTCCAAATCCTATAACAACACCATTGCCCTGCGTGACGACGAGGATACCGTCACCAAAAAAATTCGCACCATGCCCACCGACCCCGCGCGCGTGCGCCGCACCGATTCCGGCGAGCCTAACCGCTGCCCGGTCTATTCTTTTCACCAGATTTACAGCGATGAAAAAATCCGCGACTGGGTGCAGCAAGGGTGTCGTTCGGCCGGCATCGGTTGCCTGGAATGCAAGCAGCCGGTGGTGGAGGCCGTACTGGCAGAATTGCGACCCATGCGTGCCAAGGCCCAGGCCTATCTGGATGATCCCACCCTGGTGCGCAACGTCATTGCCGATGGCTGCGAACGGGCGCGCAAGCTGGCTACCGACACCCTGCGCGACGTGCGCGAAAGCATGGGGCTGTCGTATTCATGAACGACGCTGCCGACCTGCTCGAGGTTCCCCTGGCGCAGCCCATTGCCAGGGTTCGGGGAGAGCCCTTCATCGGGTTGCCGCAAGATCTCTACATTCCGCCCGAGGCGCTGGAAGTTTTCCTGGACAGCTTCGAGGGGCCGCTCGATCTGTTGCTCTACCTGATCCGCAAGAACTCGCTCGACATCCTGGATATTCCCATGGCCGAACTGACGCGCCAGTACATGGAATATGTGGATGCCATGCGTCATGGACGCCTGGAACTGGCTGCCGAGTATCTGGTGATGGCCGCCGTGCTCATCGAAATCAAATCGCGCATGTTGCTGCCGCGTCCCGTGGCGGCGCCGGCCGATGAGGGGCTCGATCCCCGCGCCGAACTGATGCGACGCCTGCTGGAGTATGAGCGCATCAAGCAGGCTGCAGCCACGCTTGAAGCGCTGCCCCGAGCCGGACGTGAGTTTGCCGTGGTCCAGGTCTGGATGGACGAGAACCTCAACCAGCGCCTGCCGCAGGTCACTGCGCACGAATTGCAGGAGGCCTGGGCGCAGGTGCTCTCGCGTGCCCGCGTCAACCAGCATCACCGCATCTCGCGCGAACAGCTCTCGGTGCGCGACCACATGACGCGCATCCTGCGCCGCCTGCGGGAACAGCATTTCGTGGTGTTCCACGAGCTCTTCGAGGAGGGCGTCACGGTGCCGGTGGCTGTGGTCCATTTCATTGCGGTCCTGGAACTCGTCAAGGAGTCCATGATCAGGGTTTCACAGTCCGAGGCCTATGCCCCGCTTTATCTTAGCCTGGCCGAAAACACGATGGAGTTGCCTTCATGAGCCTGCCCGATTCGGAGATTCCAGCTGCCAAGCAGTTGCTGGAAGCCGCCTTGCTGTCCAGTCCCGAGCCTGTTACGGTGGCCGAACTGCGCCGCCTGTTCGAGCCTGAACTCAGCGCTGATGCCGTGCGTCGTCTGCTGGAAGAGTTGCAGCAGGAATGGCAGCCGCGTGCCATTGAGATTGTCCAGGTAGCCAGTGGCTGGCGTTTTCAAACCCGCCCGGTGTTCCAGGAAAAAATTGCCCGCATGAACCCCGAGAAGCCGCCGCGCTATTCGCGCGCGGTGATGGAAACCCTGGCCATCATTGCCTATCGCCAGCCGGTGACGCGCGGGGACATCGAGGAAATCCGCGGGGTTGCCGTGGCCAGTACGGTGCTGCGCACCCTCGAGGCGCGCGGCTGGATCGAGGTCCTGGGCCATCGTGAAGTGCCCGGCCGTCCGGCGTTATACGGCACTACTGCCACCCTGCTCGACGACCTCAATTTGCGTTCGTTGCAGGAACTCCCCCCTTTGATGCTACTGACCGATGACATTACCCACCCAGAAACTGCATAAAGTCCTTGCCCAGTCGGGCCTGGGTTCACGACGCGATATGGAGGCCCTGATCGCCAGCGGCGAGGTGCGGGTCAACGGCCTGGTGGCCACCATCGGCACGCGCATCAGCGAAGAGGATGTGGTCACGGTGGGGCGGCGCAAGGTGCGCCTCAACTTTGCCGAGATGGCGCCGCGCGTGCTGCTCTATCACAAGCCCGAAGGCGAGATCGTCAGTCGTGACGATCCGGAAAAGCGCGCCTCGGTGTTCGATGCCCTGCCGCGCGTGCGCGGGGGCAAATGGGTGAGCGTGGGGCGTCTGGATTTCAACACCAGCGGGCTTCTGATCTTCACCACCAGTGGCGAGCTGGCCAATCGATTGACCCATCCGAGCTTCGAGATGGAGCGGGAATATTCAGTGCGGGTGGTGGGAGAGCTCAGTGAAGACCAGAAGCGCCAGGCCTGCAAGGAACTGCTTCTGGAGGACGGCCCGGCCCACTTCGAGTGGATTCGCGACAACGGTGGCGAAGGCACCAACCACTGGTACCAGGTCGCCCTGAAGGAAGGGCGCAATCGCGAGGTACGTCGCATGTTCGAGGCCTTGCATCTGATGGTGGGGCGCCTCATCCGGGTGCGCTTTGGCATCGTGCAGCTGCCGCCGCGTCTGAAGCGTGGGCAGTTCATCGAGGTTCCGCCTGCCGAAGTCAGCAAGTTGTTGGCGTGGGTGGGCATGGAGCCCATGCCCACGGCACAGCGCAGTCCACAGCGTCGCGGTGGCGAGCGTCAGACCAGGTCTTCGCGCCGCAGCACGAAAACGTAACTGTCTCCTGCGGGCAGGTCCAGCCAGACCAGAGGCAGGTGCGGAAAGGCGTCTTCCAGCACGTCGCGCTGGTGACCCACCTCTACCACCAGCAAGCCCGTTGTCTTGAGAAACTTCGGTGCGTCGGCCAACAGCCTGCGCACGTGATCGAGGCCGTCCGCGCCGCTTTCCAGCGCCATCCGCGGCTCCTTGAGATATTCCTCGGGCAGGACCGCCATGGCGGTGGCATCCACATAAGGCGGGTTGGAGACGATGAGGTCGTAGGCCCCTGGCAGCAACCCTTCAAACAGGTCGCCCTGGTGCAGGTGCACCTGCGCTTCCAGGCCATAGTCCGCCACGTTTTTGGCCGCAACGGCGAGCGCATCGGCAGAGAGGTCCACGGCATCCACATCAGCCAGGGGGCATTTCAAGGCCAGCAGGATGGCCAGCGATCCGCCACCCGTACAGATGTCCGCCACCCGGTCCAGCGCCTCGAAGTCGTCGATCCAGGGCTCCAGCCCCTCGTTGAGGGCGTCCGCAATGAATGAGCGCGGCACGATCACCCGCTCATCCACATAGAAGCGGAAGGGCCCAAGCCACGCTTCATGCGTCAGGTAGGCGGCGGGAAGGCGCTCTTCGATGCGGCGCCGCACGGGGGTGAGCGCGGCCTCGCGTTCTGCAGGCAGAAGCTGCGCGTCCAGCCACAGGGCCCGTTCCTCGTGGGGCAGTCCCAGGGCGTGCAGCACCAGGTAGCTTGCTTCTTCCACGGGACCGGGGTAGCCGTGGCCGAAATACGCCTGGCTTGCCGAGAATTGCGTGACCGCAAAACGGATGAGGTCGCGCACCGTGCGCAAGGTGTCAACAGCCTGGTTCCAGGGGGTCATGGGCGGGGTTCCGTGGGCAAGAGTCGTTGCAGGATGTTCTGGTAAATGGCTGAGAGCGGTGCCACGTCGGCCACCGCGACGCATTCGTCGCGCTGGTGGATTGTGGCGTTGCAGGGTCCCAGTTCCACCACCTCCGGGCAGAGGGTGGTGATGAAGCGGCCATCGGAAGTGCCGCCCGTGGTGGATACCTCCGGGATGAGGCCCGTCACGCCGTGCACCGCCTCGCGCACCGCGTTCACCAGGGTGCCGCGCGGCGTGAGGAAGGGGTGCGCTCCCAGATCCCACTGGAGGTCGTAATCCAGGCCATGGCGCCTTAGTACGCCTTCCGTGCGTTCGCGCAGGGAAGCCTCGGTGCTGGCCGTGGAAAAGCGGAAGTTGAACCAGGCGCTCAGTTCGCCGGGGATGACGTTGCCTGCCCCCGTGCCGCTTTGCAGGTTGGAGACCTGGAAGGAGGTGGCCGGAAAGTCTTCATTGGCGTTGTCCCATACCATGGCGGCCAGCTCGGCCAGGGCCGGGGCGGCCTCATGGATCGGGTTGCGCGCCAGGTGTGGATAGGCCACATGGCCCTGGATGCCGCGCACCGTGAGGCGTCCCGAGAGCGAACCGCGCCGGCCGTTTTTGATGGTGTCGCCCAGATGCCTGACCGAGGTGGGTTCACCCACGATGCAGTAATCGAGAGTCTGACCCTGTTGCTTCAGCCATTCCACCACGCGCACCGTGCCATCCGCGGCCGGGCCTTCCTCGTCGGAAGTCAGCAGGAGGGCGATGGAGCCGGGGGCCTTGGGATGGTCGCGCAAAAATCCTTCAATGGCGGTGACGAAGGCGGCCAGCGAGGTTTTCATGTCGGCAGCGCCGCGCCCATACAGAAACCCGTCGCGAATTTCAGGAGCAAAGGGCGGCGACTGCCAGCCGTTCTCCGGACCCGGGGGTACCACGTCCGTGTGTCCGGCAAAAACCACCAGTGGTGCGGTGCTGCCACGGCGCAGCCAGAGGTTGCGCACGTCTCCAAACACGAGTTCCTGCGCCACAAACCCCAGGGATGCCAGGCGTTGTGCAATCAGGGCCTGGCATCCACCATCCTCCGGCGTGATGGAGGGCATGCGGATCAGTTGCTGGGCGAGGTCGAGGGTTGGGTTCGTCATGCCAAAGGCTCCAAGGGTGAGGGCATTATGCCGCATTCGCCGGTGACGACCCCTTCCCGATTGAAGCTGCGTTCGGCAAACCAGGATGCGCCGTCACAATGGCGCAATAGCACCGTGGTGCTGCGCGTGCCGTAATCCGGGTCGCGAATGAAGGCGGCAGAGATCAGGCGCTCGCGCGCCAGGGGAATGCCGGTATCTGGCAGCAGGGCGTCAGGATAGGGCGTGGTGTCGTTCATCAGGCCCATCATGCGCGTTGCCAGCAGGGGCATGCCCTGAGGAGGGCTGTCCGCCGGCGTGTCATGGAGCAGGGCGGCAAGTCCTTCCTTGGCGGCACTGACCTTGGGCCAGGGCGTGTCCAGCAGGTGGTTGCTCAGGCCGTACACCCCGGGATGCAGGGGGATGATGGCGCCCGTGCGGCTTTCGAGGCAGCACAGTTCGGTCCCGTCGCCTGCCAGCAGGTTGAAATCGTTGTAGTCGTCAAGACGTGCCTTGATCGTCTCCAGCCAGGCCTTGGGCGGCAGATCGCCCAGCAGAAACTCCTGCGTCAGTTCGCCGCGCGAGCGGCGTTGCTGTTCAAACTGGGCCGGGTCTCGGTAGTTGGTGATGGCGGCAAAGCGTCCCTGACGCGTCACACCCAGCCAGGTGCCGCCGGCTTTGAGATCGCGCCCTGCCAGCACTTCGGTACGATCCGGCCAGAAGGCGGCGGGCAGGGTGGGGCGCGCATGAAACTCGTCGCGGTTGCCCACCAGCGCCAGTGCGTAAGCGGGATGGGCCTGCCACGCCAGGGCTATCAGGCACATGGCCTTCAGTCACCGCGCAGGAGGTCGTTGATGCTGGTCTTGGCGCGGGTCTTGGCATCCACTTTCTTGACGATGACGGCGCAGTACAGGCTGTACTGGCCGTTGGTGGCGGGCAGGTTGCCCGAGACCACCACCGAACCCGGAGGAATGCGGCCGTAACTGACGGTACCGGTTTCCCGATCGTAGATTCTGGTGCTCTGGCCGATGTAGACGCCCATGGAAATGACCGAGCCTTCGCCCACGATGACGCCTTCCACCACTTCCGAGCGCGCGCCAATGAAGCAGTTGTCCTCGATGATGGTGGGGTTGGCCTGCACCGGTTCCAGCACACCGCCAATGCCCACTCCCCCCGAAAGGTGCACATGCTTGCCAATCTGGGCGCACGAGCCCACGGTGGCCCAGGTGTCCACCATGGTGGATTCGTCCACGTAGGCGCCGATGTTGACGTACGAGGGCATCAGCACCACGTTGCGCGCAATGTAGCTGCCGCGGCGCGCCGTGGCGGGCGGCACGACCCTGAAGCCGCCGACTTCGAAATCGCCGTCCTGGTAGCGCGCAAACTTGCTG
>JAJZEH010000082.1 GCA_021805725.1 Pseudomonadota bacterium | reverse complement strand
GGCCCCGGTGGAGTTGCTGATTGCCACCTGGAAAGGTTTTTCCTCGGCGCGCAGTGCCTATGAGCGCCTGGCGCGCCTTCTGGAATTCCTGCCGCCGCGCACGCCGGGCATGAGCCTGCCGCCGCCGCGCGGCCTCGTGACCATGGAAAATGTCTATGCCACGCCCCCGGGCGGCAAGGTGGCCGTCATCAAGGGCGTCAACCTCACCTTCATGCCCGGCGATGTCGTGGGCATCATCGGTCCCTCGGCCTCGGGAAAATCCTCTCTGGCCCGCCTGATGGTGGGCATCTGGCCGGCCCAGGTGGGCAAGGTGCGCCTGGATAACGCCGACGTGTACCAATGGAACAAGGATGAGCTGGGGCCCATGGTGGGCTACATGCCCCAGGACGTGGAACTCTTCAACGGTACTGTGGCGGAGAACATTGCGCGCTTTGGTGCCATCGACAGCGATCGGGTGGTGCAGGCTGCGCGCCTGGCCGGGGTGCACGACATGATCCTGCATTTCCCGGGGGGCTACGACACCCCCATCGGCGAGGGGGGTAGCGTACTCTCGGGCGGGCAGCGCCAGCGCATTGGCATCGCGCGCGCGCTGTACGGCTTGCCGGCCTTCATTGTGCTGGACGAGCCCAATTCCAACCTCGATGACGTGGGCGAGGCGGCCCTCGTCTCCACGGTGCAGGCCCTGAAGCAGGCCGGCAAGACGGTGGTGGTGATTACGCACCGCATGAGCGTGTTGCAGGCCGTGGACAAGTTGCTGCTGATGCGCGATGGCACGGTGCAGTTGTTCGGCGAGCGCGATGCCGTGCTGCAGGCCCTGGCCGCCGCCCGCAATCCGCAACCGCAAACCAGCATTCCCCAGCAGGGACAGGCAGGCGCACCGGCGCCAGCGCAGGAGTAAGCATCATGACTAAAAACGAACCCGTCATCATTGACGTCACACCGGTGGTCAAAGGTGAACCCGAGGTTGCCCCGGTTCCCGTCAACGCGCGCAAAAGCATCCTGCTGGGTTGGATTATCCTGCTGCTCGGCTTTGGCGGATTTGTGTGGTGGTCCTTCGCAGCCCATCTGGACGAAGGGGTGCCGGTGCAGGGGACAGTGGTGGTGGATTCCAAGCGCCAGGTCATCCAGCACCAGACCGGTGGCACCATCGAGGCCATCCTGGTGCGCGATGGCGACACGGTGAAGAAGAATCAGGTACTGATGCGCCTCATCAACACGCAAAGCGAAGCGGCGCTGGCCATCAACACCCATCTTGCCGACACCCTCAGTGAACAGCTGGCGTCTCTGAAACCCTTGGTGGCAGAAGGCTATTACCCGCGCAACCAGTACCTGGACCTGCAGCGCCAGTACGACGACGCGCAGTCCAAGATCAAGGTGGCCCGCGAAGAAAACCAGCGCACCGAAATCCGTGCGCCGGTGGCGGGTACGGTCATGGGGGTGTCGGTGTATACCGTGGGCGGCGTGGTCCAGCCTGGCGCGCGCATCATGGAAATCGAGCCTGCTGGCGACAAGCTGGTGCTCGAAGCCCAGATCCCCACCCATTTGATCGACAAGATCCGCGCCGGGCTCAGGGCGGACGTGCGCCTCACGGCGCTGAACCAGCGCACCACTCCGGTGCTGGAGGGCACCGTGCTGTGGGTATCCCCGGACCGGTTCCAGGATCCCCAACGTCCGGAAATTGCTTACTACACCGCGCGTGTGGCGCTGGAGCCTGACGCTGCAAAGCTGCTCAAGGACGAAACCCTGCAGGCGGGCATGCCCGTGGAGATCATCATCAAGACCGGCTCGCGCACCTTCTGGGATTACCTCGTGAAACCCATCAAGGACCGGGCGGCCCTCTCGCTCAAGGAACGCTAGGATGAAGCGCTTTCGTTCCGGCGTACTGGCCCTGGCGTTGCTGGGGACGCTCACCCCGCTGCGGGCCATGGATCTGGATGCCGCCATTGACGCTGCCGAGAAAAACGATCCGACGCTCGCTTCCGCCCAGGCCAATCGCGACGCCGCCTTCGAGAACATTGCCATCGCGCGCGCCAAGCTGTTGCCGCAAACCAGCTTTCAGAGCCTGGTGCAAAAACTCGAGGAAGGTGTGAAGCAGGAGGGCGCAACACCAGCGGGTGGTTCCGTCGGCTCCAGCTATCTCGTCAACGCCTACAACAACCAGTTCTCATTGCGCCAGGGGTTGTACCACCCGCGCGACTGGATGGGTTATGACATTGGCCAGTTGCAATCGGAATACGGCGCGCAAAAGCTGGCCTCGGCGCGCAGCGACCTGTGGGTGCGCACCACCAATGCGTGGCTCGATGTGCTCACGGCCGTCGAATTGCGTCGCATCTATGAGCAGACGGTCAAGACCACGGGGTATGCCGCCGAGCAGGCTGAAAAGCGTTTCAAGGCTGGTGACGGCACGCGTGATGCTGCCGTGGAGGCCCGAGCCCAGCATGAGCTGGCCAAATCGCAACTGCTTGAAGCCGAGATCAACCAGCGCAGTCGTGAGCAGGCCTTCAAGCGCCTCACCGGCATGGAGGCCACCGACCTGCGCGATTATCGCCTGCCCGACTATCGCCAGGTGCATCTGGCCGTGAGCAATCCCGACGAGTTGCAGCAGATCGTGTCCAGCACCAATCCTGAGATCCTGGCAGCCCAGGCCGCCGAGCAGGTCAACAAAAAGCGCGCCGAACAGGCCCGCGCCGACCGCCTGCCCACTGTGGACCTCGTGGCCTCCAAAAGCTGGGCCCAGAGTGACACCGTGTTCACCATCAACCAGCGTTACAACGTCCTGGGAGCCGGGGTACAGGTCAACATTCCGCTGTATGACGGTGGCGGGCTTTCTGCCACCCAGCGCCAGGCCGAATTTGCCGCCAGAGCCTCCAGCGAGGACCTGCGCACGCAGCAGGTGAAACTGGCCACGCAGGTGGAGTCGGACTGGGCCTCGGCCGAGGCAAGCCTCGAGCGTGCGCGCAGCGCCGAAGTGCTGATCGCCTCGGCACAGGAACAAAAACGCGCTGCGGAAATGGGGCTGAAATCAGGCATCCATACTTGGGGAGATGTGGCCCAGGCGGACATCCTGATCGCGCGCCGCGCCAGCGATTACCTCAGTTACGCCAGCGGCGTGCTGCGTGCGCAGGCGCACCTGCTCTCTGCCTTGCCGGTGACTGAAAACGTCTGGGAACCCTGGGTAGCCCAGATCTCGCAGCTCGCCAAGCCGTAAAAAACGGGGGCAAGGAAAATGAAGGAAAATGGGGACAGACCCCAATTTGGGGTCTGTCCCCATTTTCCTTGCCCTCCTTCCCCTAGCTGCGCCCGTAGCCGTCCTCGAAGCGGACGATGTCGTCCTCGCCCAGATACAACCCGGATTGCACCTCAATGATTTCCAGCGGTGCATTCGTGGTGTTTTCCAGGCGGTGCCGGACCCCCAGGGGAATGTAGACCGACTGGTTTTCCTGCAGGGCAAACACCTCGTCGCCGCGCGTCACCTGCGCCGTGCCTTTTACCACCACCCAATGTTCGGCCCGATGATGATGCAGTTGCAGCGACAGGCGCGCGCCCGGCTTGACGGTGATGCGCTTGACCTGGAAGCGCTCGCCGCGGTCGATGGAGTCAAACACGCCCCAGGGGCGCGGCACGCGACGATGCTGGGTGGCTTCGGCCACCTCGCGGGCCTCGAGCTGGGCCACCACGTCGCGTACCGACTCTGCGTGGTCCGGATGGGCCACCAGCAGCGCATCGGGAGTATCCACGATCAACAGCCGTTCGGTACCCAGCGCCACGACCGGACGGTGCGGTGCGTGGATGTAGGTGTCGTGACAGTGGTGCACATGCCCCTGCCCTGAAATGCGGTTGCCGGCGTCGTCCGCGGGGACGAGTTCCGCCACGGCGTTCCAGCTGCCCACGTCGCTCCAGGCGCCGTCAAAGGGCACCATGGCCACCTTGTCGTGATGCTCCAGCACCGCGTAATCAATGGACTGGCTGCGACAGTCTTCAAAACTGGCGCGATCGAGGCGCGTGAAAAGGCCATCCGTGCTGCCCCGCTGCAAGGCATGGCGCGCCGAGGCCAGGATATCCGGCGCGTGCCGTTGCAGCGCATCGATCAGGGTGCCGGCCTCGGTCAAAAATATGCCCGCGTTCCAGTAATGCCCGCCCTGCAGCAGTAATTGCTGGGCCAGGGCCGCCTGGGGCTTTTCAATGAAGCGCACCACCGGATAGGCATTGGGGACAGACCCCACAGGTGGGGTCTGTCCCCGTTCGCCGCCGCATTCAATGTAACCATAGGCGGTGCTGGGAAACGTGGGCGTGACGCCAAAGGTGACGATGTAGCCTGCCTGGGCAGCAGCGACGCCGCGCCGGACGGTATCCACGAAGGCGGCATGATCGGGAATGTGGTGGTCAGCCGGGAGGAACAAGAGCAAGGCGGCGCGCTCCTGCTGCGCCAGGGCGGCCACGGCCATGGCTGCCGCCGTGTTGCGTCCCACGGGCTCCAGCAGCTGGTGCACCGTCACCCCGGCGGCTTCAGCCGCATCCTGCACCAGAAAGCGGTGGTCCTCAGCGGCGATGGCCAGCGGCTTGGCGCTCAGGGCATGCACCCGTTCCAGGGTGAGCTGCAACAGGCTTTTGTCACCGATGAGCGGCACGAACTGTTTGGGAAACGATTTGCGCGACAGGGGCCACAGCCGCGTGCCGCTGCCGCCGCACAGGATGACGGGCAGAATGACGACGGGTTTCATGGCAGCAGATGGGGCGCGCTCTTGGGCCCGTAGTGTTTGAATTTTTCCAGGGCTTCTGCCATGTGCGCGGTGCTGAGCCGTCCCGGCTCGGCCACGGTGAGCGCCTTGAAGTAGACCTCGCACAGCCACTCCACTTCCACGGCAATGGCCAGCGCTGCAGGCAGCGATTCGGCTACGGTGATGAGGCCGTGGTGGGCCAGCAGGCAGGCGCGCCGGTCCTGCAGTGCCGTGACCGCGGCCTGGGCCAATGCTTCCGACCCGAAGGTGTGGTAAGGCGCGCAACGCACTGAATCGCCGCCGGCGATGGCGATCATGTAGTGAAAGGCCGGCAACTCGCGCTCGAGGCAGGCCAGTGCCGTGCAATGGGGTGCATGGGCATGCAGCACGGCCGCGTGTTCGGGAAAGGCCGCGAGGATGTCGCGGTGCATCACCCATTCGCTGGAGGGTTCGCGCCGTCCCCGCACGGCCCCGTCAAAATTCATCCAGACCATGTCCTCGGCCATCATCTCCGCACTGGGCACACCCGAGGGAGTGATCCAGAAGCCCTCGCGGTCGCGCAGGGAGAGGTTGCCGGTGGCGCCGTGGTTCAGACGCAGGGCTTCCATTTGACGGGCGGTAGCGATCAGGGACTGGCGGGCGTTGGCGAGGGACATGGTCATTAAAACCGCATTCGTGAACGGAACCCGATTCTCGCAGAAAAACTGAAAAATGGGGTTATAAAGAAAATTGGGGTCTGTCCCCAAAAACACCCAAAAAAATGGGAGTCTTCCCGGATTTTAATTAGAATTGGGGTCTGACCCCAATTTTTTGCAATTTTTTGACCGCAATTTTTTCTTCCCATCATTATCGGAAACCCAAGTCATGCACCAAATCGTCATTGTGGGTGGCGGCGCCGGCGGGCTGGAACTGGCCACTCGCCTGGGAGACACGCTGGGCAGAACGGGCCGGGCCGGAATCACCCTGATCGAGAAAGCGCGCACGCATTTCTGGAAGCCGCACCTGCATGAAATTGCCGCGGGCAGCATGGACCTCGACGTCCATGCCCTGGATTATCTGGCGCAGTCCCACTGGCATCATTTCCGTTTTCGCATCGGCGAGATGGTCGGGCTGGACCGCGAGCAGCGCCTGGTGCACCTCGCACCCTATCACGACGACGAGGGCACCATCGTCACTGAGGCGCGCAGTTTTCACTACGACACGCTGGTGCTGGCGGTGGGCAGCAATACCAACGACTTCGGCACGCCCGGGGTGGCCGAAAACGCCATCGCCCTGGAAACCACCGAAGAGGCCGACCGATTCCACCGTCGCCTCGTGAACGCGTTTTTACGCGCCCATGCCCAGACCACGCCATTGCGTCCCGAGCAGTTGCAAGTGGCCATCGTGGGGGCCGGGGCCACGGGGGTGGAACTGGCCGCCGAACTGCATAATGCCACGCGCGACCTCGTGTCCTACAACCTGGATCGCATCGAGCCCGACAAGGACATCCGCCTGCATCTCATCGAGGCCTCGCCGCGCATCCTGCCGGCGTTGCCCGAGCGCATCTCCGACAGCGCGCACCGCATGCTGGCACAGCTCAAGGTGCAGGTCCACACCGGCGCACGCGTGGCCGAGGTGCTGCCGCAGGCGGTGCGCCTCGCCTCGGGCGCGATCATTCCTGCCGAGCTCGTGGTATGGGCGGCAGGCGTCAAGGCGCCGGCGTTTCTCTCGGAGCTGGGCCTTGAGACCAATGCCATCAACCAGCTGGTGGTCACCGCCACCCTGCAGACCACGCGCGATGAGCGCATCTTTGCCCTGGGCGATTGCGCCGCAGCCCCATGGCTGGGCCATGAGGGCAAATGGGTGCCGCCGCGCGCCCAGGCGGCGCACCAGCAGTCCAGCCACCTGGTGCGCGAACTGGCGCGCCAGCTGCAGGGCAAGCCCCTGCGCCCCTTCCACTACCGCGATTTTGGATCGCTGGTGTCGCTGGGCGAATACTCCACTGTGGGCAACCTGATGGGCAACTTCGTGGGCGGCAACATGTGGGTGGAAGGGCTGTTTGCACGCTGGATGTATGTGTCGCTGTACAAGATGCACCAGATGGCGCTGCACGGGTTTTGGAAAATGGCGCTCAACACCGTGGCGCGCTTCATCAGCCGGCGCACCGAACCCCACGTCAAGCTGCACTGAGGCGGCGGCGCGCCATGTGGTTGACCCGGTTGAAGCGCGTCCTCATCGGCGCCAGTTTTCCGCTGTCGTTTCGCCAGCTGTTGCTGCTGTATTTTCTCAGCATCATCCTGCTACTGGGCGGGGCCCTGACGCGCACCCTGGTGGTGGTGGAAACCCTCACCGAGGAAAACCGCGAATATCCCGTCAAGGCCCTGGAAATCGTCGAGGACGTGCGCGAGCTGCAGGAGCTTACCGTGGCCCTGGAGCGCAATGCGCGCCAGTACCTGGTACTCAATGACGCGGGGCTGCGGCGCGAATTGAAAACGCTGTGGGATAAATCCCGCAGCGTGACCGCTGCGCTGGGTCCGATTTATCCCGAAACGCTGATGCCGCTCACCGATGCCTGGCAGGCGCTGGCAGAAAAAACCCTGACCCCGTTCCTCCAGGCGGCAGACGCCAGGACCATGGACCAGGCTGCCGTATTCGACGGGTTTCGGCGCCTGGGCGAGCTCAACCAGCAAATCAATCGCCAGTCCAAAAGCTATCTCACGCAACGCAACCAGGCCCTCATCGACGACTTTGAAAAACAGCGCCGTGCCCTTATCGTGCTGGGCGTCTCGGCCGCCACGGTGGCAGGCGTGCTGGCGCTGGTGCTGGGCATCTGGCTGGCGTGGTCCTTCGAGCAGCTCGACGTGGCCATAGACCAGCTGGGCACCCAGCGCAGCGACCTGCCCATCACCATCGGCGGGCCCTCCGACATGCGCCAGCTGGGGCAGCGCATCGACTGGCTGCGCCAGCGCCTCTCTGCCCTGGAAGCCGACAAGCAGCTGTTTCTGCGCCATATCTCGCACGAGCTCAAAACGCCGCTGGCCAACCTGCGCGAGGGCATTGCGCTGCTCGAGGATCAGGTGACGGGGGGGCTGACCGGACACCAGAAGGAAGTCATCGTCATCCTGCGCGAAAACGCCATTGCCCTGCAGCACCAGATCGAGGGCCTGCTGCAGTACAACGCAGTGTCTTTCGACGCGCGCCGCCTGGAACGCCGGGCTACCGACCTGCGCGCCTTGCTGGAGGAGGTGGTCAACCGGCAGCGCCTGCAGTTTCAGGGGCGCAACATCGAGGTGACGGTAGCCGGGGATGCCTTGAAAGCCTCGGTAGACCCTGCGAAAATGGAAGTTGCCGCGGGTAACCTGTTGTCCAATGCCATTCGTTTCAGTCCGGAAGGGGGGCATATCCGCTTCACGCTCAGCCGCGGGCCGGGCACCGTGCGCATGGATTGCCAGGATGCGGGGCCGGGTATCGACCCGGGCGACCAGGACAAGATCTTCAACCCTTTTTACCAGGGCGTGCGGCAACCCCCGGGCGCGCGCAAGGGCAGCGGCATCGGATTGTCCATCGTCAAGGAACTGGTAGAAGCCCATGGCGGCACCGTCACCCTGTTGTCAGGCAGTGGCGGCTCACATTTTCGTATCGAGATACCTGATGAAAGCATTTGATGTCCTGCTGTACAGCGTGGCGTTCAGTCTGAGCGCCTGCGCCCTGTTTCCCGCCACACCCCACGCCGTTGCGCCCGCCCAACCCGCGCAGCGCGCCAGCGAAGCGCCGGTGCCGCTGGACCCCATCCGGCGGGCGCTGGAAGATTTCGAGCGCGACCGCCAGCTGGCCCCGGTGGATGTCGAGCACGAGGTGGCGCGCCTCGAGGCCCTGCCCGAGCGCGTCCCCGCCCAGCAGTTGCGCCTGACCCTGCTGCGCTCGCTGCGCCTGGAGCAGGATCGCGCGGCCCTGGCGGAGAAGGTTGACCAGTTGAACCAGCAGTTGCGCGATGCGCAGGCCCGCTCCGAGGCCCTCAGCAGCAAGATCCAGGAGCTCAAGGCCATCGAGCGCAGTCTGGTGTCCCGACCCACGCCCGATGCGGGCGAACGAGCGCCTGCGAAGCCATGACAACCTTTGACAATGCCCGTCGTACTTTCCTGCTCTCCATGGCGGCTGGTGCCGCGCTGGTTGCCCTCGGGACATCGCCCGCAGCCATGGCGGCCCAGGGGCTGGTGTTGGGCCCGCCCAGCGCCTTCTCCTTCGATGGCCTCGTGAATGAGGCGCAGCAGTTGTCCCGCAAGCCCTACCAGCCTGCTCCCGGGCCGGACCGGCTACTGGTGGACCAGATCGACTGGGCTGCCCATGGACAGATCCATTTCAAGGCGGAAGAAGCCCTCTTTGCCGAGGGCCCAGGCGCCTATCCCATTGCTTTTTTTCCGCCGGGCCGCTTCTTTCCCACGGCGGTGCGCATGTATCGCCTGGAGGAATCGGCGGGGCATACGGCCGCGCGCGAGATTGCCTTCGACAAGCGCCTTTTCGAGATCCCGCCGGACAATCCGGCGCAGCGCCTGGGGCCGAATGCAGGCTTTGCCGGTTTTCGTGTGCAGGAAAGCCGCCTGGGTGACCAGGCGCGCCTCAATTGGCAGACCAATGACTGGGCGGCTTTTCTGGGCGCCTCGTACTTTCGCGCCATCGGCGACGAGTACCAGTATGGCCTGTCGGCGCGCGGCGCGGCCGTGGACGTGAAGGTGCCGGGCAAGGCCGAGGAGTTTCCCAATTTCACCCGTTTTTATTTTGCGCCCGCCGAAGCGGGCTCCAGCACGGTGACGGTGTACGCCCTGCTGGACGGCAAAAGCCTGACCGGCGCGTATCGCTTCGACATGACGCGCGGCACCGGCGTGGTGATGGACGTCAGCGCCACGCTGTTTCTGCGCCAGGATGTGGCGCAGCTCGGCTTTGCGCCCATCACGTCCATGTACTGGTTTTCAAAAACCTCGAAGGATCGCGAAGTGGACTGGCGCCCCGAGGTGCACGATTCTGATGGCCTCGCGCTCTGGACCCAGGAAGGCGAACATGTCTGGCGGCCCCTCAACGACCCCAGCGGCATTTCGCTCTCGGGCTTTGCCGCCAACAGTCCGCGCGGCTTTGGCCTGCTGCAGCGCGAACGCCGCTTTGACGAATACCTCGATGGGGTGCATTACGAGCGGCGCCCCAGCCTGTGGGTCGAGCCCCTTTCGGACTGGGGAGCGGGCACGGTGCAACTGGTGGAGCTGCATACCACGGAAGAGCTTTACGACAACATCGTTGCCATGTGGGTGCCGCAGGCACCGGCGCGCGCGGGGGCACGCTACGACCTGCACTATCGCCTGCACTGGTTTGCCAACGAACCCT
>JAJZEH010000075.1 GCA_021805725.1 Pseudomonadota bacterium | reverse complement strand
CGCCGTGAAAGGGCGATGTCCTAGGCCTCTAGACGATGGGGACAGACACCTCGAAAGGTCAACATCTTTTGATCGATGTTGTAGAGAAGCGCAATTCTATCTGACTTTTACCGGTTTGCCAAGAGGGTTGAGCGGTGTTGTCGGCGCGAAGTGAAAATGTTCGATTTTCCTGTTTCTGGTGCCAGTCTGGAATTTTCGGACAGGTCCTGTGGTGGTCGAAACTCCCCTGCTGGCTTCAGAAAGAAATGGTGGGTGGACTTTGGGTGGGGTGGTCCGTCGGAATCGAGCGCGCGTAAATGGAGGGCGGGTGCAGGACGGAAGAAACGTAATGACCGGCCAGACTCGCCACCAGCAGCGCAGGGACAAGCCCGTAACCGGACGTCATTTCGCTGACCATCATTACCGCCGTCAACGGAGCGTGAGTCACGGCAGCCAGAAACGCGCTCATGCCCACCAGGGTAAAAGCGGTCAGCGAGGATTCCGGCATAAAAGTTTGGGCCAGATGGCCAGCCAGCGTGCCGAGTGCCGCCCCGATGAACAGCGTGGGCGTAAACACGCCCCCCACTGCCCCCGAACCGGACGTCAGAACGGTTGCCAGTATCTTCAGCCCCAGGATGAGCAGAATGTTTTGCCACAACCACGATTGATGGAGCAAGGAATTGATCACCGAATAGCCATTGCCCCAGACTTCCGGACGAATGGCCGAGAGCCCTCCCACGGCCAACCCCGCGAAGGCCATTTTCAACCAGAGGGGCAGGGGTAATCGGGCAAAAAAATGATGGGCGCGATCCAGGGCCACAATGAACGGAGGTCCCAGCAGTCCCGAAACGAGCCCCATTCCCACCACCATGAGCAGTTCCATCAGGCTTTGCAAATTGCCGGGTGTCGCCGCGAAGATGGGGGCGGCGCCACTGATGTGGCGCACCACGAAATCCGCAATCGCCGCTGCCAGCAAAAGGGGGCCGAGGCTTCTCACCCCGATCTCGCCCAGAACGATTTCAACGACGAACAACGCACCGGCAATCGGTGTGTTGTAAGCGCCGGCCAATCCCGCCGCTGCCCCACAGGCCACCGCAAAGCGCCGTTCCGCAGCGGTCAGGCGGAGGATCCTGCCGAAAATGCTTCCGGTCAGCGCCGCCAACTGGACCATGGAACCTTCGCGCCCGATCGAGCCGCCCGAAATCACCGTTGCGGCCGAGGCCACCGACTTCAACAGCGAGGAGCGCACGGGAACGTCGCTGCCCGCCGCAATCACTTCCATATAGTCTGTGCCAGCGTCATTTTTTCTGGAGATCAGGAAATATTGCAGGATCACGCCCGCAATCAATCCGCCGCAGGCCGGAAAAAATATCCGAACCCCCGGCGCCAGACGGGCCGCATTGGCCACCAACCCCTCGTTTGAGCCGTACAGGATCTCCTCCAGCCACAAAAGGAGTTGGTGAAAGGCGAGGACGGCGAGTGAGCCGGATATTCCCACGGCGGTCGCCAGGCCCAGATACCTCAGCAATTGCTGATTGAGGTTGTAGGTAGGAGAGGGAGGGGGAGAAGGGGACGACATGAGGGCATTCTACCGTCCCTCAAAGGGTTTGAGTGTTTATAATCCTTACTTTCACAACAGGGCGCACAGGAGTCAAACTGGAATGACGGATCTGCGCTGTTTCATCGAATCGACTCCCGTGGGCTTGTCAAATGAATGAATCATCCGATGACCTTCTGGTTCCTCTCCTGCCCGACAACGACGAGGGGGGCCATCACCGGATCATGCTTGCCCTGGCCCTGTTGTGGTCACCCCACCCGCGCACTGCCCTCTATCACCTGTTGCAGAAACTCGATTTCAGGCACCCCGGTGGGCGCAGGTTTACGATGGACGACGTCAGTCATGGCCTTCAACAGTTGGTGGCCGCCCAACAGGTGATTGACCCGGGTCCGCGTCAGGGCTATTACCGCCTGACAGATTCCCTGCGCGCGGTGCTGTATGAGAAATTACTCGATGGCTTCGAGGGGCATCGGTTACAACGCGCTTTGCATGAAGTCGAGGGTTTCAACCCTCAGACGATGAAGAATGTCTGGCCCGTTTACGATCGGAATGCCACCATCGCCATCGTGCGGCTGGCCCTGTTGACCGGGGCGCCCCGGGTTGAAATCGATAAAATGGCCAATGTGATCAGTCGCTTGATGCCCTGGCAGAGCATACTGGACGAGGCCGTGTTGCGCGATTTCAGCGAAGCCTCTTTCGAGCGCATCGATCCTGCCGTGCGCTGGGATCTGTGTTACCGCCTGATCGTGGGATTCGATGCCGACTGGAATCCCGATCTGTTGCGGGCGGTCCGCTGGACTCTGGCGCAAGCAGCCAGCAGTCGGGAAGAAATGCCCAGTTATCTGCGCCTGGCCATTTCCGAACTGCTGCTACACCGGGGGGAGAGAGACTCCATCGGTTCTCTGCTGTCAGGCATCGCCGGGTGGGGTGCGGATGTCATGAATGCCTATGCGCTGGCTCAGGAAGGCCAATGGGCGGCGGCTCAGGACTTGTTTGAGACGGGGCTCAAGAAATGTCATTCCGAAACCGGGGTAAAAAAGCGGACCTTGCCGTTCAGCATCGCCTGGATTTATCCGTTGATGTTGCTGGCGCAGCAGACGCCCAAACATCTTGATCTGGCGCGCAAGTTCTGCATTGGCGAATCGGGTAAACGGAAACCCGATCCTGATTCCGGTTGGGGGCTATGGGTGCGGGCCATCGATATCCGGCGCGGAGATGTCGAACCTGACAAGGATGCCTTCGGGGCAGTAGCGTATTACCAGAAATATCCCGACTTCAACCAGTTGTGGCGGGTTCTGCTGGTTGCCTGGCTGGGTCTGGATACTCTGAGCGGTGCTGGCAAATCCCACCGGGAGGCCTATGCTGGGATGGCGCAGCGGTTGGTCGACCATCTTGAACAATGCGGCCTCGGGTGGCTGTCCGGTCTGGCAAGGGGCGCCAAAGCCCTCATCTGCGGCGAGGAACCTCCCCCAGGGTATTTCGTGGGGGGAAGGACTGAGCGCTGGCGTGAACTGCTTTCCACCCTGCAGGCCCTGGAAGGGGTCTCTGACAAAACCTCCGACAGCGACACCAGCCGTTTCATCTGGATGATCGACCGGGGCAAGGACGGGACCCTGCAGGATATCGTACCGCTGGAGCAAAAACGCGGCGTGCGCGGCTGGAACAAACCCAGGGAAGTCCCTCTGTCCAGGGTCGCCGGAAACCCGAGCCTCTCCCCATGGGATGCCAAGGTGGTCAATTGCATCCATACGGAAAGGTATGCACGACGCAATCATGCGCTGGATTTGCCTGGGGCCGTGCAGGCGCTGGTCGGGCATCCGGCCGTTGTGCTCAGTGACAAACCGGAACAGTTGATCGAATTGAGCGAGGGAAGGCCTGAGATCGAGGTCATCCACAAGGGCGACAAAATCACCATGAAGGTCGTTCCTCCGCTCCGCGAAGGCATTCCTGCCGATACCTGCCAGTTTTACAGTGCTGAAGAAAGGCGCAGCATGGAAGCACTGCGCCTGATCACGCTGGTTCAGGATTCGGCGCAACGGGTGCGTTTGATTCAATTCACTCCGGCGCAGCGCCGGGTCGCACAATTGCTTGCAGGACAAGTGGCGATTCCGGCGAGCGCGCAAAACGAACTGCAGGCCGCGATGAAGGCGCTGACCAGCCACTTTCAATTACAGGCGGACCATTTGCAAGCCGCCCACGAGATCCCCGCCGAAGCGCGCTTGCGTGCGGAATTATCCCCCCTGAACGACGGCCTGCTGCTGCGTCTGGTGGCCACCCCGCTGGGGGCGGAGGGCCCGCGCATGACCCCGGGCAGTGGTCGCGCCCGTTTGATGGCATCGGTAAAAGGGGAGAGCCTGGGCACAACGCGCCAGTTGGACGCGGAACGTGCCCACCTCGAGGCTGTTCTCGATGCGCTGCCCTTCCTCGAGGCGTGCGAGGGGAATCGCCAACAGTGCGAATGGGAAATCGCCATCCCGGAAGAGGCACTGGCTTCGGTGGAAGTGCTTCCCACCCTTTCCGCCATCCTTGCGCTGGATTGGCCCAAAGGGAAGGCCGTGCGCGTGGTGACGGTTGATGCCCCCGGACTCTCCATACAGGTGAGAAGCGAACGGGATTGGTTCAGACTGAACGGCGAAGCCAGAGTGGATGAAGGGCTGACCGTCACGTTTGAAACCCTGTTGGCTGCTTCGCGCGGTTCCAGCCGTTTCATCGCCATGGGCGATGGGGTGTATGCTGCGCTCACCCACAGCCTGAAGGAGCGGCTGAAGGATCTGGCGGCGGTCATGGAACCCGACAAGCAGGGCGCGCGCATGCCGCATTTGGCTGCAGCATGGGTCGATGAGGCTTTGGAAGGAATGGCTGTCAGGGCGGATGAAAAGTTTCACGATACCCTGAAAAAGCTGCATATCACCCGGAATCAGGACATTCCCCTGCCCAGGACCTTGCAAACCGACCTGCGCCCCTATCAGGAAGAAGGCTACCTGTGGGCATCGAGGCTCGCACAAGCCGGGTTGGGTGCCTGCCTTGCCGACGATATGGGGCTGGGTAAGACCCTGCAATCGCTGGCCCTGCTCCTGGCTCGTGCCGAAGGAGGGCCCGCGCTGGTGATCGCCCCTACTTCTGTATGCGGTAACTGGATGGCCGAGGCCGAACGCTTTGCCCCCAGCCTCAATTTTCATCTCTACAGCGAGGTGGATCGCGAGGCAATCATTCCCCAGGCTGCCGCCTTTGATGTGGTCGTGGCCTCCTACGGCCTGGTACAGCAAGCCAGCGAACAATTTGCGGGCAAACGTTGGCACACCCTCATTGTCGACGAGGCGCAGGCCATCAAGAATTCCACCGCGAAACGAAGCCAGGCAGTCTTCCAGCTCGATGCGGATTTCCGTCTCGCCCTGTCCGGCACACCGGTGGAGAATCGCCTGGCCGAATTATGGTCCATCATGCGCTTTGCCAATCCCGGTTTGCTGGGTACCCTCAGCCGTTTTAACGAACGCTTTGCGCTCCCGATCGAACGGGACAAAGACCGTGATGCCCAGCATGTTTTGCGGCGCCTGATCGCACCTTTTCTGCTTCGCCGCACCAAGGCTCAAGTGCTGCAGGAACTGCCGCCGCGCACCGAGATGGTCATCACCATCGAGCCCGGCAAGGAGGAAGCCGCGCACTACGAAGCCGTGCGCCGCGAGGCGATTGCCGAGGCGGATACCGCCATGGCCAGTCACAAAGCCGGACAGGCGCGTATGAATGTCCTTGCCCAGTTGACCCGTTTGCGTCGTGCCGCTTGCGATCCCCGCATCATTACACCCACTTTTCCGGGGGCAGGCGGTAAGGTACAGACCTTTACCACGTTGGCTCTGGAGTTGGTGGCCAATGGACATAAGGCGCTGGTGTTCAGCCAGTTTGTGGATTTCCTTACCCTGCTGCGTGAGGCACTGGAGGCCAACGGCATCACCTGCCAATACCTGGACGGCTCCACCCCAGCAGCGGAAAGAACCAGGCGCATCGCCGCCTTTCAGGCCGGGAAAAGTGATCTGTTTTTGATCAGCCTGAAGGCAGGCGGGTTTGGCTTGAACCTTACTGCGGCAGACTATGTGGTCATCACCGATCCCTGGTGGAACCCCGCCGCCGAGGATCAGGCCATGGGTCGAGCCCATCGCATGGGACAACTACGCCCGGTCACCGTGTACCGGTTGGTGATGCGGGGTACTGTGGAAGAACTCATCGTGGGTTTGCACAACGACAAGCGCGCATTGGCTGAAAGTATATTGGGGGAGGGCGAAGCGGTCAGCCTGCCCTCCACTGACGAACTCATCGCCCTGATCAAAGGGACTTGAACGGTCGAGAAGAACCGTTTTCAAATTTATGTTGCGTGGGCTTTTCGCGCTTCTGGCAAGCCATTGACTCAGCCCCTATGCTCGATCTGGCACGACCAGTTGAATATCGGAAAAATAGGTGGCGTAACGGCGAGTATCGCGGGTCAGTAGCGGATAGCGTGACACGGTCGCATGAGCACCGATGAAGAAGTCGGCAAGCACATTGTTCCTGTTGCCACCCTGGCGGCGATAACGCACGAAAGCTTTGCCTGCGAGAAATAATGCCGGGCGCGGCACCTCGATCAATGTCAGGGCCAATTCCTCAATGGTTTTGTCCAGCGCCTCGACGGTCGAGAAGGTCAGCGATAGTTCGGCGTAGATGACCGGGTTGATCGCCAGTCGGTGAACTTTCGATTGCGCACGCAGTTGGCCAATTGACCAGTCCGCCCATTCCGGATCGTTCTCCAGCACGTCGACCAGCACGTTGGTGTCGACCAGTAACATCAGCCTTCGCCGCGCAGTAGTGCCATCAGATCGTCAGTCCGCCATTTGACATCGGCTTTGCCACGGGCAGATTCAAAGCGGTCGGGCTTGTGACTGGCCCGGGCGCTGACTTTGTGAATGACCACATCCCCCTCGCGATTGACGACAAAATCTACCGAACAGCCGGGCGCCAGATTCAGCGCATCGCGGATCTGCTTGGGGATGGTGACCTGACCCTTGCTGGTAAGTGTCGTCGACATCGCATGAGTCCTTTTGTATTACGTTAGTGTTTATTGTAATACCCAAAGCGGATGACATGCAATATCGGCGTTTTCCTCGAAGCCGCATTCCACACACTCGAACTTGGCTTGCGTCTGGCGATTATCCGCTTTCTGTTGCAGGGGCGCTTTACTTGATAATGATTATCAGTTACAATTGAGCCATCAGTTTAGGACCCCTCCTGAAACTGTCTTCCAACCCCCTTGCATTGAGGGGGTTTTTTTCGTCCAGCAGCGAATCTCGTGGCCCTATCCGACGAATATCCTTGCAATTCACGGAATGGTTATCCACAATTGCAGGGATGATTCGCCGATCTCTTGATGCTCAACTTTCGGATGCGCGACAAACCTTGCCATTCAGGGCGGGAACACATGGTGTTTTCATTGACAGTTCTTCCAATCTTCCGTACATTCGACCCCATGACCTCCTGCAACGCCCTTTTGGGCGACTTCCTGATTTCCAAACGACTGCGACTGTGGACTTGTCCGCATCCCCAGCGCAGCGCTTTCACGCCACTTTGAATTTTACGAAACTGCTGCGGGTCTGACCGCAAAGGTTTCTCATCCTCGCTCCAAGGCCCGCATTCACCATGAAGGGGCCTTATGGACGACACACAACAAAAGAATAGAGGGATACGACGCGCCGCACTGGTGGGCACGGCCTTTGCCGCATTGGCGGCCATCGGTTTTTCCACCAAGGCCATTTTCGTCAAACTGGCCTATCAGGAACCGGTGGATGCCGTGACGCTGCTGACACTGCGCATGGTCTTTTCCCTTCCCGTTTTCCTGGTCACCGGTTTGTTCAGCCGGAACCCTGCCAGGCCCCTTGAAAAGCAGGACTGGTGGACCATTCTGGCTCTTGGGTTGGTGGGTTACTATGCCTCCAGCCTGCTGGATTTTCTCGGACTGCGCTACATCTCGGCGGGCCTGGAACGGTTGATCCTGTTCCTGTACCCCACCATGGTCATGCTGATGTCTGCGGTCCTCAGCCGGCGCACCCTCCGGCGCCGGGAAATACTGGCGCTGCTGCTGAGTTATGCCGGCATCGCTCTGGTATTCATGCAGAACCTCCATCTGGAGGGAAAAGGGCTGGTGCTGGGGGCGACCCTGGTGTTTGTGAGTACCCTGACCTATTCCGTTTATCTGGTGGGCGCAGGACGAGCCATTGCCCGGATCGGGGCGACGCGATTCACTTCCTTTGCCTCCATCGTGTCCTGCTTCGCCGTCATGGCGCAGTTCGCGGTCAGCCATCCGCTGCATCTGCCTCCCCTGTCCCTGCGCGTTTATGAATTGGGCCTGGCCATGGCAATATTTTCAACCGCGATCCCATTTTTTCTGCTGTCGGCAGGGATCCGGATGATCGGTTCCAGAAAGACGGCGCTGATCGGCTCCCTGGGCCCGGTGACCACCCTGTACCTGGCCCATGTGTTCCTGGGAGAATCCTTTGCCCTGCAGCAAATCCTGGGTTCGATGCTGGTCATGGCAGGGGTGCTGGCCATTTCCCTGAAACCCAGGGGGGCGTAACGACGAAAGGGTAGGTCTGCCTTTTTTATTGATTGATGCTAATATCTAATTCGGTCTACCTTAAAGTAGATATAATATGGTATAAACGTGTAGGCTTTGCTATAATCACCTCGCTATCATTTACAGAGGTGATGTCATGGATGTCATTGCCAACCCATTTTCTCCTGGAGCAGGGGCACCTCCACCCGAACTCGTAGGCCGCTCTGAAATTCTGGAACGGGCCGATATTCTCATGGCTCGGGTGCGGCGGCAGCGGGCAGAACAAAGCCTTATGTTGACGGGCTTGCGTGGTGTGGGCAAGACGGTGCTGTTAAACGAGATCGGGCGCAAGGCTCGCGCCGCCGGGTACCATACGATCAGCCTTGAGGCCCATACCGGGAAGAATCTGGCAGCCTTGCTGGTTCCGCCAGTGCGGGAACTACTGTATGACCTGAATCGCCTCGCTGGTTTGAATCACCAGGTGAAAAGGGGGCTGGCCGTTCTGCAGAGTTTTGTAGGGGCGCTTCGGGTAAAAATATCGGATATTGAATTTTCCATGGATATTGAACCGTTTGTGGGAGCTGCCGACAGCGGGGATATGGAAGCAGATCTGCCACGTCTTTTTCAGGCGGTGGCCGAAGCGGCATTGGAAAAGGGTACACTCATCATCCTGTTGATTGATGAGGTACAGTATCTCAGCAAGTTGGAATTCAGCGCTCTGATCATGGCCATGCATCGGATACAGCAACAGCAACTTCCTCTCGCGTTGATTGGAGCCGGGTTGCCTATTCTTCCAGCGCTGGCGGGGCAGTCCAAATCCTATGCCGAACGTCTTTTCGCTTACCCCAGCGTTGGACCTTTGTCCCAAGCCGACGCGTCCAAGGCGCTGCAGGATCCGGCGCAGGCCGCTGGCGCACTATTTACGGAAGATGCCTTGGAGGAAATCTTCCGTATCACCGAAGGGTACCCCTATTTTGTTCAGGAGTTGGGCTATATCAGTTGGAATCAAGCACACGGCCCATCAATCGCTTTGCCAGATATACAAACAGCCACCCCAATGGCCATTGATCGGCTGGACGCCAATTTCTTTCGGGTTCGTTTTGACCGGCTTGCTCCCAGTGAAAAAACTTTTCTTCGGGCTATTGCCGAACTGGGGGCTGGACCCTATCGTTTTCGGGATGTCGCTACGGGCATGGGTGTCGAATCTTCGACCTTGGGGCCGGTCCGTGCAAAAATGATCAAGGAGGGCATGATTTACAGTCCCGCCCATGGATTGCTGAACTTTACGGTTCCGCTATTCGACGGTTTTTTGCGCCGAATCATACCTGATCAAGCGATACTGGACGAGGACTGATTTTATAAAGACAGAGGACCACTATTGTTCAGTTGCCTACAATAAAATCCGGACCTCAGTTATTCCAAAGTCATCCGGATGATCGGTTCCGGAAAGACGGCGCTGATCGGTTCCCTGGGGCCGGTGACCACCCTGTATCTGGCCCATGTATTTCTGGGCGAATCCTTTGCCCTGCAGCAAATCCTGGGTTCGATGCTGGTCATGGCTGGGGTGCTGGCTATTTCCCTGAAACCCAGGGGGGCGTAACCCTGCATGATTTTTTCAGAGGGTTGCAAAACAATTCGCAAGTTCAGTGGCTGGGACGACCTCGACCCCGGGGGCCAATGGGTAGGCACTGGTCACCGGGGCAATGACGAAGGTGTTGTCAGGTTTCAGGTCGGACAGAGCGGACCAGAACCCCTTGCTCAATCCGGGGGCGCTGGAAAGTTTGATTTCAAATGCCATGCGCTGATTCCCCCGTTCTGCGACAACATCCAGTTCCGCGCTGTCAAGCAGCGCAAGAAACGGCCTCAGCAGACCGTAAAAGTGGAAAATATGGACACTGTTGACACACTTGCGCTACGCGCCTGCGCCAATGCCTTGGCCAGGGTGGTTTTGCCGGACTGTCGGGGCCCGAGCAGGGCAACAGCCGGAAACTCGTTCAGCGCGCGGTCGGCGATTGG
>JAJZEH010000008.1 GCA_021805725.1 Pseudomonadota bacterium | reverse complement strand
TCCTGGCGTATACGCAAGAATCGGGGCCAGCCAGCGCTCGGTTTCCTGCAAATCCATGCCTTTGCGACGGGCATAATCTTCCACCTGGTCACGGGCGATTTTCCCTACCGCAAAATAGGCGCTCTGCGGATGGGCAAAATAAAAGCCGCTGACCGCTGCTGTCGGCCACATGGCATAGCTTTCCGTCAAGTGGATTTCTGCATGCCGCTCCACTTCCAGCAGCTCGAAAAGCGCCGCCTTTTCCGTGTGATCGGGACAGGCCGGGTATCCCGGAGCTGGCCGGATGCCGCGATAACGTTCGGCAATCAGGGCTTCGCAATCGAGGCTCTCTTCCGGGGCATACCCCCAGAACTCACGCCGCACCCGGGCATGCAACCATTCGGCAAACGCTTCAGCCAATCGATCCGCCAGGGCCTTGAGCAGAATGGCGTTATAGTCGTCATGCTGCGCTTCGAATGCTGCGACCCTCGCATCGATGCCTATGCCAGCCGTCACGGCAAACGCGCCGATGTAGTCTGCAATACCCGTGCCCTTTGGCGCCACATAGTCGGACAGGCATGCATTGTGACGATCAGCCGGCTTTTCATTCTGCTGGCGCAGATGGTGCAAGACCTTCAGGACCGAGGTGTGTGATTCGTCCGAATAGAGCGCGATGTCATCACCATTCTCCAGGGTCGCCGCCGGGAAGAACCCCACCACACCATGCGCAGTCAGCCAGCGCTCCTCCACGATCTGCCGCAACATGGCCTGCGCGTCAGCGAACAGGTTGCGCGCAGCCTCTCCCACCACGTCGTCCTGGAGAATGTTGGGGTAACGGCCACTCAGCTCCCATGTCTGGAAAAACGGCGTCCAGTCAATATAGGGCACCAGCTCAGAGAGGGGAACGTCACGCACGGGTCTGACCCCCAAAAACGAGGGACGGGGTGGCGTGTACGCCAGCCAGTCGGTTTTCATGCCATGCTTGCGCGCCGTAGCAAGGTCCAGCAGTTTGGCGCCCCCCTTCTTGCCTTCATGCTGTGTCCTCACCCTCTGGAGATCGGCCTTGAGGTCACGGATGTAGGCGTCGCGCAATTCGGTACTGAGCAGTTGAGAGCACACGCCGACGGCGCGCGAGGCATCAGGAACATAAACCGTGGCGCCATGATAGTGCGGCTCGATCTTGACCGCCGTATGCACGCGGGAAGTCGTGGCGCCGCCAATCAGGAGCGGAATGTCAAAGGCTTCCCGTTGCATTTCCCGCGCCACATGCGCCATTTCTTCAAGCGAGGGCGTAATCAACCCGGACAACCCGATGATGTCCACCTTCTCTTCCCGGGCCACCTGCAGAATTTTTTCACAGGGCACCATGACGCCCAGATTGACCACTTCGAAATTATTGCACTGAAGCACCACCGCCACGATATTTTTGCCGATGTCGTGCACGTCTCCCTTGACGGTGGCAAGCAGGATTTTTCCCTTGGTGGTGGAGACACCCAGCCTTTCCTTTTCCGCTTCGATGTATGGAACCAGATGAGCCACAGCCTGCTTCATCACGCGCGCCGACTTGACCACCTGGGGCAGGAACATCTTGCCTTCGCCAAACAGATCACCCACCACGTTCATGCCATCCATCAAGGGGCCCTCGATGACATGAATGGGATGTTCGCTCAATAACCGCGCCGCCTCGGCGTCTTCCTCAATGTAAGTGGCAACGCCCTTGACCAGCGCATGGATCAGGCGCTCATGCACCGGGGCATCGCGCCAGGAAAGGTCTTCAGACTGGGTACGCGCCGCCCCCCCCTTGACCTGACTGGCAAAGGCCACCATCCGTTCTGCAGCATCTGGACGGCGATTGAGGATGATGTCTTCCACATGTTCCAGCAGGTCCTGGGGAATTTCGGCATAAACACCCAACTGCCCTGCATTGACGATACCCATCGTCATACCGGCCCTGATGGCGTGGTAGAGAAACGCCGTGTGAATGGCTTCGCGCACCGCGTCATTGCCGCGGAATGAAAAACTGACGTTCGAAACCCCACCGCTGATCTTTGCATGGGGCAATGTTTGCCGGATGGTGCGTACGGCCTCGATAAAATCCAGGGCATACCGGTTATGCTCTTCGATCCCCGTAGCAATGGCAAAAATGTTGGGGTCAAAGATGATGTCTTCGGCCGAATACCCCACTGTTTCCGTCAACAAATGGTAGGAACGCGTGCAGATTTCCACTTTGCGCGCCAGGGTGTCCGCCTGCCCCTGTTCATCAAAGGCCATGACAATGACCGCAGCGCCATAGCGGCGCGCCAGTTTGGCACGGTGCAAAAACTCGGCCTCTCCCTCCTTGAGGCTGATGGAATTGACAATGGGCTTGCCCTGGATGCACTTCAACCCCGTTTCCAGAACGGCCCAATCCGAGGAATCAATCATAATGGGGACGCGGGAGATATCCGGTTCGGATGCCACCAGATTGAGAAAGCGCTTCATGGCTGCTTTCGAATCCAGCATGGCTTCATCCATATTGATATCAATGATCTGGGCGCCGTTTTCCACCTGGTTGCGTGCCACGGACAACGCTTCGTTGTAATTCCCGGCCAGGATCAGCCGCGCAAAAGCCTTGGATCCTGTCACGTTGGTGCGTTCGCCCACGTTGACGAACAACGAATCTTCACCGATGTTGAACGGTTCCAGACCGGACAGCCGCGTCATGGGCGTCATTTCAGGAATGGCCCGTGGCGGAATGTCCCTGACTGCGTCGGCAATGGCCTTGATGTGTGCAGGCGTGGTGCCGCAGCAGCCTCCCACGATGTTGATGAATCCGGATTCGGCAAATTCCTTCAGCAGGGCGGCAGTTTCTTCAGGGCCTTCGTCGTATCCTGATTCTGCCAGGGGATTGGGCAGTCCGGCATTGGGATGGGCGCTGACATGGGTGTCCGCAACGCGTGCAAGCTCTTCGATGTAGGGGCGCATCAACGCGGCGCCAAGCGCACAGTTGAGGCCGATGGAAAGGGGGCGAATGTGACGCAGCGAATTCCAGAATGCCTCAGTGGTTTGCCCTGTCAGCGTTCTCCCGCTCTGGTCGGTAATGGTGCCAGAGATCATCACCGGCAGGCGCAGCCCATGAGTCTCAAAATACTCGTCTATGGCGAATAACGCAGCCTTGGCGTTGAGGGTGTCAAAGACAGTCTCCACCAGCAGGATGTCCACGCCGCCGTCAACCAGGCCGCCAATCGCCTCACGGTAGGCAACGACCAGGGCGTCGAAATCCACGTTGCGAAAACCCGGGTCGTTGACGTCGGGCGAGATGGATGCAGTCCGTGTGGTAGGGCCCAGCACGCCTGCCACGAATCGGGGCTTGTCCGGCGTGCTGCGCGTTGCTTCGTCAGCTACTTCCCGAGCCAGTTTGGCTGCGGCAAGGTTGATCTCCCCCACCAGGTCAGCCATGTGATAGTCGGCCATGGACACTGAAGTGGCGTTAAACGTGTTGGTTTCAATGATGTCGGCCCCCGCGTCCAGGTAAGCCGCGTGGATGGCGCGAATGATCTGGGGCTGGGTCAGCACCAGCAAATCATTGTTGCCCTTGAGATCATGGGGAAAATCACGAAAGCGTTCTCCCCGGTAATCGGATTCGCTGAGCTTGTAACTCTGGATCATGGTACCCATGGCACCATCCAGCATGAGGATGCGTTGCCGCAGGAGGGATCGTAGCAATGGCGTTGTATCAGACATAGGGGCAATATGCTACCACGAGGACAGCCCTGAGCCTCACGAAGTGGGGACAGACCCCACTTTGGGGGGCTGTCCCCACACAACAAAAAAGGGGCGTCCGAAGACGCCCCAAGCCCTTGACGGCGGAGTGAAGGTTATTCGACGCGTTCGCCGTGGAGGGCGAGGTCGAGACCTTCCCGTTCCTCTTCCTCGGTCACGCGCAGTCCGATCACCATGTCGATGACTTTCAGGATGATGAAGGACATGACGAATCCGTAAATCAGGGTGACGGAAACACCCAGGGCCTGCGTTGCCAGACTGGCATCGGCACCGCTGATCTCCTTGACGTTGAACACGCCGGTGAGCAAGGCGCCGACCACGCCGCCAATGCAGTGCACCCCGAAGGCATCCAGAGAATCATCGTAGCCCAGCATTTTCTTGAGGCTTGTGGCCGACCAGAAGCAGATCACGCCCGCTGCGATGCCGATGGACAGGGCTCCCCCTGCAGCCACGAACCCCGAAGCCGGAGTGATGGCGACGAGACCCGCCACGGCACCTGATGCAATCCCCAGGACGCTAGGTTTGCCCTTGGTCATCCACTCGGCAAACATCCAGGCCAAGGCGGCAGCTGCGGTAGCGATCTGTGTCACGGTCATGGCCATCCCGGCACGGCCGTCAGCGGCGACGGCAGATCCGGCATTGAATCCAAACCAGCCCACCCACAACAGCGAAGCGCCGATCAGTGTCAATGCGAGGTTATGAGGCGCCATGGGTTCCTTGCCGTAACCGACCCGTTTGCCCATCACCAGGGCTGCCGCAAGACCCGCAATACCGGCGTTGATGTGCACCACGGTGCCACCGGCAAAATCCAGCACACCCTTGCCCGCCAGCCAGCCCCCCGGTTCCCACACCCAGTGGGCAATGGGAGAATAAACAACCAGCGACCAGATGCCCATGAACCACAACATGGCCGAAAATTTCATGCGTTCGGCGAAGGCACCAGCAATCAGGGCGGGTGTGATGATGGCAAAGGTCATCTGGAACATCATGTACACCGACTCGGGAATGGAGGTTGCCGCATGGTGCACCATCACCTTCTTGGCTTCATTCTGGTAGAGCATGCCGTTCAGCATGAACCGGCTAAGCCCGCCCAGCCATTCCGAACCCGGCATGAATGCCAGACTGTAACCCACGACAATCCAGATGATGGTCACCAGGGAACAGATGGCGAAGCTCTGCATGAGCGTGGCCAGCACGTTCTTTTTGCGCACCATGCCGCCATAAAACAGCGCCAGCCCAGGGATCGTCATGAGCAGGACGAGCGCTGTGGAGGAGAGCATCCAGGCTGTATCCCCTGAGTTGATCTTGTCCGTACCTACCAGGAAAGGCTTGGTCGGTGCGGCATCAGCAGCCGGAGCCGCAGCGGGGGCTGCCGCAGCTGCAGCGGCAGGTGCCGCGGCCGGGGCATCTCCCTTGTCGTCGGCCATGGCGTGTCCCGATCCGATCGACAGGGCCAAAACCAGCATCGCGGCCTTGAATGTGTTCAACAGTGTTTTCATGGTCGTTCCCCTCACAGTGCGTCCGCACCGGTCTCACCGGTCCGGATACGCACAACTTGTTCCAGTTCATAGACGAAGATCTTGCCGTCGCCGATCTTGCCAGTGTTTGCTGACTTTTCGATGGCTTCAATCACACGATCCAGCATCTCTGTTTTGACTGCGGCCTCGAGCTTTACCTTGGGCAAAAAATCAACCACATATTCAGCGCCCCGGTAGAGTTCGGTGTGTCCTTTTTGCCGGCCAAAGCCTTTCACTTCAGTCACGGTGATGCCTTGTACGCCAATAGCGCTTAAGGCTTCCCGCACCTCGTCAAGCTTGAACGGCTTGATGATTGCAGTAACGAGCTTCATGTTGCCTCCTGAATGAAATGATCAAAGCGTTTCAAAACTTGTAAATGCCCTGCACGCCCACAGTCAGCATGCTGGATTGGGGAATCAGGTTGGAATCCAGGAATACCGCTTTGTCTGCGTGATCTGAACGCACTTCACCGCGTAACTCAAAGCTCTTGACCGGGGCATAACCCAAAGTCAGGGTCATTTCCTTGAGGGTGTTGGAGCCAGGGGGCGTTCCTGTAGTGGCCACCGCTATGCCTGAATCATCCCTCAGCTCTTCAGCACGAAACGACAAACGGTACTTTTCGCTCATCTGGTAGTTGAGGTATCCCGCAAGCCCCCAATACTTTTCCGTCCCCAGTCCATAGACGTTGTCCTGAGACACATGATCGCCATTCAGGATGAATGTCGTGGTGTCCGTGAGGTTACTGGTAAAGACCACGTCCACCAGCGTGCGCGTTCCATTGACCGCCCCGGGAACTGCAGTGGCCACCATGGAGGTGGTCGTCGGAAGCATGGATTCCGAGCCGCTATACAGACTCACGGCCAGCGACGTGTCTTTGGTGAACGCCGTGGTCAGCCCCAGTTCTGCCGTCTTGGAACTGTTCATGTCTGTGACCTGATCCCAGCCGTTATTGAGCCCCATGATCAAATTGGTGCTGTCACTCAAAGCTGCTGTGGCACGGATACCGGTGTGGGTAAAGGGAATCTTGCCAAACAGGATGGACCGGGTAATGTTGGTGTCCGCAGAACTGTCGATGACTTCGGCACCGGCCAGGGTGGTGAATTTACCGCCAATGACGGTCCACATCCCGGAAGCATACTGGGCATAGGCTTGAGTCACATCAAAGTTGCCACCGGATCCCGCCGTGTTCCCCGACGTAGAGCAACCCCCGTAGGAACAGAAAATACCTGCGTCACTTCCAGCAGTGAGGTTGAGCACGCCGCCAAACCCCTCCTTCGGGGTGCTGGATACTGTAATTCCTGCCTGGTGCAGCCCAAACGAATTCTTGCTGGTATCAAAAACCTGGACGCTGGAGTTGGGCGTTTGGCTGTGGCTGATGTAGCTGGCATCCAGATAGCCTTTGACATCAATGGACGAATTGCCAAGAATTTCTCCCAGGGTTGGACCCTTGGGCTTGGCATCTGCGGGAGCCGGCGCCGGGGTCGCGTCTGCCACAGTGACTGATGTGGCATCTGCCATGGTCAGATTCTCTTCCGCACGGGCACTTGCAGAAGCCATCACTGCGAGGGCAATGGCCGCGCTGATGGCACTACGATGATGATGTTTCATTTGCTATTCTCCCTCACTAGGTTGATCAAGTTCGATTTCAATTGGCGCTCCGATCTCGTGAATGAAACGACACACGGGAAAATATAAAGCATGAGGCGTGCCAACTATGAAATGCGCCGAAATCGCCAGCCGAATAGCCTTGTTTGCGGTGTGCCCGCTGCACAATGCTGGATTTTTGCACCATTACAGTGCGCGCCACCTTGGTTTTGGCTTGTGATAGTGCAATACTGAAACAAAATTTAACAGGGATCCCCATCATGAACACACAAGGTTTTATCGACGACGTCTCCCACCGCCTAACGGAACTTCTGGCCAAAACACCCGCTGCCGACTTTGAAAAAAATGCGCGCGCGTTGTTAACGGGCCTTTTTGCCAAGGTCAATCTGGTGACACGGGAAGAGTTTGATGTACAAATGAAAGTGCTGGCCCGCACCCGGGAGAAGGTGGTCGAACTGGAAGCGCGCGTCGCCGCCCTGGAAAAACAGAAGCCCTAGCGCATCCGTTTTTCGAAACTCACGACCGCTTTCAGGCCGGTTCCGTCCAGACCCGGGTGAAATGAGACCTGCGCGTCGTGCAACCGGCTGATTTCGCGTACGATGGCAAGACCCAGTCCGCACCCTTCCGGCTGTTCCGAGGGCAGACGGTGAAAAGGGGTCCCCAGTTTTTCCAGTTCGGCCTCCGGGACACCCGGACCGTTGTCCTCAACGCTGAGAACCACCTGGTTTTCCAGGATTTGCAGGCCCACCAGAACCCGGCCACCGGCGGGTGTATAGCGTACGGCATTATCCAGCAAGTTGGCCAACATCTCCCGCAACATCAACGGGCTACCCCATACTCGCGCAGGCTGCAGGCGAAATTCCAATTCCACACTCTTGCGCGCTGCCAGGGTCACGAAATCCGCTGACACTTCCTGGAACAGGGACTCGAGGTCAACGGTAGCCACTTCAAGCATGCTCTGCTCGGTGTGCTCGAGGCGGGCCAGGGACAACAGCTGGTTGGCGAGATGGGTGGTGCGCTGGGTGGTCTTCAGAAGATCGCGCAGCAGTTTGCTGACATCCTCCGGCGGGGTTTCCAACCCTACCTCAATCTGGCTACTCAGGGATGCCAGCGGGGTGCGCAGCTGATGGGCCGCATCCGCAATGAAGCGGCGATGGCTTGCAAACGAAGCGGCAAGATTTTCAAGGAGTTCGTTAATTCCGTGAACGATGGGAAAAAGTTCTGCGGGCGCCGTTGCTTCTTCGATGGGTCTTAAGTCTACAGATGAGCGACTGATGATTTCGTTGCGCAGCAGTTTGACTGGAGACAATGCAAACCGGACGCCGAACAGAATGACCGCAATGGACACCAGTGCAAGAAACACCTCGGGCAACAAAATACTGGCAAAGATTCCATCCGTCAGGCGATTGCGGCCGTACAGCGTCTGGGCCACGGCAATGTAATAGTTGTTGGTTCCGGTTTTTCCACGCAGAAACACCGCCCGGTTTTCTTCGCCGTTGAGGACGACATCCTGAAACAGATGGTTGCCTTCCACAGGAAGCACACCCATGCGGAACAACTCGGAATTTCCTGAAAATACCTGCCCCTTGTCATCCCAGGCCGCGTAGGTGACGTGATCGTCATTGTTTTCCTGCAGCATCTGCTGGGCTGCAAGGGGCAAATTGATCGTCATCTGCCCTTGATGGATTTCAATCTGTTTGGACAGATCCAGGGCATTGTCCAGCAGCCCCAGATCGTAAACGTTCATGGCAGCCTTGAGGGAAAAGACATAGGCCAGTATCGAGCTGATCAGCAGGATGAGGATCAGTGGTCCCAGCAACCACTTGAGCAGCATCCGATAAAGGCTAGAGCGGTGATTCATCGACTTTCTCAAGCATGTATCCCAATCCGCGAACGGTTCGAATCACGGTTCCCGAGCCTTCGATTTTGCTGCGCAGGCGATGCACATAAGCCTCTATGGCATTTTCGCTCAGCTCCTGGCCCAGGCCGGTGATGGCCTGAATCAACTGCTCCTTCGATACGATGCGCCGGGTATGCGTCGCCAGATATTCAAGAACGCCCCATTCCCTGCCGGACAGCTCCAGCGCATGCCCCATCAGAAATGCCCGCCTGCCCGCCGTATCCAGTTCCAGGCCGTTAATGCTGAACCGCGAACTCACGGTGCCAAAACCGCGCCGGATGAGGGCGCGCAAGCGGGCCTGCAACTCGGCCATGGCAATGGGTTTCACGATGTAGTCATCAGCGCCAAGGTCCAGCCCCTGGACCCGATCCTCCACAGCATCACGGGCCGTCAGAATCAATACTGGCACAGACTGGCCACGATGGCGCAAGTGCCTGACGATCTCGTATCCATCCCGATCGGGTAGCCCCAGGTCAAGCACCAGCGCATCAAAATTCTCCCCGGCCAGTACATGCAGCGCTGCTGCAACATTCTCCGCAATATCCACAGCAAACCCGGCGTGCTTCAGGGAAGCCGCCATGGCCATTCCGAGCGTTCTGTCATCCTCGACTATCAGTATCCGCATCGTTGTCAGTTTCGTGTCAGCAAATATCGCCAGAATGTGCCAGCAGTTTAAATCAGGGCCTTGACCTTTTATTTCAGTTTGAGACAAACGGGACCATTGTCCCTTATGGAACGCCACCTGTGAACTCTGTCGAAAGAAAGCCTCGCGTCGCGAATGTCCCCCTGGGCCTCGCCTCCTCGCTTCTGATCAGCGCCATGCTGACGGGTTGTGCTGTCGGTCCTGACTTCAAGCGGCCGGAGGCCCCCGCCGCTGCCGGCTACGTTCCTCACCAAACAGTCGAGCAGACTGCGTCGGCATCCCAGCGTGACGCCCAGCATTTCGACGCACTCAAGGATATTCCCTTCGACTGGTGGACGCTATTCCAGTCACCCCAGATCAATTCGCTCATCGAAAAAGCTTTCAAGGCCAACCCGACGATCGAGGCAGCCCAGGCGGCCCTGCGGCAGGCCCAACAAAATGTCGTCGCCCAGCAAGGCTTTTTTTACCCCACAGTGGGCCTTGAGTACCTGCCTTCGCGCAACAAGCTGGCAGGTAACATGGGCGGCAACTCACCCGGCATCCAGGGTAACGGCACCCTGATAGAAACCTATTCAAACCCGGCTGGACCAGCGCCCTATAACGGGCCTGTCTATTACAACTTTCACACGGCGCAGGTGACGCTCAATTACGTTCCTGACGTATTTGGTGGAAACCGCAGAGCGCTGGAATCACTCCAGGCGCAGACCGAATTTCAAAAACTCCAGCTCGAAGCCACCTATATCACGCTGGCATCCAATGTCATTGCCGCAGCATTGCAGGAAGCTTCGTTGCGCGCCCAG
>JAJZEH010000053.1 GCA_021805725.1 Pseudomonadota bacterium | reverse complement strand
AACCGATATGACGACAAGATTCGCAGCGAGGGTGTTGTTGTTTTTACAACATCGCGTCCGAATCGAAATCGTCATGTGCGTGCACCAGGCTGAACACCACGGGAACAAAAATCAAGGTAGCCACGGTAGCGAGCAATAACCCGCCGATGACTGCGCGCCCCAGGGGGGCATTCTGCTCACCTCCTTCGCCCAGCCCCAGCGCCATGGGGGCCATGCCGATGATCATGGCCAGCGCCGTCATCAACACCGGACGAAAGCGCGAATACCCCGCTTCCACTGCGGCTTGCACGGCATTACGCGTTTCCGCCAGACGTTCGCGGGCAAAGCTCACCACCAGGATGCTGTTGGCAGTGGCCACCCCCATGCACATGATGGCCCCGGTTAACGCGGGCACCGAGAGCGCGGTATGGGTGGAGAACAGCATCCAGACGATGCCTGCAAGGGCTGCCGGCAGGGCCGTGATGATCACGAAAGGATCCAGCCAGGACTGGAAATTCACCACGATCAGAAGGTAGATCAAGACCACGGCGGCCAGGAGACCAAAGAGTAGCCCTGAAAAGGCATCGTCCATGAGCGTGGCCTGTCCCTCCAGGGTCACTGTCGCGGTATCAGGCAGATCTTTGTTACTCTCAACGATCACATCCTGCACGCGCGTAGCCACCCGACCCAGGTCGCTGTCCTGGATGGCCGCATAGATATCAAAAGCGGGTTCAATGGCGTAGTGGCTGACCACTGCGTTTCCAACGTCGCGCGTGATGGTGGCCAGCCCCCCCAGCAGTTGCATCGGTTGATCACGCGCAGTGGTCACCGGGATGTTCTCCAGGGCGGACAGGCTGTCGACCAGATATTGCGGTGTTTGCACCACGATGGGGTAGGACACCCCATTGCGCGGGTTGAGCCAGAACGTGGGTGCCACCTGGCCGCTGCCTGACAGCGTGGTCACGAGGCTGTTGGTGACGTCCCGCTCCGTCAACCCCAATGTCTGCGCCAGAGGCCGGTTCACGTTCACGTCAAATTGCGGATAGCTGTCCGATTGCTGGATGCGTGCATCGGCAATCCCATCCACATGCCGCACCTTGCGCAACAGGTTCTGGATATAGATCAGATTGGCCACACGGTCCGGGCCCCTGACCTGGATGTCGATCGGCGCGGGAGCGCCGAAGTTGAGAATCTGGCTGACGATATCCGCCGGAAGGAAGGCAAAAGACACGCCAGGAAATTTTTCCGGCAGAATCGTCCTCAAGGTTCTGACGAAATCGTCGGTGGAAGTATGCCGTTCGTTGAGCGACACCAGGATATCGCCATCCTGTGGGCCGATAGTCCCCGTGTTGTTGTAAGACTGATTGATGCCACTGACAGGTAACCCCATGTTGTCCACGATGCTGGATACCTGCTCCCTGGGGATTTGTGTCCGTATCTCCTGCTCGATGTCGTCGAACAGGTGGGCGGTTTCCTCCACCCGTGTTCCCACCTGGGCGCGCACATGAATTTTGATCTGCCCCCCGTCTACCGAAGGAAAGAAATTGCGCCCCAAAAACGGCACCAGCAGAAACGACAGCAATACCGCGGTCATGAACCCGGCAATGAAACGTTTTTGATGGCGCATCGCAAGACCAAGCAGTTCGCGATACCGATCCCTGAACGCCATGAACTTGCGGTCAAACCCCTTCTGGAAACGCAGCAGCGGATGGGTGGGTTCGACCGGATGCGCTTCCTGGGGTTTCAACAGAAAGTGGGCCACGGTCGGAACAAATGTTCGAGACAGCAGGAAGGACGCCACCAGGGCAAACACCACGGCCTCAGCCATGGGTACGAACAGGTAACGCGGCACACCCGTCAGGAAAAACATCGGAATAAACACGATGCACACGCACAGCAACGATACGAATGCCGGAATGACAATCTGCCGGGCGCCATCCAGGATGGCTGTCCGGACGTCCTTTCCCTGCTCCAGATGCCAGTTGATGTTTTCAATGGTCACCGTGGCATCGTCGACCAGAATTCCCACGGCCAGGGCCAGCCCCCCCAGCGTCATGACGTTCAGCGTTTCCCCGATGGCCGACAACGCCACGATGGATGACAGTATGGCCAAGGGAATGGATGCCGAAATGATCACGGTCGAGCGCCAGCTACCCAGAAAGAGCAGGATCATCAGGCTGGTTAACGCTGCGGCAATCACCCCTTCCCTGATGACACTGGATACGGCTGCACGAACGAACAGGGACTGATCCCCGACGATTTCCATCCTGAGCGACTTGGGCATTCCTGTTTTAAGGCGGGCCACCAGTTTCTTGATGCCCGAGATGATGTCCAGGGTTGAATTCGAACCGTTTTTAAGCACGGTCATCAACACGGAACGGGTACCATCTACCCTGACGATGTTGACCTGGGGCGGAAACCCGTCACGCACATGCGCCACGTCACGCATGAAGATGGTTGCACCCTTCACTTGTTTGATGGGTAACTCATTCAGCTTCTGGTATTCGTTCGGACTGTCATTCAACTTGATGTTGTATTCAAATTTGCCAATTTTTTCGGTTCCGGCAGGAATGATGAGGTTTTGCAAGGCCAATGCATTGCTGATCTCACCAGCAGACACGCCCTTGGATTGCATGGCCAGTGGGTCCAGGTCGACCTGGATCTGGCGCACCTTTCCCCCGTACGGCGAAGGCACGGCACTCCCCGGAACGGTGGACAACCGGGGGCGGATGAAATTCTGCCCAAGGTCGAATAGCTTTTCTTCAGGAATGTCCTTGCTGGACAACGCCAGCTGGAGGATGGGAACGGTCGCAGCGTTATAGTTGAGAATGAGCGGGGGAGTGATTCCGGGAGGCAGTTGCTTCAATACGGTCTGGGAAATGGATGCCACCTGGGCGGTCGCCGTGCGGATATCCACGCCGGGTTGAAAGAAGATTTTGACAATGCCGTACGCGGGCAGGGATTGTGACTCGATGTGCTCGATGTCATTGACGGTGGAACTGAGGGTGCGCTCATAAATGTAAACCACGCGACCCGCCATGTCATCCGGTTGCATGCCCGTATAGGTCCAGACCACACTGATGACGGGAATGCGGATGTCCGGAAAAATATCGGTTGGCGTGCGCAGTGCGGCGAGAGATCCGAAAATGAGGATCAGTATCGCCAGGACTGTGAATGTGTACGGACGCCGCAGCGCCAGCTTGACGAGCTCGTACATGTGAATCGACCCTTCAATGAGTGCCCTCTGGATCGAGGGTGTTGCATCACTGCATTACATGATCAGAACACGCTACCAGGCACCGCCAATAGCGCGAATCAATCCGACACTCGCCAGCATCCGGTCAATTTCAATGCTCAGCTCCACTTGCTCGGTGCGCAACTTGACGTTTTCCGCATCGATGACTTCAAGGTAGCTCACGGCGCCTTCGCGGTAACGATTCATCGCCAGATTGTAAGTGCGTTCTGCGGCATTCACGGCCAGGGTTTGATGTCGGTTCTCTTCTCCCAGATAATGCAGCAGGGCGAGATTGTCTTCCACTTCGCGGAAAGCCTTCAGCACAGTGATCCGGTATAGCGCAGCAGATTCAGCGGTCTTGGCCGTTGCACCCTGCACCAGGGCCTCACGCAATCCCGCATCAAATATGTTGAAGAATGCCAGGGGACCCAGTGTCCAGAAGCTGTTGGGGGCCGTCATCAGCGCGCCCCCACCGGAATTCTGAAATCCTCCCAGGGCACCCAGTGAAATCGTCGGGAAAAATGCCGCCCGCGCCACGCCAATCTCGGCATTGGCTGCAGCCACCCTGCGCTCAGCCGCCGACACATCGGGGCGTCGTTGCACCACCTGGGAGGGTAGTGTGGCGGGAATGGCCGGGTACACAGCGTTCAGTTCTGCTGGTGGTATTGAAAAACTTGAGGCCGATTGTCCTAACAAGGCTGCGATGGCGTGTTCAGACAATGCACGGCTAGCCATGACGCTCATCTGCTGCGCCCGGGTCTGTTCCAGCAGTGTTAGCGAACGGGCCACGTCCAGGCCGGACACGATCCCCTCGTCATGTCGGTGCTGCATCAACTCCAGCTCACTTTGGTAGGCCTTGATGGAATCAGACAACAGCTTGATTTCGGAATCGAAGCCCCGCAACTGAAAATAGGCTGTGGCCAGCTGTGCCTGAAGACTCAGGCGCACCGACTCCACGTCGGCCTTGCTGGCTTCAGCCAGCGCACTGGCTGAATTGATGGCACTGCGAATGTTGCCCCACAAATCGATCTCGTAATTAAACCCTGCCCCCAACATCCTGTCACCGTATACATTGGGGAAATTGGGGCCCCTCAAGGGACGATTGACGGATTGCCGATTGGTGCTCGATCCCCCAATTGCATTGATTTCAGGATACAGCCGCGAGCTTTGTTCCGTGAGATACGCATTGGCCGCGTCATAACGGGCCAACGCTGCCGCCAGTTCAAAACTGTCTTTTTCCAGTTGCGTTTCCATCTGGTTGAGCAGGGGGTCCTGAAACACGGGCCACCACTCTCCACGATTCGACTGGTCCGCCGGCTGTGCCACGTGCCAGATGCCATCTTCCTTGAAGCTGTCCGTGACAGGCATGTCAGGACGCTGGTAGTCGGGTGCCAGTGAACAACCCGCCAGAAGAAAAGCCCCGGCCATCAGGAGTGTTAATCCTGCCCTGATGTTCATGGCTGCTTTCCATCATGCGCTGGGGGTGCCGCCGGCTTTTCGACAGCCTCTTTTGGCACATTGTTGCTGACCCTGACCAGATCGCCATCTTCAAGCGAGTCCGGGGGGCTGTCCACAATGCGATCATTGGGCGCGATTCCCGACAGGACCTCAACTTCAACGCCAAAATCCCGTCCCAGTTCAACTTTCTTGAGTTTGATGCGGTTGTCGCTCTCCACGACGGCCAGTTGCACACCGGCACTGCGCAGGATCAACGCACTTGCCGGAACACGCTGGATTGAGGCGTTCTCTGGCAAGTCGAACTTGACCTCGGCATAGCTCCCGGGGGTCAACAAACCCTCCTTGTTGTTGACCGACAACTCAACCAGTAGCGTACCCGAGCCGCTGCTGATCGATCCCGAGGTGCGCGTCAGCACCGCTTCAAACTGCCGGTCCGTGTATTCAGGTACCGTCAGCGTGGCCTTGACACCGACCTTGATCTGGTTGGAATAGCTTTGGGGAACGGGGACATACAGCCGCAACGGGTCGATACTGGCCACATTGAATAATTCGGTGCCTTTTCCAGCGCTGATCAGGGCCCCGACGTCGGTCTTGCGAGCCGTGACGACGCCATCAAAGGGCGCCACGACGCGCTTGAATTGTTCAAAAGCCTGAATGCGGCCTACATTGGCTTTGGCGGCATCCACATCCGCCTTGCGTGCCTCGAGGTCAGCCGACTTCTCGTCCGAATCCTGTTGCGACACGGAATCCGTGGCCAGCAGGTTTTTCCAGCGTTTGGCTGTCACTTCGGCCAGGTTCTGCTTGGCCATGGCACTGACCAGGTCTGCGCGAGCCTGATCCAGCTGATGATCCAGCTCAGGGGTGTCGATATCCGCCAGCAACTCACCGGCTTTCACTTTTGCGCCAATGTCGTGATACCAGCGCAGCAGGTACCCATCCACCCGCGCAAGAATCGGCGCATCGATATAGGGCTGGAGGTTTCCTGGCAATACCAGCGTGTGGGTGAGACTACCCTTCAGGGAGGCAATGACCCTGACCACGGGGATGGCCTGCTCCTGGGTCCACTGGTTGACCAGTTGCGACTGTCTGCTGCGCATGATCAATCCGGCAGCGACGACCAGTATCGCGACCACAAGCATAATCAACCCCGCACGCTTCAATCGGGACTGGGTCGCCTGATTCACTTCCAACAGCTTGTCGTCCTGATCCTGCTCATTCTGCATGTGAATCTCCTGACGCCTGTTCTGGGGCGTTTTCTCCGTTTTCAAACTTATCACGAGCGTGTACCAAACTGAAAATCACCGGCACAAAGATCAACGTGGACAAGGTCGCCACCAGCAACCCGCCAATGACCGCCCGACCCAACGGCGCATTTTGCTCGCCGCCCTCGCCCAATCCCAGCGACATGGGCAACATCCCGATGATCATGGCTAGCGCCGTCATCAGTACCGGCCGGAATCGGGCAAAACCCGCCTCCACAGCTGCCCGGGCCGCATCGCGGGTCTGCACCAGCCGTTCGCGGGCAAAACTGACCACCAGAATACTATTGGCCGTTCCAACCCCCATGCACATGATGGCCCCGGTTAACGCGGGCACAGAGAGGGTGGTATGCGTGGCAAACAACATCCAGATGATTCCGGCCAGCGCTGAAGGCAAGGCCGTGATGATGACGAAGGGATCCAGCCAGGACTGGAAATTCACCACAATCAAAAGGTAGATCAGCACGATGGACCCGGCCAGGCCAAACAGCAGCCCGGTAAAGGAGTTTTCCATCAGTGGTACCTGGCCCAGCACCTGCACCGTGGCCCCTTTCGGAATGTCCTTTTCCTGCCCCTTGATCAAAGCGCGGACATCTGCGGCCACACTTCCCAGATCCTTGTCCTGAATGGCGGCAAAAATGTCAAAGGCCGGCTGGATGGCGTAATGGGTGACCACCGCATCCCCCTTGTCGCGACTGATGGTCGCAAGGCCGCCCAGCACCTGCATCTGCTTGGCCGTTTCGGGCGTGATCGGCACTGAGGCCAATCCGCCATGAAGGGTTTGGGTTCTGGGGTCATGGGCCGTGATGGGAATGTTTTCCAGGTCGGACAGGGTGTAGGTACGGTATTGCGGCGTCTGCACCACGATGGGGTAGGACACCCCATTGCGCGGGTTGAGCCAGAACGTGGGCGCCACCTGGCCGCTCCCTGAAAGGGTGGTCACGAGGCTGTTGGTGACATCCCGCTCCGTCACACCCAGTGTCTGTGCCAGCGACCGGTCCACATTCACATCAAATTGCGGGTAGTTAGCCGATTGCTGGATGCGCGCATCGGCGATGCCATCCACATGCTGCACCTTGCGCAGCAGGTTCTGGACGTAAACCAGATTGGCATCCCGGTTGGGGCCCTTGATCTGGATGTCGATGGGCGCTGGCGAACCGAAGTTGAGGATCTGGCTGACAATGTCTGCCGGCAGGAAGGCAAAGGATACGCCGGGAAACTTTTCTGGCAACTTCGTTCTGAAAATCTTGACGTAATCTTCAGTGGGTGAATGCTTTTCATTGAGGGAAATCAGGATGTCGCCATCTTCAGGGCCCACCGTTCCGGTATTGCTATAGGCGGTGTTGATACCGCTCACGGACAAGCCAATGTTGTCCATGATGGTTTCCATCTCTTCTGGTGGGATCTCCTTGCGAATTTCGGCCTCAATCTTGTCAAACAGGTTGGCCGTTTCTTCCACGCGAGTGCCAACCTGGGCGCGCACATGGATTTTGATCTGGCCACCATCCACAGAGGGGAAGAAATTGCGTCCCAAAAATGGCAGCAGCAGAAAAGATAACAACACCACGGTCATATACCCGGGAATGAATCGCTTGCGATTGTCCACCGCCATTTGCAACAATGAAACATACTTTTTGCGCAGCGTCGAGAAACGCTGCTCAAACCCGCGTTGAAATCGCATCAAGGCAAACTTGAGCTGATGAGGCAGTGCCTTGGCACGATGCGTGGGGTCCATCACCCACGCTTCGTGCAGCGAGGCATGCGCCATGTCCGCATGGGACTTGAGCAGGAAATTGGCAACGGTGGGTACGAAGGTCTGCGACAGAATGAAGGAAGCGATCATGGCAAACACGACGGCTTCGGCCATGGGGACGAATAGGTAGCGCGGCACGCCCGTCAGGAAAAACATCGGAATGAACACGATGCAAATACTGAACGTGGACACAAAGGCTGGCTGCACGATCTGGCTCGCACCGTCAACGATGGCGCTGCGCACATCCTTGCCCTCTTCAAGATGGTGGTTGATGTTTTCGATCATCACCGTGGCATCGTCCACCAGAATCCCCACCGCCAGTGCCAACCCCCCCAGGGTCATCACGTTCATGGTTTCGCCCAGTGCGGAGAGGGTTGCGATGGAACAGAGAATCGCCAGGGGAATGGATGCCGCGATGATCAGGGTGGAACGCCAGCTTCCCAGAAACAGCAAAATCATCAAACTGGTCAACGCGGCCGCAATCACCCCTTCCCTGATCACGCCACTGATGGAGGCCTTCACAAAAATGGACTGGTCCGCCAGCGCCACCAGATTCAAGCCCTCAGGAAGCGTTTCCTTGAGTTTGGGAATCATGTCGCGCACACCCTGGATGATGTCCAGCGTTGAGGCCGCTCCATTTTTGAGGATGGTCATCAGCACCGCCCGGCCGCCATCGACACGCACGATGTTGATCTGCGGGGGGTAACCGTCGCGCACATGGGCTACGTCCCGCATGAAAATGGTGGTCCCATTGGTCTGGGGGATCGGGGACTTGTCATTGACCTGCTTGATGGGGATGTTGTTCAGAACATCAAACTCATCGGGGCTGTCATTGATCTTGATGTTGTACTCAAACAGGCCAATTTTCTGGGTGCCCGCAGGGATAATCTGATTCTGCGCAGCCAGGGCACGGCTGACGTCGTCAGGGGACACCCCCTTGGACTGCATGGCCTTGGGATCCAGGTCGATCTGGATCTGCCGCACCTTGCCGCCATAAGGGGACGGCAGGGCGCTCCCCGGAACCGTGGCCAGTTGTGGGCGGATGAAGTTCTGCCCCAGGTCAAACAGGGTTTGTTCGGGAATTTTTCTGCTGGACAGGGCGAGCTGCAGAATCGGCACCGTCGCGGCGTTGTAATTCAGGATCAGGGGTGGGGTGATGCCAGGCGGCAAAAATTTCAGCACCGTCTGGGAGATGGAAGTGACCTGGGCCGTTGCCGTGCGGATATCCACGGTGGGCTGAAAAAATATCTTGACGATGCCGTAACCTGGCAGCGACTGCGATTCGATGTGCTCGATATCATTGACCGTAGAGGTCAGTGCACGCTCATAGGCATAGACGACCCGACCCGACATGTCATCCGGCTGCATCCCAGTGTAAGTCCAGACGGCACTGATGACCGGAATGCGGATGTCCGGAAAAATATCGGTGGGCGTGCGCAGAATGGCCAGCACGCCAAAAATCAGGATCAGCAGAGCGAACACGATAAAGGTGTACGGTCGGCTCAAAGCCAGCCTGACGATCCCGGACATCATAGGAGATTCCCCTTGTTCAACATGTACCTGTACCGCTGTGTGGTCAAACTGCGAATTCTGCCACCCTTCCCCAGCGAGGTGTTGTAACCAATTGTAGAACCGGGTGAAATTTCACGCGACAGGCCGGTTCAGTCCGCAAAACAAGGAAGCCAGCGCGGCTCCGGGATCGGGGGCGCGCATGAAGGCTTCGCCCACCAGAAAGACATGCACGCCATGGCGGCGCATCTGCGCCACGTCATCCATCGAGGCAATGCCGCTTTCGGTAATCACCATGCGCCCGGCCGGCACCTGTTCGCGCAGCTGCAGGGTGGTTTCCAGACGGGTTTCAAAAGTTTTGAGATTGCGGTTGTTGATGCCGATGAGCGGGGTGTCCAGCGCCAGGGCCCGGGTCAGTTCGGCCTGGTCATGTACCTCCACCAGCACGGCCAGCGCCAGGGTCTGGGCCAGCCGGGCCAACGCCTCCATCTCGGGCTGGGAAAGGGCGGCCACGATCAGCAGCAGGGCATCGGCCCCCATAGCGCGGGTTTCGTACACCTGATAGGCGTCCACGATGAAATCCTTGCGCAGCACCGGCAACGCACAAGCCGCACGGGCCGCCTGCAAGGCTGCTGCACTCCCCTGAAAATAATCGCGGTCGGTGAGCACCGACAGACAGGCAGCGCCATGGCGCTCGTAGCTGCGGGCAATCTCGGCAGGCCTGAAATCCTCCCGCAGCACCCCTTTGCTGGGACTGGCTTTCTTGACCTCGGCAATGACCGCAGGCAATCCCTGGTCGAGATGGCGGCGCAGGGCCCCCACAAAGTCCCTGGGCGGGGGAGCAGCGCGTGCCGCCGCTTCCATGTCCTGCAGGGAAACCTGCCGGATGGCTTCAGCCACCTCGCGTCGCTTGGTGTCCACGATACGCTGCAGGATGTCGCTCATGGGTGGCTCCAGGCGATCAGGGCGTCCAGGCGCTGGCGGGCATGCCCCGCAGCGATGACCGAACGGGCGATTTCGATGCCCTCCTGGAGCTGGCGCGCGAGGCCTGCCACATAAATGGCAGCACCAGCGTTCAATACCACGATTTCAAGCGCGGGCCCTGGCCTGTTGTCCAGGACCATTTCCAGCAACTCGCGGGATTCCTGCGCATTCTTGACCAGAATGCTGTTGAGCGGCGCCGGAGTCAGCCCCAGTGCCTTGGGGTCCAGCAAGTACTCGCTGATTTTGCCGTCCTTGAGTTCGGCCACATGCGTCGGCCCCGACAGGGTGATCTCGTCCAGGCCGTCGCTGCCATGGACCACCAGGGCATGCCGGCTACCCAACGCGTGCAAGACCCCCGCCAGGGTTCCCGTCAGATGCGGACTGAAGACCCCCAGCAACTGGTTGGGGGCGCCCGCAGGGTTGGTGAGCGGCCCCAGCAGGTTGAACAGGGTGCGCACGCCCAGTTCCTT
>JAJZEH010000117.1 GCA_021805725.1 Pseudomonadota bacterium | reverse complement strand
ATTGATGGAAAACCAGAAATTTGGCACCAGCGAGTTTCTCGAGCAGGTCAATTACAAGCGTGCCCTGGAAGGGGAGCTGGCGCGCTCGGTGCAAACCCTGGCGTCAGTCCAGTCGGCGCGCATCCATCTGGCCATTCCCAAGCCCACCGTATTCGTCAAGGATCAGCAAAGCCCAAGCGCTTCCGTGGTGCTGGCCCTGTATCCCGGACGGACGCTGGATGCCGGGCAGGTGAATGCCGTGGTGCATCTCATCTCCAGCAGCGTACCCAACATGCCGGCCAAAAACGTCACCGTGGTCGACCAGAGCGGCACCCTGCTCTCGGCCCCCTCGGAAAGTGGCAATGGCGTGCTTCTGGATGCCAGCCAGCTCAAGTATGTGCATCAGGTCGAGCAGGATTTCAGCAAGCGCATCGAGGACATGGTGGCCCCCCTGGTCGGCGCCAAAAACGTGCGCGCCCAGGTGACGGCTGATATCGACTTTACCCAGGCCGAACAGACGGCTGAAACCTACAAACCCAACCAGCCCCCCAACCAAGCTGCCGTCCTGAGCCAGCAAACGCTGGAAACCAGCAGCCCCGCAGGGGCCCAGCAGGCTACCGGCATTCCCGGCGCGCTGACCAATCAGCCCCCAGTGCCGGCTACGGCGCCCTTGACTACCCCGCCGACCGCTGCCCCCCCGGCCGCCGCCAAAAATGCACCGGCTGCCCCCGCTCCGACTGCAGCAACGACGCTTCAGGAAACGCTCAGCACACGCAAGGAATCGACCACCAATTTCCAGGTGGATCGCACCATCAGCCACACCAAACTGCCAGTGGGCGCCATTCGCCGGCTTTCCGTGGCCGTCGTGCTGAACAATCGCACGATTACGGATAGTGCCGGCAAGATCAGCACGCGGCCCCTGAGTGACGGCGAAAAAACGCAAATCACCACCCTGGTCAAGGATTCAGTGGGTTTTGATGAAAAACGCGGAGATACCTTGAGCCTGCTCAACAGCCCCTTTGACGAGCAGAAGGAAATCCTGGCTGAAGTGCCTCTGTGGAAGCAGCCTGAAACCCTGTCCATGGTCAGGGAGGGTCTGAAGTATGCTGCCATTGCAGGAGTGACCCTGTTCCTGTTGCTGGGGGTTATCCGGCCGGCGTTCAGGAATCTCACCCGGGTGCTGGCGACCGTGCCTGCAGCGCGCGCGGCCAGAAATGAGGGGCCGGCCATGAATGGCGAGGACATGGCGCAAGCCCCATATGCCGCCGCCTCATATGAATCCAATCTCGGAACGGCCAAACAGCTGGCACAGCAGGACCCCAAGATCGTCGCCTCCGTGGTCAAGGAATGGGTGGCGGGCAATGAGTGACGCCGGGGTCAACAAGAGCGCCATCCTGCTGATGACCATTGGCGAGAACGAGGCAGCCGAAGTGCTGAAGCATCTGGAACCCAAGGAAGTGCAGAAGATCAGTGCCGCCATGGTCGCCTTGAAAGGGTTGACCCGCAGTGAAATTTCCGGCGTGTTCGAGGAGTTCCATCAACTGGCCTCCAGAAAAACGACCATCGGCATGAACTCGTCGGATTACATTCGCAACATGCTCACGCGCGCCCTGGGAGATGACAAGGCGGCCGGGCTGATCGACCGCATTCTGCACGGGGGTGACACCAGCGGCATCGAAAGCCTGAAATGGATGGATGCAGCTTCCATTGCCGAGCTGATCGGGGGCGAGCACGCACAGATCATTGCCACGATTCTGGTGCATCTTGAGCCTGATTTGTGCGCGGAGGTGTTGGAAAGCCTTACAGAGCGTACCCGCAATGATGTCATCCTGCGCATCGCCACCCTGGACGGGGTGCAGCCCGTGGCGCTCAAAGAACTCAACGACGTGCTGACCAAGCTTCTGACCGGCAATGCTGCTGCCAAGAAAAGAATCAAGGGCGGTTCGCGCGCTGCTGCAGCCATCCTCAATTTCATGGGCGGCGCGCTGGAGGGTTCGGTTATCGAGGCCGTGCGGGGCTACGACCCCGACCTCGCGCAGAAGATCATTGATGAGATGTTCGTATTTGACAACCTGATCGACATTGATGATCGCGGCATCCAGCTCATTTTGCGCGAAATCCAGTCCGAGTCCCTGATCGTGGCGCTCAAGGGGGCAAGCCCGGAATTGCGCGAGAAGATTTTCAAGAACATGTCCCAGCGTGCAGCAGAAATGATGCGTGAAGACCTGGATGCCAAGGGTCCGGTCCGCTTGAGCGAAGTGGAAGCCGAGCAGAAGGAAATCCTCAAGATCGTCAGACGCATGGCTGACGAAGGACAGATTGCCATGGGCGGCAAGGCGGACGAAGCCTATGTCTGAACTCGATACCCCGAAGGAACAGTTGACTGCTTACCAGCGCTGGGAGCTGCCAAGCTTTGGTGGCGCGGCTTCACCAGGCCGTCCGCACCAGGTGTCCGCCAGCAGTCTTCCGACTGCGGCCGAACTGGAGCAGATGCACCAGCAGGCGCATGAGGAGGGCTATCGTGCGGGGCACGCAGAGGGCATGCGGCAGGCGGAGCAAGAGGCTCGTCGCATCGTTGAAGTGATGGCCCAACTGGACACGCAGCTGAAACAGGTGGATCAGCAGATGGTGCAGGCCCTGCTCGAGCTTGCGTTGGAAGTGACTCGTCAAATGGTGCGCCAGGCGCTTCAGGTCAAACCAGAGCTGCTGTTCAAGGTGATTCACGAGGCCATGGCAAGCCTGCCGCACTTCAACCACGCCGCGCATCTCATCCTGAACCCCGAAGATGCCGCACTGGTGCGGGCCGGGATGGGGGACCAGTTGACGCACTCGGGCTGGAAGATCTTTGAAGAACCGCAGATGATGCGCGGGGGATGCCGGGTGGAGACCGCCCATAGCCAGATCGATGCCACCCTGCCCAAGCGCTGGCAGCAAGTGGTGGCTCACATTGCGCAGGACAGCACCTGGCTGGAATCATGAACGCGCCCAACCGACATCTCAAAGCCTGGCTGGAGGGGCTGGAAACCGCCAGGGAGGTGGTGGCGCAGCCCAGTCCTTTGCGCGTCACTGGCCAGCTTACCCGGGTGACGGGTCTCGTCATGGAAGCGATCGGTCTCAAGATGCCTGTGGGCAGCACCTGCGTCATCGAGTTGCCGGGCCATCGCGTCGAGGCGGAAGTCGTGGGGTTTTCGGGCGACAGATTATTTTTGATGCCAGAAAACGACGTGCAGGGATTGATTCCCGGTGCTCGTGTCAGTCCAGCTGAACCGGTGCAAGGGTCCATTTCTTCGGGTAAACCACAAGTGCGCCGACGTCGCGCCAGCGACATGGTGCGTCATTTGCCTGTGGGGCCTTCCTTGTTGGGGCGCGTGCTGGATGGCGCTGGGCGCCCTCTGGATGCCCTGGGGCCGCTTGTGGAAGAAGAGACCGCGCCGCTGCAAAGCCGCCCGGTCAATCCGCTGGATCGCGCGCCCATTCGGGAATCGCTCGATGTGGGGGTGCGTGCCATCAATACCCTGCTGACGGTGGGACGAGGCCAGCGCATGGGACTGTTTGCGGGCAGCGGGGTTGGCAAAAGCGTCCTGCTGGGCATGATGGCGCGTTATACCAGCGCCGATATCATCGTGGTTGGTTTGATCGGCGAACGGGGTCGCGAAGTGCTGGAGTTCATTACGGACATTCTGGGCCCCCAGGGGCTGGCGCGTTCGGTGGTGGTCGCCGCTCCCGCAGACACCAGCCCGCTGATGCGGCTTCAAGGGGCGGCTTACGCCACGACCATCGCTGAATATTTTCGGGATCAGGGCCGAAACGTGCTGCTGATCATGGATTCCCTGACACGCTATGCCATGGCGCAACGGGAGATTGCCCTGGCCATCGGCGAGCCCCCGGCTACCAAGGGTTACCCGCCCTCGGTGTTTGCCAAGATACCCAAACTGGTGGAAAGGGCGGGCAATGGCACCGTGGGCGGCGGATCGATCACCGCGTTCTACACGGTACTGACCGAGGGTGACGATCCCCAGGACCCCATCGCGGACAGCGCGCGCGCGATTCTCGACGGCCATATCGTGTTGTCGCGGCGTCTTGCGGAACAGGGGCATTACCCTGCCATCGACATTGAATCCTCCATCAGCCGCGCCATGAACCATCTGGTGTCGCCGCAACATTTCGGTCTGGTGCAGCGTTTCAAACATCTGTACGCTCATTATCAGCGCAATCGTGATCTGATCAGCGTCGGGGCCTATGTCAATGGCACCGATCCGCTGCTGGACGAGGGTATTGCCCGTTTTCCCTCCATGGAAAAATTCCTCACCCAGGGCATGTATGAACATGAGTCTTTCGACGTCGCCGTAGCGGCTTTTGGCGAACTGTTTCGCAGTAATCCATGAGAAGTATTGACAAGACATGACCAAAACATTTTCACTGCAACCGCTCGTAGACCTGTCGCATCACAAGAATGATGCGGCAACGATCAAGTTGGGGCAGCTCAATCAACAACAGCAGGCCGAGCAAAAGAAGCTGGAAACACTGCTGCAGTTTCGCCGCGATTATCAAAACAAGTTCCGCGAGGCCACGCAAAGCGGCATGGACCAGCACGGTTTACAGAATTTCCAGAATTTTCTGGACCGACTGGACGAAGCCGTTCATCAGCAACGTGGCGTGATTGAACAGGCCAACCAGTCTTTCGCGCAGGGTCAGGATGCCCTGCACCAAGCGCAACGCACCATGAAGTCTTTCGATACCCTGGCACAGCGACACGCCGAAACGGTCCGATTGCAGACCCATCAGGCCGATCAAAAATTGCAGGATGAGCAAAGCGGGCGATTTGCTGCAAGAAACGACGCGTCAACCGATAAACCCTGACTCCGGAACACACGACCATGCAAAATTTGCCGATCAGCCCCAACGCTTCGCCCGTTGCTCCTTCCCAGGTGGCTACGTCCCAAGCTGATGCGGGCGTGCAGGATAGTGCCAACCCGCCATCCTCAGGGGGCGACTTCAATGCCGTACTGATACGACAACTTGCTGCGGAGGCAGGGGCCGTTGCCAGGGACAGCAATGTTGCGACCGCAGAGACTGGTGTGACGCCACCCGTTGTCTTGTCGATCACCCACAAGGTGAGCGACAGGCATGCTGCATCTACAGCCATTGATAGCGTGACCACAGCGGCTCAAAATGGAATGATGGTGCTGATGGGAGTCCCCATGATGAGTGCTGAATTGAAGACCGGGGTTACCCCGGCACCCATTGCTGCACCCGATTCGGCAGGACCTTCAAGCGCAGGCGCGCAAAACCAGCAATCCTTGCTGGAACAGCTCCAGGCCAGCGAGCCAAACGGTTTGACGGGCAAGCTGGCTGTGGGGCCAGCCACTGTGACAACCCAGGATGTGACATTCAGCACGGCCATGCAGGTGGCCACCAATTTGCAGGCGCCCGTGTTGGATGCTGGTCAGAAGCAGGCAGCGGCGTTACCAGAGCCTGCCAGGGATGCCCGGCTGCTGGCCCAGTCCCAGACGCAGTCACAGGGTTTGATGGTCGCCTCCCAGATGACGGCCCCCAATGCTTCCCAAGACCTGATAGTGAATACTCCCGTGGGGAACAACCGCTGGAACGAGGACCTGGGACAAAAAATCACCTGGATGGCCGGCCACGGAAGCCAAAGCGCCGAGTTGCAGCTCAACCCCCCCGATCTGGGGCCCTTGCATGTGGTGCTCAACGTCAGCGGTGACCAGGCCACAGCCCTGTTTACCTCTCCGCACGCTGCGGTCCGGGATGCAGTGCAACAGGCCTTGCCCAAATTGCGGGACATGCTGGCGGACAATGGCATCATGCTGGGCAATGCTTCGGTCAGCGATCAGGGACGCCATGGGGCACAAAGCGGATATTCAGGGGGGGACAGCAAGCCATCCCCTTCATCCGGTCGTGGTGCCGTTGAGGTATCCTCTGTGCAGCAAGGGCCAAGATCCATTTCCATGCTCCAAACCCAGGGTTTGGTGGATACTTTTGCCTGAGGCCCACTTAACCCCTCAAGGAACCTGGTATGGCCAGAGAAGATAAAAAGCCGGCTGCAGAACCCCCTGCGGCCAAGCCCAAAAAGAAGCTGCTGCTCATTGTGGCAGCTGCCGTCATTGCATCGGCCCTGGCAGGGGGGGGCGCCTGGTATTTCATGAAAGGGAAGCCTGCGGGCGAGGATGAAAAATCGAACAAGACGGTTTCCACCGTACCCATATTCGTTCCGCTCGACCCCTTTACCGTGAACTTGCAGCGCGAACAGGGAGACCAGGTGCTGCAGGTGGGGCTTTCCCTCAAGATCTACAACGCCGATTTGCCCGAGAAGGTCAAGGCTGCAATGCCGGAAATCCGCAGCAGCCTGCTGCTGCTGCTTTCCAGCAAACACGCTTCCGAACTGGTGAGCGTGGCGGGCAAGAAAAAACTCGCCAATGAAATCATCGTGGCCGTGGATACCATTCTGGGCATTGCGCCACCCGCGCCAAAGCCTGCGATTGTCGCCAGCCCGAGTGTGGCCGCGCCAGCAGCCCCCGCCCCGGCAGCTCCCGCATCGGTACCCGCAGGAGATGCTGCTGCACCGCCAGCGACCATCGCAGAGGCGACAGCAGCGCCTGCCCAGGGGGCGGCTGAAGCCACAGCCCCAGCGGCAGCCGCATCAGCCGAAACCAAACCCGCTGCAGAACCTCGCGAGGGTATCGTCGGCGTGTTGTTTACTTCATTCATTATTCAGTGAAACTTGACGATGGCGGATGAATTTCTCTCACAGGAAGAAGTCGACTCTCTCTTGCGAGGTGTGTCCGGGGAGAGCGAGGACGCCGAAAAGCCTGAGGATGATGGCTCGGGGGTTCGCCCATACAGTCTGGGCAAGCAGGAACGCATTGTGCGTGGGCGCATGCCCACCATGGAGATCGTCAATGAACGGTTTGCCCGCCTGTTCCGGATTTCCCTGTTCAATTTGATGCGCCGTACCGCCGACGTCTCGGTCGGGCAATTGCGGGTCAACAAGTTCAGCGAGTTCATTCGCAACCTGCCGGTCCCCACCAACATCAATCTCGTTCATGCCAATCCATTGCGAGGAAACGCGTTGTTCGTGTTTGATCCCAATCTGATCTTTCTGGTGGTGGACAACATGTTTGGCGGAGACGGGCGTTTTCATACTCGGGTGGAGGGGCGCGAGTTTACGCAGACCGAACACCGCATCATCCAGAAACTGATTGCTGCGGTCTTCGAAGCGTATGGTAAGGCCTGGGAAGCGGTCTATCGCCTGCAATTCGAGTTTGTCCGCTCGGAAATGAACCCGCAGTTCGCCAACATTGCCACACCCAATGAAGTGGTGATCGTGACCACCTTTGAAATCGAATTTGGGGGCATCGGCGGTTCGTTTCACATCTGCATGCCCTACTCCATGATCGAACCGATCCGGGAGCTGCTCTACAGCACCATGCAGGGCGACCACCTGGCTGTAGACAAGCGCTGGTTGCAAATGTTGTCCAGGCAGGTGCAATCGGCTGACATCGAGTTGGTGGCGGTGTTGGGCGAAGCGCGCGTGAAAGTGGAACAGTTGATGAAACTCAAGCCAGGCGACGTCCTGCCTCTGGAAATGGGAGAAAACGTGACGGCGCTCATCGATAACATCCCTGTCATGGAGTGCAAGTACGGGGTATTCAACAATCAGTACGCCCTCAAGGTGGAAAAAATGCTTTCCGCCACAATGGGTGGCTTGAACCAGGGAGGATGATCATGCCCAATGAAGCAGGAGAAATCAGCGCAGACGATTGGGGTGCGGCACTGGCCGAGCAGTCTGCGGCAGAAGCGTCAGTTAGCCCGGCATCTGAACCGCAGCCCGCGGCGCAGCCGCATGTATTTGAAAAATTTGGTTCTGACGTGGGGCTTGCCGCCCATAACGATCTCGAGATGATCATGGACATTCCGGTCCAGCTGACGGTGGAGCTGGGGCGGACCAAGATGCCCATCAAGAACCTGCTGCAGCTCGCCCAGGGCTCCGTGGTGGAATTGTCCGGAATGGCAGGAGAGCCACTGGATGTGCTGATCAACGGATTTTTGATTGCCCAGGGTGAAGTCGTCGTGGTTAACGACAAGTTTGGTATCCGCCTGACAGACATCATCACGCCTTCTGAGCGTATCCGCCGGCTCAACCGATAATCATGATGAATAGAATATTGTTGCTACTGGCTTCATGCGCAGCCATGGGAGCCCTGGCCGCCGACAGCCCGCGGCCGGCTTATACGCCACCGTCGGTATTGACCCTGGAGAGTGTGCTGCAGGTGGTGTTCAGCCTGCTGCTGGTACTGGGTATCGTTGCGCTCGTGGCCTGGCTGCTCAAGCGCGTCAGCTTGCCCCAACAAAGCGCGGGGCGTCAGCTCAAGGTCATCAGCAATCTTGCCGTGGGTCAGCGAGAGCGCGTGGTGGTGGTGGAAATCCAGGAAACATGGCTGGTGCTGGGTGTGGCGCCGGGGCAGGTGCAAACACTGCATACCCTCCCGCGACAGGCTTCGGAGCCGAAACATGGGGTGTAGCAGGATGTTGCGGTTGTGCTTCATGTTGTTGCTGTGGATGGCCCTGCCCGTAGCCTGGGCAGCAACACCGGGGATTGCCGGCATTACCAGTACGCCCGCTCCCGGGGGCGGACAGACGTATTCGCTCAGCCTGCAAACCCTGCTGCTGCTGACGTCGCTGGCTTTCCTCCCGGCCATCCTGCTGATGATGACGGGTTTTACGCGCATCATCATCGTGCTCTCGTTGCTGCGTTCAGCATTGGGTACACAGTCTTCGCCTCCCAATCAGGTGCTGATCGGCCTCGCGCTGTTTCTGACCTTTTTCGTCATGTCGCCGGTATTTGACAAGATCTATACGGAGGCCTGGCAGCCTTACGCGGAAAGCAAGCTGTCGCTGGATCAGGCAATGGATCGTGGTGCTGCACCACTCAAGGCCTTCATGCTGCGACAGACACGCGAAGCAGACCTGGCCCTGTTTGTGCGCATTTCCAACAGCGAGCCTCTGCAAACGCCAGAGCAGGTACCGCTCAAGATTCTGGTTCCTGCATATGTCACCAGCGAACTCAAAACCGCATTCCAGATCGGCTTCGTCATCTTCATTCCCTTCCTGATCATTGACATGGTGGTGGCCAGCGTCCTGATGTCCATGGGGATGATGATGGTTTCTCCTGCGGTCATTTCGCTGCCGTTTAAATTGATGCTGTTTGTATTGGCTGATGGCTGGAACCTGTTGATCGGCTCGCTGGTGCAGAGCTTCTATACCTGAGGATCATTGCAAGCATGACCCCTGAAAGCATCATGACCCTGGGCCGTCAGGCCCTTGAACTGACCATCATGGTCTCAGCGCCCCTGCTGGTGACCGCTTTGGGGATTGGCCTGCTGATCAGTATTTTTCAGGCGGCCACGCAGATCAATGAGATGACGCTGTCCTTCATTCCAAAGCTGATTGGCATGGTGCTGGTGCTGATTGTTTCGGGGCCCTGGATGATCGGCTTGATGGTGGATTACATTCGTCGACTGTTTGCCAGCATTCCGGGTATGGTGGGCTAGGGCGATCATGCTGAGCATTACCAGCGCGCAATGGTCTGCCTGGCTTGCTGCGTTCATTTTCCCGCTGGCGCGTATCCTGGCTGTGGTGGCAAGCACGCCGCTGCTGGGTGACAAGGAAGTCCCCCTGCAGATCAAGGTCGGATTGGGCGTGCTGCTGACAGTGCTGGTGGCTCCCACGTTGCAGGTGCCGTCTAATATCGACCCCGCCTCACTTCAGGGACTATTGATCCTTCTGGAACAGATTCTGGTAGGCGTGGTGATGGGGTTTGCCATGCGCGTTGTCTTTTCGGCAGTGGAGATGGCGGGTGAGGTGGCAGGGCTGCAGATGGGTCTGGGTTTTGCCAGTTTTTACGATCCCCAGAACGCGTCCTTTCAACCCGTATTGGCCCAGTTTTTGGGCGTGATCGTCTCGCTGGCTTTTCTGGCTATGGATGGCCACCTGCTGGTTCTGGCGGCACTCTCCGATAGCTTTCAGAGCTTTCCCATCACGACAGCCATGCCCTCGGCGGTGGGACTTCACACGCTGGTGTCCTGGGCGGGCAGCCTCTTTGCCGATGCCCTGCAGATTTCCCTGCCGCTTCTGGCTGCCCTGATGATGACCAATCTGGCCTTGGGTATCCTCACCCGTAGTGCCCCGCAACTCAATCTCTTTGCCGTGGGGTTTCCCATCACGCTGGGCATGGGATTTTTGGTCCTGGCCCTCTCAATGCCTTATTTCAGGCCCCTGATCGAACGCTTTTCCCATGCCGGATTGAGCGCGATGTTGCGTGTGGTTCAGCAACTGGGCCATTAAACCTGGGTGCTGACAAGGTTTCCCGCCACCCCGTTGTTCTGCAGGCCCTGAGAGAGGGTCTGCAGGAAGCTGGTGAGATTGGCCTGGTTGCCTGTGACGCCCTGTGCGCTCAAAAGATTTTGAAAATTCTGTTGCAGGGCTGCATCAGCAGTGCCCAGAGCGCTGCTGGAACCTGGCGAACCCGTGGTGCCAGAAACACCTGAAGTACTTGGAGTGCCACTGGCTGCGGTCAGTTGTTGAATCAGGCTTTGCAATTCCGCCTGAATCTGGCTTGCCCCGCCTCCACCATGATGGTGATGGCCATGGCCGCCGTGCACCCCGGTGATACCGGAGGCTAAG
>JAJZEH010000050.1 GCA_021805725.1 Pseudomonadota bacterium | reverse complement strand
GGGACAACCCCTTCCGGAAGGACACGCATTGGGAATCGCCATCGTGGAATCCTTCGGCAGCATCGTTGCCGAGGTGGCCGAAGTGTCCTTGCAGCAGGGCAAACCACGCGTGCACCGGGTGGTCATTGCGGCAGACGTTGGTACCGTGATCAATCCGGATACAGTGGCGGCCCAAATGGAAGGCGCCATGGTTTTCGGCCTCAGCGCTGCGCTTTTTGGGCAGATTACCCTGGAAGACGGGCGTCCGCGCCAGTCCAATTTCAACGATTACCCTGTGGTGCGCCTGCACGAAATGCCTCAGGTGTCGGTTCACTTGGTGCCCTCGGGCGAGGCCCCCGGCGGGGTGGGAGAGCCTGGAACGCCGCCCATCGCCCCGGCGGTTTGCAATGCCCTGTTTGCCCTGACCGGGCAACGCGTCTACCGCCTGCCCTTGTCCGAACACGCCTTCACTGGAGCCTGATGCGCAATGCGTAAATCCATCATTGACCTGCATGCCATGCATGCCCGTGGCGAAAAAATCGCCATGCTCACGTGCTACGACTCAAGTTTTGCCCATGTCCTTGAAAATGCGGGCGTGGAAGTGCTGCTGGTGGGCGATTCCCTGGGCATGGTCGTGCAGGGACATGATTCGCCGCTACCCGTCAGCATTGCCGACGTGGCCTACCACACAGCCTGCGTTGCACGCGGTTCCCGCTCGGTGTTCATCCTGGCCGACATGCCGTTTGGCAGTTCGCAGATTACGCCACAGGAAACCTTTCGCAATGCCACGGAGTTGATGCGGGCAGGGGCCCAGATGGTCAAGATCGAGGGCGGCAAGGAAATGGTGCCGACGGTAGAGTTTTTGGTGAGTCGCGGTATCCCGGTGTGCGCCCATGTGGGATTGACCCCGCAGTCGGTGCATCAGGTGGGTGGGTTCAAGGTCCAGGGAAGGGACAGCGTTGCTGCCGAGCGCATTATCGAAGCTGCCAAGGCGCTGGAAGCTGGTGGCGCCAACATGCTGCTGATGGAGGCCATTCCGCGCGCACTGGCCGATCGCTTGTGCGATGCCATCTCCATTCCCACCATCGGCATCGGTGCAAGTCCCCGCTGCAGCGGTCAGGTACTGGTGATCTACGACATGTTGGGACTGGGTGCCTACATTCCACCGCGTTTCGCGCGCCCCTTCATCAAGGAAACCGGCTCCATAGAGGAAGCTGTCAAGCTCTATGTTGCGGAAGTCAAAGCGGGACGGTTTCCCGGCCCCGAACATTGCTATAACTCATGAAATGGCGCGTGCGCGTATTCGGTGTGGCCCTGGTGGCGGGCCTTGCCAGCAGCCTTGCCGCTGCGTTGCCGCCCCAGGGTGCCGCACCCACTGAGATCCTGCGCCTTTCACTCAAACAGGCCAAGTCACTGGCTGTCGAACATCAGGTCTCCGTATTGAGCGCACGGGAACAAACCGTGGAGAGCATGGCGCGCTCGGATGAGGCGCTGGCAAATTTCCGTCCGGCTGTGGATTTCAAGGCTTACCAAACCCGGCAGACAGAAAACCTCATGGCCATGGGCCTTAACCTGCCCGGTTTTCCCACATTGGTTGGGCCCTTCGACACATTCGATGCACGCGTACGGTTTACCCAGCGTGTTTTCGATCTTGCCAGAATGCGAGAGCTCGATGCATCGCGACATGCCGTGGATGCTGCCCGCCTGCGCGCTGACGCCACGGCGCAGCAGATGGCAGGCGCCGCTGCGTTGTCCTATGTTGAATCCCAGCGGGCGCAACAGGCTGTGACAGCTGCGCTGGCCAACCATGCCCTGTCGCAGAGCCTCCTGCAATTAGCCCGTGACCAGCAGGCCGCGGGGTTGGCCACCGGCGTGGACGTTGTCAGGGCGCAGACGGTCCTGGCGCGCAATACCCTGTTGTTGCGCCAGGCCCGCAGCAGTGCCAGCGAGGCGGATACGCGCCTGCACCGGGCCCTGGGCATCAGCATGTCGGTTGCTCTGGAGTTGACGGATGTGCTGCAGGAAACTGACATCCCTGTGCCGGCATTGCCCAAGTCCATCGACACCGCGCTGCACAGCCGCCCCGAACTCCAGGCGCTGGAGCAGGTCGTGACGCAACGAGACACCGAGCGTAAGGCCGCCAATGCGGCAAGCTACCCCGCATTGAGTGTCGGCGGGGATATCGGGCCCAGTGGCGTGACACCGGCGCACAACGACTATCGTACCTATAGTTTTGGTGTTCAGCTCACCATGCCCCTGATGGAAGGCGGGGCCATCACCGCGCGAGAGGATGCTGCGGCAAGCAGAATGCGTCAGGCGGAATTGCAATTACGCGATACCCTGCAGCAGGTGGAGGAGGATGTCCGCCTTGCAGTGATCGCCATCGAAACCAGTGCTGACCAGATGGCCACTGCTGAAATCAGCCTGACACTGGCAGAGCGCCTTCTGGAGCAGGCCCGCGATCGTTTCCAGAACGGCGTGGCGGATAATCTGGAAGTGGTGGATGCCCAGGCAACCCTGGCAAGCGCTCGAAGCGCCCGAATCGACGCCCTGGCTGCTCATGACATGGCGTTGATCAACTACGAACTGGCTGTCGGACGCCTGGATTATGGACAACCCTGAGATTCTGGAGCAATGGCATGAGTGACATTCCCGCACCCGAACCCACGCCCACGACTCCGACCCCCAGTCGTCCATGGATGCGCAAGGCTGCGCTGGCCGTGCTCGGTCTGGTTCTGGCGGGTTTCTTGTTACTCTGGTTTGTCACGCGCAATCAGGAAACAACCGATGATGCCTTCATTGAATCCAATGTGGTGCAGATCAGTCCCCATGTGGGTGGCTATGTGACGCGTGTGCTGGTAAACGATAACCAGTGGGTCAAGGCGGGCGAAGTGCTGGCTGAAATCGATGCGCGCGATTATGAACTGCGCGTCAAGCAGGCACAGGCCTTGCTGGCGGAGGCCCAGGCCCGGCACGGGGCGGCGCAGCAAGACCTTTCGGTGGTGACAACCACCAGCAAGGCCCAGATTGTGCAGGCCGCAAGCGCGCTGCAGGCGGCGCAGGCCAGCAGTGCGCAAGCCAGCGCACAAGCCAGCGCTGCGGAGGCCCAGGCACAACTGACGCATGCAGACTTGCAACGCTATGAAGCGCTGTACAAGAAGGACGAGATCTCGAAGCAACGGCTGGAGCAGGCCAGCACAGCAGAACGCGCTGCACAGGCCCAATGGGAAGCAGCCAGGCGTGGTGCCGCTGCTGCTGAAGCACAGGTGCTTCAGGCCCGGGCCAAACTTGCCGAGACGCATTCCGGGCCGCGCCAGGTGGATTTGAAGCGTGAGCAGGCCGCCAGTGGGCACGCCTCCGTTGAGGAAGCCCGTGCGGCGCTGGATCAGGCCATGCTGGACTTGTCCTACACGCGCCTGGTGGCGCCGGTGGAAGGCAGGGTGACGCGCAAATCCTTTTATTTGGGTCAGCTGATTCAACCCGGACCTGCCATCGTGGCGTTGGTGTATGGCAGTCCCTGGGTCGTGGCCAATTTCAAGGAGACCCAGTTGCGTCGCATGCGTCCGGGCCAGGCAGTGGACGTCACGGTGGATGCCTATCCGGGCAGGGTGTTCAAGGCCCATGTGGATAGCTTGCAAGCCGGTACAGGAGCCCGCTTCAGCCTGTTACCACCGGAAAATGCCAGCGGCAACTATGTCAAGGTGGTACAGCGCGTGCCGGTCAAGATTGTTTTTGACGAAAAACCGGAAGAACTTTTGAAACTTGCTCCCGGCATGTCGGTGGAACCCAAGGTTCACCTGACGGACAAGGTTCAGTAGCTTTCCCCATGAATGCCACGTCGAGCAGCGCCTTCGCACCTCGCGACCAGAACGGCACATTGCTTAATCCCTGGTTCATCGCCATTACGGTGGCCCTGACCACCTTCATGGAAGTGCTGGATATCTCCATTGCAAACGTGTCGTTGCGTCACATCGCGGGTGATCTGTCGGCCGGACAGGATGAATCCACCTGGGTGCTAACCTCCTATCTCGTGGCCAATGCCATCGTGTTGCCCATCAGCGGCTGGCTATCCAGCCTGATGGGGCGTCGGCGCTTTTACATGCTCTGTGTGGCCCTCTTCACGGCCAGTTCCTTGCTGTGCGGCATTGCACCCAACCTGCCCATGCTGATTCTGTTTCGCACCCTGCAGGGCATTGGGGGAGGAGGGCTGCAGCCCTGCTCCCAAGCCATTCTGGCAGATACCTTTCCACCTGCCAAACGGGGCATGGCGTTTGCCGTATATGGCATCACCACTGTGCTGGCTCCCGCCATCGGTCCCACCATTGGCGGCTGGATCACCGATACGTTCACGTGGCGCTGGATCTTTCTGATCAATGTCCCCGTGGGCGTACTCTCGCTGTACCTCACCACACGCCTCGTTTATGATCCCCCCCATTTCTCACGGCAACGCAGCGACCTCCTGGCGCGCGGCTTCAGGATCGACTACATCGGTTTTGCCCTGCTCTCCCTCGGTTTTGGCTGTTTGCAGATTGTTCTAGACAAGGGGCAGCAGGAAGACTGGTTTGACTCGCATTTCATCCTTGTGATGGCGCTGATTGCGGGTGTTGCGCTGCTGGTGCTGCCCTTCTGGGAGCTGCGTCAACGTGACCCGATGGTGGATATACGTCTGCTGGGTCAGCGCAATTTCCTGGTCAGCAACATCCTCATTTTCATGCTGGGTTTCATCCTCTTTGGCAGCACGGTATTGCTGCCGCTGTTTGTACAGACCCTGATGGGCTACTCTGCCACCGAAGCCGGCATGGTGCTCTCGCCAGGGGGGGTTGCGGTGCTCTGCTTCATGCCACTGATCGGAATGATGGTCAGCCGGGTGGATGTACGTCACATGATTACCTTTGGCATTCTGTGCAATGCGCTGGCGCTGTATGGGATGTCGCAACTCGATTTGCAGGCGGATTACTGGTCGCTTGCGTCACTGCGTATTCTTCAGGGTGTGGGGCTGGGCTTTCTTTTCATCCCCATCAATACGGCTGCATTTGCCGATATGCCCATGGTCAAGAGTAGCAATGCCTCTGCCATCATCAACCTGTCACGCAATTTGGGTGGCAGCTTTGGCATTTCCCTGGTGCAAACCTGGTTGACCCAGGGAGCCCAGCGGCACCAGACCATGCTGGTGACCAACGTGGATGCGTTCTCCCTGAAAACACAACAAATGCTTCAGGATCTGACCCAAGCCATTTCTTCCCAGGGCACGCCTGTGGGCGACGCGCTGCTCAAGGCGCAGGCCACGCTCTATGCCTTTGTACAGCAACAGGCCTCCATGCTCTCCTTCCTGGACAACTTCAGGCACCTGTCTTACCTGTTTTTGGCCTTCATTCCCCTGGTGTATCTGATGAAGCCTTCGGTAAAGCATCATTAGCGCCAGCAGCGGGTGTAGTCGTGATACCACGCAGTTTCAGGCGCGCCACGCTGGCACGAATGACTTCCAGCACTTCGGGCCGGGCAAAGCTTTTGCGCCATGCCATGCCGATGGTCCGGACCGGACGTGGTGCCTTGAAGGGGATGACGTCCAGCAGAGCGCTGCGATACTTGGGGCTGTTGGCGCTGGCCGGAAGCACGGTAATACCCATGCCGGAGGCCACCATGTTGCGCAGCGTCTCAAGGCTGTTGCCCTGCTGGATCAGAGCATGCCTGGCACCCAGTTCGGGGCAGGTTTCCACCACCTGTGTGCTGAAGCAGTGCACGGAAGGCAATATCAACACCTGTTCCTCGCCCAGTTCTGCCGAGCTGATCGAGGTGCGTCCAGACCAGCGGTGTCCTTTTGGGACCACCACCTCGAAATGCTCGGCATAAAGTGGTGTCGTGAGGATGCCCGGTGAGGAAAATGGCAGGGCAATGAGCGCGATGTCGATTGCGCCGTTACGCAGTTGTCCCTCAAGGTTGACGGTGGTGTTTTCTTCTACAATCAGCGGCATTTCAGGCGCACTGCGGTGCAATTGTGCAATCAGGTCGGGCAGGAGGTAAGGACCTACCGTATGGATGGTGCCCAGTTTGAGCGGGCCCACCAGCGGGTTTTTGCCCTGACGCGCCAGAAGTTTGATCTGTTCTACTTCTTCCAGCACTTGCGCCGCCTTTTCCACGATCAAGAGACCTACCGCCGTGACACTGACTTCTGCACGCGAACGCTCGAACAGGCGCACGCCCAGTTCCTCCTCCAATTTCAGAACCGCAGTGGACAGTGCGGGCTGGCTGACGAAGCATTTTTCGGCGGCACGACGAAAATTCCTGGCGTGTGCTACTGCAACGATGTATCGCAATTCATTGATATTCATTGAAATCTCCAGAACCGCAACTGATAGCTATTGTATATCATGAAATTAATAACAATCAATTAGACTTATTTATGGGGCAGCGTAGACTGTCTCCATCGCCACCCAATGGAGTTAGCCATGTTTGAAAATCATGAAGGCAAAGCAGTCCCCGATGTCACTTTTCACATACGTGAAAACAACGCATGGAAGGACCTGACCACTCGTGAACTGTTCAAGGGGCAGACCGTTGCTGTGTTCTCACTGCCCGGAGCCTTTACCCCTACCTGTTCGTCCACCCATCTCCCCCGCTATAACGAACTGGCGCCGGCATTTTTTGCAAACGGATCTGATCGCATCCTGTGCATTTCAGTGAATGATACTTTTGTTATGAATGAGTGGGCCAAGGATCAGGAAGCCCACAACATCACCATGATTCCTGATGGCAACGGCACCTTTACAGCCGGGATGAACATGCTGGTGGACAAGCAGGATCTGGGATTCGGTCCGCGCTCCTGGCGCTATTCCATGCTGGTCAGGGATGGCATTGTGGTGAAGCAGTTCATCGAACCCAACCAGCCAGGAGACCCCTTCGAGGTTTCTGATGCCGATACCCTTCTGGCTTACATCAACCCCAACGCCAAAATACCCGATCAGGTGGCCATTCTGACGCGCGAAGGCTGTCCCCATTGTGCTCGAGCCAAGGCGCTGCTCTCGGCACAAGGTTATGCCTACGCAGAGATTGCCTTGCCACCCACCACGCGCACGCGCGTCGTCGGTGCCATTACGGGGCAGGGCACCGTTCCCCAGGTATTTGTCAATGGCGAGCACATCGGTGGCGCCGACGACCTGGAAGCCTGGGTTGCGGCGCGGACTGCCCAGGCCGCCTAGTCCCATAAACCCAATGCGAGAGCCATCATGAACGAGATCTCAACAAGCAATGTGGTCATCGGCGCGGGTACTGCGGGACTCGCGGCCTACCGAGCCCTTGTGGCCGCAGGGGAGGAAGCCGTGCTGATCGAGCGCGGCGTTTACGGTACGACCTGTGCCCGGGTGGGCTGCATGCCCAGCAAGCTTTTGATTGCAGCCGCAGAGGCCGTTCATGGTGTGGCGCGCTGGGAAGCATTCGGCATCCGCCTGGAGGGTCGGGTTCGGGTGGACGGTCGCGCCGTGATGGACCGCGTCAAACGGGAGCGGGATCGTTTTGTAGGCTTCGTGCTGGATGGCGTGGCCGCCATCCCACAGGCGCAGCGCATTGTGGGCCAGGCGCGTTTCGTGGATCAACATACCCTGGAAGTGGATGGCAATACGCGCATCCGTTTTGCAAAGGCCGTGATTGCCACCGGCTCGTCTCCGGTGATTCCGCCGCTGCTGCAGGGTTTGGGTGATCGCGTCATTGTCAACGACGACGTTTTTGACTGGGATGACTTGCCACGCTCCGTGGCGGTTTTCGGTACCGGCGTCATCGGCCTGGAATTGGGGCAAGCACTGCATCGCCTGGGAGTCCAGGTGTACCTGTTTGGGCGCGGCGGTGCCGTTGGGCCACTCACCGACCCGGCTTTGAAAGACTATGCCGTTCAGGTTTTTGGCAAAGAGCTGGTTTTCGATGAGGGAGCACGGCTGACGGGTGCACGCCGCCACAACGATGGCGTCATTCTGGAGTGGCAGGATGGTCAGGGTGTGTCACAACGCGCCGAGGTGGATGCCGTGATCGCAGCGGCGGGTCGTGCCCCCAATGTAACCGGTCTGGGTCTGGAGCACCTGGGCCTCGCCATGCAACCCAACGGCGTGCCCGTCTTCGATCGGTACACCCTGCAATGTGGCAACAGTCCGGTTTTCATCGCAGGAGACGCCAACCACGACGTACCCTTGCTGCATGAGGCCGCAGACGAGGGGCGCATTGCTGGTGAGAATGCAGCTTCCTACCCGCTCGTGAGGCAAGGGTTGCGTCGGGCTCCTCTAGGCGTTGTCTTTTCGGACCCCCAGATCGCCACGGTGGGCTCACGCTGGGCAGACCTCGACAAGGCCAGCATTGTGGTCGGCGCTGTCTCATTTGAAGACCAGGGACGCAGTCGGGTGATGTTGCGCCATCAAGGATTGCTGCATGTCTATGCCGATCGCAACAGCGGCAAATTTCTGGGCGCCGAGATGATCGGCCCTGATGCAGAGCATTTGGGGCACTTGATGGCCTGGGCCCTGCAATGGAACACGACGGTCGAGGATATGCTGAAATTACCGTTCTACCATCCCGTGGTGGAGGAGGGGTTGCGCACGGCGTTGCGTGATGCTTCCGCCCAAAGACTGCGTCTGGGCGTGTTGCAAAGCGCCGCCTGAAACACGAAACGACGGCGGATCCTGTTTCCGTTGCCAAACATCAACTCAAGAATTGCGAATTATCAATGTAATCACCACAAATCCGGCCTAGTCTCTCTCTATTCGAAAGCTCAAAGAGGGAAGAGAGTATGCCAAAGCACATCGCACGCCTGTTGCTGCTCGTGGTTGTTCTTGCAACGGCAGCCTTGACGGCAAAGCACTATTTCACGGACAAGTCATACTATGCCTACGGCCACTACCGCGGCGATTCAGTAGCCGAAATTGCCAGTGATGTGCCGCGTTTTCGTGGCAACGAGTACTGTAAAACCTGTCATGCCAAACAATATGATTCCTGGTTAGAAAGCAAACATAATCAACCAGTTATCGGCAAACATGTCAAATGCGAGGTTTGCCACGGTCCGGTAGGGCAGCACCCCTCGACAGCGCAGGCGCCCCTCAGTGTGGACGAACGCATCGCGTTGGGCTCCAAAGCGCCCGTCGCAGAGGGTCCGACTGGCGGCAAACTGCCGCTGCCCAAGGATCGCACCAAATGCATCCAGTGCCATGAGGCCATGCCGGGTCGGCCTGCTGCGCAGCGCCAGGTTGTATTGGCCGCGCACGCGGGTACGGAGCAATGTACCGCCTGCCACGATCCCCATTCTCCCAAGATCAACTTTGCCAGTCTGGCGAAGGCACCGCAGGGTAATGCTGCTGCCGGAAAAGTTCTGGCAGCCACCTGCGCAGCCTGTCACGGGGCCGCGGGGGCCAGTGTCAATCCAGCCTGGCCAAATCTTGCGGGCCAGCATGCAGGGTACCTGATCAACGCCCTCCAGGCTTTCAAATCGGGGATGCGCACCAATGCCATGATGAGCGGCATGGCCGCGGGGTTGAGTGATGCCGACATCAACAACGTGGCTGCTTATTTTTCCCAGGCCAGTTGCAAGACCGCTGGTGCAGATCGGGCAATCGCCCTGTTAGGAAAGTCAAAGGCGGCCAGTTGTGCCCTTTGCCATGGGGCCAATGGCGTCAGTCCCAGCCCGGCTTGGCCCAGCCTCGCGGGACAGAATCCCGATTACCTGTCAGACACGCTTAAGTCATTTCAAGACGGTACGCGCAACCATCCCGTCATGACCAGTATTGCCAAAACCTTGAGTGCTGACGACGTGGCGCAACTGACCGCGTATTACGCCAGTACAAGTTGCAAGTGATTCAGTGATCCAGTGAGAGAAAAAATGACCCAAGAAGACAAGAAAATCGAAGTCAAGGGCAGCAACCTGGTGCGACGCAATTTCTTCCTGCGCATGTTGGGCATTGGTACCGCCTGCGCAGGCACCTGGGTGGGATCAGGAAACCTGGTTGCCAGGGCGCAAAGCGCTGAAACCGCTGCTGCAGCCGCCCCCAAAATTCCTGATTATGACTGGAACAAGCATAAGTGGGCCTTTGGTGTGGACGCCACCCGATGCATCGGCTGTCTGCGATGTGTTGAGGCTTGCAAGGCAGAAAATGGCGTGACACAGGATGCACATCATTTCCGAACCTGGGTTGAGCGATATGTCTATCTCGAAGGCGACGAGCGAGCCCATGTGGATAGCCAAAGCGATGCACAGAACATTGCCGCCTCAGGTTCCGAGAAAGAGTTCCGCTTCGATAATCGTTATAAGGATGCCAAGGTCGAGAAGGCCTTTTTTGTCCCCAAACTGTGCAATCACTGTACCCATCCCGCCTGTGTTCAGGTCTGCCCCACCGGGGCGACTTATCAAACCAAGGACGGCGTGGTGTTGATCGACCACTCCTATTGCATCGGTTGCCAGTATTGCGTGCAAGCATGCCCTTACGGCGTGCGTGAATTCAATCATGTGATGGGTGTGACGGACAAATGCACCTGGTGCTATCACCGCATCACCAAGGGGTTGCAGCCTGCCTGCGTGGAAGTGTGTCCCGTGGAAGCACGCGTTTTTGGCGATCGCAATGATCCGCAAAGCCCGATCAGCGCATTTCTGCGCAATAACCGCGTTTCCGTGCTCAAGCCCGAAACGGGCAATGCACCCAACGTGTTTTATGTGGGCATCGATAAGGAGGTTTGTTAAATGATAGGCACCATGGCACAAGCCGCACCCTACGTCGGATATGTCTACCCCAACGAAACTGACATTCCTTGGAGTGTGTTGATC
>JAJZEH010000088.1 GCA_021805725.1 Pseudomonadota bacterium | reverse complement strand
ATGTGTACGCGGTAACTGGGCGGCGTTGTATTTTCCCGGATAATTTTTCTGCATACTTCTCTCCAGATTATGACACGGGAGAGCAGGTATGGAAACCAAGCGTAGCAGGAGAATTCGCCACAGCAAGCAGGACTGGCAGGGGTTCGTGTCCGAGTTTCTGACCAGTGGTCAGGACTGCAAGAGTTTCTGTCGGGATAAGGGATTAAATCCATCCCGATTGATACGCTGGCAAGGGGTATTTCGCAATGGGATTTCCCCTGCCATCAGCCAGATGCAACCCGTAGGGTTTTTGGATCTGGGTACGCTGCCTACCCCCGAACCTCAACCCCAGACAGGAATCCTTGAACTCAAACTCGATCTGGGTGGTGGGGTGGTACTGACCCTCACCAGAAACTGATGTTCTTTGCCGAAGCCAGGGTCCGGGTGTTCATCTATGGTCAGCCCGTGGATGCCCGCAAATCCTATGACGGTCTCTATGCCTTGGCACGCAACGAGATGAAGCAGGACCCCCTGAGCGGACACCTGTTCTGCTTCATCAATCGGCGTGCCAACCAGATCAAGGTGCTGTGGTGGGATCGCTCCGGTTTTTGTGTTTGGAGTAAACGATTGGAAGTTGGAAGATTTGTCTCTGACTGGGGTCAGATCCGCTCTTCCGAAACCGATTGGACCCATCTCAAACTCCTCCTGGAGGGGGTTGAACCCAAATCCTTTCGCAAGCGCTTTTCCCGTCTGCCAGCCACCTGAAATCAGGGCAAAAATAATTCATAAATATGCCCGAAAAATCAACATAACCGATTGATTCATGATACAATTCTGTCATGTCAAAAGCCCTCGAAACCGCACAAAAACCCACCGACCAAGTCGCGGCTTTGATGGTCGTCAATGCACGTCAACAAGAAGAAATCTCCCGGCTCAAAAAGCAACTGGAATGGTTCAGACGCCACCTTTTCGGTCAGAAGTCAGAACGCCGCAACCCCGACCTATACAGCCTCCAACTGGCCTTCAGTGACTTGGGTGGGGAAGGCAACACTCCGCCTCCTGCCCCGGACACCCAGACCGTCGCTGCCCATTCCCGGAACAAACCCGCCAAGTCCACTCCTCCCGCTGAAGACGGACTGTTCTTCGACGAATCCAAACTCCCCGTGGAAACCATCACCCTGCCCTGCAAAGAGGCAGAGGGGCTGGATCCGGAGCAGTACGAGGTCGTCAGCGAGAAGGTCTCGCACCGCCTGGCCCAACGCCCTGCCAGTTATGTGATCCTCAAGTATGTGCGTCCCGTCATCAAACTCAAGGAAACCCAAACTCTGGTCTGCGCTCCGGCCCCCCAAGGCGTCCTGGATAACAGCCGTGCCGATGTGAGTTTCCTGGCGGGCATGGTCGTGGATAAATTCCTGTACCACCAGCCCCTCTATCGCCAGCATCAACGTCTGGGCAGTAACGGGGTCACCGTCAGCCGCCCCTGGCTGACCCAACTCACTCACGCTGCCCTGGAACTGCTGCGCCCCATTCACCAGGCTCAACTGGAATCCATTCGCACCTCTCGGGTCATCACCATGGATGAGACCCCGGTCAAAGCCGGACGCACCGATCAGGGGCAGATGAAGACGGGATATTTCTGGCCCGTCTATGGAGAGCAGGATGAAATCTGTTTCCTGTTCTACCCGGATCGCCAGCATAAGCGGGTGGCCCAGGCCCTCCAGAGTGAGCATACCCCAGCAGATGCAGTCCTGTTGACGGATGGCTATGGAGCTTATGCCAAATATGCAACCCAGTTGGGATTGACCCATGCCCAATGCTGGGTTCATAGCAGACGCAAGTTTCATGATGCCCGCGGCGTGGAACCAGAGCGTGCTGAAATTGCGCTGAATCTGATCGGCCAGATCTATCGCGTGGAGGAAGACATCCGCGCCGCACAACTCACGGGGAAGGAGAAGCAGTCCCACCGTTTGAAGCACAGCAAGCCTGCGGTGGAGTCCTTCTTTGCCTGGATCGAGGAGCAGTTTCGCAAGCAGGACTTCCTGCCCAGCAGTCCCCTGACGGAGGCCATGGGCTACGCACGGGAACGGGAGGCAGGGCTGCGGGTATTTCTGAATGACCCCGAGGTTCCCCCGGACACCAACCATTTGGAAAGGGCTCTGCGGGTGATCCCCATGGGAAAAAAGAATTGGAATTTCTGTTGGACCGAAGTGGGTGCCGAACTGACCGGAGTGGCCCAGTCCCTGATCACCACCTGTCGGCTGCACGACATCAATCCCTATGACTACCTGGTGGATGTGTTGCAACGGGTGGGACAGCATCCGGCCAGGGACATCGGGCAATTGACCCCACGCTGCTGGAAAGCGCACTTCGCAGACAACCCCCTGCGCTCCGATCTGTATCGTTTCACCCAGCACAGCCATTCGTAACCCCACTCCGGATCATCCGCCCTCGATGATCAGAGTATGCCGGGGTCAATCCTCCCTGAATACAACGCCGCTCAGTTACCGCGTACTCAGTGCGGGGGAAAAGCCT
>JAJZEH010000027.1 GCA_021805725.1 Pseudomonadota bacterium | reverse complement strand
CCGCGATATTCCGCAAGAATGATCGCTTGAGCTTCGGTCACCTGCCCCGTCACTTCCGCCACGACTGCTTTTTTCTCTTCCAGATTGAGACTCAAGGTCTGTCCTCCATAAAGATTACAGAAAGAGGGTAAGCCCTCTTTCCAACCACGGCGACCTTTCTTTCAGGGCTTGATACGCGAATGTATCGATACAGCAAGACCTTCCATCAGGGACCGCCATCTGCGTAGGCCAACATTTCCATTAAGCCCTTTCGGGCACCTACGGTCTTTGATGTCCATGGGGTGCCATCCTGAAAAGCACACCCCATGCCCAAAGTCGTTATGTCCCTTACACGGACACAGTGGAACCGTCGATACGGATTCCCCCGCCCATCGTGCTCGAGACGGAAATTTTTCTGAGATAGATCCCTTTGGCCGTGGCAGGGCGCGCGCGGTTCAAGGCGCCCAGCAAAGCCTGCAGGTTTTCCTGCAGGGCTTCCACGGTAAAGGAAGCGCGTCCAATGGAACAGTGCACCAGGCCAGCCTTGTCGGTCCGGTACTGAACCTGCCCGGCCTTGGCATTCCGGACTGCCCCGGTCACATCGTTGGACACCGTGCCGACCTTGGGATTGGGCATCAGGCCCCGGGGGCCGAGAACCTGTCCCAAGGGTCCGACGATGCGCATGGCATCGGGCGTGGCGATGACGATATCGAAATCCATGAAACCGCCCTTGATCTTTTCAGCCAGATCTTCAAAACCCACGATGTCCGCACCAGCGGCCCGGGCTTTTTCAGCATTGTCACCCTGCGCAAACACTGCGACCCGCATGGTCTTGCCGGTTCCCTGAGGCAACACCACGGAACCACGAACCTGCTGATCCGACTTCTTGGCATCCACGCCGAGATTGACAGCCACATCCACCGACTCGTCAAACTTTGCCGTGGCTGTCTTTTTCACCAGTTCCAGGGCCTCGGTCACAGCGTAGGCGCGGGCACGATCGATCTGTGCGCGCAGGGCTTGCGTACGTTTGGTCATTTTGGCCATGTTCAGTTCACTCCTTCCACAGTAATCCCCATGCTGCGCGCACTACCCGCCACGGTACGAACCGCAGCATCCAGATCTGAGGCAGTCAGATCGGGCATCTTGGTGGTGGCAATGGCTTCAGCCTGTGCGCGGGTCAAGGTTCCCACCTTGTCACTGTGGGGTTTGGGGCTTCCCTTGCTCACACCGGCCGCCTTCTTGATCAGCACCGTGGCGGGAGGCGTCTTCATGATGAAGGTGAAACTCTTGTCCGCATAGGCAGTAATCACCACCGGAACGGGCAAACCAACTTCCATGCCTTGTGTCTGGGCGTTGAAAGCCTTGCAAAATTCCATGATGTTGAGACCGCGCTGACCGAGCGCTGGCCCGATGGGCGGGCTGGGATTGGCCTTGCCGGCCGGAACCTGCAACTTGATGTAACCTATGATTTTCTTTGCCATGACTGCTCCTATGTTCGGGTGCCAGCGGTGAACCCGAGTTCACCTCCCCAGAATGACCGGAATCAGGCGATCTAGCCCTTTTCCACCTGTCCAAAATCCAGTTCCACCGGTGTTGCCCGCCCAAAAATGAGCACGGACACACGGAGTTTGTTCTTGTCGTAATTGACTTCTTCCACCATGCCATTGAAATCGGTGAACGGACCGTCCTTGACGCGCACGCTCTCGCCCACTTCGAACAGAACCTTGGGCCGGGGCTTCTCGACCCCTTCCTGCACCTTGTTCAGAATGTTTTGTACTTCCTTGTCGGTAATGGGGGTCGGCTTGTTGGCCTTACCGCCCACGAACCCCGTCACCTTCGGCGTACTCTTGACCAGATGCCAGGTCTCATCGGTCATATCCATCTGCACCAGGATATAGCCCGGAAAAAACTTGCGTTCGCTGATGCTCTTCTGACCGCCTTTCATTTCCACGACTTCTTCCACGGGAACCAGAATGTCGCCAAACTGCTCGTCCATACCCGCCCGGGTGATCCGTTCCCTGAGCGCTCGCTGCACGCTCTTTTCAAAGCCGGAATAGGCATGTACCACATACCAGCGCATTGTCATCATTCAGACCGCCCCATCAATCGTTGTACCGCCACCAGCAAGCCCCAGTCCACCAACCACAGGAACACCCCCACCACCAGCACCAGAGCAAAAACCACCAGAGTGGTCTGCCAGGTTTCCTTACGAGAAGGCCAGACAACTCGTCGCGCTTCCACCACCGCTTCCTGAGAGAAGCGGTAGAAGTCCTGCCCAGGCACCGTGAACCAGGCAACGGCAGCACCCAGCCCCAATCCTGCCAGTACGGCCAGAACCCGCAATACCAAGGCATGATCCGCCAATTGGTAATAGCCCACCAACCCCGCCACAACAAGGGCAAGGGCGAGGGCAAACTTGAGTTTATCCGCCATGGGCGTTGAATTTCCTTTGAAAACCTTGGCAGGCCAGGAGGGCCTCGAACCCCCAACCTACGGTTTTGGAGACCGTCACTCTGCCAATTGAGCTACTGGCCTGTTTTATTACTGAATCACTTTAGCGACAACCCCGGCGCCCACGGTC
>JAJZEH010000060.1 GCA_021805725.1 Pseudomonadota bacterium | reverse complement strand
GGCCTTTTTCTGTTGCTCTATGCCACGGAGCTGCTGCACGCCGCGGTCACGCCGGGGTTCTATATCGGCGGCAGCATCATCGTGCTGGTGCTCTGTGCCCTGGGCCTGCTGGCCTCCTTCTTCCACCTCGGCCACCCCAGCCGCAGCTGGCGCGCCATGACCATGTGGCGCACCTCCTGGCTGTCGCGCGAAATCATCGTGCTGATGGGTTTTTTGGCAACGGTGTTTCTTTACCTGCTGGCGCACTGGGCCGACAGCGGCGCCACGCGCCTTCTGGGCGGCGCGGCCTCGTTGCTTGCCCTGGGGCTTTTCGTCTGCACCGGCATGGTCTATGTGGCCATCAAGGTCATGAAGGAATGGGCCAGCCCGCTGACCGTGGCCAACTTCCTCCTGATGGGATGCGCCTCGGGCGCGACCCTCGCCTCGGCCTACGCGCTCTTTGCCGCCCCCGACCTGACGCTGCACTACGCGCAGGTGGCGCTCGTCACCACCCTGCTGGCCCTGCTGGGCCGCAGCGCCTCACTGGTGCGCAACGCGCGGCTCAAGCCCACCACCACGCTGCAAAGCGCCATTGGGATCCGCCATCCGCGCATCGTGCAGAAGGCACAAGGGGCCATGGGCGGCTCGTTCAATACGCGGGAATTTTTTCATGGCAAGAGTGACGCGTTCATCCGCGCCATCAAGCCGGGCTTTCTCGCCCTGGCCTTCGCCCTGCCGCTGGCGCTGCTGGCGATAGGACTGTCACAGCCGTGGCTGCTGCCGCTTGCCTTCCTGCTGCAATACACGGGATTGCTGGCCGAACGCTGGTTTTTCTTTGCGGAAGCCAACCACCCGCAAAACCTGTACTACCAGGTCATTTCCTGACCAGCAGGAGCGGCACCGGGCTGTCGCGCATCACGCCTTCGGCGATGCTGCCCATGAACAGGTGCCGCAATCCCTTGCGTCCATGGGTGCCCACCACGATGAGGTCAGCCGGCCACTGACGGGCCTCCTCCACAATGGCATGGGCCACCTTCTCGCCCACGCTTTCCGTTTCCAGCATCTTGGTCTCGACGGACAAGCCTTCGGCCTCGGCCGCCTTTTTGGCTTTCTCGAGCACCTTGTGGCCCGTGTGGATGGCCGCCCGCTCGATGGCGGTGCGGTCCACGAATTCCGTGTCGCTGAAGATGCTGGCCTCGTCCACCACGTAGGCCACGCGCAGCAAGGCCTGCTGGTTTTTGGCCAGCAGCATGGCCTCATGCAAGGCGCGCTCGGAGGTGTCGCTGCCGTCCACTGCAACCAGGATGCGCTGGTACATAAGCTTGGCTCCTACTGAATGATTACGCGTTGCCCTTGACCACCAGAACGGAATGTTCGGACTGCCCGATGACGCTTTTGGTGGTGCCACTGCGGTATTGTCCCAGAACGATCAGGTCCGCCTGCAGGGTCTTTGCCGTGGCAAGAATGGCTTCATGGGGCTTGCCCGCAGTCCCCTTGCCGATCGTCATGAGCGTCAGCGGTAACTTGCAGGCCTGTGACACCTGGGTGGCCACGGCGGCAACGGCTGCCTCCCCAGCCTCGGGATCAACGGCGGCCAGGATGGCATGCGACCACAGGCGCGCCGTGCGCGGCACGAACAGCATGCTGCAGGGGGCGCCAATGGCCACCTTGCTGACCATCTCGCCGATCATGAGGTTGGACAGGAAACTGCGCTGTCCCCGACGCCGCGCAATGATGAGGTCGGCGCCATATTCCCGCGCTTCCTGCACGATGGCCTCGTGCGGCGCTCCGGATTGCCGCACCACCAGGTCCAGTACCACGCCGGCCTCACGGGCCGCAGCACGCAACTGCTCCGCCCTCCCGGCAAATTCCCGCGCGCTGCGTGCGGCAAGATCAGGCGAGCCAATTTCGTATTCCAGGTGGTGAGCCACGGGAAACACCGCGCGCAGCCCCACCCCGCATTGGCGGGCGATGTCGAAGGCCAGCCGCTCGGCCCCGCTGTCAAATTCGGTATGTTCCGAGACCAGTAAAATGCGTTGGAAGGGATGGGTCATGGTTTATGTGTGGTGATGAACGCTCACTCCCGAGGCAGCATAGAGCAAAACCAGCACGGCCATCAGTCCCAGTGTGGCATAGACATAATTTTTTTCCCTCAGATACACCGGCACCACCGCGGCGATGCTGAGAATGGGACAGGCCGAGAGGATGGCGATGCCGAGCAGGCTGAGAAAATCGCCCTTGTTGAGGGCAAACAGCCAGCTCCAGCCATCGTGCAGGCCCGTGGCCGCCGCATAATCTGCGGCGGAGAGCTTCCACAGTTGCGGCAACTGGTGAAGCGGCACATCGGCTGCGGCAAGGCCCGTCATGTACAAAACGAAGGTGACCACGAGCGTCACAAACCCCGTGAGCGTGCCCCAGTGCAGCACCGTGGCGTAGCGCACCTGTTCCGGGGGCTGGTGGGGCTTGCTCATGGCGTTTAAATCCCCAGGCCCTTGAGCAGGGTGCGCATCCCCGCAAACAGCAACATGGAGATCACCACCTTGCGGATCACGGCAGGATTGAGCACTGTCAGCAAATGGGCCCCGATGCGCGCGCCCATCATCATGCCCACCACGGCGGGCACCGCAATGATGGCAAGGATGGCGCCGCTGTTGAGGTAGTACCAGGTGGCCGAGGCGCTGGCGATGGAGAGGATCAGGCTGGAAGAGGCCGCCGCAAGTTTAAGCGGCACGCCCATCAGCAGGTTGAGGGCCGGCACGTTGGCCCAGCCTGCCCCCACGCCGAAGACTCCGCCCAGAAACCCGATCACCAGGAACAGCACGATCCCGGTGGGGGTGCGGTGCACCTGCCAGGGAATTTCCCTGCCTGAAATCATGTCCCAGAACACGCCATGAATGCCCAGGCGTTGCGACAGTGCGTCAGGCCGGGGCACTTGGGGGTAGTCGGACTTCCGGGCCAGGATCATGAGCGCCGTAATGGCAAGGATGATGCCCCCCAGCATGATCTGGATCACGTTGGCGGGCAGTGCCAGGCCCACCATGGCTCCCCCCATGGAGCTGAGCGAGGCGGAAAGGGCGAGCGGCATCACGAGGCGCAGATGGGCCATGCCGTTCTTCAGCAGCGAGGGACCCGCTGCCAGGGCGCTGGCCATGGCCACCAGGAGGCCCGCCCCCCGGACAAAATCGAGATGGAAGGGAAAGAAGCCGCCCACGATGGGTACGAACAACACGCCACCTCCCACCCCGGCGGGCACCGCCACGATGCCCAAGAAAAAGCACACCACGAAAAGCCCCAGCGGCCACACCCACCACGCCACCGCATCTGCCTGCGGCAGCACGTCGGCGGCCTGGACTGCCATGGAGCCGCCGAGCGCCAGCAGAAGCAACAAAGCGTAACAGAAATGCTTGATGGGCATCGGGGCAGTATACCGCCCAGCGTCCCGGCATCGCACACTGGCTGCAGTTTTTATCAGGATTAAGATTAAGCTATCGTTGCTATAACTTAATAAAGTTATATTTCTTGCCACTGCATGCGGCTTCTGGAATAAAATTTGACACTTCAATCCCGTCTGGAAATGCCATGAAAGCGCTGTTCAAATATCACAAGCTTGCCGAGTCGGTGGAAGCCCAGCCCTCATTCAAGGGGCTCGACCCGGTGCAAATTGAAATCCTGATGGCCATCGGCACCAGCCGGCTTAACGATCAGATGCTCACCGTCAGCAACATTCTTGAAATGACCGAGCTGGCCTCTCCTGCCACCTTGCATGGACGCTTGAAGGAACTGCGAACGCGCGGATTTATCGAAATCGTCTCGGGTCAGGATAACCGATTCAAGTTTCTGCAGCCCTCGGACCTTGCCAACGAGTACTTCAACGCCCTCGACCGCTGCATCAGAAAAGCAGTGCAGCTGGCCTAAGCCGTTTCTTCCAGATAAGCCATCACGGCTCCCACCGTGATGAAGGACCCAAACACCACGATGCGATCTGCCGCCTGAGCCCCTCGGGCGGCTGCCTCAAATGCTGCCTGCGGCGAAGCGCAACTGCTCACGCTGCCGCGCACGCCAGACAGATGCCCCTGCATGTCCTGCAAGGAGGCGCCACGGGCCTCCTCGATGCCGGTGACGCACCAGCAATCCACCAGCGGGTCGAGCAGGGCGATGACCCCTGCAATATCCTTGTCGCTGAGCATCCCGAACACCGCCCAGGTTTTGCCGTCGCAGGGCTCGGCGCGCAGGTTGGCGGCCAGCTCCGCCGCGGCATGGGGGTTATGCGCCACGTCCATGATGACAAGCGGCGCCTGGGACACCTTTTGAAAGCGCCCGGGCAGCGTGGCCGACTGCAGCCCCTCGCGCAGGGCCTCCATGGAGACCGGCAGGCGGTCCTCCAGGCTGAGGATTGCGGCCAGGGCTGCGGCCGCATTGCGATACTGGAAAGCTCCGGCGAGTTTGAGACGCGGCAGCGCCTCGAGCGTGCGCGGGCCCAGTGCAAACGACCAGCCCCCGGCGCTCACCTGACAAGAAAAATCCCGCTCGATCTGCAACAGCCGGGCGCCCAGGCGCGCCGCCGTTTGTGCAATGGCGGCGGGAGGCTCGGGGTCGGCACAGATGGCGGGGCGCCCGGCGCGAAACACGCCGGCTTTTTCAAAGGCGATGGCCTCGCGGGTGTTGCCCAGCCACGCCTCGTGATCGATGGCAATGCTGGTGACGATGGCGCAGTCGGGATCGAAAATATTGACGGCATCCAATCGACCGCCCAGCCCCACTTCCAGGATGACGACATCAAGACCGGCCTCGATGAATACCTGCATTGCTGCAAGCGTGCCAAACTCGAAGGGGGTGAGCGACTGGTCGCCGCGCGCGGCCTCCACCTTGGCAAAGGCGTCGCACAGGCTTTGATCGGAAGCAAAAGAAGACCCCACCCGCACGCGTTCGTTGTAACGCACAAGGTGCGGCGAGGAATAAACACCCACGCGATAGCCTGCGGCGCTCAGGCAGGCGGCCAGCAGGATACAGGTGGAACCCTTGCCGTTTGTCCCGGCAACGGTGATGATGGGAAAGTTGGGATGCAAGGTCATTGCATCCCGCACTTGTGACACGCGTGCCAACCCCATGTCGATGGTCAGCGCATGGAGCTGCTCGGTGTGCGCCAGCCACTCCGCAAGGGTTTTTGGCCCCGCGGAGGGCGGCGAAGGACTGCGGGCCATGCTCACCGTCATTTCAGGGATGAGCAGGCCCGCATGGGCTTAGAACAGGCCGACGATGCTGCCGTTGGCGTCGATGTCCACCTTCTCGGACGACGGCACCTTGGGCAGGCCAGGCATGGTCATCATGTCGCCACAAATGGCCACCACGAAGCCTGCACCGTTGGCAAGACGCACTTCGCGCACGTTGAGGGTGTGCCCGGTAGGAGCGCCCTTTGCGTTGGGGTCAGCGGTGAAGGACATCTGGGTCTTTGCCATGCAAACGGGGAAGTGACCGTAGTCCTTGTTCCACTCGTCGAGCTGCTTGCGGGCGTTGTCGCTAAACGTGACTTGTCCTGCGCGATAGATCTTGGTGGCGATGGTGGTGATCTTTTCCTGCAAGGTGATGTTGTCAGGATAGACGTAGGTGTGCTTCTTGCTGGATTTTTCGATCAGGTCCACCACGGTACGGGCCACTTCTTCCGCACCCTTGCCGCCTTCGGCCCAATGGCGAGCCAGGACGAACTTGCCACCCAGGGATTCGATCTTCTGCTTCAGCAGCGCCACTTCGGCTTCGGTGTCGAAGGTGAAGTGGTTGACCGACACCACGCAAGGCAGGCCGTAGTTGTCGCGGATGTTTTCCAGGTGGCGCTCGATGTTGATCATGCCCTTTTCCAGCGCGGCCAGGTTTTCCTTGTTGAGGTCTTCCTTCTTCACGCCGCCATGGAACTTGAGGGCGCGGATGGTGGCCACCAGGACGACGGCAGAGGGGTTCAACCCGGCCATGCGGCACTTGATGTCAATGAACTTCTCGGCACCGAGGTCCGCACCGAAACCGGCTTCGGTCACCACGTAGTCGGCAAGCTTGAGGCCGGCCTTGGTGGCGATGACGGAGTTGCAACCGTGGGCGATATTGGCAAACGGACCACCGTGAATGATGGCGGGGTTGTTTTCCAGGGTTTGCACCAGGTTGGGCTTGATGGCGTCCTTCAGCAGGACCGCCATGGCACCGTGCGCCTTGAGGTCGCGGGCGTAAATGGGTTTGCGGTCGCCCTGGGTGTAACCGATGATGATGCGCGACAGACGGTCTTTCAGATCCATCAACGAGCTGGCAAGGCACAGGATGGCCATGACTTCGGAAGCCACCACGATATCGTAGCCATCTTCACGCACGAAGCCGTTGGCGGTACCGCCCAGGCCCACCACGATCTTGCGCAGGGCGCGATCGTTCATGTCCACCACACGCTTCCACTGGATGAGGCGCGGGTCGATGCGCAGCTCGTTGCCGTGGTTGATGTGGTTGTCGATCAATGCAGCCAACAGGTTGTTGGCTGCAGCGATGGCGTGGAAATCGCCCGTGAAATGCAGGTTGATGTCTTCCATCGGAACGATCTGGGCATAGCCGCCACCCGCTGCACCGCCCTTGACGCCAAACACGGGTCCCAGGGAAGGCTCACGCAGGCAGATCATGGTCTTTTTGCCGATGCGGTTCAGGGCGTCGCCCAGGCCCACGGTGGTGGTGGTCTTGCCTTCACCTGCGGGGGTGGGGCTGATGGCCGTCACCAAAATCAGTTTGCCGTCTGGACGATCCTTGATGCTTTCAAGGTATTCCAGAGAAATCTTTGCCTTGAAATGCCCGTACGGCTCGAGGTGCTCATCGCTGATGCCCAATTTATCCTTGGCCACGTGAGCGATGCGTTCCATTTTTGCAGCCTGAGCAATTTCGATATCTGAAGCCATGACAACCTTCTCCTGTTAAATCTTGATTTGTGTCAATTTTTTGACCACGAAGGGGTGGTTCAAAACCCGGAAATTACCTTACCAGAATGGCCCGGAAATCGTTCACATTTGTGAGGGTCGGCCCGGTATGGATCAAGTCTTTTAAATTTGAGAAGAATGTATAGCCGTCGTTATTTGCCAGAAAATCCTTGGCGCGCAGGCCCATGGATTCGGCGCGAGCCAGCGTATCCGGGGTAAGGATCGCCCCCGCATTGTCTTCGGTGCCGTCCACGCCATCGGTGTCGCAGGCCACTGCATGGATTTGCGGATGTCCTTCCAGCGCCACCGCCAATGCCAGCAAAAATTCGGCATTGCGCCCACCGCGCCCCTTGCCGCGCACGGTGACGGTGGTCTCGCCCCCCGACAGCAGCACGCAGGGGGCGGCCACCGGCTGGTTGTGGCGCGCCACCTGCTTGGCAATGCCCGCATGCACCAGGGCCACGTCGCGCGACTCCCCTTCCAGGCTGTCGCCCAGGATGACCGGAGTCACCCCCGAGGCGCGCGCCAGGGCGGCTGCCGCTTCCAGCGAGGCTTGCGGGGTGGCAATCATGCGCGTGGTGGCGCGTGCCAGGCGCGGGTCGCCGGGCTTGGGCGTTTCGTCATGGCCGCGCTTGATGTACTCGTAGGCGGCCGCAGGTTCGCGCAGGTTGTATTTGTCCAGGATGGCCAGCGCATCGGCGCAGGTGGTGGGATCCCCCACGGTGGGGCCCGAGGCAATGACCGAGGGGTCGTCACCCGGCACGTCAGAGATCAGCAGGGTCACCACCTGGGCCGGGGCACAGGCCGCGGCCAGGCGCCCGCCCTTGATGGCGGAGAGGTGCTTGCGCACGCAATTCATTTCGGTGATGGTGGCCCCGCTCTTCAGCAATCCCTTGTTCACGGCCTGTTTGTCGGCCAGGGTCAGCCCCTCGGCGGGTGCGGCCAGCAAGGCCGAACCCCCGCCGGAGATGAGGCAGATGACGAGGTCTTCGGCGGTCAGGCCTTGCACCATCTTCAGGATGCGCGCTGCGGCTTCGCGCCCCGCCTCGTCGGGCACCGGGTGCGCCGCCTCCACCACTTCGATGCGCTCGGTGGGTATCTTGTGGCCGTAACGGGTCACCACGAGCCCTTCCAGGGGCCCCGCCCAATGGTCCTCCAGAGCGCGGGCCATGGAACCCCCGGCTTTCCCGGCTCCGATCACGATGGTCCGGCCCTTGGGCGGCTCGGGCAAATAGGCCGGCAGGCAACGGAAGGGATCGGCCGCCGCGACGGCAGCGTCAAACAGCGCGCGCAGAAGCGCCTGGGAAGCTTCAGAGTTCATGATCAAGGGTCTGTGAGATAATCGAAAGTCGAATTGTAGTTATACCCGCGGCAGATTGGGAACAGTATCACTTATAGATATGAAAAGACTTTACTAATTTTAAAATTGTCCAGTTTGTGGCTTAATTGCGGATTACCCTGAGCCATCAGGACATGTCCAAAGACTGCGCTGCGGCGCAACATCCAGGAGGTTTGACCGTGTTTGATTCCAGAAAGCTCATCGCCGATACTGATCCCGAATTATGGAGCGCCATTCAAAAGGAATATCGCCGCCAGGAAGACCATATCGAGCTGATCGCCTCTGAGAACTATACCAGCCCTTCCGTGCTTCAGGCACAAGGTTCGGTGTTGACCAATAAATATGCCGAAGGCTACCCCGGCAAGCGCTACTACGGCGGCTGCGAATTCGTGGACATCGCCGAGCAGCTGGCCATTGACCGCGTCAAGAAGCTCTTCGGTGCCGAATACGCCAACGTCCAGCCCCATTCGGGATCGCAGGCCAATGCGGCCGTGTACATGTCCATGCTGCAACCCGGCGACACGGTGCTGGGCATGTCGCTGGCCCATGGCGGCCACCTCACCCACGGCGCTTCCGTCAACTTCAGCGGCAAGCTCTACAAGTCCGTGGCCTATGGCCTCAACCCCGACACCGAACAGATCGATTACGACGAGGTGCAGCGCCTGGCCGAGGAGCATAAGCCCAAGATGATCGTGGCCGGTGCCTCTGCCTACTCCATGGTCATTGACTGGAAGCGCTTTCGCGAAATCGCCGACAGCGTGGGCGCCTACCTGATGGTGGACATGGCCCACTATGCGGGCCTCATCGCCGTGGGCGAATACCCCAGCCCCATCGGCATCGCCCATTTCGTCACCTCCACCACCCACAAGACCCTGCGCGGTCCGCGAGGCGGCGTCATCCTGTCTTCTGCGGAATTCGAAAAGCCGCTCAACTCCATGATTTTCCCTGGCATCCAGGGCGGCCCGCTGATGCACGTCATCGCAGCCAAGGCCACGGCTTTCAACGAAGCCCTGAAGCCTGAATTCAAGGACTACCAGCAAAAGGTCAAGGCCAACGCCAAGGCCATGGCCGGCACCTTCATCGAGCGTGGCCTGCGCATCGTTTCGGGCGGCACTGAAAGCCACCTGTTCCTGATGGACCTGCGCGCCAAAAAGATCACGGGCAAGGACACCGAAGCTGCATTGGGTCGTGCCCACATTACCGTTAACAAGAATGCCATTCCGAATGATCCGGAAAAGCCATTCGTCACCTCGGGCATCCGGATTGGCACACCCGCCATGACCACCCGGGGATTTGGTGTTGCCGAAGCCCAAAAGGTGGCCCACCTGATTTCCGATGTGCTGGACGCGCCCGGCGACGACGCCACCACGCAGCGCGTGATTGGCGAAGTCAGCGCCCTGTGCAGCAAGTTTCCAGTGTACGGCTAAGCAACGCGCCTTATACACCCTACAGATTGAACCTATATAGAGCTTGAGGAGATTTAGATCATGGCTGGACAGAATTTTCTGTTTGTACCCGGACCCACCAACGTACCGGCCCGCATTCAACGGGCCATGATGGTGCCGATGGAAGACCATCGCTCACCCAAATTCCCCGAACTGGCCCTGGAAGTGATTCAGGGGCTGAAGAAGGTGTTCAAAACCGAAAAGGGCACGCCGATCGTGTTCCCCTCCTCCGGCACCGGTTGCTGGGAAGCGGCCCTCACCAACTGCCTCAACGTGGGCGACAAGGTTCTGGCTTCGCGCTTTGGCCAGTTCAGCCACCTGTGGATCGACATGTGCCAGCGCCTGGGCTTTGAAGTGGAGTTGATCGACGTGGAGTGGGGCGAAGGCGCACCACCCGATCGTTACCTCGCTGCCCTGCAAGCCGACAAGGGCCATAAGATCAAGGCCGTACTGGTGTGCCAGAACGAAACCGCCACCGGCGTCACCAGCGACGTGCCCGCCATCCGCAAGGCCATGGACACCGCCGGGCACCCCGCCCTGTTGTTCGTGGACTCGGTAAGCGCCCTGGGCAGCATCGATTTCCGCATGGACGAATGGAAGGTGGACGTGTGCGTTTCGGGTTCGCAAAAGGGCCTGATGTTGCCCGCCGGCATGGGCGTGACCTGCGTCAGCGAAAAGGCCCTGGCCGCCCGCCAGACCGCCACCCACCCGCGCTGCTACTTTGACTACCTGGACATGGTCAAGAACAACGCCGCCGGCTACTTTCCCTACACGCCTTCCATCCCCATGCTCTACGGCATGAAGGAAGCGTTGAAGACCATCGAGGAAGAAGGCCTGGAAAACATCCTGGCCCGCCACGCCTACCTCGCCGGCGGCGTACGCGCCGCGGTGACGGAAGGCTGGGGATTGAAGCTGTGCGCCAAGGAACCCAAGTGGTACTCGGACACCGTCTCGGCCATTCTGGTCCCCGAAGGCTTCGATGCCGCCAAGGTGATCGCACGCGCTTACGCGCGCTACAACCTGTCGCTGGGTGCGGGCCTCTCCAAGGTCGCGGGCAAGGTCTTCCGCATCGGCCACCTGGGTGACCTCAACGAACTGATGTTGATGGGTGCCATCGCGGGTGCCGAAATGGCCATGATGGACGTCGGCATTCCCGTCAAGGCTGGCAGCGGCGTTGCCGCAGCTTCGGCCTACTGGCGCAAGAACCAGGACCAGGCACGGGCGGCAGCATGACCGGTAAAGTCGTCTTTCTCGATCGCGCCTCGTTGAAGGCGCAAGTGCGCAAGCCGGCCTTTGCGGACGAGTACCTGGAGTTCGAGAAAACCTCCCCCCAGCAAATCGTGGAGCGCCTGCAGGGCGCCACGGTGGCCATCACCAACAAGGTGCCACTGCGCGAGGAAACCCTCAAGCAGTTGCCGCGCCTGAAGATGATTGCCGTGGCTGCCACGGGGTACGACGTCATTGACGTCCCCTACTGCAAATCCCATGGCATCGCCGTGGCCAACATCCGCAACTACGCCACGCATACCGTGCCGGAACACGCCTTTGCGCTGATCCTGGCCCTGCGTCGCAATATCCTGGCCTACCGCCAGGACGTGGAAGCGGGCGTCTGGCAGCAGTCCGACCAGTTCTGTTTCTTCACCCATACCATCGGCGACCTCCATGGCGCAACCCTTGGCATCATCGGTGAAGGCGTGCTGGGCCGGGCCACGGCCCACATCGCCGAAAAGGGTTTTGGCATGCGCGTGCTGTATGCCGATCACGCACCGCCCAAGATGGAAGGCGTGACCTTCACCCCGATGGACCAGGTGCTGGCCGAATCCGACGTCATCTCGCTGCATTGCCCGTTGACCCCCGATACGAAGAACATCATCGGCATCAACGAATTCCGCAAGATGAAGCGCACCGCCATCGTGATCAACACCTCGCGTGGCGGTCTGGTGGATGAACAGGCGCTCATCCAGGCGCTGGATGAAGGCCTGATTGCAGGCGCCGGCTTTGACGTCATCACCAGCGAACCGCCCAAGAACGGACATCCCTTCCTGGACATCCGGCGCTCAAACTTCATCCTCACCCCGCACGTGGCCTGGGCTTCCGATGGCGCCATGCAGTTTCTGGCCGATCAGCTCATCGACAACATCGAAGCATGGCAAAAAGGGACGCCGCAGCATCTCGTGACCTGATTCATCACCGGAACGAGCGGTTTTCCCACCACGCCTCCTGCTATCATTGACGCAACGATAACAGGAGGCGTTTTTCATGGACATTCACGAGTATCAGGCCAAGGAGTTGCTGGCCGGCTTTGGGGTTCCCGTGCCCCGTGGCAGTGTGGCCTACAGTCCCGACCAGGCCGTTTACGTGGCCACCGAACTGGGCGGCTGGCATTGGGCCGTCAAGGCCCAGATCCATGCCGGCGGTCGCGGCAAGGCCGGAGGCATCAAGCTGTGCCGCACCTACGGCGAAGTGGCGCAGGCCGCCAAGGAACTGCTGGGCAAGGCGCTCGTCACCGAGCAAACCGGCCCCGAGGGCAAGGCCGTGCAACGCCTCTACATCGAAGTGGCCGAACCCTTCGAGCGTGAAATCTACCTGGGCTTCGTGCTGGACCGGCGCGCCCAGCGCATCCGCGTGGTGGCCTCGGCCCAGGGCGGCATGGAAATCGAGGAGATCGCCAAATCCAACCCCGACTCGCTGCGCCAGGTGCAGGTGGAGCCTGCCGTAGGCCTGCAGCCCTTTCAGGCACGCGAACTGGCCTTTGGCCTGGGCCTTAACATCAAGCAGGTCAGCCGTGCCGTCACTGCCATCATGGGCTGCTATCGCGCCTTTCGCGATCTTGACGCCACCATGGTGGAAATCAATCCGCTCGTCGTCACCAAGGACAACCGTGTGCTGGCGCTCGACGCCAAGATGTCCTTCGACGACAACGCCCTGTTCCGCCGCCCCAGGATCACCGAAATGCGCGACCCCTCCCAGGAGGATCCGCGCGAAGCCCAGGCCAACCAGCATGGCCTGAACTACGTGGGCCTCTCGGGCGACATCGGCTGCATCATCAATGGTGCCGGACTCGCCATGGCCACCATGGACATGATCAAGTACGCCGGGGGCGAACCCGCCAACTTCCTGGACGTGGGCGGCGGCGCCTCGCCCGAGCGGGTGGCCGAAGCCTTTCGCCTGGTGCTCTCGGACAGAAACGTGAAGGCCATCCTGGTCAACATCTTTGCCGGCATCAACCGCTGCGACTGGGTGGCCGAGGGCGTGGTGCAAGCCGCGCGCGACCTCAAGGTGCCGCTCATCGTGCGCCTTGCCGGCACCAACGTGGAAGCCGGCCAGAAAATCATCAAAGAGAGCGGCCTGCCCATCATCAGCGCCAACACGCTGGCAGAAGCCGCAGAAAAAGCCGTTGCTGCCGCCCGAGGAGGTCTGGATTCATGAGCATTCTCATCAATGAACGCACGCGCGTGATCGTGCAGGGTTTTACCGGCGACAAGGCCACCTTTCACGCCAGGGAAATGATCCACTACGGCACCAACGTGGTGGGGGGTGTGACGCCGGGCAAGGGCCAGCAAAAGCACCTGGAGCGGCCCGTCTTTGATACCGTCAAGGATGCGGTGGCCGCCACCGGTGCCGAAGCAAGTCTCGCCTTCGTGCCGCCGGCCTACGCCGCCGATGCCCTGATGGAGGCGGCGGACGCGGGGCTGCGTCTGGTGTGCATCATCACCGACGGCATTCCGGCCCAGGACATGATGCGGGTGAAGCGCTACCTCATGCGCTACCCCAGGGACAAACGCACCATGGTGGTGGGCCCCAACTGTGCCGGCATCATCAGTGCCGGCAAGGCCATGCTGGGCATCATGCCCGGACACATCTACAAGCGCGGCAACGTGGGCATCGTCTCGCGCTCAGGCACACTGGGCTACGAGGCGGCCGCCCAGATGACGGCGCTGGGCATCGGCGTGTCCACCAGCGTGGGCATTGGCGGCGACCCCATCAACGGCAGCTCCTTTCTGGACCACATGGCTCTTTTCGAGGAAGACCCTGAAACCCGGGCCGTGGTGATGATCGGCGAAATCGGCGGCTCGCAGGAGGCCGAGGCCTCGCAGTGGATCAAGGAGCACATGACGAAACCGGTGATCGGCTACGTGGCCGGATTGACCGCCCCCAAGGGCCGCCGCATGGGGCATGCCGGCGCCATCATTTCCGCCGAAGGCGACACCGCAGCGGAGAAGGCCGAGATCATGCAGTCCTATGGCCTCCACGTCGCGCCCAGTGCCGCCGAACTGGGCAGCACCGTGGCCCGTGCGCTTGCCACCCTGTAAGGATATCCGCCCATGAGCTTTACCCTCATCCCCCAGGCCACCCCGCGGTTGCACCGCTCGGAACTCGCCGTGCCGGGCTCCAACCCGGGGCTTTTCGAAAAAGCGGCGGGCTCTGCCGCGGACGTCATCTTTCTGGATCTGGAAGATGCGGTGGCCCCGGACGACAAGGCGCAGGCGCGCAAGAACATCATCGCCGGGCTCAACGATGTGGATTGGGGCAGCAAGACCATGATGATCCGCATCAACGGTCTTGACACCCATTACATGTACCGCGACGTGGTGGACATTGTGGAGGTCTGTCCCCGGCTGGACATGATCCTCATTCCCAAGGTGGGCGTGCCCCAGGATGTGTATGCGCTGGACATGCTGGTGACGCAAATCGAAAACGCCACGGGAAGGACCCGGCGCATCGGTTTTGAGGTGCTGATCGAAACGGCACTGGGCATGGCCAACGTGGAGGCCATTGCGCAATCCAGCAGACGCCTCGAGGCCATGAGTTTTGGCGTGGCCGATTACGCGGCCTCCACACGCGCGCGCACCACGGTGATCGGGGGCGTCAACAAGGATTCCGGCGTGCTCACCGACAAGGATGAAGCGGGCGGGCGCCAGTATTACTGGACCGACCCCTGGCACGCGGCCCAGACGCGCATGCTGGTGGCCTGCCGTGCCTACGGCCTGCGCCCCATCGACGGTCCCTTTGGCGACTTCAACGACCCCGAGGGGTTCGTCGCCGCCGCCAACCGCGTGGCGGTGCTGGGATACGAGGGCAAGTGGGCCATCCATCCCTCGCAGATCGCGCTGTCCAACCAGGTGTTCACGCCCTCGGCCGAGGAAGTCACCAAGGCCCGGCGCATCATGGAAGCCATGGCGCAGGCCGCGCGCGAAGGTCGCGGCGCGGTGTCGCTGGACGGACGGCTGATCGACATTGCCAGCATCCGCATGGCGGAGGGCCTGCTCGCCAAGGCGCGCGCCATGGGGCTGGCCGACTGACGAACAGCATCACGCCATAGGGCTGTTTGGCAAGGCCGCGGGGGGCGCAGCGCGCTACCCTGGCGGGCCATGCCCGAGTTCCTGCTTTGTTGTTTTCTGCCGCTTGCCTGGGCGCGCGCGCCACGCCGGATCACGGCGGGGGGCGTGGTATGGCTGTGCTATCTCGTGGCTGCACGGGAACAGCCACTCGCCATCGTCCGCGTGCTGCCGCAGTGTTCCCCGCTTGTTGCCATGGCGTTGTGGCTGGCCCATGGCGCGTTCCTCACCCTGCCCTGGCTCGTCACCTGGCCCTCGGCATCCTGGCCCGCAGTGCGATGCGCGCTGGCCTTTCTTGCCGCATTGCTGTGGAGTCTGCTGCCCCCCTGGGGACTTTTGGGTTGGCTGCATCCCCTTACCCTGAGCGGCTGGCTCTACCCCGCCTGGGGCTGGACGGGCCTTGCGGCCACCACGGCGTTACTGCTCTCGCTGGTGTTGGGCGCCCGGGGCTGGGTGCTGCCGCTGACGCTCGCGGCCCTCATCGCCAATGCCCTCCATCGCCCCCTGCCCCACCCGCCGGATTGGGTGGCCCTCGACACGCAATTGCCGCGCGCTGAAGCCGGTGCCCTTCAACGCATGGAACGGCAGGCCGCGCTCATGGCCCTTGTGCAACGGCAACTCCCGGCTGCGCCAGCGGTACTGATTCTGCCCGAGGAAATCGCGGGACCCTGGACCGCGGCCGAAGCGCTGTGGTGGCAACCGACTTTTGAGGCGGCCCACGCACATGGCGTAACCCTCATCCTGGGCGCCCAGCGACCCGACCCCACGGGTTTGCGCAACGGCGCACTGATCGTCGCACCCTCTGGTGCGCGCTGGCAGCTGGCGCGCCAACCCATTCCACTCGCAGAATGGAATCCCCTGGAAGCGAAGACGCCCCCCTCCGGCTGGATCGCCGACGCGCCGGGGTTCAACACCGGCATCACCGACATTCATGGCACGCGGGTGCTGTTTTCGTTTTGCTATGAGGATCTGCTGACCTTGCCCATGCTGGCTTCCGTGGCCGCAGGACCCATGCCTCAGCGCATTGTCAGTCTGGCCAACCTGTGGTGGACCGGGGGTATGGAGGAACCCCGAGTGCAGCAGCGCATGCTGGAGGGGTGGGGGCGCCTGTGGGGCATCCCCGTGATGCGGGCAGTCAACGGTCCGGCTTAAGGGGCCTGCTGCACCACCCAGGCAGAGATGGCGTCAAGCAGTATGGCCGATTCGCCAATGGCCGGCGTCACGGCAATGGATACGCCCGGATGGTCCGCTTGCAGCGCTTCGATGAGGCGGGGCAGGTCCTTTTTGAGGTGCCCGCCCTGCGCCATGAACAGCGGCACCAGGGTCATGTGGCGCGCACCCTGCTCCGCGAGGCTTGCCACGCATTCCGTGAGGCCGGGTTCCATCAGTTCCAGGAAGGCCAGTTCCACCGGCACGCCGGGACGCAACGCCCTCACCCGTTCGCGGATGCGCTGAAAGGGTTCGGCCCATTGCGGGTCGCGCGCCCCATGGGCAAACAGGATGATGGCGCCGCCGCCGGCGAGAGCTGTCATCAATGCCGGCCCGTGCTGCCAAAGCCCCCAGCGCCGCGCGCGCTGGCCTCGAAGTCATCCACCACCTGCAGCGCCACCTGCACCACCGGCACCACCACAAGTTGCGCAATGCGCTCCATGGGCTTGAGTTCAAATGAGGTCTGTCCCCTATTCCACAGCGACACAAAGATCTGCCCCTGGTAATCGGAATCGATCAAGCCCACGAGATTACCCAGCACGATGCCGTGCTTATGCCCCAGGCCGGAACGGGGCAGGATCATGGCGGCGTAACCCGGGTCGCCGATATGGATGGCAAGGCCGGCGGGGATCAGTTCGGTCTGTCCCGGTTGCAGCGTCAGGGAGGCGTCGATGCAGGCGCGCAAATCAAGGCCTGCCGCGCCTGCCGTGCCGTAGGCCGGAAGGTTGTCGCGCAGGCGGGGATCGAGAAGCTTGATGTCCAGGGGGGTCATGCATTTCCTTTTAGGTTTGCAAGCCGGATGGCGTGATCCAGCAGTTGGCGGGCCAGGACGATTTTCGGCGCAGGCGGCAAGGCATGCGCGCCCTCGGCGTCGAACAGGATGATCTCGTTGTCATCGCTGCCCAGCGCCCGTTGGGCGAGGTTGCCCACGATGAGCGGCACTTTCTTGTTGCGCCGCTTGGCTTCGGCGTAGGCCGCAAGGTCCTGGCTTTCGGCGGCAAACCCCACGCAGAACGGGGCCCCTGGCATGGCCGCCACGGTGGCCAGGATGTCCACGGTGGGCTTGAGCGTCAGGGTGAGCGCATCCGTGGATTTTTTGAGCTTATGGGCGGCGGGTTCGGCGGGCGTGTAATCCGCCACGGCGGCCACGGCAAAGAAGAGGTCTGTCCCCGGCAACGCCGACTGGACGGCGGCCAGCATGTCGGCGGCGCTCTTCACCGGCAGCACCGTGCAGCCTGGCGGCGGCGACAGCGCGGTGGGGCCGCTCACCAACACCACTTCGGCCCCTTCGTCGCGCGCGGCTTCAGCCACGGCATAGCCCATTTTTCCGGAACTGCTGTTGGTGATGCCTCGCACCGGGTCAATGGCTTCGAACGTGGGTCCGGCAGTCACCACCACCTTGCGCCCCATCAGCCGTGGTGCGGGATATAGGGCCAGCACGGCCTCCAGCAACTGCTGGGGTTCCACCATGCGCCCCTGCCCCACCTCGCCGCAGGCCTGCTCGCCCGCATCAGGCCCCAGCAGCACCACACCATCCGCCTCGAGCTTCTGGACGTTGCGCTGGTTGGCCGGGTTGTCCCACATTTCCCGATTCATGGCGGGCGCCACCAGGAGAGGACAATTGCGGGCTGCCACCGTGGTGGAAAGCAGGTCGTCCGCCGTGCCCTGGGCGATTTTTGCAATGAAGTCTGCGCTGGCCGGGGCAATGAGGATGGCGTCCGCCTCGCGCGACAATTCGATGTGGGCCATGCGGTTGGGAATGCGTGGATCCCACAGGTCGGTCAGCACGGGACGCCCGGATAAGGCCTGAAAGGTGGCCGGCGTGACGAAGCCGCAGGCCGCCTCGGTCATGGCCACCTGAACACCCATGCGCGCCTTGACCAGGAGGCGGGTCAGCTCGGCCGCCTTGTAGGCCGCCACCCCCCCTGTCACTCCCAGCAGGATCTGTCGATGGTATCGCTTGAGCATCGGGCGATTATATAGGGGACAGACCTCAAATTGGCGGTTGATGGGGGGGTGATAGGGGACAGACCTCAGTTTGAGGTCTGTCCCCTATCACCCCCTTCCCGGGTAGTGGTTCAGTTTGAAATCTAGCCCCGTAGCCATCTAACGGGTGCTGTGCTATGTTCTTCGCATGACCGACAAAAAGAATCCCCGCAAAGACTTTACCCAGGTTGCCTTTGGAGTGTTCCAACAGGCGATAGGAGAAGTTGAGCCACCAAAACCGCTTGCGGGAAAGAAGGCTGATAGCCGAAAGGGTGGATTGAAGGGCGGCAAGGCCCGAATGGAGTCGCTCACCGAGGAAGAACGCGTAGAGCTGGCCACAAGGGCAGCGCGTGCAAGATGGGGTGATGCCGCGCCAGCCCAAAAGACCGGCGCGGCAAAACCGAGATCAACTAAACAGCGGTAATTGCCCCGGATACGAGCGCCAGTGTTGACACACGTTTTCGATCCGGCCATACCTGAACCGGATGTATGCACGCACAAATACGCTCTTAGGTTTGAAATAGCTCATCGCTATTCTCCCAAGTGGGTTTTGAAAGCAATAGTTGCCCACAACCCCAAAAAAGCGTAGCATTTTGGTGTCCCTGAAAGACAAGCTGTAGGTGACAGAGGGAGCTCTCACCACCCCTGTCATAAAGCCCTGAGGTGCTTCAACACCTCAGGGCTTTTTCATTCAATACCTTTCTTTGCGATGGAATGCTCCTTCTCGTAGCCATCAAGTTTGTCAATTAACTCAAAAACAAACTTTCTGTCGTCTGGTGATAGTGAAAACAAATCGAGAGATGCCGCCAGCGTTAGAGTTCCTCCGCTTGCCAAAGACACAACACGCGATGTTCCCTGTGGTTGAATTTGATTTTTGGGTTCAGCTATGGCTGGCGGCTTTGAGCGACCGGGCGTACGGCGTCGTGTGCGCACGCCATTTGATGTAGTTGTGACACCAGAAATTTTAAACAACCTTGAAACGGGCGTACCAACATAGCTGACGGCTGACAAAAAGAAACGGATTGCCTTCTCCTTAGTATCTCCTGTGACGTTGTACGCTTCGCTCATACGCGCACTTAATTCATTCGGGGTCGTTTTCACCAAATCAAGAGAAAATAGCTCGGAATAGCGCGTTTGCAAAAGAGCCAGCAATCTTTCTTTTCTGGTTTCCTCATCATGTACGGCAAGCGTATGAAGCCCCGGCGTGGGTTTGTTATCCTCCGTGATGAGCCCCAAAAACTTGAGACCAGCCAGAAGCTGGCTTTGCACCCCACCAGAAAGTCCAGGGAAGGTGCTTCTGTCGATCCGATTGGGAATGCCCTCAGCAAGCGATTCGATCGCATTCTTGAATGTTTGCCATGACACATATACCGCAGCAGATTTTTCTTCGGCCATGATAGCCTCCGTAGGGAAGTCTGATCGCAGTATGCGGTATTTCGGTATATACCGCAAGTGATTTTCGCAATTTGGTATTGACATACCGGTATTGCTATGGCATTCTGTTCATTATGAATTGATGCTTGAGGTGCGCCATGAACCGCCTGTCCATCGAAAAACGGACCCAAATCCTCGCGGTACTTTGCGAGGGCATGGGTATCAACGCAGCCACCCGCATTACAGATGTCTCTAAAAACACGGTGTTGAAGCTGCTGGCTGATGCGGGGTTTGCCTGCGCCAAATACCAGGACGAAGTTATGCGCAACCTCAAGTGTAAGCGCATTGAGTGCGATGAAATTTGGTCATTCGTCGGGATGAAGCAAAAGAACGTACCGCAGGAGTTGCAAGGCACTTTGGGATACGGGGATGTTTACACCTGGACGGCTATTGATGCCGATACCAAACTCATTCCATGCTGGCATGTGGGTACTCGTGGGGCAGAAGAAGGGTTCGCCTTCATCGCCGATTTGGCATCGCGGCTTTCAAATCGTGTGCAACTGACCACGGATGGGCACGGGGTTTACGTGGATGCCGTGGACGATGCCTTTGGGACAGACATCGACTTCGCCCAGATCATCAAAATTTACGGAACGCCAAGGCAAAACAAGGATGATTCGCGCCGCTACAGCCCCGCTGAATGTACGGGCGTGGAAAAGCGCCCCATCACCGGCAACCCAAGCATCAAGGATATTTCCACCAGCTATGTAGAGCGCCAGAACCTAACCATGCGGATGCACATGCGCCGGTTTACCCGACTGACAAATGCTTTCAGCAAGAAGCTGGAAAATCACATGCACGCCATCAGTCTGTATTTCATGTTCTACAACTTCTGCAAGATTCATAAGACGCTGCGCGTAACCCCGGCTATGGCAGCAGGAATCACTGAAAAACTATGGGACATTGCGGATATTGTGGCGCTAATTCCCGAAGAAGAACCGAAGAAGCGTGGGCCTTACAAAAAAACCTAGAGCAAATTTTTAGCGATGATTATGGGAATCACGCAACGCAAAAGGCCCTTCATGCTTTACAAACGACACCATTGTGGAATAGACGGCAAAAATGATAGAGGCGGCAAGCACGAAGCTACCAATGAAACCACGATTAAAATTTTGCAGATAACTATTCATGGTTACCTCCTAATGTCTCTTACGAATGTAACGGCACCGCTGATGACAAGTATAAAACACATCAAAACATCAAACCAAAAAATTCCGACTTCAATGCGCTGTATTGCGGAAAGTATATTTTCTGGGAATGGATTAATTTCGTTGAGTTTTTTTACCCCAAACGACAACCCCCAGGTCAATCCTAAAAACACCATGAAGATAATAAAAGTTCCGACCAAATGTCCTATCAAGGCAAAAACAGAACCTATGTAGGACCTCCCAAAAACAGAGGATGACTCAAAGGAATGTCTCATATCTTCGAACATCTCGCCAAGACACTCCGAAAACTTGCGACTTTATCAGGCCAGTGGAATTTACACTATTGGTTCGTTTTGTGCATATCAAAATAGTAGCATTTAAAATAAGATGTTGCGTAAAATTTACATTGCTCAAAAGTTAGGCAATGTAAATTGAGGCGTGGTTATTAACGGCAACATCAGCTTTCGTCTTAATGTCGATTTCAAACTGAACCACTACCCCTTCCCGGCAGACCTTGCGAAAAACCCTGTTTTCATGACATAATCTCTGTTTACCTTAATCCGTTACGGAGAATCACCATGGCACGCGTATGCGCGGTGACTGGGAAGAAGCCGATGGTCGGCAATAATGTTTCCCACGCCAACAACAAAACCAAGCGCCGCTTTTTGCCCAACCTGCAGTACCGCCGTTTTTGGCTGGAAAGCCAGAACCGCTGGATTCGCTTGCGCGTTTCCAATGCCGGCCTGCGTTTGATTGACAAAAAGGGTATCGAAGTCGTTCTGGCCGAACTGGGCGAAAAAGCCGTTCAGGCTTAAGGAAGGATCATCATGCGCGATAAGATCAAACTGGAATCGACCGCAGGTACGGGTCACTTCTACACCACCACCAAGAACAAAAAGACCATGCCCGAAAAGATGGAGATCAAGAAGTTTGACCCCGTCGCTCGCAAGCACGTGCCCTACAAGGAAGCCAAGATCAAGTAACTTGGTTGGCGTCCTGAGGCAGGTCCCAAAAAACCCCGGCATCCCCGGGGTTTTTTATTGGGCCCGACCCAACGGGGACAGACCTCCGAAGGAGGTCTGTCCCCGTCTTCCCTAAAGGATCATCCCGGCGGCAATCGTGTCGTTGCTGACCTCGTCGATCAGGATGAAGCTGCCGTTGGGCCGATTGGCGGCATAACTGTCGCAGGCCATGGGTTGCTGGACCCTGAAGTTGGCCTTGACGATGTCGTTCATGGACACATGGGTGGGAGCCGGCACCTGCGCCGAAGTGTTCACGTCCAGTTTGTATTCCACAGCGCCCACCTTGCCCTGCACCGTACGCGTACCGTGTCGGATCAGCACCCGCCGGGCAGGGTCGAGCGGCGTTGCCGAAAACCAGCACATCAGCGCATCAAAGGATTTCTCGCAGCGCGGCGGTGCGGCACGGCTTGCGATCATGTCGCCGCGCGAAATGTCCACCTCGTCCATAAGCGTCAGCGACACCGACTGCCCGGCCCGGGCATCCTGCAAGGGGCCGTCGTAGGTCAGGATGGTCGAGACAGTGCTGGTGATGCCGGCAGGCAGGACCACGACTTCGTCGCCCACGGCCAGCGTGCCCGACTCGATGCGCCCCAGGTACGCCCGCCGCTCGTCTGCCGTCCCGGCGCGCAAGCGTTGCACCAGCTGTACCGGAAAACGCAGCGGGGCATGGACCACCTCCTCGTCCACCGGCACGCTCTCCAGCACCTGTAGCAGGGTCTTTCCCAGATACCAGCGCAACCCGGTACCGCGCTCCACCACCATGTCGCCATGCAGCGCACTCATGGGCACCGGAATCACGGCATCGAATTCCAGGGGAGCGGCAAAGGCCAGAAACTCATCGCGCAGGCGCTCGAAGGTGGCGCGATCGTATTCCACCAGATCCATTTTGTTGATGGCCAGCACCACCCGACGAATGCCCAGCAAGCGCACCAGGTGCGCATGGCGCCGGGTCTGCGGCAGCATACCCTTGCGCGCATCCATCAGGATGATGGCAAGATCGGCCGTGCTGGCGCCGGTGACCATGTTGCGCGTGTACTGCTCGTGCCCCGGCGTGTCCGCAATAATGAAGCGGCGGGCAGGAGTGCTGAAATAGCGGTAGGCCACGTCGATGGTGATGCCCTGCTCGCGCTCGGCCTGCAGCCCGTCGGTGAGCAGGGCCAGGTCGGCCTCGGTCAACCCGCGCCGCCTGGAAGTGGCGGTGATGGCGGCGAGCTGGTCGTCGAAGATGGCCTTGCTGTCAAACAGCAGGCGGCCGATGACGGTGCTCTTGCCGTCGTCCACCGAGCCGCAGGTGATGAAGCGCAACAATTCTGTGTGCATGATCCGTTCTGCCTGGTCCATCAAAAGTACCCCTGTTTCTTGCGAAGTTCCATGGAAGCATCCGAGGTTTGGTCGTCCATGCGGGTGGCACCGCGTTCAGTGATGGAGGTCACGGCCGTCTCGGCGATGATGGCTTCCACCGTGGCTGCCGTCGAGGCCACCGGGCAGGTGCAGGTGATGTCCCCCACGGTGCGAAAACGCACCGACACCTGTTCCACGGCTTCGCCCGCCAGGGGCGGGGTCAACCCGGTCACCGGCACCCATTGCGCCCCGCGGCGCACCACGGGCCGCACATGGGCAAAGTAGATGTCCGGCACTGCCAGGCGCTCGCGGCCGATGTAGCTCCATACGTCGAGTTCGGTCCAGTTGCTGATGGGAAACACGCGCAGGTTTTCACCGGGATGCACGCGCGCGTTGTAGAGGTTCCAGATTTCAGGGCGCTGGTTTTTGGGGTCCCACACACCGAACTCGTCGCGAAAGGAAAAAATCCGCTCCTTGGCCCGCGCCTTCTCCTCGTCGCGCCGCGCACCCCCCAGGCACGCATCAAACTGGAATTCGTTGATGGCGTCCACCAGGGTGACCGCCTGCAAGGCGTTGCGGCTGTCGTTGGCCCCCTTGACGCGCGCCCGTCCCAGGCGGATGGAGTCTTCCACGCTGCGCACGATGAGACGCTCGCCCAGCTCCGCCACCCGCGCATCACGAAAGGCGATCACTTCGGGAAAGTTATGCCCGGTGTCAATGTGCAGCAACGGAAAGGGAAAGGCATTGGGACGAAAGGCCTTTTCCGCCAGGCGCAGCATGACGATGGAATCCTTGCCTCCGGAAAAAAGCAACGCAGGATTGCGGCATTCGGCGGCCACCTCGCGCATGATGTGGATGGCCTCCGACTCCAGGCGATCCAGGTGGTCCAGCGGTTCGGTACGACTGGCGCGATGCGGATGCAGGTCAAAGATCTCCGTGCTGTGGTGGCTGCTCATGCAATGCTCCCTTCGGGTTGTGCGGACAGGTGCAGTCCGCATTCTTTTGTTTCTGGATGTTCCCACCACCAGCGTCCGGCGCGTTCGTCCTCGCCCGCCTGTATGGCGCGCGTGCAGGGGCTGCAGCCGATGCTGGCAAAGCCCTGGTCGTGCAGCGCGTTGTAGGGCACATGGTGGGCCTTGAGGTATTCCCACACGGCTTCGCGCGTCCAGTCGGCCAGCGGGCTGAATTTGGTCAGGCCGTGATCGGCATCCCAGGCTTCCACCAAAAGCGCGGTGCGGGTGGACGACTGGTCGCGGCGCAATCCGGTCAGCCAGGCTTTCTTGCCGGAAAGCGCGCGCCCCAGGGGGACCACCTTGCGCACGGCGCAGCAGGCCTGGCGCGCTTCGATGCCGTGATAAAACCCGTTCACCCCCTGGCGTGCCACCAGCGCTTCCACCGCTGCGGCGTCAGGAAAGACCACGCGGACCGACTGGCCATAGGTTTCCTGCACACGCGCCATCAGGCGCTGGGTGGGCTCGGGCAGGCGCCCGGTGTCCAGGGTAAAGATGTCCACGGGCAGTCGGTTTTTGAAGATCAGGTCGGTCAACACCATGTCTTCGGCACCCAGGCTGCTGGCCATGGCCAGCGGCTGAAAATCACGCGCGGCGCGTTGCAGCAGGGCCAGCGTTTCTTGGACCCGGAGGGCGAGGTTCATGAGGGTGTTTCCTCTGAAGCAGCTTTTTCGAGGCGGCGCCGGAACAGGGGAGACTGGCGCTCCACTGAAGTCTGGTAGGCCTCGCTGAAGACATCCAGTCCGCCCAGGGCATGCGCCAGGGATTCGCCCGGGCGCAGGGCAAAGGCGTTGAAGCCGCAGCGCGCCAGATAATGCAGCGTTTCCTTGAACACGTCGCCGGCGGCTCTCAGCTCACCGCGGTAACCATGGCGTTCGCGCAGCAGGCGCGCCGTGGAGTGTCCCCGCCCGTCGGTAAATGAAGAAAAATGCACCACCACGAGATCGAGGTGAGCCAGGTCTGCGGCAATGACTTCGGGTCCTTCCGAAGTTTCCAGCCACACGCCCAGCTTGCCCTTGTGCTGGAGAAGCCGCGCGCGTTCGGCGGCAAGCAGTGCGGGCAACACGATCACGTCATCCTGGGGGAGGATGCCGTCGAGCGTGTCGGTGCGAAGGTGATAGGTGTCCTGCACGATGGCGCGGTCGCGGATCAACTCAGGCATAGAGGGCCTCGCGTTCATGCCGTGCATAGACGCGCGCCTTGAAGGGCTCGATGCCCAGGCGCTCCACCACGTCCACGAAGCGCTCTTCCTCGTGCAGCCGCTCTTCCAGATAGACCTCGAGCAACTGCTCGATGGCGTCCGGAATCTCATCCTGCCCCAGCGAGGGCCCGATGACCCGCCCCAGGCGCGCCGGCGCCTGATTGCCGCCGATGGTGATCTGGTAGAACTCGGCGCCGTGCTTGTCCACACCGAGGATGCCGATATGCCCCACATGGTGGTGCCCGCAGGCATTCATGCATCCCGAGATATTGAGATCGAGCGGACCGATGTCGTGGAGCCGGTCGAGATCGTCGAAGCGCTGCTGGATAGCCTGGGCCACCGGAATCGAACGGGCGTTGGCAAGCGAGCAAAAATCCCCACCCGGGCAGGAAATGATGTTGGTCAGCAAGCCGATGTTTGGCGTGGCAAACCCCAGCCCCCTGAGCTCGCGGTAGATGTGGGGAAGGTCGGCCTGGCGCACGTCGGGCAGGATCAGGTTCTGCTCGTGGCTCACCCGGATCTCGCCAAAACCGTAACGGTCCGCAAGTTCGGCCACGGCGTCCATCTGGTCTGCGCTGGCGTCCCCCGGCACGCTTCCGGTGGCCTTGAGCGAGAGCACCACCGAGGCGTAACCGGACACCTTATGGGCGTGCACGTTGCGCCCATGCCAGCGTCGGAACGCCTTTTCCTGCAATGCCTGCTGCAACGCTTCGGGGATCTCCGCGGGCAATTCTGCGTAGGCCGGGCGGATCATGCGCGCCTCGATGCGCGCCAGCTCTTCGGGCACCACGGTGGCGGGCCCATCCTTCAGGCTCAACCACTCGGTCTCCACTTCGCGCTGAAACCGCTCGGGCGTCATGGCCTTCACCAGGATCTTGATGCGCGCCTTATGCTTGTTGTCGCGCCGGCCGTAGCGGTTATAGACGCGCAGGATGGCATCGAGATAGGTCAAGAGGTGCGCCAGGGGCAAAAACTCGCGCACCACCACCCCCACCATGGGGGTACGGCCCAGGCCGCCGCCCACGATGACGCGAAACCCAATTTCACCCGCACCATCGCGCACCGCATGCAGCCCGATGTCGTGCACCCAGGTGGCCGCGCGGTCTGCCAGGGCACCGTTCACGGCGATTTTGAACTTGCGCGGCAGGAATGCAAACTCGGGGTGGAAAGTGGACCACTGCCGGATCAGTTCGCAATAGATGCGCGGATCGATCAGCTCGTCGGCAGCCACCCCTGCAAAGTGGTCCGTGGTGGTATTGCGCACACAATTGCCGCTGGTCTGGATGGCGTGCATTTGCACGGTGGCCAGTTCCGCCAGAATCTCCGGGACAGCCTCAAGGGCAGGCCAGTTGAACTGGATGTTCTGGCGCGTGCTGAAGTGCCCCACGCCCCGGTCATAGGTGCGTGCAATATGGGCAAGCTTGCGCAACTGGTATGTCGCCAGTACGCCGTAGGGAATGGCCACGCGCAGCATGGGTGCATGGCGCTGGATGTACAGGCCGTTTTGCAGTCGCAGCGGGCGAAAGTCTTCTTCAGAGAGCTCACCTGCAAGAAAGCGCCGGGTCTGGTCCCGAAACTGGGCCACCCGCTCGTCCACGATGCGCTGATCTATTTCGTCGTACTGGTACATGGGCCACCCCAAAAGATCTGGAACGACTCATTGTAGAGGGGGTCTTTAGAACAACAAAGACTAAAATACTATTGAATAATAACCAAATGGAATAAACGGGGGGAAATTAAGGGGACAGACCCCAAAAAGGGGTCTGTCCCCAATGTTGCTTTAAGCGTAGGCCTTCAGGGTACGCGAAAACCGCTGCAGTTCCTGGATGCCGCTCGCTTCAGCGCGCAGGCACCAATCCTTGAGCTGGGCCAGCAACTGGTCGCGCGTGGCATGGGTCCGCGTCCACAAATCGGCCAGTTCGCGGCGCATGGCCACCACCGTGTGCACCGAACCGCTGGCGGCCATGGCGGCCTCGAGGGTGTGCTGGTCGGTTTCAGGCAACTCATGGGCGTCCTTGTGCAACCAGCGCCCCACCATGGCCATGGCTTCGCGCCGGGAAGGCACAGGCATCTTGAGGTGTTCGCCCAGGCGTTGCAGCTCGGTCGAACAGGTGTGCGCGAGCTCCTGGGCGTAGCGTGCGATCACGTCGTAACGGTTGAGAATGATGGCCTGCAGGGTGGCCTCGTCGCATTCGGACTTGTCGCGATCAAAACGCACTGCCGGGGCCACGTTCTTGACGCGCGCCTGCCCCACCATCTCCAGCATGCGGATGTACATCCAGCCGATGTCGAATTCGTACCAGCGATTGGACAGCTTGGCCGACGTGGCAAAGGTGTGGTGGTTGTTGTGCAGTTCTTCGCCGCCGATCAGGATGCCCCAGGGCACGATGTTGGTGCTGGCATCCTTGCATTCAAAATTGCGGTAGCCCCAGAAGTGGCCGATGCCGTTGATGACGCCAGCGGCCCAGAAGGGAATCCAGACGATCTGGGTGAGCCAGACCAGCATGCCGGGCACCACGCCAAACATCGCCATGTTGATGAGGGCCATCAGGGTGATGCCCAGCCGGCTGTGGCGCGTGTAGATATTGCGCTCCATCCAGTCGTCGGGGGTACCGTGGCCGTAGCGCGTGAGGGTATCGGGCTTGCGGGTTTCCTTCACATACAGCAGCACGCCGGTCCACAGCACGCGGCGAATGCCCAGTACCTGCGGGCTGTGCGGGTCTTCCACCGTTTCGCACTTGGCGTGGTGCTTGCGGTGCACCGCGGCCCATTCCTTGGTGACCATGCCCGTGGTCATCCACAGCCACAGGCGGAAAAAGTGGCTGATGGCCGGGGCGAGGTCCAACGCCCGATGCGCCTGGTGGCGATGCAGGAATATGGTGACGGAGACAATGGTGATGTGGGTCATGACCAATGTGGCAATGACGTCACCCCACCACGGCAAATTGAGTATTCCTGAAAACAACATGGGCAAAGCTCCTTAAAGCCTCTAGGCGTAACTCGCCATATTATCAAAAATTATAAGCGACGTCAATTCAGACCTGGGTAGCCTTGACCCCGTCGCGCAACGGCAAGGCAATCTGTGCCCCACGCAGGCCTTTCTGGATGGCGTGCAGCATGTCGGAGCGCAGCCCCAGGTCGCTCACGCCGGGATCGGCAATCCAGAACTGCAGGGACAATTCCATGCCATAACCGGTATGGCGCAGCAGCGCCACCGAGGGCGCCGGCTCGGAGAGCACCCGCGGCTGCTGGCGTGCAGCATCTTCCAGGATGGCGCGCACCCTTTCGAGATCGCTGCCAAAAGCCACCTCCAGAGTGAGTGCACGGCATACGCCGCCCCCGCCCAGGGTGTGATTGATGATGGTCTGGGTCATGAAGGTTTCATTGGGCACGATGAACACCGTGCCATCCGTGGCACTCAACGCGATGCATCGGGCCTCCAGGCGGATTACGGTACCCTGACGCCCTTCCACCGTGATGACGTCGCCCATGCGAATGGAACGGTCCATCAGAATGATGAAACCGCTCACATAGTTGCTGGCGATTTTCTGCAGGGCAAAACCCAGGCCCACGCCCAGCGCACCGCCCAACACCGAAAGGAAGGTGGAATCGATGCCCACCAGGGGCAGCGCGATCACCACGCTCACGAACACCAGAAGCCCGCGCAACAGTTTTACGGCCACCACCCTGAAATGCCTGTCCAGCGCGTCGGCACTCATCAGGCGCCGCTCCATCGCGCCGCCCAGCCACAACGCCAGCACCAGCATCGCCGTGATCACCACCACCGCCTGTATCACCTGCAACAGTGAGACGTAGGTATTGCCAATGGTCAGCCCCATGTCCTGCAGCAGGTCCATCAATGGCTCGAGCAGCCCCGTCACGTGCAAGGCAAACAGCACCCACACGGTACGCACAAAAAAAGCCTGCAGGGTCACGGTGCGGCGCGACAGGGCCACCACGTACTTGAGGACGTACACTCCGATGCGCGCTGCGGCAAGGGCGAGGGTAAGCGAGAGCGCCATGTGCAGCAGGGAGGAGGGGCGGCCGTGACCAAAATAACGACCAAACAGCATCAGCGCCACCGCGCTGACCAGGGCAAAGGCGATGCCCCTCAGGCGCCGCGCGCGCTCCGCGTCCATCACTTGCCCGTGCCGTCCGCGTCCCATGGCAATGGCGGCCCCTGAACCCACCAGCAGCGACACCAGGAGAACCGGCAATTGCCATAGATGCTGTGCTTGCAGCAGCGAGGCCGCAAACGCCGCGAATCCGGAAAATAGGTCCTGAGCTTGATCCATCCAAAGACTCCCCTTCAACCTGTCCTGCGTTCCCACACCGCCGCAAAAAACCCGTCGGTGTTATGCCGATTGGGCAACAGACGAAACCGTTCCCCCATTTCCAGCGGAATCTGCTGGGCTGCAAGCACCTCACCGCAGTTCACCGCGGCGAACTCGGGATGTGACGCAGCAAAGCGATCCGCCTGCGCATCGTTTTCCTCGTCGAGCAGGCTGCAGGTAGCGTACACCAGTCGCCCGCCGGGCTTGACGAGCGTGGCGGCCGCATTGAGGATGGCGGCCTGCTTGACCACGAGTTCCGCCACCGAGGCTTCGTTCTGACGCAGTTTGAGATCGGGATTGCGGCGCAAGGTTCCCAGCCCGCTACAGGGCGCGTCCACCAGCACCCGGTCGATCTTGCCGGCCAGCCTGCGCACGCGCGGCTCCGTTTCGCTCGCGATCAATACCGGATTGAGGTTGGACAAGCCCGAACGCTTGAGGCGCGGCTTGAGATTGTTGAGGCGACGCTCCGACACGTCGAAGGCGTAGACCCGGCCCTGGTTATGCATCAGGGCCCCCAGCATGAGGGTCTTGCCCCCCGCACCGGCGCAGAAATCCACCACCATGTCGCGGCGGCGCGGGGCCAGCAGAAAACCCAGCAGCTGGCTGCCTTCGTCCTGTACTTCCACATGGCCTGCCGTGAAGAGTTCGAGGCGGTTGACGGAGGGGCGCCCCTCCAGGCGGACCCCGATGGGCGACCACGGCGTGGGCACGCCCTTCAATCCCGCGGCTTCGAGGGCCTGCAGCACCGCATCGCGCGTGGTGAGCAGGGTATTGACCCTGAGGTCGAGCGGAGCCTGCACCTGCAGTGCGCGCCCCAGGGCCAGCACCTCACCGGCCGGATGCTGTTGCACAAGCCGACTCACCACCCACTCCGGCAAATCTGCCTGGATCGAAAGCGTGTCGGGCACCGGATGCGTCTTGAGCGCCTCGAGCCAGGCCCCTTCCTCACCCTGGCATAAGGGCTGCAGTTCGCGCGCACTGCGCCCCAGCACCCGGTACAGGGTGGCGAGCGCCATGCGTCGCGGTGAAGTGGTGGGGGCCAATGTCTTGATCAACTCCACCCGTCGCAACAGCGCATACACCCCTTCCGCCACAAAGGCCCGATCCTGCATCCCCATCTCGGGATGGCTCCGAAAAAATTGGTGCAGGGCCACATCCGCCGGCATGGCAGCCGGCAGGACCATTTCCAGTGCGGCCACCAGGGCCTCAAACTGGCTTGCGACGATTGCCTTGCTGACGGCTTTACCGGGGGCACGACTCATTCGATTTCCACTCGCAGCATGCGCTGCTCCCATTGATGACCCCGCTCGGTCACTTGCATGCGAACGGGGGGATAACGCCGGTCTTCCGGCAACCATAACTCGAACCGGGACGGGGCCCGTTCTCCTTCATCCACCACATGCAGCGTCTTGAACCGGCCGGCGTCGGAGGCGGTCTCGCCTTTTTCCCGCGCCACCAGATGATGGATTTCCAGTTTTTTTCCGGTGCTCATGGGAATGTCCCGACCCAGCATGGCCTCGCCCGCCACGCGGTAGAGGTACTTGATGGACAGCATGTCCTGTGTGCCCGGTGGCAGAGGCACCGACTCGGTCTTGCCATCGAAATGGTGTTCGAGCAGGCCCTTGCCCCAATGAAAATCTGCCGCGAACGACTGCGCCGCATCGCTGCGCCAATGTTCGAAATGTGCGGGGCGCAGCGCCTGGTCCAGGATCGTCCCGCGGCTCTTTTCCTGAAAGGAGGGAGCAAGCCACTGCAACACCTCGTAGGGCCGGGCGGTGCTGACGATGTCGTAATTGTCGCCGGTGCGGGTCCAGACCTCGGTGACCTCGCCCACGGGGACACCGCTGTAGTACAGCCGGTAGACCACGCGAACGGTTTCATGGATCGGGCCCGCTTCTTCGGCCCGGGCCCCGATGCCGCTCCATAGCGCCGCCACCAGGAGCGCTCCGAGGATTCCTCCGGAACGCCGCCACCTGCTCATGCTTCCTCGGGAATGATGAGACTGCCGCCGCTGCGCGATGCCATACCCTGGACGCGAATCCGGCCATCTTCCTGGTGTTCCAGGCGGCCCTCCGCCCACCAGCGCAATACCCGCGGATAGAGCACATGCTCGCAACGCAGCACGCGCGCCCCCAGCAATGCCTCGGTGTCCTCCGCCAGCACGGGCACTGCGGCCTGGGCCACGATCGGACCATGGTCGAGCTCATCGGTGACGAAATGCACGGTACAGCCGTGAATCCGGACGCCAGCGGCCAGCGCCTGCCGGTGCGTGTGCAGACCGGGAAAGGCGGGCAGGAGCGAGGGATGGATGTTGATGAGACGGTCCCCATAATGCGCCACGAACTGCGGCGTGAAAATGCGCATGAAACCTGCCAGCACCACCAGTTGCGGGGCGTGGCGATCGATCGCTGCCGTCAGCGCCGCGTCAAATGCCGCACGATCGGCGTAGTGCCGATGGTCCACCACCGCCGTGGGAATGCCCTGCGCCGCAGCCAGCTCGAGCCCCCCCGCATGGGGCTCGTTGCTGATGACCGCAGCCACCTCAAGCGGCAGGCCCGCAGCCAGGATGGCCGCCATGTTGGAGCCCCGCCCCGAAATCAGGATGACGATGCGCGGTCGCATGACCCCTCAGACCACCCGCGTGGGCGCTTCATCCGCCGCGCGCGGCACGATGCCGCCAATGACCCAGGCCTCCAGGCCTTCCTTTTTGAGGAAGGTGAGCGCTGCGGCCTGTTGCCCTGCGTCCACCACGAGGGCGAGGCCGATGCCGCAATTGAAGACCCGATGCATTTCCTCGTCAGCCACCCCGCCTGCCTGTTGCAACCAGGAAAACACGGGGGGCATGGGCCAGGCGTCGCGTTGCAGCACTGCGGCAAGACCCTCGGGCAGGACTCGCGGCAGGTTGTCCACCAGGCCGCCCCCGGTGATATGCGCCATGCCCTTGACGGTGACCTGCTGCATCAGGGCCAGGATGGGCTTGACGTAAATGCGCGTGGGTTCCATCAGGAGGTCGGCCAGGGTCTTGCCGGGAACGTGCCCGCCGGGAAGGGCCGCATCGAGATCGGCGCCGGCGCGCTCGAGGATTTTGCGAATGAGGGAGAAACCGTTGGAGTGCGGCCCGCTGGAGGCAATGCCGATGACTGCGTCACCCGCCGCAATGGTTTGCCCGTTGATGAGGCTGGATTTCTCGGCCACACCCACGGCAAAGCCTGCCAGGTCGTATTCCCCCTCGGGGTACATGTCTGGCATTTCTGCCGTCTCGCCACCGATGAGGGCACATCCCGCCAGCTCGCAACCCTGCGCGATACCCTGGATGACGGTGGCCGCGGTGGCCACATCCAGATGCCCGCAGGCAAAATAATCCAGAAAGAACAGCGGTTCGGCCCCCTGCACCAGGATGTCGTTGACGCTCATGGCGACAAGGTCGATACCCACCGTGGCGTGACGTTCGAGTTCAAAGGCAAGGCGCAGCTTGGTACCCACTCCGTCGGTGCCGGACACCAGCACGGGTTCGCGAAAGCGCTTGCCGATCTCCACCAGGGCCGCAAAGCCACCGATGCCGCTCAACACTTCCGGACGCATGGTGCGTTTGGCAAAGGGCTTGATGCGCTCCACCAGCGCGTCGCCGGCGTCGATATCGACCCCGGCATCCCGGTAAGACAGGCCCCCTTGAGGCACGGATTGGTTTGACACGAAAAGTCTCCAGAACGATCGCACCAGCAACCGGGGTGCGACCTGCTAAAATGTGTAATCGGGTGTAATGATGCCCTACAGGCCCCAAATTCTATCGCAAATGACTTCGACTCGCCCTGCTTCCCGCATCAACCTCTGGATGATGGCTCTGGCCGCGCTTGTGATCTGGCTGGTCTACACGCTTTCCACCATCCTGATGCCCTTCGTCCTGGCCACCCTGCTGGCCTACGTCTGCCACCCGCTGGCAAGCCGCCTGACCCGCCCGTGGTTTCCCCCGGCATTGGCGTCATTGCTGGTGCTGCTGCTCCTGACGGGCGTGGGTGTCGCCTTTGGGGTGCTGATCCTGCCCATGCTCTACTACGAACTCAACCAGGTCCTGGCCAAGCTGCCCTCCACCCTCAACGGGTTGCGCGACCTCTCCACGCCGTTTCTCCAGCAGACGCTGGGCATTGACCTTCACACCAACCTTGACCAGTTGCGCGACATGCTCCAGCAAAACATCGGCAACACCGAAGCCGCCCTGCAGAAGGTGCTGCGCTCAGCCGGCGAAGGGGGGGCCTGGGTATTGAGCACGATCATCACGCTGCTGCTGGTGCCCGTGGTGCTGTTCTATCTGCTCAAGGACTGGAGCCGCCTGCTCGGCCTTGTCCTGGCCGCCGTGCCGCCCCGCTACCGCACCCACGTGGAAAGCATCGCCCAGGAGATCGATGCGGTGCTGGGCCAGTTTCTGCGGGGGCAGATGGTGGTCATGGCCATCATGGCCGCCCTCTATGCTGCGGGCCTGCATCTGGTGGGGCTCAACTCGGGGGTTGCCATCGGCATCACCACCGGAATCCTGGTCTTCATCCCCTACGTGGGGGTGTTTACGGGCCTCGTCCTGGCGCTGCTTGCCGCCATCGTCCAGGGGCCGGGGACAGACCTCATGTTGCCGGTCCTGGGCGTGTTTGCCGTGGGCCATATGCTGGAAGGCTCGCTCATCACGCCACGTTTCGTGGGCGAGCGCATCGGGCTCCATCCGGTGATGGTGATTTTTGCCCTGCTGGCCTTTGGCAAGCTCCTTGGATTTTTTGGCGTCGTCATTGCCCTGCCCGCCTCGGCTGTGCTGCGCGTGGCGCTCTCCCGCCTGGACCGCGCCTTCATGCAGGACGACGAGCCCGCCTGATGCGTCAGTTGATTCTCGACATCGCACCGGGTGAGCCGCCGCGTCTGGAAGATTTCGTGACGGGGCGCAATGCCGAAGTGCTGGAGACCCTGCAGCAATGGGTGCGTGGCGAATGCCCGGAACGCTTTGTCTATCTGTGGGGCGAACCCGGCGCGGGCAAGTCCCACCTGCTGCGGGCGCTGTGTCCCACCCGTTACGTGGCTTGCACCGCGAACACCCGTTTTGAACCCGATGCCCAGCCGCTGCTGCTGGTGGACGACGTGGAGCGGCTGTCCCCGGAAGGGGCCGTCACGCTGTTTCATCGCTACAACGAGCGACGCGACGAAGGCGGGCGCCTGTTGGCCAGCGGCCCCTGCCCACCGGGCCAGCTGTCCCTGCTGCCCGATCTCGCCACCCGGCTGGGCTGGGGTCTCGTGCTGCGCGTACACTCCCTCGATGATCCCGAAAAAATGGCAGCGCTGCAGGCGCGCGCAGCGCACATGGGGGTCAGTCTGCCGCAGGATGCCGCACGCTACATCCTGACCCACTGGACGCGCGACACCGCGTCCCTGTTTTCCCTGATGCAGGAACTCAACCGCTGGTCCCTTTCAGCGCATCGTGCCATCATCACCATCCCGCTGATTCGGGATGCACTGGCTTCCCTTCAACCTCGTTCTACCGGAATGTAATGCGACTGGTTCTTTTTGATCTCGACAATACCCTGCTGTCCGGCGACAGCGACTTTGAATGGGGGCTCTTTCTGGCCGCCCAGGGCGTGCATGACCGCGAGGCCTATGAGGCGCAGAATCTGGCCTTCTACCAGGACTACAAGGCAGGCACGCTCGACATCCAGCATTTCCTGAAGTTCCAGCTGGGACCCCTGGGTCGTCACAGCCGCACCGAACTCGACCGATGGCACCATCAGTTCATGCAGGAACGCATCACGCCGCTGATCAGCGACAAAGCCCGCCAACTGGTGCGTGAAGAACGGGCCCGCGCCGACCTCACGGCCATCGTCACGGCCACCAACCGCTTCGTCACGGCCCCCATCGCCGCCGCTTTTGGCATCGAGCACCTGGTGGCCACCGAGCCCGAAGTCGGACCCGACGGCCAGTTCACCGGCAAGGCCCACGGCCTGCCCTGCTTTCGCGAGGGCAAGATTGCCTGCGTGGACGCCTGGTTGGACGCTTTGGGACGACGCTGGTCCGATTTCGACACCACCGTGTTCTACAGCGATTCGCTCAACGACCTGCCCCTCCTGCGGCGCGTCTCCCACCCCGTGGCCGTCAACCCGGACGACACGCTGCGCGCCCATGCACGCGCAGCCCATTGGCCCATTCTTGAACTGCACGCCTCCCCATGATCCGAAAATTCATCCAGAAAGTATTGCGCCGCAGCCCCGGCGGACCCGTGGCGAAATTGCGCATGGTGCCTGCCAACCAGCATGGCATCCATCCCGACAGCATCAGTGCCTGCGCCCTGCGCGTCATCAAGACCCTGCAGGAAGCGGGCTTCAAGGCCTATGTGGTGGGGGGGGCGGTGCGCGACCTCCTGGTGGGCAACGAGCCCAAGGATTTCGACGTGGCCACCGACGCCACCCCGGACCAGGTGCGCCGTCTGATCCGGCGTTCCCGCGTCATCGGCCGCCGATTCCAGATCGTGCATGCCATGTGCCATGACGAGGTGGTGGAAGTCACCACCTTTCGGGGCTCTGCGCGCGAGGACGAGCGCCAGCAAACCGACGAGCATGGCCGCATCACGCGCGACAACGTGTTCGGCACCATCGAGGAGGATGCCGCGCGGCGCGACTTCACCGTCAACGCCCTGTACTACGACCCCATCAAAAACGAGGTACTGGATTACTTTCACGGCGTGGCCGACGTGCACGCCAAGCGCCTGGCCATGATCGGAGATCCCGCCACGCGCTACCGCGAAGATCCGGTGCGCATGCTGCGCGCCGTGCGCTTTTCGGCCAAGCTGGGGCTTGAACTGGACCGAGCCACCCAGGCACCGATTCGTGAACTGGCCGACCTGCTGCTCAATGTGCCCGAGTCGCGCCTGTTCGACGAAATCCTGAAGCTGTTGCTCTCTGGCCATGCCCATGCGTGCGTGGCGCGCCTGCGCGCCGAAGGCCTGCACCACGACCTGCTGCCGCTGCTCGACCTGATCCTGGACCAGCCTCAGGGCGAAAAATTCATCCGCCAGTCCCTGGAAAACACCGACCGCCGCGTGCGCGAGGACAAGCCGGTGTCCCCGGGATTTTTGTTTGCCAGCCTGCTGTGGCATCCGGTGCTGGACGCCTGGAAAAAGCGCCAGGCAGCAGGCGAGCGCCCCATGCCGGCACTCTTCGAGGCCATGTCCGACATCCTGGAGGCGCAGCGCAAGAAGCTCGCCATCCCGCGGCGCTACGATGCGGTCATGAAGGAGATCTGGAGCCTGCAGCCGCGCTTTGAACTCCGCGGGGGACAGCGCCCCTTTCGCCTGCTGGAGCATCCCCGGTTTCGTGCCGCCTATGACTTCATGCTGTTGCGCGCCGACAGCGGCGAGCTGGACGAGGCCATTGCCGACTGGTGGACGGATTTTCAGCAGGTCAGTCACGAAGAGCGCGAGGCCATGCTGGTGGTGGAAGAAAAGCCCAAGCGTGGCGGCCGCCGCCGGGGGCGCCGATGAGCAGCACGGCCTACATCGGGCTGGGCGGCAACCTGCAGGACCCTGAAGGCCATCTCGCCCGGGGCTTTGACGAACTCTCGGCACTGCCCCACAGCCGCCTGACGGCGCGCTCGCGCCTGTACCGCAGCGCGCCCATGGGCTATCTCGACCAGCCCGACTTCGTGAATGCGGTGGCCCGCATCAGCACCGACCTCAGCCCCGAGGCGCTGCTCGACGCCCTGCTCGCCATCGAAGTGCGCCACGGACGGCGCCGCGAATTTCCCAATGCACCACGCACACTCGACCTTGACATCCTGATGTACGATGCCGAGCAGATCGCCACCCCGCGCCTGACCGTACCGCATCCTCGCATGGGCAGTCGGGCCTTTGTACTGCGTCCGCTGCAGGAGCTTGCCCCCGATCTCGACATTCCGGGGCAAGGCTCCATAGCGGCGTTGCTGGCCCAATGCGCCGACCAGCGGGTTATGCCGCTGGAAGGGGACGCGCCTTGACGCAGCTGGCTGAGAAATACCGCTACATCGTGGTGGAAGGCCCCATTGCCGTGGGCAAGACGAGCCTGGCACGGCTTCTGGCCTCGCGCCTCTCGGCGCACCTGATGCTGGAAGACGCCCAGTCCAACCCGTTTCTGGAACGCTTTTATCGCACGCCGGAACGCTATGCCTTCGCCACCCAGATGTTCTTTTTGTTCCAGCGCGCCCTGCAGGCGGGCGAGCTCAAGCAGCGCGACCTGTTTGACAGCCCCACGGTGGCGGACTTCCTGCTGGACAAGGACGTGCTGTTTGCGCGCATGAACCTCGCCGACGACGAGTTCGACCTGTACCAGCGCATGTACCAGTTCCTGCAGCCACGCACGGCGACGCCAGATCTCGTCATCTACCTGCAGGCCCCGGCCGACGTGCTGGTGGAGCGGGTGCGCCGGCGCGGCTGGACGGTGGAGCGCCCCATCTCGGAGCGTTACCTGCGCGAGGTGGCCGACATGTACGCGGAATACTTCCACAATTACGACGCCTCGCCGCTGCTCATCATCAACAGCGAAAACCTGAATTTTGTGGACCAGCCCAAGGACTTTGACCTGCTCCTGGAACGCATCGGCAATCTGCGCAGCCGCCGGGAGTTCTTCAATCGCGGCTAGGCGTGAGACAATCCGCTCATTATCGACTTTGAGCTTTGGGAGCATTCATGGATGTTATTCACTCCGTGGCCGAGTTACGCGCACGGTTGTATAACGAACGACAGGTGGCCCTCGTCCCCACCATGGGTAACCTGCACGACGGCCACATCGACCTGATCCAGCTGGCCAAGCCCCGTGCGGCCTGCCTCGTGGCCAGCATTTTCGTCAATCGCCTGCAGTTTGGTCCCCACGAAGATTTCGAACGCTACCCGCGCACCCTTGCTGCCGACTGCGAGCGCCTCGCCCAGGCCGGCTGCAACGTAGTATTTGCGCCGGACGAGCAGGAGGTCTATCCTGAACCCCAGGAGTATACGGTAGACCCCTCCGGCATCCAGAACCTCCTGGAGGGCGCCTTCCGGCCGGGGCATTTTCGGGGAGTGGCCACCGTGGTGTTGAAGCTATTCAACATGGTGCAACCCCAGATTGCCATCTTCGGCAAAAAAGATTATCAGCAGTATCTGGTGTTGCGTGAGATGGTCAAGCAGCTGGCCTTGCCCATCGAAATCATTCCGGCAGAAACGGTGCGTGCACCGGACGGGCTGGCACTGAGTTCACGCAATATGTACTTGAGTCCGCTGGAGCGCGTCGAGGCCATCGCCCTGTACCACCACATCAACACCATTCGTGAGGCGCTGCAAGCCGGGCGCCGTGATTTTGCGACCCTGGAATCCCAGGCCGTGCTGGCGCTCAACGCGCGTGGCTGGAAAACCGATTATGTCGCCATCCGCCGCCAGTCCGATCTGCTGGAGCCGGATGCCCACGCGCACGCGCTGGTGGTTCTGGCCGCCGCACGCCTGGGCAAAACCCGATTGATCGATAACCTGGAAGTGGATCTGTCCTGAAACACAACCGCGGGGAGGTATAGCCATGGAAGTATCCGTTCGAGACCGCATCAACCGCCTGCAAACCGAACACCGGACCCTGGATGAAAAAATCCTCGGCAAGATCCGAAATGCCCAGCCCGACCAGATCGAACTGCAGCGCCTCAAAAAGCGAAAACTTCAGTTGAAGGACCAGATCGCCGCACTGCAGGCCAGTCTCGTCCCCGACATCTCCGCCTGACCCTTACAAGCGCTCCTTCACCCAGGCGCTGACCGACGCAAGCGCCTGCGCCAGCCTGGCCGGGTCGGTGCCGCCAGCCTGGGCCATGTCCGGGCGCCCGCCGCCCTTGCCGCCCACCTGCTGTGCCACGAAGTTGACCAGTTCGCCCGCCTTCAAGCGCGCGGTCAGGTTGGGCGTCACCCCCGCGATCAGGCTGACCCGGCCTTCGGTATCCGAACCCAGCACGATCACTGCAGAAAGCAGCCGGCCCTTCAAGGCGTCCAGGGTTTCACGCAAGGCCTTGGCGTCGGCCCCGGGAACATGCACGGATAGCAGTTGCACTTCAGGGCTGATCTGAACGGCCTGCTGGATGAGATCGGCGCTTTCGCTCACGGCCATTTTGGCCTTGAGGCGGTCCAGCTCGCGTTCCAGGGCCCGCACGTTGTCAAGGACGGTGGAGAGTTTGGCCACGATTTCCTGGGGCTGGGCCTTCAAGCGTTCGGCCACTTCGGCCAGCCGGTCCTGTTCGCGATGGGTCCATTCCAGCGCCCCCTCGCCCGTCACCGCCTCGATGCGACGCACGCCCGAGGCCACCCCCGATTCGCCCACGATGCGGAACAGGCCGATGTCGCCCGAGCGGTGCACATGCGTGCCACCGCACAATTCGGTGGAGAAATCACCCATGCCCACCACCCGCACTTCGTCCCCGTACTTTTCGCCAAAAAGCGCCATGGCGCCCTTCTTGACGGCGTCATCGTATTTCATGATGCGCACTTCCACCGGATGGTTGCGGCGGATTTCCTGATTGACGAGTTCCTCGATGGTACGCAGCTCTGCTTCGGTGACCGGCTTGTCATGCGAAAAATCAAAGCGCGTCCTGAAGGGATCCACGAGCGAGCCCTTCTGGGCAACATGCGGCCCCAGCACGGTGCGCAGCGCCGCGTGCAGCAAATGGGTGGCCGAATGGTTCCATGCCGCACGCTGACGCGCGCGCGTGTCCACGTGCGCATCCGCCATGTCTCCCGCATTGATGCGACCGGTCCTGACCTGCCCGTGGTGGCCAAACACGCCAGCCTGGATTTTTTGCGTATCCTCCACCGCAAAGGTGCCGTGAGAGGTGGCGAGTTCGCCACGGTCGCCCACCTGCCCTCCGGATTCGGCGTAGAAAGGCGTGCGATCCAGCACCACCACCCCCGATTCACCCGCCTCCAGTGAGGGCACGGCGACACCGTCGCGATAGAGCGCCACGATGCGCCCTTCCACCTGCAGCGACTCGTACCCCAGAAACTCGGTGGCTTCGCCACGGTATTCCACCGCACCCTGCGCCGTGAATTTGGAAGCGGCGCGTGCCCTTTCGCGCTGCTGTTCCATGGCGCGCTCAAAACCCGCCAGGTCCACTGCCACGCCCCGTTCACGCGCGATGTCGGCGGTCAGGTCCACGGGAAATCCGTAGGTGTCGTACAGGCGAAACACGGTCTCGCCATCGAGCATGCGGTCTTCCTGATGCAGGGCCGCCTCCAGCACCACCATGCCGTTTTCCAGCGTTTCGGCAAAGCGCTCCTCCTCCTGGAGCAACACGCCCGTCACCGATTCCTGGGCCGCCACGAGTTCGGGATAGGCCTCGCCCATCACGATGGCCAGGTCCGCCACCAGCTTGTGGAAGAACGGCTGCTGCTGGCCCAGCTTGTAACCGTGGCGGATGGCGCGCCGGATGATCCGGCGCAGCACATAGCCGCGCCCTTCGTTGCTGGGAATGACGCCGTCCACAATAAGGAAGGCGCAGGCGCGGATATGGTCAGCGATGACCTTGAGGGAATTGCTGGATGGATCCCTGGTGCCGGTGTAGCGCGCCGCGGCCGCGATGAGCGCCTGGAACAGGTCGATGTCATAGTTGCTGTGCACATGCTGCATGATGGCCGAGATGCGCTCCAGCCCCATGCCGGTATCCACCGAAGGCTTGGGCAGGGGGTGCAGCTTGCCTGCCTCATCGCGGTTGTACTGCATGAACACCAGGTTCCAGATTTCGATGTAGCGATCGCCGTCCGCTTCCGGTGTGCCCGGAGGCCCTCCGGCCACTTCGGGTCCGTGGTCATAAAAAATTTCGCTGCAGGGTCCGCAGGGGCCGGTATCGCCCATCTGCCAGAAGTTGTCCGCAGTGCTGATGCGGGTCAGACGCTTGGGTGACACGCCGATTTCCCTCAGCCAGATATCGGCAGCTTCATTGTCGTCGTGATACACCGTAACCCACAGCTTGTCCGGCGAGAGCCGAAGCTCCTCGGTGAGAAACTGCCAGGCAAAGCGGATGGCGTCGCGCTTGAAGTAGTCACCGAAGCTGAAATTGCCCAGCATCTCGAAAAAGGTGTGATGGCGCGCGGTATAACCCACGTTTTCCAGGTCATTGTGCTTTCCCCCGGCGCGCACGCTACGCTGGCTGCTGGTGGCGCGGGTGTAGGAGCGCTTGTCCTGCCCCAGAAACACGTCCTTGAACTGCACCATGCCGGAATTGGTGAACAGCAGGGTGGGGTCATTGCCCGGCACCAGCGGGCTGGAGGGCACGATGGTATGGCCATGGCTGGCAAAATATTGAAGAAACTTGTCGCGAATTTCGGCAGATTTCATGGAACGCCCTCGAATCCCGGCCGCGGCCTGGGCTGCATGTGGTGTGAAATAACCGTGAATTCTACCAAAAGCGGCGCCAAAGGCCGCATCAATCGTCGTCGCGCAGAATCTGCTGGATGATGGGCAGGGAGAAGCCGCGGTTTTGCAGGTAGCGTCCCTGACGGGCCCGTTCCTCGGCATTGGTGGGGAGTTGGGAAAATTTCTTTCGCCAGACGCTACGCGCCGATTCCAGTTCGCCATCTCGGGCCGACGCCAGCGCATGGCTTGCCACTTCGGCAGGAACACCGCGCTGCTGGAATTCCTGGCGGATTTTGAGGAG
>JAJZEH010000071.1 GCA_021805725.1 Pseudomonadota bacterium | reverse complement strand
AGCCGATTGTCCACAGGCGTCTAGTCCTTGGTTGATCCCACCTTCATATGATGTGATCACTCCGACCCACGAATCACGTGGAGATTACGGAGGTTCCCATGAAAACCCATGACCATCTCACCCCATCCATGCAGGCCATCCTGATGCTCTATAACAAGGGCTACACGCTGCACGTGACGTTCCAGACCATTCGTGAAAAGCTTCCTTCCCTCGACGCCAAATGGTCGGAGGACTTTGGCATTCGTTTGCCCGCCCATACCCGGTATCAGCGCAAGCTGAAGGGCTTTGCGAATGCAGTGGCCCTGGCCGGTCCGATGATTGCCCTGCCGACGATGGTCCAGCCCATTCTTATGGCCACCCCGGAAGCCCTGTGCATGCCCCTGGCCTCAGCCTGGGCGCGGCAGCAATGGGTGGATCGCTATCCCTGCTTCTCAAACTACCGGATGACCAAAGAGAACAGGGCAAACGGCGAAGTGGCCCTGACATGGCGCCTGCAAGATGAAGAGTTGGAAAAGTTCAGGAAGTATCTGGTGATGCTGGCCCAGAGCGCCAATGGACAGGAAATCGCCCGGGTCACGGCCGATGCGGTCCGGTTTCATCCCATGTTCGGGGGAGTACGGCGGCAGCTGCGTCGCACCTTCCGTGAAATCGAGCGCCTGTGGCGCCATCTGCACAAGACCCCCTACCCCGGCTGGAACCCCGAAGCGCTGCCAACCATGATCGGGTTCAAAACCGAAGGAGCATCAACAACATCGGCGTGCCGGAAAAGACAGGAGTGATCAATGGATCATTCGCGCTTCGTTCGGTGCATGTCTCTGGGAGAATACAGGGGTCCACAATGGTCTTCAGGACGAAGATGAAGTGCTTTGAATCGAGGCTTTCTGCGGGGTCTGGAAGGGAATCTAGTCACCATCTAGTCACGGCCCAGATTTTACCCTGGGACTTTATGTAACTATATGATTTTATTGGCGTCCCCACGGGGATTCGAACCCCGGTTACCGCCGTGAAAGGGCGATGTCCTAGGCCTCTAGACGATGGGGACACAGACTACCTTCATCAGGGTTTAGAGGAACCTTGATGAATCAAGCCCGGCATTGTAACCAGTTTAAGAAGTTTTGTCACTGGGCGGATGTCCATCGTCGTTCATGACGCCAACGATAAAGCTCCATTGCACCCCAAACCAAGGCCATCACGGACAACCCCTTCTGCAGCAACCACACATCGCCAAAGCCCGTGTGGTCATTTTGCAGGTTAAAAACCGCCAACACGAACAACAACAACACAGGAAGCGCACGCCCGGTGCCCGTCGTACCCCAGGGCCAGCGCCGCGCCAGGGCCAAGCCTGCGGCTGCACAAAGCCATCCGATGATGGCGCCAGAGAGTACATCCACAGGCCAATGCACGCCCACGCCAATGCGTGACAAACCCACCAGGGCCGCCACGGTCAATACACCGGCCCTTGCCCGGCGATCCTTGAGGGGAAGGCCCAGGATCAGCAATCCGGCCAGTACGAAAATGCTGGTGGTATGTCCCGAAGGAAACGAACTGTGCAGAAGGCGCGGGCCTACCACCACGATGTCAAGTACGGCGGGCGGGCGGGCCTCGTTGATGATGGGCTTGAGCCCATGGGACACCGCATAGGCCAGCACGCTGCCGATCACGGCAGCCCACAGAAGGTCAGGACGGCGCCGGATAAAAATCACCAGGATCAGCGGCGTCAGGGCCGAATCTCCCAGCATGGTGAGGTTGGACCAAAGCGTGCCTCCCAGCAGCAACTGGTGCTCATGCAGCCAGAGAAACACTGGCATGTTCCATCCCGAAAACCACAATACGGCAGCCATCCCCAAAAGGGCCAGCGGCAATCCAAAAATGCATTTCATCATCGGTCCTTGCGCGTCAGTCGCCTGTTATTTTAACCAGCCGTAGCCCGCCTTTGCTGAATATCGTCTGGTGCAGGGGTATTTCTCCCACGCGATCGGCACGCAGGAAAACCACGTCGCCCGCGTGCGGGGTGCGATTCTCCGTAGGGCGCCCGCTGTACACCGCAAAGCTGGGCATGCGGTTGTCCGCCACCACGGGCTGCCCCATTCGCCGGGCGATCTGCGCGGCCTCCTGCAAGGGAGCCTGCTGCAAGTCCGCGGCCGCAGGCATCAACACCATCCATACCAGCAGGTTGCTAACCACGCCGGCAAGCGGCAGAAGTGCCCACGCGCGTCCCCCGCGCCAGCGACGGCGCATCAGGGCAAGGCCCAGCAGCAGCGCGCCCAGCACCAGGGCAATACCCACCCAGTACCCAGCGGTGAAAACCTCAGGGGCACGGCCCAGCATTTCATGGATATAGAGGCTCTTGCTGTGCTCACCGGCATTTGCCACCCAACGCGGAAGCGCCAGGGCAAACGCCATCATCACGATGATCGGCAGCAGGGTCAGCCATGTCGAGCGCAGGCGCTCGCGATGGTGTGCCATCAACAGAAACAGTGGCGTCAGGCCAATCAGGAGATAATGCGGCAGCTTGGTGCTGGCCAGCGTAAAGAGGCCAAACACAACGGCAAACCACAGCATCAAAAACATCGTCAGGGCATCGCTGCGTTGACGCAGGCTTTCATAACCTGCGCGCAACAGCAGGCTGGTGTGCGGCAGCACAATCAACGTCAGCACCGGAATGTAGTAGAACAGGCTGCCGCCGTGGCCCTGCAATGAGCCGGTCAAGCGCCCCAGGTTTTCCCGGTAGAGAAAATAATCCACGAAGGGCTGGCCCATCAAATGGTACTGGACCAGATACCAGGGGCTTGCCACCGCAAGAAACACCAGCCACCCCAGGGGATTGAAGGCGGCACGCAACCAGCGCCCCAGACCGCCCTGCATTGCATAGAAAATGAAACTGAGCAGCAATGGCACCACGACGGCAATGGGGCCCTTGGCGAGAAAACCCAAGGCCATCCACAAATAAACCCGCCAGCGCGCGTGACGGTCGTCCAGCGCCCAGGCCCGGTAAACGTCGAACCCGGCTGCAGCGATGAGAAGGCTCAGCACCCCGTCCATGGCCGCCGCCTCACCCGACACCACCACCCCGATGGAGGTGGCGCAGAACAGGCCTGCCACCCAACCGGTTTCACGATTGAAAAAGCGTCCTCCAAAACGGATCAGCAAGGCCACCCAAAGCAGGCAGGCCACGGCAGAGGGCAGACGAAACACCCACGCATGCACGCCAAACACCTGCACCAGGGGAGCCTGGAGCCAGAAGGCCAGAATCGGCTTTTCGAAGAAGGGTTGTCCGTTGAGTGTGGGCGTGATGAAGTCGCCGCTATGGGCCATCTCCACGGCCACTTCGGCGTACTCGCCCTCATCTTCGTCAAACAGGGGAACACGGCCCAGATTGAACAGCGTGACCAATAATGCAAAAGCCAGCAACCCGATCAACCATCGGGACGCTGGCTTTTGTGAATCAGGGCGAGTGGATAAGGCCATCGATGAAGCCTACCAAAAACCCCCCGCTTCAACCACCCATGCGTTTGCGCGATTGAAACGGCTTGTCGACTTTGGCCCAGGGTGCTGCCGCGTTGGTGCGGGGACGGCCACTCGGCCCTCCGGGACGGCCACCCGCACCCTGGGGTTTGCCTTGCCGGTTGCCACCCTTCGGGGCGGGACGGCTGGGTCGAAAAGGCCGCTTGGGCTCAAATCCCTCAATGGTGTGGACCTGGATGGATTTTCCGGTAAAGCGCTCGATGCGCTGCAAATGCAATGCGTCGCGGCCGCTTGCCAGGGAAATGGCAATGCCCTTGTTACCGGCGCGGCCGGTACGGCCAATCCGGTGCACGTAGTCTTCAGCCATTTTGGGCAGGTCGTAATTGATGACGTGCGAGATGCCGGGAACGTCGATGCCGCGCGCCGCCACGTCGGTGGCGACCAGCACACGAAAACGCCCGCGTCGCAGACCGTCCAGGGTGCGGTTACGCGCGCCCTGGTGCATGTCGCCGTGCAGGGCTGCAGCCGCGTGACCCATGCCGCTCAAGTCGCTGGCCAGCACGTCGGCATCGCGCTTCGTTGCGGTAAAGATGATGGCCTGGTTGAGGTCCACGTCGGTGAGCAGGTGGGCCAGCAGGCGGTTTTTGTGGGCCATGTCGTCCACATAATGCAGGCGCTGGTCGATGTTCTCGTGAGACTCCCTGATATTGGTGGCTTCGATGCGCACGGGGTCGCGCAGCAGATCACGCGACAGGCGGATGATTTCCTTGTCCATGGTGGCCGAGAACAACAAGGTCTGGCGCGTGGCTGGGGTCGCGGCAGCAATGCGCTCAACGTCCTCGATGAAGCCCATGTCGAGCATGCGATCCGCTTCGTCCAGCACCAGCATCTCGAGCTGCGACAGGTCGATGCGCCCATGTTCCATCTGGTCGATCAGGCGGCCTGGGGTTGCCACCAGGATTTCGTAAGGCTTGGCGAGCATGCGGTTTTGCACGGGATAGGGCATACCCCCCAGAATCGATACCGTGCGGATCTGTTTCAGATGGCGGCCATATTTCTTGGTGGCCTCGGTAATCTGGTTGGCCAGTTCGCGCGTGGGGGTCAGCACCAACATGCGCGGACCGCGGCCACTGGTGGGCTGGGTGGCGATGCGATGCAGGGCGGGCAGCATGAAGGCAGCAGTTTTACCCGAGCCCGTGCGCGACGAGACCAGCAGGTCGGAGCCCGAGAGCAAGGCGGGAATGGCCTGGGCCTGGACGGGGGTGGCATTGACGTAGCCTGCCTCGGTCACGGCGGTGACGATGCGGGGATCCAATTGCAGCTGATCGAAGCGAAGTTCGTTTGTCATATTCAGTGGTGTTTTCCAGTAAAAATCAATGGGCAAAAGCGCACACACGGCACAGCGTCGACCAGGAACGGCCATCGACTGGCAGATAATGAATTCAGCGGAATTAAGGTAAGCCGCCGGCGCAATGTCACTAACCGGCGAGCAGGATATTCGACGAATCGAATCAAGAAGGTCAGAGACAACTCAAGCAGTCCATGCTGCACTGCAATAGCCCGCCACTATACCTGATTTTTTGGAGAGTGCAAGCTTTTTTTGGCAAGCCGCGCTGCAAGGGCGTATCCTGTCGGGTGCGCAGCGGCCGCCAGGCGGCCTGCACGTTATCGTCCAATCCAAGAGGGTCCATTCATGAGCAGCGCCTACCAGGACGCCATTCCCGCAACGCTGATTCCCGGTGACGGAATCGGCCCCGAAATCGTCAAATCCGTGGTTGCCATCCTGGAGGCCGTCGGTGCCCCGCTGGCCTGGGATGTTCAGAAGGCTGGCATGGCTGCCGTCGCCGAATCCCTGGACCCGCTACCCGAGTCCACCCTGGCCAGCATCCGGCGTACTGGTCTTGCCCTCAAGGGCCCGTTGACCACCCCGGTGGGCGGCGGATTTCGCTCCATCAACGTGCGCCTGCGCGAGGAATTCAAACTCTATGCCAATGTTCGCCCGGCCCAGACCCTAATCCCTGGGGGACGCTATGAGGACGTGGACATCGTGCTGGTGCGCGAAAACCTGGAAGGGCTCTATGTGGGGTTTGACCACTACATCCCCATCGACAACGACCCCCATGGGGCCGCCATTTCCTCGGGGGTGAACACACGGGCCGGCAGCCGCCGCATTGCCCGTTACGCCTTCGAATATGCGGTCAGAAACGGCCGCAAAAAAGTCACCATCGTGCACAAGGCCAACATCCTCAAGGCACTCACAGGCATCTTTCTTGAAACGGCCATGGAGATGGGCAAGGAATACGCCAACCGCCTGACTATCGACGAGCGCATCGTGGATGCCTGCGCCATGCAACTGGTGCTGGACCCCACGCAGTTTGATGTGATCCTGACCACCAATCTCTTCGGCGACATCCTCTCGGATGAAATTGCCGGCCTGGTGGGGGGGTTGGGCCTGGCGCCAGGGGCCAACATCGGCGAAGGAGCGGCGATCTTTGAAGCGGTGCATGGCTCGGCCCCGGACATTGCGGGCAAAGGCATTGCCAACCCGCTGGCCCTGCTCTCTGCCTCGGCCATGATGCTGGATCACATCGGTCGCCCTGAACAGGGCAAAGTGATCCGCCAGGCCATTCACGACATCCTCATCACCGACGGCATCCGCACCCGCGACCTGGGCGGCCAGGCCACCACCCAGGACGTCACCCAGGCCCTGCTCAAACGCGTTAGCGCCCGAAAGTCGTAATCCCGTTGGTCCCCACCGCAGTATAGCCATAGGGCACCGCCCCCATGAATCCGTTGGGAATGGTGGTGCCCAGCGGTTGGGTGATGGCGTAGAGGGTATTGTTGCCTGCGTTGGAGGCCTGGCTCGTCCAGGTCGCCCCATCAAGACTCGTGAAGACGGCGCCGGAATCCCCCACGGCCACAAACTGGGTACCAAAGTTCACCGCCTTGATCCCCACCGGAAAGTGCGTTACGGGCACGTTGTCGATGGTGAAATTGGTGGGCGTGGACCAGTTCATGCCGTCCAGGCTGGTCTGTAGCGCTCCACCATCTCCCGCGGCAACCCACAGGGGAAAGAACAGCAACGGCGGGTAGCCTGGCACTGTGGAGGGCGTGGAGTTCATGGTGCAAGCCACCCCGTGGAGATTCTCGGTGGTGGTGGTCTTGATGCCGGCATTGCTCCAACTGGTGGCCCCGTTGGGATCAGGGGTGGCAATGATGGTGCCGTTGGTGCCCACAGCAACCCACGACCAGTACGGCAGGGCACAGAAATTGAAAGTTATGCCATACAGATCGTTGCTGGGGATGGTGCTGCCTATGGGAAGCGCCCAGTTCTGCCCATCGCCGCTCCACAGGAGGGTGCCTTTGGAGCCCACCACCACATGTGCGCCCATGAGGGCCGCCCATCCATTCTGGTTGGTCGTCACCGCGTAAAAGTTGACGTTGCCCAGGTTGGGCGGCAGGGTGGTGGCCGGATACCAGCTGGCGTTGGCCGGGGTGTACATGGGGGGCCCCGCGTAGGCCAGACCCACCCCCGTGGGATTGACGATGGTCAGGCCGCTAAAACAGAGGGTGCCGTTGTCGCCTGCCACCACATAAGTACCCCAACCATAATCCGCGCTGCGCAGGGCACCCCCGGAAGGCGGCGTGCAGGCCGGCTGAGGGGGAAGCGCCGTCCATTTCACGGAATCGGTGCTGATGAACATGTTGGGGCCCGTTCCCACCGCAAGATAGTTGCGCAAACTGCCGTTATCCGGCCCCAGCAGGCCCGCATTGTCGCCAAAGGTCACGCCATAGAACGTGGGCGCACCGGTGGGACAGGTGCCTCCCGAGGCGGTGCAGGGCACCCAGGTGCTGCCCGCATAGCGTGGTGTGGCAGGCAGGCTGTTGGATTGCGGGCCCCCGGGGCTATTGGGGTCACCCACATGGGAATTGATGGCAAAGCTGTAAGGCAGGCCGTTGAGGAGACTGCTCATCACATAAGGCGACGTGGCGTTCACTTCGGCACCCACGGCATTGCCGGCAGGGCCAATGGTCACGCCAAGGGCGGACTGAATCCACCAGACCCAGTAATACAGCCCGGAATTGGGGGGGCTGGTCCAGGTCAGGGTAACCTGGCTGTCGCCGGGCACGGCGCTCAGCAGCACGGGGCCTGGCGCCGAACCGCCGCCCCCGCCGCCGCCGCAACCCGAGATGACCAAGGCCGCCACTGCGGCAGCCAGCATTCCACTCCATTGACGCTTCAACATGACTTTCCTTGACTGTAAGTCGCGAGACAAGCGTTGCATTTTGCCTGAACCCGCACCGCTTCGTAAACTTAACGCCATCAACGCACCATCTGGTTGATCTCGACGATGGGCAGCAATACGGCCACCACGATGAGGGCCACGATCATGCCCATGACCAGGATCAGTGCCGGCTCGAGCAGGGTGGTCAGCAACAGGATGCGGCGTTCCAGGGCGCTGGCCTCGCCGCGCGCCGCACGATCCAGCATGTCAGGCAGGCGCCCGGTGCTTTCGCCCGAATGGATCAGTTGCAGCAGGATCGGCGGAAAGCGGCGGTGCACCCCCAGCGCCCGGGCCAGGCTCGACCCTTCGCGCACGCGCGTGATGGCATCCATCACGTCGCGCCGCAACGCCGTATTGACCAGCGCATCAGCCGCCCCCTGCAATGCCGGCAGGATGGGCACCCCTCCCCCCACCAGGATGGAAAGCGTGCTGGCAAAGCGCTCGGTGTTGTACCCTCGCACGGATTTGCCGATGACGGGCCAGTGCAACAGGCGCTCGTCCCAGGCCAGGCGCACCTGCGGCTGTGCAAGCGCGCGTCGTGCCAGCAATCCGCCCGCTGCGACCAGAAGGGCAAGCGCCCAACCCCAGTGCCGGATCATGTCGGAGAGCGTGATCATGATGCGCGTCAGGAGTGGCAGGGTTTGATGGTTGCTGGTGAATACCGATACCACCTGCGGCACCACGGTGGTCATGAGGAAGATCACAATCCCCAGCGCCACCAGCGTTACGATGGCAGGATAGGCCATGGCCATCAACACCTTCTGGCGCAGCGCATCGCGCGCTTCCGCGTAGTCCGCGAGGCGCTCCAGCACCCAGCCCAGGCGGCCGCTCTGCTCGCCTGCCGCCACCAGGGCCTGGTAGATGGGAGGAAAGTCCCTGGAGTGAAACGAGAGCGCGGTAGCCAGCGAACTGCCGCCCAGCACCTCGGAGCGCAGTTCGAGCATGCGCTCGCGCACAATGGGCCGTTCCGCTTCCGATGCTGCTGCGGCCAGCGCCTCATCCAGGGGTATGCCGGCATTGAGCAGGCTTGCAAGCTGGCGGATGACCGTCACCCGATCGCTGCTGGAAAGCCCTCGCGCCAACCAGGCGCCGCCCCGGCGTGCGCCCGACTCCTTGGGGGTGGCGAGGGAAAATGGAATCAGCCCGCGCGCGCGCAGGAGGGCGCGGGCCTGGCGCAGCGAATCTGCCTCCACGATGCCCGACTCGGAGCGGCCGCCCTGGTCCAGGGCTTCGAATCGGTAGACGGGCATCGCTAGGCGTCCCCTGTCACGCGCAGCAGTTCCTCCAGGGTGGTAACGCCCGTGCTCAACCAGCGTTCACCATCCTGGCGCAAGGTACGCATGCCGTGCTGCAAGGCCCAGTCGCGCAACTGCGCTTCCGGGGCACGCTGATGGATGAGCGAGCGCAGGCCCTCATCCACTTCCAGCAATTCGTAAACACCGCTGCGGCCCTGATACCCGGTCTGGTTGCAGGTCGTACAACCGGCTGCGTTAGACGGTCCGCCGCAGACAGGGCAACAGCGCCGCACCAACCGCTGACTCAGCACCCCCAGCAGGGAACTGGCCAACAGAAAGGGTTCGATGCCCATGTCGATCAGGCGGTTGACCGCACTGACCGCATCGTTGGTGTGCAAGGTGGCCAGCACCAGGTGACCGGTCAGGCTGGCCTGCACTGCAATCTGTGCGGTCTCGGCATCGCGGATCTCGCCGATCATGATCACGTCAGGGTCCTGGCGCAGGATGGCGCGCAGGGCCTTGGCAAAGGTCAGGTCGATGCGCGAATTGACCTGGGTCTGGCCAATGCCATCCAGGTGGTACTCGATGGGATCTTCCACCGTCATGACGTTGGTGGTCTGCGTGTCGAGCCGCGACAGTGCCGCGTACAGCGTGGTGGTCTTGCCGCTGCCGGTGGGGCCGGTGACGAGGATGATGCCGTGCGGGCGACGCGTAAGGCTGTCAAAGCGCGCCAGGGTGTCGTCGGCCATGCCAAGCCGCGCCAGATCCAGCCGGCCCGCCTCCTTGTCCAGCAAACGCAGCACGGCCCGCTCGCCATAGCCCGTGGGCAGCGTGGACACCCGCACGTCCACCGGGCGCCCGGCCACCCGCAGTGCGATGCGGCCATCCTGAGGCATGCGTTTTTCGGCAATGTCGAGTTGCGCCATGATCTTGATGCGGGAAATCAGCGCTGCATGCAGCGCCTTCTTGGGGCGCACCACGTCGCGCAGCGTGCCATCCACGCGAAAGCGCACCACCGAGGCCTGTTCCGCGGGTTCGATGTGGATGTCCGAGGCGCCTTCGCGCGCAGCCTGGGTGAGCAGCGCGTTGATCATGCGGATGATGGGCGCGTCGTCGCGCGACTCCAGCAGGTCTTCCACGGCAGGCAGATCCTGCATCAGGCGCGACAGGTCGATTTCCTCTTCCGCCTCGCCCACCACCTGCGCCGCCCCACCCTCGTACTGCGCATAGGCGCGCGCCAGGGCGGCCTGCCAGTCTTCCGTGTTCTGGTGGCGAATGCGCAAGGGGCCGTACACGCGCCCCACTTCGGCCAGCGCCTCGGCACGGGTGTCATCACAGGTCCACACTTCCGTGGCCTGCGCATGCTGCGCCACCACCAGCACCCGCCCGTCACGGGCAAAGGCAAAGGGCAACAGGCGCGCTGCCAGGGTGGAGAGGCCGGTTTCCGTGGAACTCATGTCCGCCTTAGGGTTTCCTGGGAGGCACTCCGCCTGGCAATGGCGAGGCGGTGGGTTCGGTGCTGGTGGCCCCCGGCGTCACGAAGGGTGCTCCGCCCCCCAAAGCCGACGGCAGCGGGGTGAGGGTTTCGTTGGACAGCACGCGCACGTTGGGCTGGTAGTCATCGCGCATTTCCTTCATCAGCCCATATCGGTCATTGGTCAGCGCATCGCTCTGCTCCGCCGTGCGCACCACATAGGGGCGCAGAAACACCATCAGGTTGGTCTTGACCCGGGTCTTCGTTTCGTAACGGAACAGGGCACCCAGAAAGGGAATATCCCCCAGCAGGGGCGTCTTTTCCATGCTGTCCGAATAGCTGTCGGACAGCAACCCACCCAGCGCCACCACCTGCCCGTCTTCAACCAGCACGTTGGACTCCAGGGAGCGCTTGGTGTAACTGGGCCCGTAAACATTATTGATCGTGGCGGCATCCACCGCGGAGGATTCCTGGTAGATCTGCAATCGCACCAGGCCCCCTTCCGAAATCTGGGGTTTGATGCGCAGCGTGAGGCCCACGTCCTTGCGATCCACGGTGGTGAAGGGGTTGATGGTGCCGGTGACACCCGTCTGGGCATACTGGCCCGCGACGAGGGGAATGTTCTCGGCAATCACGATGTTGGCTTCTTCATTGTCCAGCGTCAGCAGATTCGGTGTGGACAATACGTTCACCCCCGAGATGTTGCTGACGGCGCGCGCCAGGGCCGAAAGACCCATGACACCATTGTAGCTGTGCAAGACGGCGATGTTGGTTCCTGCCGAAGGCACCACGCCGGCAGTGGCGATATTGGCAGCGGCACCCAGGTTGAGCAGGCTGCCAGCTTGCGGGCTCAAGGCCACGATGTTGCTGCCGGGTGTGGCTGCATTGAAGTTGGTGCCGGCAAAAGTCTGTGTGGCGCCGCCTCCCAGCAACCCCTGCAATTGAACACCAAACTCGTCAGCCTTGTTGCTGGACACTTCCACGATCATGGATTCCACGTAGATCTGGGCGCGGCGCGCATCCAGCCGATCGATCACGGCGCGCAGATTGCGGTAGACCTGTTCGTTGGCCGTGATGATGATGGAATTGGTGGTGGCATCCGCCTGGATCATGCCCGCCGGGATGCTGCCGCCCGAACCGCCTGCCGAGTAAGTGCGCGTGTTGCCGCCCGTGCCGCCGCTGCTGCCCCCGGTGGAACCAAATGGAGAAGACCCCATGGAACTGCCTGAACTGGTGGACGGCGTGCTCGTCCCGCCCATGCCCCCCCCCCATGC
>JAJZEH010000015.1 GCA_021805725.1 Pseudomonadota bacterium | reverse complement strand
AACCTTTGAACTCCTTGAAAACCTGATTACTATTATCACGGCACTCGTACCCTGTCGCCCCCTGATAACGCGTGTGGCGTCGGCCCCAGCGGCTGGCAAACCCACCAAAAAAAACGGAGGAAGCCCATCGTGTCCGAACTCTCAGCTAGCAGGATTCAAAACAACCCCAAGTATCACCAACTGGTCGCGCAACGCGATTCCCTGGCCTGGACCTTGTCCACGATCGTCTGCGTCATGTATTTCGGTTTCATTCTCATGATTGCATTTGCCCCTGATTTCCTGACGCAACCCCTGTCCGCAGACAGCGTCATCCCCGTGGGAATGCCTATTGGCGTCGGCGTCATCCTGGTGTCGTGCATCCTGACCGCCATCTATGTGCGACGGGCCAACCACACCTTCGATCCCCTCACTGACGAAATCATTCAGGAATCGCTCAAATGAGAACATGGAAAACTGCCTGCCTCGCAACCCTGGCCACGGCCTTGTCGTTGTTCACCTCGATTGCCCTTGCTGCTGATGGTGCAGTGCCCCCCGTAGCCCCCGCAGAACCACCCATCAACTGGCACGCCATTGTGATGTTTGTCATTTTCGTCGCCATAACCCTCGGCATTACCTACTGGGCGGCCAAGCGCACAAAGACAGCCACCGACTTCTATGCTGCCGGTCGCGGCATCACCGGCCTGCAAAATGGCTTGGCCATTGCGGGTGACTACATGTCGGCAGCCTCCTTTCTGGGAATTGCCGCGCTGGTTTACATGAATGGCTTTTACGGCCTGATTTTCTCGGTGGGCTGGCTGGTCGGCTGGCCGATCATCCTGTTCCTGATTGCCGAGCGGTTACGCAATCTGGGCAAGTACACCTATGCCGACGTGGCCTCCTTCAGGTTACAACAGGGTCCGGTCCGTACCATGGCCGCCATCGGTTCGCTGATCGTGGTGATCTGGTATCTGATCGGACAGGCGGTGGGTGCCGGGCAATTGCTGCACACCCTCGTCCCCCAGATTTCCTACAGGCAATCCATTGTCATCGTCGGCACGCTGATCATCGTCTACGTCACTTTTGGCGGCATGAAGGCCACCACCTGGGTCCAGATCATCAAGGCAGGCCTGCTTCTCGGTGGCGCCACCCTGATCGCCATTGGTGTCATGGCTCATGAGGGGTTCAGCTTCGAAAAATTATTCACCGATGCCGTGGCCACTCATCCCAAACACATGGAAATCATGAAGTCGGTAGTGCCCATTGGCGCCAAAGCCAACCCGATCGAGTCCATATCGCTGGGGCTGACCCTGATGTTTGGTACCGCGGGTCTGCCGCACATCCTGATGCGCTTCTTCACCGTTACCAATGCCAAGGCGGCGCGCAAGTCCGTGCTGTATGGCACATGCTTCATCGGTTACTTCTATATCCTGACTTTCATCATCGGCTTTGGTGCCATCGTGCTCGTGGCTAACAATCCAGAATACGTGGTGGACGTCACCAAGAACATCCTGGCGCTCAAAGGGGGCGGCAGCATGCCCGCGGTCTACCTGTCGCATGCGATTGGTGGCGACCTTTTCCTCGGGTTTATTGCCGCGGTCGCGTTTGCCACCATTCTGGCCGTGGTGTCGGGGCTGACCCTGGCTGGCGCTTCTGCCCTGTCGCACGACATCTATGCCAACGTGATCATGAAGGGCAAGTCCACTGAAGCACAGGAAGTGTGGGTGTCGAAGGTGTGCGTCATCGGCCTGGGCATCCTGGCCGTGTTGCTGGGCATCGCCTTCGAGAAGCAGAACGTAGCCTACATCGTGGCCCTGACCTTCTCGATCGCCGCCTGCGCCAACTTCCCCATTCTGGTTCTGTCCGTGTTCTGGCGCGGACTGACCACGCGTGGGGCAGTACTGGGGGGCTACACGGGCATCTTTGGCTCCATCGGCCTGCTGATCATCGGCCCGACCGTCTGGACCAAGGTTTTAGGAAATGGCCCTGCCATTTTCCCATACGACTTCCCGACGTTCGTCGTACTCCCGGCCGTCCTGATCGTGGCCTACGTTTTCTCCGTCACGGATCACAGCGAAAGCGCCCAGAAGGAGCGTGCCGCATTTAATGCCCAGAAAGTCCGTTCCGAAACCGGGCTGGGTGCAGAAATCGGGGCATCGCACTAAATTACGCCCGGAAATGACATTTTGGGGGCAGACTCCTTTTTGGGGTCTGTCCCCAATTTTTTTGGGCCCTATTTTTTCAGGTGTCTGAGTTTGACAAACATCATGGCAGCCATCAGGGCGTCGTTGAAGGCATCATGCTCGGTGCGTTCGGGCAGGCGCAGGTCCTGCATGATGCTATGAAAGCTCAAGTCCACGTTACTGCCCGCATTCTGGGAATACTTGTAGTCGTAGTAGAGGCCTGATACCTCGATTTTGCTCTGTGGCAGGGGAATGCCCAGAAAGGGTCGTACCAGTCGGTCCAGCATGGCCACATCAAATTCCAGGTAGTAGCCCACCAGCGGCCGGCTCCCCACAAAATCCAGAAACTTCTGAATGGCCTGCCGGGGTTCCAGCCCATAGGCTACATCCATACTGCGCAGGTGATGGATCCGGATGCTTTCTGCCTTGACCTGCCCGGCGGGACGGATGAACAGCTCAAGCCGCTCGCTGGTGATGATGCGCGTTCCCTTGATCAGGACAGCGCCAATGGAGAGAATTTCGTCATGGCGACGATCCATCCCCGTGGTTTCACAATCCACGCTCACCCATTCGTCAGGTGGCGCTGGTTCAAAAAGTCTGGCGTATTCCGGTCGCAATAGCCGGCGACGGTACCAGACACGCTTCAGCCCATCCCACATGACTTACAGGGCATCCAGTTTGAAGTGATAGTGCAACACCCCACGGAAACGCTTCACCACTTGCAGACTGTCACGCATCAGATCGCGCTCCAGCGTACTCAGGGAGCCCATGCGCACCATATTGCCGGGGCGCTGCCCCAGGGACAGCTGTTGAAGACCCTGTTTGAGGCGAATATCCATCAGGTAGTGCAGGGACTCCTTGAGATCGATGGCCAGATCTTCCGGAATCTTTTCAAGCCGGACGAGCGCATCAATGCGCTCCACAGTGCCGGTCGGTGCAAGCCCAGACTCCAGTGCCAAGCTTCGTACACCGTGCACAATCGGAAATATGCCCAGTTTTTTGATGTCCAGCTCGTTTCCTTCGCCATCTCCCAGCAACAAGCGGGACCACCAGCTGCTTTGCTCGGAAAAGCTGTCCGCAGCCCTGGCAAAGTGGGCAAAAAAGCTTGGCATGTCCTGCAAGGGCCGAAAAAAGAAGTTCTTGAGTTCCTTCAGAAGTTCGGGGTCGCCGCACACCGCCACTGCATCCGAGAATATGGCCAGACGCATGTGGGTTTCAGCACTGGGATGGAACACCCACTGCCGGATGGTTTCCTTGAAGTCATCCAGGTTCTGGCACCAGAGCGGATTGCGCATCATGATGCCGCCCAGGCAGGGGGGGTAACCAAAATCGCACAGGGCATCATTGAAGGCACTGGTCACCCCAGTCAGGTCGGGGAAGTGGTAACCATTGCGCAGGATGAGGCCATTGTCCTGGTCGGTTTTGAGTATCTGTTCCCCCCGGCCTTCGCTTCCCATCACAATCACGCAACTGTTATCCATGAGGTCTGGGGGGGCTACAAACTGCCAGAGCCGGGCAAAAATCTTGGTGTTGAGCTCCTGCACGAGACGCGCAATCATGCTGACCTTGACTTCGCTTTCACTGAGCAGCTGGATCAAGCGCTGAATGCTGGTGCAGGCGCCTTTGAGCTCCTCCTGGGTTCGTGCCTGCTGGACTTGGTGCCAAATCAGGTGAGAGTGGTTGGAAATGAAACTCAGCAGATCCAGCTGCTCCATCACACCAACAATGTCTCCCTGCCGTTTGACGACGACACGGTGCACGCCGTGCCGGATCATCAGAATCAGGGCATCAAACACCGCGTCATCCTGGGATACCTCGATCAGCTCCCAGGTGGCGAGCTGCCCCACGGGCAGGGCATGCGGGTCTTGATCCGAGAGAATGGCCTTGCGCACGTCGGTGGATGTGAAAATTCCGTAGCGATCACCTCTCTGGACCAGGACGCTGGACAGTTGTTCGGTTTCGAACAATTGTGCCACGCTGAATACGTCCGTGTTCTCGGGCACGATGTGGGCAGGGCGCACAAACGCCTGATCGATGCGGGATAACATGAGCGAATGAAGCTCCCGCTGCGATCGGCGTTCGGTCAACGCCCTCAGTTTTTGTGAAATGTCCGAGAACAGCAGGGCACCGAAGTTGGCATTGGCAGCAATCAGCCGTTTGATGGTGGATTTCGGCACCAGATAGACGATCAGCTCCTCGGCCGCAGTAAATACGCCGGTCACGCATCCCGAGATCAACCCACGCCCGTCAAAACATTCATCCTTGCTGTAAACGCAAAGCACTTCTCCGTGCTCGGTCTGCTGCACGTGCCCCTTGATGATCACGAACAGATGCGTGGGTTCATCTCCCCCGGAAAGAATGGTCTGGCCAGCCGGGTAGTAGCCGATATCCACGCTATCGCGCACCCACCGCTGCTGTTCGCCGGTGAGTCCGTCAAAAGGGACCGCGTTGAAGTTAAAGGATTTTGGCATGGGGCGTTGGCCTTGGATGCACTATACTTTACGGGCGTTGAATAGTAACCAGGATGCTTCTCATGACTCAAAACAGCAAGCCCGATACGGGTTCTCCATCAAAAGTATGGTCCGGGCGGTTTTCCGTCCCCATTGCAGAATCCGTCAAGGCCTATACGGCATCGGTGCAGTTTGACCGGCGCCTCGCTGAATTCGACATTCAGGGGTCACTGGCTCACGCCCAGATGCTGAGCGAAGCGGGGCTGATATCCCCTGGCGACCTCCAGGCCATCCAGTCGGGCATGGCAACCCTCCTTGAGGAAGTAAGGGGGGGCCTGTTTCCCTGGACACTGGACGATGAAGACGTTCATCTCAACATCGAGCGTCGCCTGACCCAGCTCATTGGCGATGCAGGAAAGCGCCTGCATACCGCCCGCTCCCGCAACGACCAGGTGGCCACGGATATCCGGCTGTACCTGCGCCATGAGATCGATCACCTCAATGGCTTGCTGCGCGCAGTTCAGGCTGCCTTGCTGGATCTGGCCGAGCGCCATGCAGCGACTCCGATGCCAGGGTTTACCCACCTGCAGGTCGCGCAACCCGTCACATTTGGCCATCACATGATGGCCTATGTCGAAATGTTCGGGCGCGACCGCGAGCGGCTGTCAGATTGCCGCCATAGGGTTAACCGGCTGCCGCTGGGGGCTGCCGCGCTGGCTGGCACCAGTTACCCCATCCGGCGGGAGCGTGTTGCCGAGCTGCTGGGTTTTGAGTCCATTTGCCTCAATTCCCTGGATGCCGTTTCCGATCGCGACTTCGCCATTGAATTCTGTGCTGCCGGCGCACTCATCATGACCCACATCTCCCGCCTCTCGGAAGAGTTTGTCCTTTGGATGAGCCCCCGATTCGGATTTATCCGGATCGGCGACGCCTTTTGCACGGGTTCGTCGATCATGCCGCAAAAGCGCAATCCGGACGTTCCTGAGCTGGCCCGGGGCAAGAGCGGACGCGTGACGGGCCATTTGATGGCGTTGCTGACCCTGATGAAAGGCCAGCCCCTGGCCTATAACAAGGATAACCAGGAAGACAAGGAGCCCTTGTTTGATACGGCCGACACCCTGTCCAGCACCCTGTCCATCTTTGCCGAAATGTTGCGGGACATTACCGTCAACCAGGAAGCCATGCGCCGCGCTGCCTTGGAGGGTTTTTCCACCGCCACGGATCTGGCCGACTATCTGGTCAAGAAGGGAATGCCCTTCAGGGACGCCCACGAAGTGGTGGCGAAGGCCGTTCGATTGGCAGAAGACCAGCATTGCGACCTGTCAGACCTGTCTTTGGATACCCTCAAGGGATTTTCTGGCACAATTGAACCGGATGTATTTGCCGTACTGACCATCGAAGGGTCACTGGCCAGCCGCAACGTGCCAGGAGGGACGGCTCCGGAACAGGTTCTGGCGGCCGTACGGGCCGCCCGGGCTACTCAGCTACGCTAAGGTACCCCGTCTTGGGCACCTGCTCCCGGCATATTTTGCGGGTTTCAGGACCCGACAGACGTTCGCCAAACCAGGTGCAGTGGTGGATGCGCTGGCTTTTTCTTTGGCAATAGATGCAGGTGCTGCATACGCCAAAGGGAGGGCCGCCATTGTAGTTTTGCAGCTCGTAAACGATGCTTCTCAGCACCGAGACACTGAACCGGACGCGATTGGCACTGATATCACGGGTTGCCGTTTGCCATAACGCTGCAGGCGTCGACTCGCTTAAAAACGCTTCACCCAGCTGGCTAAGACGCAACCGCACCACGCGTTTGTCGATTTCGTCCTGATAGCGTTCGATCAAACCGCGACGATCCAGCAGCAGCAGGCTTTGTGATACCGTTCCCTTGGTCAGGCCCAGATATTCAGCCAGGGCTTGGGGCGTATTGCTAAAGCGGTTGGCCTGTTCCAGAAACATCAGGGCCTGGATATGTACTGGCTGCAATCCCTCCTCGCTACCAATGCGCCGAAACTCTGAACGCATCAGGTTTGCGAGTCGGTCCACGAGATCAAGGAGAACAACCGGGTTCTTGAGCATGGATTAATACTATCGAGTCAATACCATTTTGTCAAAAATTCAAATATTGATTTTTTTAGTATTGAACCGACACCATACCCCTCCTATCCCCCTGAAAATCGAGGTTTTTTTGTCTAAATAGCCCTTTTTTACCCTGAGTCAACCCCATTTTTCAAATTTGTTGTAAATTCAACAACTTCCTTGAAAGCCATGTCTGGCGCGGCTTTCAAGGGAGCCCATGATTTTTTTGCGAATCCGGATGGTCCAAAATGCAGAATCATCGCCGTTTTCGGCCCTTGTGATAGACTTTTGCGCATGAAAGACCAGATATTTCCACCCCGACGCGGTGCGTTGGCGTTCGCAGCATCGCTGCTCCTGTCTGCTTGTGGACTCAAGAGCGCCTTGACACTCCCTCCGCAAGCGCCGGCACGACCTCCTGCACCCCAGCCTGACGCATCCAAACCCAAGGCTCCTGACGGTTCAATACCATAATGTCCGATTCCTTCCTGCCCACTGGCATCACCCGCTCACACGGGGTGCTGCACGTCGAAGCCCTGCCCCTGACCGATCTGGCAGAACGCTTTGGTACGCCTTGCTATGTCTACTCGAAAGCCGCCATCACGGCCTCATTTGCCGAATTTGAGCAGGCTTTTGCGTCACTTCGACCGCTCATCTGCTATGCCGTCAAGGCCAACGGCAACCTGGGCATTCTGAGCCTGCTTGCAAGGCTGGGTGCTGGATTCGACATCGTTTCAGGAGGCGAGCTCAGCCGCGTACTGGCAGCGGGCGGAGACCCGGGGAAGGTGGTTTTTTCCGGGGTGGGCAAAACTTCGGATGAAATGGCGCAAGCCCTGCGCGCCGGTGTGCTGTGCTTTAACGTGGAATCTGCAGCCGAACTGGAACGCCTGTCACAGGTGGCCTCAAACCTTGGAGTGCGCGCGCCCGTCTCCTTGCGGGTCAACCCGGATGTCGATCCGGGAACCCACCCCTACATTGCTACCGGGCTGAAAGAAAGCAAATTCGGCGTGGCCTATGCCGACGCCCTGGCGCTGTATCAAAGGGCTACAGGCCTTCCAGGCATTCAGGTCAACGGAATCGACTGCCACATCGGCTCTCAAATCACCGAGCTTTCTCCCTTTGTCGCCGCCCTTGAAAAAATCCTCCTGCTGGTAGACCAGCTGGCGCAATCCGGCATCCAGCTGCATCACCTGGACCTGGGCGGCGGCGTTGGCATCCGCTATCGCGACGAAACCCCCATTGACCTCAAGGACTACGCCCGCGAAGTGGCTGCCCGATTGAAGGGGTTTGGAGGCCGCCTGCTGCTCGAGCCCGGGCGCAGGATCATCGGCAATGGCGGCCTGTTACTGACGCGTGTGGAGTACCTCAAAACCTCTGCCACGCATCGTTTTACCATCGTGGATGCCGCCATGAACGATTTGATCCGCCCCTCGCTCTATGAGGCCTGGCACGAAATCCTTCCCGTCACTGAAAACACGGTCCCTGCTGTCATTACGGATGTGGTGGGGCCCGTATGCGAAACCGGTGACATTCTGGGCCGCGCCCGCAAGCTCGCTGTCGCTCAGGGAGATCTTCTGGCCATTCTCTCAGCCGGCGCCTACGGCGCATCCATGGGTTCGAATTACAACGCCCGCCCACGCCCTCCGGAAATCCTGGTGGACGGGGATCGTGCCCATCTGATTCGCCGACGCGAGTCCATCAAGGATCTCTACCGGGATGAATGGCCTATCCCGGATGACCTGTAAGGATTCGTCTTACTTTAAAATTGGCAATATCCAAATTTTGGTATCGTATCGATACTAAATTTCGCATGAACATTCAAAATAATCTTTGTTATACATCGATGAATGCTCCTATCAGCAATTTTCTGAAATAGAATCCAATCACCAAGAGGCATGCAGTGAAGTTCACCAGTGCCCTTTGTGTGGGTTCATCGGAAAGATCGATTGGTCCCACTTGGTAGTGCAATGCACGAACGATCTGGAACAACCGATCAATACTGACAAGGAGTCAACGATGGTAGCAGCCAAGAAGAAACCCGCAGCGAAGAAACCTGCGGCCAAGAAAACAGTCGCCAAGAAAGCCGCAGCCCCCAAGAAGGTCGTAGCCAAGAAGGCTGCCGCCCCCAAAAAGGCCGCAGCAAAGAAACCAGCCGCCAAGAAGGCCGTAGCAAAGAAGAAACCGGCCGCCAAGAAGGCTGCCCCCAAGAAAGCCGCAGCCAAGAAACCTGCCGCCAAGAAGGCTGCAGCCAAGAAACCGGCTGCCAAAAAGGCCGCTCCCAAGAAGGCTGCAGCCAAGAAGGCCGCTCCCAAGAAAGCTGCTGCCAAGAAGCCAGCTGCCAAAAAGGCCGCTCCCAAGAAAGCTGCTGCCAAGAAGCCAGCTGCCAAAAAGGCCGCCGCCAAGAAGCCAGCTGCCAAAAAGGCCGCTGCCAAGAAGCCAGCTGCCAAGAAGCCGGCTGCCAAACCTGCAGTGAAGAAGGTCGCCGCCAAGAAGCCGGCTGCCAAGCCTGCAATGGCCAAACCAGCAGCACCGAAGCCCGTCGTGGCACCGTCGGTGGCGCCGATCATCTCCAGCCCCCTGATCAAGCCGATGTTCTAAGCAAGGTCAGATTTCACCGGACACCGTACCCAACAGGGTACGCGTCCGGTGGTTTTGAATGCGCTGATACAGCAGCATGAGGCTGCGTCAGTGCGGTATGGCAACCTGTGTCATGCGGACTTCGATGGTGTCCGTTTTCTCCAGCAATCGTTCGGTTTCTCCGTGACGATCGAAATACCTGGGACTGGGAATCATGGAAGCCAGCCGCGCTGCCTGCGACGTCGTCAGGTCACCCACGGGCTCCTGGTAGTAGTGTCGCGTGGCTGCTGCGCAGCCAAACAATCCATCCCCCCATTCGATCACATTCAGATAGACCTCCAGAATGCGCCTTTTACTCCAGGTTGCTTCGAGCATGACGGTAATGATCGCTTCCTGAGCCTTGCGCCAGAGGCTGCGCTGCCCTGATAAAAACAGGTTTTTGGCCAGTTGCTGCGTGATTGTGGACCCCCCGGCAACCGGTTTGCCGCGGTGAATATCCTTCTCCAGGGCACGGCGCATGCCCTCCCAGTCAAAGCCATGATGGGCCACAAACCCGGAATCTTCGGCAGCAACGACGGCGCGTTTCAGACTATCCGGAATGCGCTCGTACGCTACCCAGGGATGGGGCAGGATATCGCCCTTTCCTGTAGCCAGTCGGGATTCGGCGCGAATTTTCATGAAGGATGTTTTTTCGGGATTGTGGCCTTTCCACCATAGCACCTGGGCAAAGATCCAGCTTTCCCAGAGCACCAACAGCAACAATGCCCAAAACAACAGCCGCAATCCCCAACGGACCAGACGATGCAAACGGTTCACCCCAGTTCGGCCCGCAACTGCTGCAGTACTGCGGCGGTCATGGGACGGACGTGACGCCAGAGGTAAAACGATTCTGCGGCCTGTTCCACCAGCATGCCCAGCCCATCGGCAAGATATGGTGCCCCGTGCGCCTGTGCCAGCCTGAGGAAGGGAGTCAGGCCCTGGCCATACATCATGTCGTAGGCCAGGCTGCGTGGGCCAAACACGCCCTGGGGCACTTCAGGCACAGCCCCCGTGAGGCTGCTGGAAGTGGCGTTGAGGACAACGTCGAATGGCACCGCCGGGATGGCCTCCAGTCCGCAAGCCTCGGCACGACGCATCAGGTCGCCAGCGACGGTGCAGGAAGCTTTCAGATCAGCCAGGATTGCAATCGCGCGTGCTGCCGTTCGATTGGCGACCACCAGCCGCGCCGGTTGCTCGGCCAGCAGGGGTAGCATCACGCCGCGTGCCGCGCCGCCTGCGCCCAACAACAGGATATTTTTCTGTTGCAGCATGAAGCGCTGGTTCTGGACAAGATCCCTGACCAAGCCCACCCCATCCGTATTATCGGCAAAAACCTGCCCGTCTCGAAATTCCAGGGTGTTGGCAGCTCCGGCAGCTCTGGCGCGCGCAGTCTGGCAATCCGCCAGAGCAAAGGCACGCTCCTTGAAAGGCAGGGTGATATTCAGCCCTTTGCCACCTTCGTTTCTGAATCTGGCGACGGCCACTTCAAACGGGTCAGGTTCCGGATCAATCCGCTCATAGGTCATGACCTGCCCTGTCGCCTTCGCAAACAGGGCATGGATTTGGGGTGATCGACTATGGGACACGGGATGCCCCATGACGGCGTACCGATCCATCGTCAGCAATCAGTTCTGCTTCCAGGGCAAGCCGGCAGCACGCCAGCCCCCGATGCAATTGCGATGGCCCTGCGCATCCCGCTCTCCTTCAAACCCTTGCAGGATGTTGTAGCACCCCGTAAACCCCGCGGCAGCTGCCGCCGCTGCCGCCGCATGCGAGCGCACCCCGGAGCGACACAGAAAAAGCAGCAAGCTGTCTTCAGGTACGGACTGTCGAAGCATGTCGATGAAATCCGGGTTGCGCTGGCAGGCGGGGTAATCCTGCCACTCGATGTGGATGGCGCCCGGCACAAAACCAACCCAATCCATCTCGGCACGCGTGCGTACGTCCACCAGGACGGCAACGGAGGCTTCATTGAGGATCTCAAAAGCCTCCGTGGGCATGAGCGCGCCATCATACGGCAGGTTGGTTTCACTTCCCCTGTTCTGGGCGATTTTGAGAATTTCTGGAATTTTGGCCATGATGGCGAATCATTCAGTCAGGATGCCCCATTGTACGCTGCGAAGCCATCGGGGCAAGCTTCGGGCGAATTGGCCCCTACAAGCACCGGAATGGTGCGCTATTCTGATTTTCCGCACATTTGCAGTGCATGGACAGGAAGCGCCTCATCCCGCCCAGCCTTGTGGCACAATGACATATTGTAGAGAAGTGGACTGGCATGCAACCTGCTTACAGTGTGGGCTGCACCTTAATATTGACCGCAACCGGGTGAGCCCCGGAAGCACACCGTACTCGACGAAGACTTCGTGAGCGAAACAACAGGAGATTGAGAAATGGCTGCAGCTGATGTCATGCAAATGATCAAGGACAACGAGGTCAAGTTCGTGGACCTGCGTTTCAC
>JAJZEH010000100.1 GCA_021805725.1 Pseudomonadota bacterium | reverse complement strand
TCACGCCGCACTGATCGTCAGTTGCACCGGTACCCCTCTCCAGAACCCCGACGACGGCATCCTTCTGGAATTTCGACCCATCAACCAGCGTATGCGCATTGCCCGTGAAGAAAAAATTCTCGAAGACCAGAAAATCAATCGCGAGTTGATTCGCAACCTGGCCCACGAAATCCGCAATCCCCTGGGCGGCATTCGGGGGGCTGCCCAACTGCTGGAGCGCGAGCTGGACCGACCCGAACTGAAGGAGTACACCCAGGTGATTCGGGCAGAAGCTGACCGCCTGCAGGTGCTCATGGACCGGATGTTGAGCCCAAACCGGTTGCAGCAAGTGGCCCCCCTCAACATCCACGAAGTCCTGGAACGGGTTCGTACCGTCATTCTTGCCGAGTTTCCTGAAGGCATTATCATCCAGCGAGATTACGACACCAGCCTGCCCGAAATCACGGCAGATCGCGAACAACTGATCCAGGCTGTGCTCAATATCGCCCGCAACGCCGCCCAGGCCCTTAACGGAAAGGGTGAAATCCTGCTCCAGAGCAGGGCGTTGCGCCAGATCACCCTGGCCCGCCGGCGTTTTCGTCTGGGGTTGCTGATCAGGATCGTGGATAACGGTCCGGGCATCCCTGAATCGTTGCAACACAGGATTTTCCAACCGCTGGTTTCAGGTCGGGAAGGCGGCAGCGGGTTGGGATTGATGTTGGCACAGAACTTGATTAGCCAGCACCATGGCATGGTTGAATTTGAAAGCGTCCCGGGTCACACTTGTTTCAGCATGATCCTTCCCATGCCCGATACTGAATACACTTGAGGGCACTGAATGTCATGAAGCCAGTCTGGATTGTTGATGATGACCGTTCCATTCGTTGGGTGTTTGAGAAGGCCCTCACGCGCGAAAACATCCCCTTCCAGGTGTTTTCTTCGGCGCAGGAAGCATTGACGCTGCTGGAGAGCGAGCAGCCCCAGGTGGTGGTGAGCGACATCCGGATGCCAGGAGGCTCTGGCTTCGACTTTCTGGAAAAGCTCAAGGCACGCTTCCCGGATCTGCCCGTCATTATCATGACGGCTTATTCAGACTTGGAAAGTGCAGTCGCCGCTTTCCAGGGAGGGGCCTACGAATACCTGCCCAAACCCTTCGATGTGGATCATGCCATTGAATTGGTGCGTCGCGCCCTGGAAGAGTGCATGCGCACCCAGGATGCACAGGAAGAAGGGAACGATACTCCTGAGATTTTGGGCCAGGCCCCTGCCATGCAGGAAGTCTTTCGCGCCATCGGGCGGCTGTCGCAATCCAATGCCACCGTGTTGATCAATGGGGAATCGGGAACCGGCAAGGAACTGGTGGCGCGTGCCTTGCACCGCCATAGCAACAGGGCCCACAAACCTTTTATTGCCATCAACACTGCCGCCATTCCCAAGGAGTTGCTGGAATCTGAATTATTCGGCCATGAACGCGGCGCCTTTACCGGCGCCAACACCTTGCGTCGTGGTCGATTTGAACAGGCCGAAGGCGGCACCCTGTTTCTGGACGAAATCGGCGACATGCCAGCCGACCTGCAAACCCGTTTGCTGCGTGTGCTCTCCGATGGCCAGTTCTATCGTGTGGGCGGGCATTCTCCGGTTGCGTCCAGGGTACGCATCATTGCGGCCACCCACCAGGATCTGGAAGCCCGGGTGCGCGAAGGACTGTTTCGCGAGGATCTCTTTCACCGCCTGAATGTCATCCGCATCAGGATTCCGTCGTTACGCGAACGCCGTCAGGACATCGCCATGCTGGCGCGCCATTTCTTGCAGAAAAGCGCCCGTGAACTGCAGGTTGAAACCAAGCGCCTTTCCGACGCAGCGGTGCATTTTCTGGAAAACCTGGAGTGGCGCGGCAACGTCCGCCAGCTGGAGAATATCTGTCATTGGCTCACGGTCATGGCACCCGGGGTCAATGTGGACATCGGGGATTTGCCGGCTGAGCTGAAAGGAACGGCAGACGCCCCTGTACCCATGCATTGGAAAACCGCGCTCGAACTGGAGGTTTCCCTGGCCCTGGCGCGTGGCGAGCGCGGCATTCTGGACCGTCTGAGCCAGGATTTTGAACGCGCCCTCATCACCCAGGCCCTGGCCCATACCGGGGGTCGCCGCATTGAAGCCGCACAGCTGCTGGGCTGGGGGCGCAACACCCTGACCCGAAAGATTCAGGAATTGGGGCTGGAGGAATCCGAAAACTCGGCAAATACAGGCGCGTGATCCGATGGGCGTTCCAACGCGCGCGGCCCCTTGTCGATGGTGCAGGAACTGCACGATGGCACCAGAGCATCGCTGGCCAGGATGTGGTCGATGCGCAACCCCATATTCCGCTTGAACGCATTGACCCTGTAATGCCACCAGCTGTAGGACTTGTCGGCCTGTTCAAACAGACGGAAGCTGTCCTTCAGGCCCAGTTTCAGCAATGCAGCAAACGCTGCGCGCTCGGCGTCGCTGCATAACACTTCTCCCTTCCAGGCCACGGGATCGTATACATCCCGATCCTCGGGTGCAACGTTGTAGTCTCCCGCCACGACCAGCAGGGGATAGCGCATCAGCGTGGCTTCGAGATAATTGCGAAATGCCGCAAACCAGCGCAACTTGTAACCGTATTTCTCGGAAGTAAGCGATTCGCCATTCGGGCAATACACCGAAATGACCCGCACCTCACCGTAGGTGGCTGCAATCACACGCTGCTGG
>JAJZEH010000013.1 GCA_021805725.1 Pseudomonadota bacterium | reverse complement strand
GCACCACACCTATGGACTGCCGGTGCTCACCACCAATTGTTCCAACAACTACGGCCCCTACCAGTTTCCTGAAAAACTGATTCCGCTCATGATCCACAACGCCATGCATGGCAAGCCTTTGCCCGTTTATGGGGATGGCAGGAATGTGCGCGACTGGCTGTATGTCACGGACCATTGCAACGCCATTCGGCGCGTACTTGAGGCAGGACGCCTGGGCGAAACCTACAATATTGGCGGCAACAGCGAGCGCACCAACCTGGAGGTGGTCCATGCCCTCTGCACCACGCTGGACCACCTGCACCCCAATGCCATGCCAGGTGGTTATGAATCCCTGATCCAGTTCGTCAAGGATCGACCCGGACATGACCGGCGCTATGCCATCGACGCCTGCAAAATCCGCAATGAACTGGGCTGGACACCGGCTGAGACATTCGAATCCGGGCTGGAAAAAACCGTACAGTGGTACCTGCACCATCCGGAATGGACGCAACGCATCACGAGCGGTGCCTATCGCGAGTGGATAGAAAAGAATTACGCAGGGCGGACACCTTCATGAGAAAAGGCATCATTCTGGCTGGGGGTTCAGGCACCCGCCTCTATCCGGTCACACAGGCGGTATCGAAACAACTGCTGCCGGTCTATGACAAACCCATGATCTATTACCCGCTCAGCACCCTCATGCTGGCAGGAATCCGTGACATCCTGGTGATCTCGACACCGCTGGACACGCCTCGATTCCAGCAACTGCTGGGCGATGGAGCGCAATGGGGCATTTCCATTCAATACGCCGTCCAGCCCAACCCCGAGGGACTGGCTCAGGCCTTCATCATCGGCAAGGACTTCATTGGACAGGACCCCAGCGCCCTGGTGCTGGGCGACAACATATTTTATGGGCACGACTTTTCGGGCATGCTGGATCGTGCTCAGCAACACACGAATGGCGCAACCATCTTTGCCTACGCCGTCACCGATCCTGAACGCTACGGCGTGGCTGAATTCGATGCCAGCGGACGCGTCATCAGCCTGGAAGAAAAACCCAGGAATCCGCGCTCACGGTATGCAGTCACGGGCCTCTACTTCTACGATAACCAGGTCTGTGACCTTGCCAAAAACCTCAAGCCCTCCACGCGTGGCGAACTGGAAATCACCGACCTCAACAGGTGTTACCTGGACCAGCGACAACTGCATGTTGAGTTGATGGGTCGCGGCTTCGCGTGGCTGGACACCGGCACCCACGAATCCTTGCTTGAAGCCGCGCAGTACATACAGACCGTTGAAAAAAGGCAGGGTCTCAAGATTGCCTGTCCTGAGGAAATTGCCTATCGAATGGGCATGATTTCTGCCGCGGACGTGGAAGCCCTTGCCGCGCGCATGAAGAACAACGGTTATGGGCAGTATCTGTACCAGATTCTGAACGAACAGCTGTTTTAAGCTGTCAGGACCAGCGTATCGGTTCAACAACACTGCCAAGGTAATACCCCTGCCCTCGAATGGATTTGATCAGGGTTTCGCCAGGATGGAACCTGCGCAACTTGCACCGCAACCCTGATACCATGACATCCACCGAGCGATCCAGCGCACTCCATGCGCGACCGCATACCAGGTTGGCGATGACCTCCCGACCAATGACACGATTGCCGTTTTCCGTCAGGCAAACCAGCAAGTCAAATTCACGGCCGGTCAAGAGAATGGGTTCACCCTCGCTGGTGCAAAGGTTGCGGCGCTGCTTGTCCAGGATGAATCCGGAAAACCGCACCAGCCCCTCGTTTCCCAATGGCGGCCTGGCTTGCAATCGCTGCACCAGCCGTCTGGCCCGGACCACCAGTTCACGCATGTCCGTGGGCTTGCCCAGGTAATCATCCGCGCCCATCTGAATGCCCAGAATCCGATCCATCGTGGAGGATTTTCCGCTGATGACCATAATGCCCATTTCAGGACGGGATTCCCGGGCGTAACGCACGAAATCAAGGCCGTTATCTTCGGGACCCAGCACCACATCGACTAATGCCAGCTCAAATCGCGACTGGTGGATCAAAGCTCTGGCGTGGCTCACTGCCATGCAGTGAATGATTTCAAATCCCTCGCGACTGAAAATATGCCGAAACAGGCGCGCCAATTGCAAATCATCTTCCAGAATCAATACGGATGTACTCATTTGTCCAGATCCGAATTACGCTGATCAATGTTTTACGACTTCTAACAGGGCACTCGGCGCTGATATTAAAAGATACGAAAATGTTTTTGTTTATGTTTTTGTCAGGATTTGTGGTGTGATATTCATGACGGACTTGTGACAAAACGCTCAGCGACGCATACTTGCGGCTGATGATGATCAAACCCCTTTCCGGAGCCTTTCTCTGAAAACCTTCGACGCCATCGTGATCGGTAGCGGACTGGCGGGCGCCACGGCGGCGTTGCGCCTTGCCGGGCATTGCAAAGTGGCAGTGCTCACCAAGCGCATGCTGGAAGATGGAGCCAGCGGCTGGGCGCAGGGTGGCATTGCCGCAGTGACAGGAACAGGCGACAGTTTTGACTCGCACATTGAGGACACGCTCAATGCCGGTGCTGGCCTGTGTGATGCGGCTGCCACGCGCTTTATAGTGGAACATGCCCCGGCAGCCATCGAATGGCTGAGCGCACAGGGGGTACCCTTCACCCACGAGGAAGGCCATCTGCACCTGACCCGTGAGGGCGGCCATACCCATCGACGCATCGTACACGCTGCCGACGCCACGGGTGCCGCAGTCCAGAATCAGCTCTATCCCAAATTGAAAGC
>JAJZEH010000043.1 GCA_021805725.1 Pseudomonadota bacterium | reverse complement strand
GGACTATGCCATGACCAGTCTGGGTATCAAGGATGACGGACTGCATGCGCGATTGATGAACCTGTATTTGAGCATTCCGGCCTATCCTGAGGTACCGGATACCCTGCTGCGCTTGCGTGAAAGGGGGTTGAAGCTTGCCATCCTCTCCAATGGCACGCCCGCGATGCTCACTGCAGCCGCGCAACATGCAGGTATTGCGGCATACTTCGACGCCGTTCTGTCGGTCGAAGAAGTGGGTGTTTTCAAGCCGCATCCCCGGGTTTACCAACTGGCTTCTCAGCGACTCAACGTCGTTAAAGACAGCATCTGCTTTCTCTCTTCGAATAGCTGGGATGCCTGGTCGGCCAAGGCTTTCGGGTTCCAGGTGCTGTGGTGCAATCGTTATTCCCAGGCACCCGAACGCATCCCCAGCCAACCCGATGGGGAAATGCAGGATCTGTCCGAACTGCCTGACTGGCTCTGATCCGGTCAGAAAGCCCTACACTACCTGCAGGCCCCGCCTGAGAAACTGCTGCCGTACGCGGTGTTCCATTTCGGGGTTGGGCGCAGGCGTATCGGCCAGCTGATAGCGCCCCCCCGCCATGGCCTCCCATTTGTACGCGGCCATGTTGTGGAATGGCAGTACTTCCACCCGCTCCACGGTAGACAGGGTGGCCACAAAATCGGCCAGATGTTCTACATCGTCGAATCCGTCGGTCCAGCCGGGCACCAGTACATAGCGAATCCACAGCGGTTTTCCCAGCCGTGCCAGGCGTTGCGCCGCGTCCAGCACGGGCTGAAGTTCGGTAGCCGTCAACTCACGGTGCCGCGCAGGATTGATCTGTTTGATGTCCAGTAGTACCAGGTCAACCGGGTCAAACCATTCATCCGGAACTGTGCCTGCGAATGCACCGTTGGTGTCCAGGGCAATGTGCAGCCCATATGCCTGCTTGACCCTGCGCATCACCGTTCCAACAAAGTCTGCCTGCATCAGCGGTTCGCCGCCCGAGATGGTGAGCCCCCCCACATATTTCAGAAATCGGGCGTATTTGCCGATGTCGGCCACGGCTTCGGCCGCGGACTTTTCCTGCCCGCTTTTCAGTTTCCAGGTGTCCGGATTGTGGCAATACTGGCAGCGCATTTGGCAGCCGTTCATGAACAGGACAAAACGCACGCCGGGTCCATCCACTGCCCCGCCTGTTTCGTAGGAGTGGATGAACCCGGTAGGGCCCTGAGCCGGGTCAGCAGGTTTCGTGAAATGTGCGTGAGATGACGTCAAGTTGTTGCTCGCGTGTAAGACGAATGAAATTGACGGCGTAGCCACTCACCCGGATCGTCAGTTGCGGATATTCTTCCGGGCGCTTCATGGCATCGAGCAGTGTATCCCGGTTGAGTACATTGACATTGATGTGGAATCCAGTGGCATCGCAGAAGCCGTCGATACAGTTGGCCATGTTGACGATGCGTTCATCGGGCGTCTTGCCCAGGCTGCCTGGTGTGGACGAGGCTGTCCAGCTGATGCCATCCTGCGCTGCTTCGTAGGGAATTTTGGCAACGCTGAAGCCGGCGGCGATCCAGCCGTTTTCATCGCGGCCATTGGTTGGGTTGGCTCCGGGTGAAAAGGGCTTGCCAGCGGCCCGACCGCAGGGGGTGGCCCCCGTCTTCTTGCCATATACCACATTGGAAGTGATGGTCAGTACGGACTGTGTGGGCACGGCATCACGATAAAACCGGTGCTGGTGCAAGCGCTTCATGAAGCCCTGCGTCAGGGAGACGGCAATGCTGTCCACGGAGTCATCATTGTTTCCATAGGCCGGATATTTGCCTTCGATTGCAAAATCCACGGCCACACCGGCTTCGTTGCGAATCACCCTAACCCGGGCATGCTTGATGGCGGAAAGGCTGTCGGCCGTGATGCTCAAGCCTGCAATACCCATGGCCATGGTGCGCAGGATGTCCCGATCATGCAGCGCCATCATCAGGCGCTCGGGGGCGTACTTGTCATGCATGTAATGAATGGCATTGAGGGCCCGCACATAAACTGCAGCCAGCCAGTCCAGCACTGCCTCGAAACGTGGCATCACCTCCCCGTATTCGAGGTACTCACCCCTGATGGGCTCAAACCCCTCGACTACCTTGACGCCACTGAGTTCATCCACACCACCATTAATGGCATACAACAAGGCTTTGGCCAAATTGGCCCGAGCGCCAAAAAACTGCATCTGCTTGCCAACGCGCATGGCAGATACGCAGCAGGCAATGGCGTAATCATCTCCCAGGGGGATGCCACCCACTTTCTGGGGCAGCATGACGTCATCGTTTTCAAACTGGACCGCTGACGTGTCAATGGCCACCTTGGAGGCAAAAGCCTTGAAACCCGCGGGTAAACGAACGCTCCAAAGAATGGTCAGGTTGGGCTCAGGGGACAGGCCGATGTTGTAAAGGGTTTGTAGAACCCGGAAACAGGTTTTGGATACGAGGCTCGGGCCACCGGTACTCATCCCGGCAAGCGTCAGCGTCACCCAGGTGGGATCACCGCTGTATAGCGCATCAAAATCCCGGGTGCGCATATAGCGGATGATGCGAAACTTGATGACCAGATGGTCAATCATTTCCTGCGCTTCGGTTTCCGTGATGCGGCCTTCATCCAGATCGCGTTGAATGTAGACATCGAGAAAAGTGGTGATGCGCCCCACGCTCGTGGCTGCACCATTGGCTTCCTTGGACGCGGCAAGGTAAGCGAAATACAGCCATTGCACAGCCTCCAGCGCTGTTCCAGCCGGCCTCGAGATGTCAAAACCATAGGATGCGGCCATCGCCTTCAGCTCGCGCA
>JAJZEH010000041.1 GCA_021805725.1 Pseudomonadota bacterium | reverse complement strand
GCAGCCTTTCCGACTCCATCTGCAAGGTAGTGGTCTGCGCAACCTCAACGTAATGGATGCGTTCGAGAGAAATGGCAATCAACCGCGCGAAGGTGTCAAGAAGTCGACGTTGTTCTGGCGCCATCAACCGCCGGGGGTGGCGCGGTTCCAGCGCCAGAACCCCCCGCGTACGCATCGGCGCTTTTAGGGGAATGTAGAGAAATGGGGTTCCGGGAAGGGTGTCAGTACCGCAGCCAGCCTCGGCTTCATGATCGAATGCCCACTGGCTGATGCCAGCGTCTACCGTCGGCAGACCGCCGGCAACCTGGATGGGCTCTAGCAGCCTGCCCTTTTCATCAGCCAGCACAATTGCAGCGCGTGCATCGAATCCGTTTTCAGCGAAACGCTGGCTGATTTCGGCAATCTGCTGCGTTATCAGTGCGCCCGATAAGTCACGTGACATTTCGTAAAGCGCTCTTACCCGATGTTCGCGACGGCTGGCGATGCGAGCTTGAAACTTGAGATCCGAAGTCAACCTGGCGGTGACAAGGCCGACGGCAAGCATGACCGCAAAAGTCAGTAGATATTGCACGTCACTGACAGCGAATGAAAATCGCGGCGGTACGAAAAAATAATCAAATGCCGCGACATTGAGGAAGGCCGCCGCAACTGCCGGACCTAGGCCGTAGCGAACTGCTGCCAGAACTACAGCCAGCAAAAATAGCATGGCGATGTTGGCAAGGTCGAACACCGATAGCAGGGGCATGGCGATGAGGGTTGCTAGTGCACAGAAAAGCGCGCTCATTGCAAACGACCGCCAAGGTGCTTTCAGCCGGCCCAGAAGAGGTTCGTCGGTGATTTCGTCTCGGCGGCTGTCGACTTTGGTGTCCTCGCGAGCCACCTGGATGACGTCAACTTCAGGCGCCCGCATGCCGATGCGGTCAGCAAAGGAGCGCTTCCATGGCTGCCATGAAGGGCCGTGATCACGACCGACGATAATCCTGGAAAGATTATGATCGCGGGCATACTCAATGGCAGTTTCTACTGCATCGCTTCCGGAAAGGCTTGCGGTCTCCGCCCCTGTTTCCTGAGCCAGTTTCAGGTTCTTAAGAATGTGCAGGCGCCGCTTTTCTGAAAGGCGTCGCAATTCCGGTGTTTCAATGTAGATCACATGCCAAAGTACATCAAATCTGGCTGCGATTCTGGCCGCGCTTCTGATGATGCGGTCGCCGCCATCTCCCGGGCCAATGCAGGCCAATAGTGATTCGCGCGTCTGCCAGACTGTCTCCACGGACTTGTCGCGCCGGTACTGGATCATCTGGTTATCCACGCGATCAGCGGTACGCCGCAACGCAAGCTCGCGCAGTGCGATCAGGTTCCCCTTGCGAAAGAAATTCCGGATCGCGCGTTCAGCTTGATGCGGAAGATAGACCTTTCCTTCCTTCAGACGTTGTAGCAGCTCGTCGGGTGGCAGGTCGACGAGTACTACTTCGTCGGCAGCATCAAAAACATGGTCTGGAACAGTCTCCCAAACGCGGATGCCGGTGATCCCGCCGACCACATTGTTGAGCGTTTCCAGATGCTGGACATTGACCGTCGAATAGACGTCGATGCCGGATGACAGCAATTCATGGACGTCCTGCCAGCGCTTGGGATGACGCGATCCAGGTACATTGGAATGTGCGAGTTCGTCAATGAGTATCAGTTCTGGCTTTCGGGCCAGGGCGCCATCGATGTCGAACTCTTTCAACACCTTGTCGCGGTAAGAAACTTCCTTGAGCGGCAGGCGCTCCAATCCACCCAGTAACGCTTCTGTTTCCTTCCTGCCATGGGTTTCCACCACCCCGATGACGATGTCGGCGCCTTGCTGGACCTGCTGTCGTGCGGAGGACAGCATGGCATAGGTCTTGCCGACCCCGGCCGAAGCGCCAAAGAATATTTTCAGCTTGCCGCGGGCGGCACGAATCTCATCCTCATTGATCCTGTCGAGAAGCTGGTCGGGATCGGGGCGGGAGTTGGTCATTTTCCTGACTGGTCCTCAAGCGCCATGTTGAGTTGCAGTACATTAACACGAGCTTCGCCGAAGATTCCCCATTGGCGCCCTTGTGTATGCGCGTCGATCAATGCTGCCACCGTTTTTGACGGCAACTTGCGGGCGTTGGCGACTCGCTCCGCCTGATAGTGAGCCGCAGCAGGACTGATGTCCGGGTCGAGACCGCTGGCAGAGGCTGTAACGAGGTCGACCGGAATTGGCAACAGGTTGTGAGGGTCGGCGGCATGTAGGGCCTCGATCCGGGTTTTGACGGCATCGACCAGTGCTGGGTTAAGTGGCCCCTGGTTCGACCCGCCCGAGGCTGTGCCATTGTAGGGCTGCGGCGATGTGGCTGACGGCCGGCCCCAGAAATGACCCGGGTCAACGAAATTCTGACCAATCAGCTTTGAACCGACCAGTTTTCCGTCATTGAAGATCAGGTTGCCGTTGGATGACTCTGGAAAAACCGCCTGGGCGATTCCGGTGACTACTATCGGGTAGATGATTCCGGTAATTGCAGAAAGTACCATGAACAAGGTGATTGCGGGACGTAGCAGTGTTTTCATGATGGTTTCCATTTTCAGGCGAGGCCGCTGAAGGCAATCAGCATGTCGATCAGCTTGATGCCGATGAACGGGGCGATGATGCCGCCAAGCCCATAGACCGCAAGGTTGCGGCGCAGCAGCACTGAAGCGCCCAAGGGTTGATACCTCACACCTTTCAGTGCCAAAGGGATCAGGAATACGATGATAAGCGCATTGAAAATCAATGCAGCCAGAATTGCAGATGAGGAGCTCGCTAGCTTCATGATATTGAGTGATGCAAGCTGCGGATAGGTGGTGACAAAAGCTGCTGGAATGATGGCGAAGTATTTCGCTACATCATTGGCGATGCTGAAGGTGGTCAATGCGCCGCGTGTCATCAGCATCTGTTTGCCCGTTTCCACCACTTCGATTAGCTTGGTCGGATTGGAGTCCAGATCAACCATGTTGCCAGCCTCCTTGGCTGCCTGAGTGCCAGTGTTCATGGCCACCGCCACGTCCGCTTGGGCCAGTGCCGGGGCATCATTGGTGCCGTCGCCTGTCATGGCGACGAGACGGCCTTCAGCCTGGTGCTTGCGAATCAATGCCAATTTGGCTTCGGGTGTCGCCTCGGCAAGGAAATCATCGACGCCGGCTTCTGCGGCAATGGCTGCAGCGGTAAGTCGATTATCGCCAGTGATCATGATGGTGCGAATACCCATCCTGCGTAATTCGGCAAAGCGCTCCTTGATGCCACCCTTGACGATGTCTTTCAGCTCTATGACGCCAAGCACACGAGCGTCCTCCGCCACCACCAGGGGGGTGCTGCCACGGCGGGAGATATCCTCGACGGCGACGAGAACTGACGGCGGAAAGCTGCCACCGAGATCCTCCACATGCTTGCGGATGGCATCTGCGGCGCCTTTGCGGATTTGGTTGCCCAGAATATCGACCCCACTCATGCGAGTATGGGCAGAAAAGTGGACGAATTGCGCGCCAAGAGATTGAATATCGCGCTCGCGCAGTCCAAACTTCTGTTTGGCCAACACCATGATGCTGCGGCCTTCAGGGGTTTCGTCGGCTAGTGACGCAAGTTGGGCGGCATTGGCAAGGTCTTCTTCCTTTGTGCCATCTGCAGGCAGAAAGGCCGAGGCATGGCGATTGCCAAGGGTGATGGTGCCGGTCTTGTCCAGCAACAGCACATCGACGTCACCAGCAGCCTCAACAGCGCGGCCGGAAGTGGCAATGACATTGGCCTGCATCATGCGGCTCATGCCAGCGACGCCGATGGCCGATAGCAGACCAGCAATCGTCGTTGGGATCAGACAGATCAGCAGGGCGATAAGCACTGTGATGGTTACGGGCGTGCCAGCCTTCGCCACATCGACACTGAACATCGAGTAGGGCAGCAGGGTGACGATTACGCCGAGGAAGATGATGGTTAGCGCCACCAACAATAGGGTCAATGCAATCTCGTTGGGTGTTTTCTGGCGTTTCGCGCTTTCAACCATGGCGATCATACGGTCAACAAAGGTCTCGCCAGGATTGACCGTCACGCGAACAACCAGCCAGTCAGAAAGCACGCGGGTGCCGCCTGTCACGGCCGAAAAATCACCTCCCGCCTCGCGAATGACGGGGGCGGATTCGCCGGTGATGGCAGATTCGTCCACCGAAGCTACCCCTTCGATGACTTCGCCATCAGCCGGGATGGTTTCACTGGCATGCACCAGATAGCAATCATCCTTGCGCAGGTCAGTGGCTGGCACCGTCATCCACTCGGCACTGGCCTTCGGTTCCTTGAGCTTCTTGGCCCAGGTTTCCCTTTTTAGCCCACGCAATGATGCTGCCTGGGCCTTGCTCCGGCCTTCGGCGAGCGCTTCGGCAAAATTGGCAAACAGTACAGTGAACCACAGCCACAAAGCGACGGCGAAGATGAAGCCAGCCGAGGCTTCGCCCTGCCCGACCAGGGCCTGCATCCAGAGCATCGTAGTCAGGATGCTGCCGATGTAAACCACGAACATCACGGGATTGCGCCACTGCAAGACGGGATTTAGCTTCCGGAATGAGTCCACGAGGGCTGGCTTTACCAATACCCGGTCGAACATGGCAAGTTTCTTGTGTGTCATGAGTTTCTCCTTTGGCTCAGTTGCCGGGCCGGAGCATCAAATGCTCGGCTACCGGACCAAGGGCGAGCGCGGGGACATAATTCAGGGCCCCGACCAGCACGACAGTACAGATCAGCAACACCACGAACAGGGGGCCATGGGTGGGCATGGTCCCAACGCTGGCAGCAATGCGCTTCTTGGCAGCGAGGGAACCAGCCAGGGCCAGCACAGGCACGATAACGCCGAAGCGACCAAACCACATGGCAACGCCAAGCAGCGCGTTATAGAAGGGGGTATTGGCGGATAGTCCTGCGAAGGCGCTACCGTTGTTGTTGGCAGCAGAAGTGAAGGCATAGAGAATTTCCGAGAAGCCGTGGGCGCCCGGGTTCGCAATACCTGCAATACCATCGGCTGCCAGCACGGCGATAGCCGTTCCAGAAAGCGCCAATAACGGCGTTACCAGGATGGCAATGGAAACCATCTTCATTTCAAAGGTTTCGATCTTCTTGCCGAGGTATTCCGGCGTGCGGCCGATCATCAGCCCTGCAATGAACACCGCCATCACGGCAAATACCAGCATTCCATAAAGTCCTGAGCCGACACCGCCGAACACCACCTCACCCAGCATCATGTTCCACAGCGGAACGAAACCACCCAGGGGTGTGAACGAGTCATGCATGGCGTTGACCGCGCCGCAAGAAGCGAGTGTGGTTATGGTGGCGAACAAGCCCGAATCTGCAATTCCGAACCGTGCTTCCTTACCTTCCATGTTTCCACCCGGCTGAAAAGCTGTGGCAGATTGATCGACCCCAAGCCTGGCCAGCAAGGGGTTGCCCTGCTGTTCGAAGCTCACTGCGGCGGCCGCCATGACCACAAAGATCAACGTCATGGCGGCCAGTACGGCCCAGCCCTGGCGGGTATCGCCGACCATGCGGCCGAAGGTGAAGCAGAGCGCTGCCGGGATCAGGAAGATTGATAGCATCTGAACGAAATTTGATAGCGGCGTCGGATTTTCGTACGGATGCGCCGAATTGGCATTGAAGAAGCCGCCGCCGTTGGTACCGATCATCTTGATCGCTTCCTGCGATGCAGCCGGACCCATTGGCAAGGTCTGGGTTGGCATTGTGACCGACTCCGTGAGCGGGATGCCTTTCTCGTCCTTGAGGGGATGTCCGGCGGCATCGAACTTGGGATTTACGTATTTCGTGACCTCCAGAGTCGTGACCTCTTTGTAGGCATCGAAATTCTGGATCGCGCCCTGGCCGACCAGAAATACGGCATAGATCAGTGATATCGGTACCAGCACATAGAGTGTGATGCGGGTCAGATCGACCCAAGCGTTGCCGAGGGTCTTCGCCGTGTGCCGGGCAAAACCCCGGATCATTGCAATGACGACAACGATTCCAGTGGCGGCCGAGAAAAAGTTCTGCACCGTCAAACCGAGCATCTGGGTGAGGTAGCTCATGGTTGATTCACCAGAATAGCCTTGCCAGTTGGTATTGGTGGCAAAACTGATTGCGGTATTGAAGGACGAATCCGGGCTGACGTTGGAGAAATTTTGGGGATTCAGCGGCAACCAAAGTTGCAACCGTTGCAGGGCATAGACTGCGAGCGCACCGAGTAGATTGAACAGCAAAATGGCCAACGCGTATTGCTGCCAACTCATTTCCGCACCCTCGCGGATGCCACAGAGGCGATACAACGCCGATTCGATGCCGTTCCCGGGGCGCAACGCCAGAGAAGGGCGTCCTTCCATCACATTGGCGATATGGCTGCCCAGTGGCTTTACCGCCAACAGCAACACGAGCAAAAAAAGTCCGAGAAGAAGCCAGGCATGGGTTGTCATGAAAAATCCTCCGGATTGAGCAGAGCCGCAATCAGGTAAATCAACAGACCAGCCGCGACAATGGCACTTACAATGTGTAGCCAGCTCATTTTGAACCACCGAGGTTTGCACAGCCCAAAGCAAGTCCTGCTGTCAAAGCATGGAGAAGAAGTATGCCTGCGAGATAGACGAGATCCATTGTTTGCCTCCATAGCGGGTTCCTATAACCGTTATGTTAGGCGGGACAGTGTCAAAATTTTGATAAAAATGGGGGTACCGATAGCGGCAAGATGAAAGCGATCCGCTTGGATTTTTAAGGCCAGTTCCGTGGCTGGTTTTTCGGCGCAAATACAGAAACTGGTCAAGTAAGATTTTGGGCAGCTAGGTCTGTGAACGAAGCAATTGTACTAACTGGTCTGTTGCCGTTCCCCACCCTTCATGAAACCCCATCTTCATGTGTTGTTCGCGCCCTTGAGCGCTTCCATGGCGAGCGATGGCAGTGTATTTGGTTTGGCCTTCTCCAGCATCTTCAAACCGGACGATGGCTGTAAATCCCGGGGCGGGGCTTGGCGCAGGAGTCCAGTCGGCGTGCAGCAGGTCCGTGAAAGTGAGTCGTTCATTGGGTACTACTTCCAGGTAGCTTCCTTCGTTGTCAGCTTCCCAGTTGTTGGGGCCCGTCATGTGGGTATAGAAGCGCCCGCCAGCACGCAGGTCCAGCACGCAGCGGTCCACAGCATAGGGTTTGGGGCAGAACCATTGCTTCAGCAACTCTGGCTCAGTCCATGCGCGCCAGACCAGATCCCTCTTGACGGGCAGCACACGCGAAAGCACCAGGCGATAGCCCTGGGCTTTGTTTGTTTGGTCATATCCGCTGCCCTCGGTGTGATGAGCCAGACGTGCGGCTGTTTCTCTGCCCCCCCGTGCGGCGCCATAGTCTCGAATGAGCTGGTCCCGCAAGGCATTGCTGGCGAAGTCGGCTTTCCATGTCAGTAGCGTATGGCCATTGTGGTCTTCAAAGGCTACAACTGATTTGAAGAGGGTAGTGTCGATGCTGTCGGCTTGAAGATGGTGGTACTCCAGATGCCAGGGGGCTGCATCGGAAGTGCGCGCAATCCGCGTCCAGACGATGTGGCTGGGAAAATCCCGAGGTCCGCCCGGGTTTTTGGATTGGGGGTCGGGATCGGGTCCGCGCATGGTGAACACCCAGTGCCCGTTCACCCGAAATTCGAACAGCGCCGTAGTCACGGAAAACCCTTTGGGCCCCCACCATTGGCCCAGTTGGGCTGGGTCCGTCCAGGCATCCCACACGCGTTCCCGCGATGCCTTGATCAGGCGGGTCTGAATGACTTGTGATCCGCCGGGTTCAGCCAGGGTTTCCGTGGCTTGGGCATCCAGGGGGAGGGCGAGCGGGGGCATTTGGGTGGTCATGAGGATTCTCCGGATAGGGGATAAGGGGAAGGTAGTTGGGGGGCGTCTGTGGCGGAACTGGCAGGAGACGATTCGTCTGGTTGCTGCTGGAGGCTGGTTACAAAGGCATCCAGCCGATCCAGCCTGGCTTCCCACTCGGCACGATATTGGTCGATCCAGGCGGCTGCCTCCTTCAGGGGCTGGGCCTGTAGCGAACAGGGTTTTCGCTGGGCCTGGCGGCTGCGGGAAATGAGGCCGGCTCGTTCAAGAATACGCAGGTGCTTGGTGACTGCAGGAACGCTGATGGAAAAAGGGGAGGCGAGTTCTGTCAAGGTGCGGTCCCCGTGGGACAAGGCCTGGAGCATGGCCCGGCGGGTGGGGTCGGCCAGTGCCATGAACACGGCGTTGAGGTGGTCTTGGGAAGGCTGAGCGATTGTGGCAGGTGACGGGCTCATAAAAAACCTAAAGGTTAATTAACTATTAGGTTTATATATGAGCGGTGGGTTCGCTGTCAAGTGGGCGGTGCCAGCGGTATGATTTCCAAAAAGCGCGCGGGGAAAACCATGGTTTCTGTAAGGCACGCTGCCGTCTCATCCCTGTTGATGGTTTGTGCCTGCAGTCTCTCGGGTTGCGCGACAACAGGGGGAAATATGTCGCGTAACCATCAGCCCGCCCGCCAATATGTCAGTGGAGACCCTGCGGATCGGGGCTACAAATTCCAGGAAGCCAGCCAATTCATAGAGTTTTGCGTCGAACTGGATAACCAGGATGACCGCATGGTGGTACCGGGTAACCTTCAGTTTGTTGCACGGATCAACCCGCTGCTTTGGAACCCGGTCCCTGTCTACGACAGCCGCAAGGCTGTTGCCCAGGATGTGGTGGATTTTAAAGCCCTCGGCGAAGCCCCCCAGAACAGACACTGGGCGAAGCTATACCGTGAAATCATCGGCCGCGCCGGCCAGCACCCGCCTTCCGGGTGGACGGCCCAAGCGCTGTCCAACGACCCGCGATACAACGGGTTTGGTCCTTACCAGTCCGCCTGGGTTTTGTACGAGGGCCGGAATGAGAATGCCGGCTCCTATGCAATCGCCATCCGCGGTACCGTGGTCTCGGCCTTGCCCAGCGCCGTGGAAGACGCACTGTTTCATCCGGTGGTTGCGAAACATTTTCTGAATCCGGCTGTTTCCTTTGCCAGCTTCGACAATGCATCGCTTCACAGCGGATTCGCCCACGCCACATTTTCCTTGCTGCTCGATGACCGTTACGGAATCCTGCGCGTACTGCACGACCGGGCAATTCCGGCCGACGCGCATTTGTATATTGTGGGGCACAGTCAGGGGGCGGCAATGGCCTCCTTGACGCATGCTTTCTTCCATTACGCCATGCTCAATGCCACTGAGGCGAACAATCCGTTCGACCTGTATGGCAAGAATTTGAAACTGAAGTCTTATGCTTTCGCCCAGCCAAAACCGGGGAATTTTGCGTTTGCCGCCGATTTTGCCAGCATCACCCAGGAAACAGACAATGCAATCGTGGTCAATAACGACATCGATCCAGTCCCACAAGTCCCGCTCACATTGCAGGATCTGAGCGATATCGATGGGGACATTCCGGGATCTTCATTGGGAGGGAAGGTATTGCACTTCTTGTCAGGGGTTGGCAGTGGCTTCCGGGGCGCCATCGGAAGAATTGCAGAACCCCTTGTCAAAAAGGACGACACCGGTTACGGCTACTACTTCAACTACAGCCAACTGGGTTCCATTGGGCAAGACCAAACGGCGTCCTCATGGGATTTCATGGCAGCAGGCCATGTCATCCTGGTTTTTGGGGAGCAGGGTGATGGGACCGACCCGTTTCTGCAGCATCATGCATGGACATACAGAAATCTGATCAAGGGGCAGCTTCAGGACGTTTGGACGGGGCCGGTTACTGGGCAATGATGGTACGACAGGCCTCGTCGAGTCAAAGCGAGTGGCAGGTGGTGCCAGTTTGGGGAACCAGTGCTCAACCGCGCCTGAATATCATCAGTTCCATCTGATTATTGACGGAGATCACTCCGGGAACGCTTGCAGCGATCTGCTTTGCTTCATATAAATCATCGATTCCCAAAACAAATCCAGATAGCGTCACAACGCCGCGTCGAACACTGACCTCGATATGCCTGGCATAAACATGTGGGTCATCGGCCAGTGCTTGTATTACAGCAAGCTCGATTTTATCGTCTGCCGCGCTCTCGGAGGCGCTTCTAGGTGGCGCTGTTGCGCAAGCTGCGATGAGTCCAATCAGGACAAGCATTAATAAAATTCTGGAAATATTTCTTAATAAAATCATGGGTATTCCTTTTGACGCTATCAGCAGTTGGCCAAAGTGTCTTATTTGCAGCAAATCAGTCTGCGGACTGATCCTTCAAATATATACCGAACAAAGCTGCGCTACAGCGCTTAATGACTGAATGATGTCATTAAAAGGAGGGTTGAAGTCACTATGTCTTCAGCCGGTATCCCGTCTTGAATATCCAAGCCACAATGGCCAGCGAAATGGCCAGAAAAAACACAGTCATACCCAGGCTTAAGGCAATGCTCACGTCGGACATGCCATAAAAGCTCCAGCGAAAACCACTGATCAGATAGACCACAGGATTGAACAACGCGACTGTCTGCCAGAATGGCGGCAACATGTCTATGGAGTAAAAGCTGCCGCCCAGAAATGTGAGCGGGGTGATGATCAACAGCGGCACGACTTGCAGTTTCTCGAAACCATCGGCCCATATCCCGATAATGAAGCCAATCAGGCTGAAGGTAACCGCTGTGAGTACTAGAAACAGGACCATCCAGAATGGATGGTCGATATGTAGCGGCACAAACAAGTATGCTGTCGTGAGGATGATGAGGCCAAGAATGATCGATTTTGTAGCTGCAGCGCCAACGTAACTCAGCACTATTTCAACGTAAGAGATCGGCGCCGACAGGAGTTCGTATATCGTGCCAGTGAACTTGGGAAAGTAGATGCCGAACGACGCATTCGAGATGCTTTGCGTCAGCAGCGACAGCATGACCAGGCCTGGGACGATGAAGGTGCCGTAACTGACGCCGCCGACCTCGGATATGCGCGATCCAATTGCGGCACCAAAAACGACGAAATAGAGGGACGTTGAGATCACCGGGGAGATGATGCTTTGCATCAGCGTACGCCAGGTACGGGCCATCTCGAACTTGTAGATCGCGCGGATGCCATGGATATTCATCGATCGTCCCCCACGAGGCTTACAAAGATGTCTTCGAGCGAACTTTCCGTCGTACGCAGATCCTTGAACAGAATGCCTGCATCGCTCAGGTCCTTGAGCAACGCAACGATGCCGATTCGTTCGCTCTGCGTGTCGTAGGTGTACTTTAATTCAGAGCCATCGTTCGATATTTCCAAATCATATGCAGACAGGTTGGAGGGTACGTGAGTCAGCGTATGCTGAAGCTGCAGCACGAGCTGCTTCCTGCCGAGCTTGCGAATCAGATCAGACTTGTCATCCACAAGGATGATCTCGCCCTTGTGGATGACTCCAATGCGATCTGCCATCTCTTCTGCTTCGTCAATGTAGTGAGTCGTCAGGATTATGGTCACGCCTGTATCGCGAAGCGCGCGAACAAGTTCCCACATGTCGCGTCTGAGGACGACGTCGACGCCAGCAGTCGGCTCGTCCAAAAACAGGATTTGCGGCTCATGCGACAGCGCCTTGGCGATCATCAGGCGACGCTTCATGCCGCCTGATAGCGTAATGATCTTTTCGTCCTTCTTATCCCACAGCGACAGCGCTTTGAGCACCTTTTCGATGTGTCCGGGGTTGGCTGGCTTTCCGAACAGTCCACGGCTGAAGGAGACGGTTGCCCATACCGATTCGAACGCGTCAGTGCACAGCTCCTGCGGCACGAGCCCGATCATGGATCGGGCAGCGTGGTAGTCGCGGATGTTGTCATGGCCACTGACGAGTACGGTTCCTGTGGTTGGATTAACGATGCCACAGATGATGCTGATCAGGGTAGTCTTTCCGGCACCATTAGGTCCGAGCAGTGCGAAAATTTCACCTTGGCGGATGGCCAGGTTGACATTCTTGAGAGCGCTAAAGCCGGAAGCGTAGGTTTTGGAGAGATCCGATATTAAGAGGATGTCTTGCATGAGTGTGAGGATACCGCAGTCGCCATCAGTTGGGATTTTCTTATTTTTTTAAAGCAAATTCTTGCCGATGACGTCACCGATGATGGTCACGGAGCGACCGGGAACCCTTGCCAATGATTTTTTCGTCATCCTGCTCGATATGGGTACGAAATGGCAGCCGGCCCCGGACGGCAGGTTTCCTGCATGCGAGACGATGACAGAAAACCTGCGCCGTTGCGCCAACGCAATGAAAAAGCGGTCAAGCCGCCTTGGAGTGCGGATGCGTCATCCGGTTTGCCTCCAGCCGCTCATCGACGAGACTCACGATTTCGTCGAGTTCCCGGAGTTGCTTGCCCTCGTTCCTGGCAATCATCTGTACCAGTCGGTCAACCCGCTCAATCTGGGTTGAGCCTCCAAACAAGGCTCGTGCAACGGAGGATGGGCTTGTCAGGTTGCAAGCGGCATTGGCGTACTTATCGAATGGGACAAGGTCATCAGGATGGGCTCCCAACGATTGGCACAAATCGCATACCCACTGATAGATGCGGCGAGTCTGAGCAAGGTCAGAATGTACCGCTTCTTTAATCGGGCGAATGCCGGAGGGTACGATACAGCGATAATTTCCGGCAATCAGCATGCTCCATTTCGCCAGCGGCACGAACAATGAATCATGGACTTTCAGTTTTACGGGTAATTCGGCCCATTGTCCGTTCAGGGGCCACCGGGCAGCATTGATGTAAGCAGCGATACGCTGCAACAACCGGTTTTGGGCATCGGCTGCGAATGTTGCCACCTTGAAATTCGTGGGAAGTCGCACCTGCAGAACGTTCAACCCTTCATCAGCGGGCCGGAACGCCTGCGGATCCGGGCTGCAGAGAGTCATCAAGTTGGGGTCAAACCCATCCCACACGGTGGCATCGGTGTAGCAGGCTTCCAGGCCAGCGGTTTTTAAACCTGGGATGCGGGACAGATAGGGTAATGGCGGCATATTCATAATGGAAACCGTGGGCAATCGTTTCAACGCAACTTGCTTGAGCAGGTTGCGCACGTCGACTGCCTGATATTGCGGTTCTTGCATCGCCAGTACCACCAGATCGACGTCCTCCAGATCGACCTTCGAGGGGACTTCCGCCGTGATCCTGCCCGACAGTTGCTGAGACCGTATTTCCACGAGTCCCGTTTGTCCTTTTACGGGCATGCGAACCAGCGTGCCGGCACGGTTGATCAGATCAGCTTCACCCGGCAGGCAAACGAGTTGTGCATCAAGGCCAGCCATGGCCAGTTTGGTAGCGAAAAGGGAACCGTACGAAGCGCCAAAAATTAGAACACGGACCGGATAAATGTCCTCAAGATTCATGTTGGATTCTCCCAAAGCATGATCCGCAGCTGGAATGGAGGGCAAGAAAGCAACCATACAACTACGGTTGCCGCTCCCCCTGTCCTTGATACCTGAGAGATTCACGAACAGCGACCGCTATTCGCTTGCTCCTTCGGTGCATCGCTACAGCGATGGCTCTCCAGACGGCATATTGAAGTGCAGTACTTTCCTTGCGGATACCTGAGCGTTTATGGGAGGTTGCGCCTTCGGTGGAGGATTTTCATCCTCGCTCTCCTGCACGTAAAAGATTGTACTCCAATTTCACAGTCTGGTGCCAGGCTGCCTTCAAGCAGATACACTATCCACATTCACCCGCTGATCCTGGGAGGCAGGCATGAAGAAAGCAACCTTGGCAGTTCTCATCACCCTGAGCAGTATCGCTTTTGCGGAAAATTCTGGCTTGAAGCCGGGTCTATGGGAAGTAAAGCCCATCAGCCAGGTGGTCGACGGCCGTGACATGACTGCCCAGATGGCCGAGAACCGGGCCAGAATGCAGCAGGCCATAGCCAATATGCCGCCCGAACAGCGACAATCCATGATGAGTCAGATGCCTGCCCAGAGTGCCGATGGCAGTTTGCGGATCTGCGTCAGCCCTGGAATGGCAGCCAGGGATCAGCCGATGATTGATCACACAGGCCGTTGTGCGCCAGCCAAAGTCACCCGTAATGGCAACAAAAGCAGTTTTGAGTTCAATTGCACCACCGATGGACGCACCACGGTTGGCAAGGGTGAAAGGGTTGTCAGTGGCGATGCCGTATCCACCAATGTAGATATGACCATGACCGATGCACGGGGAAGTCACACGGTGCATACCGAGTCACAGATGAAGTATCTCGGCTCAGACTGCAAGGGTATCAAACCCCTTGATCAAACGGTCAAATAAATTCCGATGGTCATCCGTTGCAGGCAAGGAAATCCGTCGACCAGTAATTGATTGATGGCATGATTCCATTGACGACGCTGATCGGTCGTTACCGACAGGCGCTGTGCCAGAAGCGATGCGCGCTGTAATTTTCTGAACTGTTTGATGTCGTCCGGTATGTTCAAGACTTCCTCCGGCCATTGGCCTTATTGGGTAATATATCACAACATGATATAAAATTTCCACGAATGACAAGGATGGCTTACTTTGCTTGATAATGAAGCTGCGTTTTCCTGTGCAGATATCCTCGACCAGGCTCCGGGTGGCGTCATTTTTGCCGACCACAAGGGCTTGATTCGACTCTGGAACCAGGGCGCTCAGGCCATTTTCGGTTATGCCGCCACCGAAGTTCTGGGAAAAAGCCTGGACATCCTCATTCCGGATCGTTTTCGAAATGCGCATTGGAAAGGCTTTTACGACGCCATGGCAACAGGCCAGCCCCGCCATGCGGGTAGGGTGCTGCGAACGCGATCAGTTCACAAGAACGGCGACAAACTTTACGTGGATTTAAGCTTTGGAATCGTGAAGGACGCGGCGGGAGTCATCCGGGGCTCCGTGGCAATGGTGCAAGTTGCCGCAGATCGACATGACAGTGAGGTTCAGCACAATTCCTCGTAAATGGCTGCTGCTTCCCAAGGTGCTTGGGGAGGACTAGCCTGGACTCGAAAAGTCGCCAAACTGCTCGATGGGTACGGGTTTTCCAAACAAGTAGCCCTGGTAATGGGTGCATCCCTTGTTCAGGAGGAATTGTAGCTGTTCCTCTGTTTCCACGCCCTCGGCAATCACATTCAGGTTCAGACTTGTCGCCATGGCAATGATGGTGCGCACGATGGCCCTGTCTCCGCTGTCGATGGGTAGATCGCGCACAAACGATTGGTCAATCTTGATCTGGTCAAGCGGCAAACGCTTGAGGTATTGCAGGGAGGAATAGCCGGTACCAAAGTCGTCCAGCGAAAACTGGACGCCGATGTCGTTGAGTGCGTTCATGATGGCTACGGTGTCCTCAATATCTTCCAGCAACAGGCTTTCTGTAAGCTCCAGCTTGAGCAGCCTGGGGTTGACGCCGTTGTTCTGAATGGCGGCTTGTACCCGCGCCACGAAATCAGCCTGGCGGAATTCCCTGGCGCTGACATTCACTGCCAGAACGAAGGTGCTGGCCTGACCATCCTGCTGCCAGGCTTTGAGCTGGGCACAGGCTGTTTCCAGCACCCATTGTCCGATGGGCAGTATCAGTCCCGTTTCTTCCGCAAGGGGAATGAATTCCAGGGGAGACACCAATCCCCGTTCGGGATGCACCCAGCGGATCAACGCCTCGGCCCCAATGGGCTGCATGAAGCTGTCCACCTGGATTTGGTAATACAACTGAAATTGATTCCTTTCAAGCGCTTTCCTTAACTCGTTTTCAAGAATGGCTCGGGCGGAGACAATATTCTGCATCTGGGTGTCAAAAAAACGCAGGGTGTTACGACCCGCTTTCTTGGCTTGGTACATGGCGATATCGGACTGCTTCAGCAATTCATCCGTGCCTTGCAGGCGGTCATTGAAAAGAGTGATTCCGATGCTGCAGGTACTGCGGTATTCATGCGAGGCAATCTGATAGGGTTGGCTGAGCTTTGCAAGAATTTTAACGGCTATGGATTCCGTCTGGGTGGCTGCTTCCGATTCGTTTTCGCTCAAGTCTTCGAGCATCACCACAAACTCGTCACCGCCGATGCGCGCTACCGTATCCTCACCCCGTACGCATGAGGTCAACCGCTCTGCGGCCTGCTTCAAGAGTTGGTCTCCCAAAGCATGGCCGAGCGTGTCGTTAATGGTTTTGAAATTATCGAGGTCAATGAACAGAACTGCTCCTGCGCGAACCTTTCGCTCGCTGGATGCCACCGCGTGCTGGAGCCGATCGATGAGAAGTCGTCTGTTGGGAAGCCCCGTCAAGGGGTCATAGAAAGCCAGGTTATGGATCTGGTTCTGGGCTTCCCTCCACTCTGAAACATCAAAGGCGATGCCATTGATCCGCAGTGGCTGTCCCTGGTCATTGCACACCAGTCTGCCACGGGATGCAATGTAATGGATGCTGCCATCCGGCCAGACCACGCGGTACTCCGATTCGTAAGGCGCACTTTGCAGGATGGTTTGGAACAGATTTGTTTTGACCATTTCCCGGTCATCGGCATGTACGGCCCGAAAAAACTCACCTTCTGTTCCGGTAAAGGTTTCCGGGTCAATACCCAGAAGCTGGCAATACTGATCATCGAAATAGCGCATGTTCGTTACAATGTCCAGACTCCATACGCTCATGCTGGCTGATCGTATGGCAAGATCGAGGCGCACCTGGCTTTCCCTGAAAGCCTCTTCGGCATGCTTGCGCTCGGTGATGTCCCACAAGACACCAATGATTCTCCGTGGTTGGTCGTCGTCTCCGTGGTCGATTCTGGCGCGGCTTGAAATATGGTGGATGCTGCCGTCCGGCCAGACCACGCGGTATTCCACATCGTAAGGAAGGTTCTTTGCAATGGAACGGGCCAACGTGTTTTTCAGCATCTCCATATCGTCGGGGTGCACGACCCGGAAAAATTCTTCTGATGTGCCGGAGAAGGTGTTGGGATCAATGCCAAGAAGGTGGCAGGTCTGGTCTTCGTAATGCCGTGTATTTTCCCCCAGATCAAGACTCCATACTCCCATGCCGGCGGACTGAAGGGCGAGATCGAGATGTTTCTGGCTTTCTCTCAACGCTTCCCTGGCATGCACTCGCTCGGTGACGTCGAACAGAATGCCTCGAATTAAAAGTCCACTGCCTGCGGGGTCGCGCTTGGCAATGACCCCGTTGACCCAAAGCCAGCGCACGCTATGATCGGGCCGTATCACCCTGAAATCAAAGGCGTATGAGTCAGCCCCTCCCGGGGCCAATGCCGAGTGGATGGTGTCCCTGGCGCGTTCCTGGTCATCCGGGTGGGTTGCATTCAGGAAGGTTGCGCTGTGCCAGACATTCTGCCAGGCCATGCCATAAAGCTGGTCATGGTTGGCGGAACGCGTCATCTGGTCGGTTGCAACGTCATACTCCCAGATGGCGATATTCGACATTTCGGTAGCGAGGCGAAGCCGCATCTCGTTATCGATCAGTGCAGTCTCGGTTTGTTTACGGCGGGTTTCGCGCTCGAATACATCGAGTGCGAATCCAATTTCTGAAGCCATTTCGACCAGCAGATTGCGTGCCAATTCGTCAAAGGCGTTGGCCTCGCTGGTATAAACCACGAGGGCGCCGATGGTTTGATTGCTGCGATACAAGGGCAGTGATGCGCAACCGCCCCAACCGTACTGCAAGCCACGTTCGTGCCATGGCTGGGTGACGGGGTCATTTTGATAGTCCTGGCACCAAAACGGTTGTTTTTCACGTAGCGAAATGCCCACCGGCCCGCGTCCTGTAGGCGCTTCAGCATCAGTGGAAATTTCGATGTCATTCAGGAACTCCGTGCCCGACCCAGCCTGGGCCACCGGCATGATTTTGTTGCTTGTCGGATCGATGATTCCGATCCATGCCATTTTCATGCCCCCGGAATGTATGGCGGCAAGGCAGATCTGCTGAAATAACGCTTCCTCGCTGGCACAATGTACGATGGCCTTGTTACATTGGCTCAGGGTGGCATAGAGTTGCGTGTGTCTTTCCAGCGCCTTCTCGATTTTCTTTCGCTCGGTAATGTCGATGTGCGAGCTGACGAAGTGAGTGATGGCGCCGTCGCCCCCCTTGACCGCGGAGATCGTCAGTAATTTTGGATAGATCTCGCCATTCTTGCGTTTATCCCAGACCTCGCCCTGCCAGGTTCCCTTGTGATAAACGCTCTCCCACATCGCGCGGTAGAAGTCATCTTCATGAAGTCCGGACTTGAACAGCCGTGGGGTTTGACCCACCACCTCATCGGTCGTGTAGCCGGTGGATTCCATAAATGCCTGATTGACCCGCAAAATCACGCCGTTTGCATCTGTAATCATTAAACTTTCTTGTGAATCAAAGGCCGTTGCGGCAATGCGCAAGTTGACATCGAACTCTTTTGTGCGCATCTCCAGGCGGAAGTCCAGCACCGAAACGAGCAGGGCGAGGGTCATCACCGTCAGCGTCATGATGATGATCGCAAGCGCAATCAATCCTGTGTGCAAGGCGCCATTCGCTGCCCCGCAAATACTCCCCTGCGGAAATTGTGCGGCAATCATTCCGGTGTAATGCATTCCGGCGATGGCGATGCCCATGATCACGGCTGCCACTGCTCGCCGCAAGCGAACCTGGGGCAGGTTAAGGCGCAGGTTGAAGGCAATCCACAGCGCCGCACCAGAGGCAATGAATGCTATGACAATGGACAGAACAAAGAGCGGTGGATCGTACTGGATTGCAGGTGCCATTTGCATGGCTGCCATTCCGGTGTAATGCATTCCCGCTATGCCCAGACCCATGACCAGTGACGCCAGGCCCAGCCGGGGCCATGGCAGCGTCTTTTGGCAAACAACCCACAACGCAAAGGCAGATGACAAAATGGCAATCACGAAGGAAAGCAGGGTGATTGCAGGATCAAAACCCAAAGGAATGGGTAAACTGAAGGCCAACATGCCCACAAAGTGCATTGACCATATGCCGGTTCCCATGGCACATGCGCCACCCGCCAGCCACCAGCGTGAAGAGCTACCCTGTGCCGTCGCAACCCGACCGGCCATGTCCAATGCGGTGTACGACGCAAGTATGGCTACTGTCAGCGAGAAAAAGACAAGCAGGCTGTTGTAACTGCCCACGAGCAAGAGGCACCTCCTGACAAATGGATATACGATACCCTGATTAGAAAATCGTCATTGCGGCAAGACCTGCAACAATACCTGAAAGTGCCACACCAGTGGCGATCAGAAAACGGGTTCGCAGGCTGAAAACGCGACCGAGCATGGCAAGTGAAGGCAGGCTAACCGCAGGCAGCGTCATGATGAGCGCTCCTGCAGGGCCCGCACCCATGCCCAATGCAAACATTGCCTGCACAATGGGCACTTCACCTGCTGTAGGAATGACAAACATCGTACCGGCAAGCGCCATCGCAACGATCCAACCGATGCTGTCATGCGCATCCAGGACTGGAAACAGCCATGCTCTGGCCGCACCAAGCAACAGAACAAGAGCGAGATACTCGGGCACGAGTCTGATTGCGAAGGTCGTGAACTCTTTCACCCAACGGGCCAGAAAATGGGTTCTTGCAGGCTCAAAATCGGGGATTGTATGCTGGTCGAGTGTCACTGCCTCGTGTGGTGCGGCATAGCGTTCTGCCAAATAGGCAATTCCAAGTACCATGGCCATGCCAAACACGATCCTGAAGAGTGCCCAACCCCATCCCAGTACAAACCCCATGAACGCCAAGGTCGCCGGATTCAGCAAGGGATTCGACAGCCACCAGGACACCACGCTGCCGATGGATGCGCGACTTTGGCGCATGCCAATGGCCACGGGCGCTGCACAACAGGTACACATCATGCAGGGAATTGCAAAAAGGCTGCCCCAGGCGACGCTTTTGAAGCCGAGCCGGCCCAGAATGGTGCTCCCCCAATGGTTTGGCAGAAGCACTTTGATGCCAGAACCCAGGACGAGCCCCAGAACGAGCGCCGGCCAGATTGACTTGGTGTAGGCCAATGCGTAATCCACCGCAGCGCTCCATGAAGCAGGGGGCATGGAGGCAGACTTGCCTGAAAGAATCGAGACTCCAATGTTGTGTTGGCTTTGAGCGAGGAACGCCTTTGCATAATAGGGAACCCATTTGACGTAGGCGAACCCGGTAATGGCCACAAGGGCCAAGATCATCACCCCGGCAAGAGGAGACAGGAGTTTTTCATTGAGTCTGACTTTCATGGGAAAACACCGTGGACTTGAATATGAATCAGCCGCCCGAAGGACAGCCAAAGAGACCCTGCTGCAAGCTCAATGATGACAGGTCCGAGCAATCGACGCATTTCTCGCAGGAGACCAGGTTCGTTGAATTAATGCACTCTGTGCAGTGTTTGCATGAAACACATTTGACGCAGTGATGGCAGTCTTCGCAGTCGGTACATTCAACGCACCCATTTCTGTCCATCTCAAGCGCCTGGGCGTTGGCTGCATCCTGTGACACGTGGGACACGCCTGTATTATGGAAAGGTGAAACCTTGGAGGTGTACATGGCTCTTTCTCCCGTTTCGCAGTTTTTGAAAGGTGACCGTGAGACTCGTTTGGTTGTTATAGGCTAACGCAAATTGCACTTTTGGTTCAGCACCTCATTTTTTGATGCCAGATTTCAGCATTCATGGCTGCAGGTGGCGCTACGCCCAATGGGGTATACAAGCCTGGAGTAAAACGCAATATCATGAAAACATGAAGACGCAATCATGAGCCCCTCCGAAAAGCTTCCGGCGCCCGCTTCCGGTTTTGCGCTGTGGAATCTGGGGTTTCGCCCATTTTACCTGTTGGCCGCCATTTTCAGCGCCCTCAGCGTCCTGCTGTGGATGGCGCAGTTCTCTGGAAATCTGCCTTCCGGGTACCTGCAGAATTCAACATGGCATGCCCATGAAATGCTGTTTGGGTTTGTTACCGCGGTCATTGCAGGCTTTCTCCTGACGGCCGTACGCGCCTGGACGAACCAGCCTACGCCAACTGGCTTGCCATTGGTAGCGCTGGCAGCCCTCTGGGTTGCCGGCAGGATATTGATACTGACGTCATTCACCATGACGGCAACCCTGGTCAATGCCGCTTTTCCTGCCGCCGTGGCTGTGGCCATTGGTATTCCCTTGCGGCGATCGCGCAATGTGCGCAATTATTTCTTTGTGGGGTTGCTGCTGCTGATGAGCGTACTCGTCCTGGGAATGCACTTGGCATCGCAGGGATTGATCGGGTTCACTCCCCATTCAAGCCTGCAACTTGCCCTGGATCTGGTGTTGTTCATCATGGTCGTCATGGGGGGGAGGGTGATCCCCATGTTTACCAACAATGGCGTGCCAGGTGCCGGTGCGGCGCGCCATCCGCTGCTGGAAAAACTGGCGCTCGGCTCGATCATTCTGTTGTTCATGGCAGACATGCTGCAGCTTCCCCACACCGTAATCGGCGTGATCGCGCTGATGGGTGCGCTGGCACAGGGGGCGCGGTTGGCCTTATGGAAACCCTGGCGTACCCTGTCTACGGCGCTGGTATGGATACTCCATGCAGCTTATGCGTGGATTGTCATCCACCTCGTGTTGCGTGGCTGTTCCGAACTGGCGTTGTCGTCCAGTTCCTATGCCACGCATGCGCTGACTGTGGGCGCGATGGGCGGGTTGACGCTGGGCATGATGACCCGTACCGCCCGAGGCCATACGGGTCGGCTGCTGGTGGCCGATCATTTTGAGCTGACGATGTTCATGCTGATACAAGTAGCGGCTGTTGTCCGCGTCTTTGGCGGTATCCTTTTTCCCGTACGCTACATGGTCAGCATTGAGGTCTCCGGACTGCTTTGGGCTTTGGCATTCGGCCTGTATGCATTCCGGTACTGGCCCATACTGACGCGTCCCAGGCTCGATGGCAGACCGGGTTGAGGCCGTGTTCGTGGCTAACGCACGCCCTCGTCAAAGCCATAATTGAAAATGGCTTATTGGGCACTCAAGACCCTGCACATCTCTTTTGTTGTTTGCAGTTACCTCCTGTTCGTCCTGCGCTACTTCTGGAGCATGAATGATTCAAAAATCATGCTGCAAAGATGGGTCAGGATCGTGCCCCATGCCGTCGATACGCTGTTGCTGGCCAGCGCAGTCGCACTTGCCTTGACGATTCGCCAATACCCTTTCGTGGATAGCTGGCTTACGGCCAAAGTGGCTGGGCTGTCCTTGTACGTTGGGCTGGGTGTTGTCGCGTTGCGCAATGGCGTCAGTAAAACCGTTCGGGTTTTTGCAGGGCTGGCAGCACAGGCCATGTTTTTCTACATTGTGCTCGTGGCCATTACACGTCATCCCCTACCCTGGTAGCGCCATTCAGAGGCCAAAGTGATGCATTGCCAGCCTCAAGGCGCCTATTTGACCCCCAGCACGGTGATCAAATACCTGATGACCTTCTGACCCTCTTCGGAGTCGGGGTCGCCCACGAAAAGCTTGTATTGCCGACGCGCCAGCGCTTCATCGAACTGGGTTGAGAGAACCACATTGGCCGCATGGCATTCCGTGCAGGTTTTCTTTACCAGGACCGCGTTCTCGCCGGGGGGAAAGGGCGAGGCTTCGTCAGCAGCGGCTCCAAGGGAGAGCATTGCCAGTGCAGTGGCGCCCATGACGCCTGTGAACAGATTCATCATTCCATTGGTGCTCCAAATTCTTCCCAAAGATAGTGAACCCAGTCGGACTGCAGTCTTAGCCAGACCTCGTGGGCAATGAACATCAGCTTGCGGGTGGCATAGGCATAGTCACCATCCAGGCTTTCAATGACCAGCGACAGGCGCTGCCTGTTGTTGGTGACGCGGGCCGAGGCCCGGTGCGGAGCGATGCCGCGATGCTCGGGCAGCAGGGGATCCGCAAACTGCTGTACCAGCGCGCGCAAATCCTTGTACATCTCTGAGCGCGCCGGGACGGAGGGCAGGAAGTCGCGCAGGGTGAGGGTGGGGGGCGCGACCACACAGCGAATGGGCCGCTCGCTCTGCCAGGTGATCGTGAACTGGGTGGCGTCCCCCATGGCACGACCCTCGTCGATACTGCGAAAAACCCCGCGATGGGCGTAGCCCGTCAATGCGTTTTGAACTGCGGTGAAAGCAGGCAGGGTCAAGGTGCGCGTCCGTTCAGTGGTAATAGGACATGCAGCCCGGTTCGACCTTGCCCAGAAATCCGGGGGAAGTCTTCGAACGCAACCAGAATTCCTTCTTGCCCTGGCAATTGATCACCACTGGCAGGCTTTCCGTGGTGGCGACGTTCCACGCCCTCTCTAGCGCTCCCAAAAACTCTTCCGGCCGGGTGACATATTCGCCACGGCCGCCAAGTGCTTCGGCCATCTTGTCGTAGCGCAGGTTTTCCTGGAACAGGTGAATGGGGGCATTGTGGACCTGGTCTGCCTGCGGGTACCAGGTGCCCCAGGAGTTGTTGTTGTAAAGGACGATGACAGCCGGCATGCGGTATTTGGCCATGGTCTCCACTTCCATGCCGGAATATCCAAACCCGGCATCTCCCGTGATGCAAACCACGGGGTGTCCCTTGTAGGCCGCCTGTAGCCCGGCACCTTGCCGTACGGCTGCGGCAACACCCACTGTAAAGCCAACGTCAAGCCCCACGGGGCCATATTGGTAATTGCCGCACATGATCTGGCCGGGGCGGAAGGACTGCAGCCAACGCCGGGTATAGCGGGCGATGCCAAAACCACCTTGCACGATGGTGGTCTGCTCTTTTGGTATTTTGCCGTTCTGCAGGAACTGCGCGAGATGCTTGCTGATCACGGCTGGGTGGACAGCGTCGGTATACGCCGCGCCCAATTGATAAATGGCTTCGTTTTCGGCTTCAAATTTGGCGCGTGCCACCCTGATTTCGGCTAGCCATTCCGGGTGGGTCATGGCCGGCATTTCGTGGGCCAGGGCTGCCAGAGCGGCGCGTTCGTCGGCAACAATACCGATGTCGATGGGGAGGTTGCGCCCGATGTCCTCTCCCACCGGTTCGATGCGGATATAGCGCGCTTCCGGCCCAAACGCATATTCACCGATGGTGGGCATGCAATATTGCCCCACCAGCATGACCACGTCGGCACTACTCAACGCTGCGGGTGAGCGGTTTGCCGAGAGGGGATGGTCGTCGGGGAATTGTCCGCGCATGGCTCCCGATTCAACCACTGGAATGTTGGCTTTTTCCGAGAGCCTGCGCAAGGGGTCCCAGGCACGGCTGTAGAACACGCCCGTGCTCGCGACGATGATGGGGCGCTTGGCCTTGCGCAACAGGTCCACAGCAGCCTTGAGGTCTGCTGGATCGGGATGCGGCTTCGACTCGGTGCGGTATTTGCTTTTGTCGTAGAAAAATGTGAGGTCTGCCATGCTCTTGAAGCGGGCGTCGGCCACTTCATTGGTGAAGTCGAGGTGGACCGGTCGCGGAATCCCTGTTCGCAGTTCACGAAAGGCATAGCCTGCATATTCATGCACGCGTTGTGGCGTGATCAATCGTTTGCCATATTTGCGCAGCCCTACCGTGGTGGGTTGCTGGTAACCCACCTGGATTCCGGCCTCGGTGTCATCATCCTTCACGCTGGTGTTGCTGGCCAATACCAGCAATGGTGTTCGGGCCGCGTGGGCCGTGGCAATGGAGCAAATCATGGTGGTGAAGCCAGGACCTTCGGTGCCTGAGGTGGCGGCAATTTCGCCGGTGACGCGGATAAACGCATCCGCCGCGGCACACATGGCCAATTCGTTACGGCCGGAATAGACCGGGATGCCCTGCGCCACCATGGCGTGCACGACCTTGTAGTTGCCAGGACAGCACAACAGTGCGGCAATACCCTCTGTCTTGCATGCCGCAGCGAAGACGTCGGCGCCGGTCATCGGGAAGTCGATCCTTGGAAAGGGTGTCTCGGCTGAAAGCTCGAATTCCTTGGGCACCACAATGGGGTGGTTGTCGGGTCGGGTATCCTGAAGGGCAACGGCATCCGCTGCGATCAATCCTCCCGTGGCACCCACCAGTGTGGTGGTAATGAAGCGCCGGCGCGACGAAATGCGATTTTCCTTCTCGGCCGGAGTGTCGACGGCGGCACTGTTGGGTTGATCAGTATCCATGGCAATGCTCCGACGGCGATGACCTGTTGTGAAAGAGTGCTATCGCGAGCGATCGTAGCAAAATCTCCAGCACATTCAAAATCGTGCTGGCGTCGAAGGTTGTGATGGCCCGCATAGTACCGGGCCACGCCACCTCATCACCGAAGCTGAAAACATCGCCTGCGTAAAATCCTGGAGGAGGGGATTACGCCGCACCTGAAGCGGGTTTCTGCTTTTTCGGCTTTTTTGCTTCCTTGTTCTTACGCTGCTGTCCTTTGGCCATGATCGTGTCCTTCTTGGTAAATGGGGTGTTGCGTGTTTAAGGGTTGACTTCGTGAAGCAGGGTCCGGTTTCCTCCGGATTCTTTTGCATGATACATCGCCGCATCCGCCCACTTCAGCACCTGCTCTTCCGTGGCTTCGTGGTTGGCGAAAACAACCAGACCAATGCTTGGGGTACAGGAATATTCGATGAGCGGTACCCCGCGGTCATCCTGCCGGACGTTGGAAAAATAGGGTTCTGCCAGTCGTGTCCTGACTTTTTCCGCAATGGTTGCGGCCTGCGAAATCGAGGTGGCTTTATCCAGGTCCAGCTGGCTCAAAAGGACGACGAATTCATCTCCGCCAAAGCGTGCCACGGTATCGATTTCGCGTACGCAGCTTTTCAGTCGCAGGGCCACTTCCACCAGCAGCATGTCGCCTGCCGCGTGCCCGTACGTGTCGTTGGCCACCTTGAAATTATCCAGGTCAAGCAGCATCAATGCGGCATAACGTCCGTTGCGCTTGGTGGCAGGCATGGCTTGTGCCAGGCGATCATTGAGCAGGCGCCTGTTGGGCAGCTTGGTCAAGGGGTCGTAGAAGGCCAGGTCACGAATCTGCTCCTCGAGGCGTTTGCGTTCTGTGATGTCATGAATGATCGAAAAGAACAGGTTCTTGCCCCCGTAATGGATCGTCGATATGTGGACTTCCACGGATCGAATTTCCTGGTTGGCAAGCCGATGATCGAAGATGAAACTGTTCTTTTCACCCTTCATGGCCAGCAGGCGTTGCGGCAGCACTTCTGACTCAGGTTGTGCATTGATGCAACCTACTTCCATGCCGCGTAACTCTTCCCGGGGGTATCCGTAAAATTGCGATGCTGCAATGTTGGCATCAAGGATGGTGCGGTTTTCAGGGTCAATCAGCAGCATCACCGCCGTATGGCGTTCAAACATCTGACGGAAAAGCGAGTCGCTTTGCAGGAGGGTAGCGTCAGCCCCGATGCGGTGGGTATTGGGTTCCATTTGCGTCATGCTACACCTTCTGTTCTTCTTGTCTTTGGATCTATTCTACCCATGAAATCGTTCCAGGTTTCCTGGATGTAAAAATGTATTTCTTGTTATATCGATTTATATTTCGTATTTCATCGAAATATAGGTTATCATGTCGCATTCACTTTTCCGGCTGAACGCCCCATGGCGAACCAAACCACTCCTGACCTTGATGACGTCATCAAGGCGTTGGCTCACCCGGTGCGCAGGGAAATTCTGCACTGGTTGAAAACGCCGCAGAAATCCTTTGCCTCCCAGGAGCATTCGTTTGAACTGGGGGTTTGCGCCGGAAAAATTTTTGAACGGGCAGATCTTTCCCAGTCCACCATTTCGGCCCATCTTGCCACCTTGCAGCGCACCGGGCTCGTCACGACCCGAAAGGTGGGCCAGTGGATTTTTTATTCCCGCAACGAAACCCTGATTGCAGAGTTTCTCAAGCGCATTCAAAACGACCTTTAAACTTTCAACATTGAAATCAGGAGACTCCATGAACCCTTTGTTTCAGCCCATTCAAGTGGGCGATCTGAATTTGCCCAACCGCATCGTGATGGCCCCCCTGACGCGCTGCCGCGCCGATGCGGGGCGCGTGCCCAATGCCCTGATGGCGCGGTACTATGCCCAGCGTGCCGGAGCCGGATTGATTCTGAGCGAGGCCACCTCCGTTTCGCCCCAGGGCGTGGGCTATCCTGATACGCCGGGTATCTGGTCGGAAGAGCAGGTGGAAGGCTGGAAGCGCGTCACAAATGCCGTACATGCTTCCGGTGGGCGGATTTTTATGCAGCTGTGGCACGTAGGTCGCATCTCGCATCCCGATTATCTCAATGGGGAGCTACCGGTGGCTCCCAGCGCCATCGCACCCCAAGGCCATGTCAGCCTGTTGCGCCCCCAGCGGGACTATGTAACGCCCCGCGCACTGGATACCGACGAGATTCCCGGCATTGTTGCGGCCTATCGCAAGGGCGCAGAAAATGCCATGCGTGCAGGGTTTGACGGCGTTGAAATCCATGGCGCCAACGGCTATTTGCTCGATCAGTTCCTGCAGGACAGCACCAACAAGCGCAGCGATGCCTACGGCGGTAGCGTGGAAAATCGCGCCAGATTGCTGCTGGAAGTGACAGATGCGGCCATCGCCGTTTGGGGCGCGGGCCGGGTTGGAGTGCATCTTGCGCCGCGCGGTGATGCGCACACCATGGGCGATTCAAATCCCCTGGGTACGTTTGGCTATGTGGCGGAACAACTGGGCCAGCGTGGCATTGCGTTCATCTTTACCAGGGAATCCCTTGGGGAAAACCGGATTAGCCCGGCATTGAAGCAGCGTTTCGGCGGCGTGCTCATCGCCAACGAAGGGTTCAATCAGGAGTCCGCACAGCGGGTGCTGGTTGCCGGAGAGGCTGATGCCGTGGCTTTTGGCAAGGAGTTCATCTCCAACCCGGATTTGCCGCGTCGTCTGCATCTTGATGCCCCGCTCAACCCATTCCATCCTGAAACTTTCTATGGTTACGGCCTGCAGGATCGTGCCGTTGGGTATACCGATTATCCGGCCTTCGCTGAAGAGGTTGATGCCCATGTCTGACCATCAATCGCGGATTGCCATTGTCACCGGGGCAAGCTCTGGCATTGGCGAGGCCACTGCCAGAAAATTTGTGGCCAGCGGTATTGCCGTTGTGGGCAATGCCCGAAGCGCTACTAGACTGCAAGCCCTGGAAAAGGAATTGGGACCGGCATTTTGTGGCGTTGCCGGGGACGCCTCTGAGGATGCATTGCTCGATCGCCTCTTTGCCGCGGCCCACGAACGATTTGGCGGGCCCGCTGACATTGTGGTGGCCAATGCCGGACGCGGCCTGGGCGGGTCTGTGAAGGATGCCGACTTGTCGAAGTTCGAGGAAATCCTCAAGCTCAACGTCACGGGGACCCTTGCCCTTTTACAGAAGGCAGCTGCTAGAATGGTTGAAGCGCAGCGGTCCGGCTACCCCGATCGGGCCGCGGATATCGTGATCATTGGGTCGGTGGTGGGACGGCACATCTCGCCGTACAGTGCGGTCTACGGTGCCACCAAGTTTGCCGTGCATTCGCTGGCGGAGGGGTTGCGTCGCGAAATAGGCTCCAGGGGCGTGCGCGTTTCGCTGGTGGAACCGGGGATCGTGGTCAGCGGCTTTCAGGACGCCGCGGGCTACAGCGACAGCACCGTACAGTCCTTCAACGAAAAATTCGGCCCGTTGCTGCATGGAGAGGATATCGCCAACGCGATTCACGTCATTGTGTCGCAACCGCCCCATGTACACATCAGCGACATCATGGTCCGTCCAACGCGTCAGGATTATCCCTGATCCCCATGCATGATCTGGAGTAAAGACCTACCGGACTTTTATGGCGCTCCAGCACTTCATACCCAGGGAATTGCCCACGGCGCTACAACCGCTCGTGGAGCTCTCCCTGGATTTGCGTGCCAACTGGAGCACTGCCGCCAAGGAACTGTGGCGCATGGTAGATCTTCCGCTGTGGGAGGCCACCGGTAACCCCCTGCTGATTCTGGGTACGGTTTCCCGCGCGCGCCTCGAGGCGCTCACTGCCAACCCGGAATTCATTGCACAGCTGCAACGCGTCGTGGAAGAGCGGCGTGCCTATCTCGAAGCGCCCACCTGGCTGGCACGAACCCACGGGAATGACAAGCTGGGTGGGGTTGCCTACTTCAGCATGGAGTTTGGCCTGTCCCGGGCCTTGCCGATTTATTCCGGCGGGCTCGGCATTCTTGCCGGGGACTACATCAAGACCGCAAGCGACATGGGTTTGCCCATGGTCGGGATTGGGCTGCTCTACCAACAGGGCTATTTTCGCCAAAGCCTCGATGCCCACGGCGAGCAGCTGGCGTTTTTCCCCTTTAACGACCCCCTGTGGCTGCCGGTAATGCCGGCGCTCAATGCCGACAACGAATGGCTGCGCATCGTTCTGGACATGCCGGGCCGATTGCTGGTCTTGCGCGTGTGGCAGGTGCGGGTGGGGCGCGTCATGCTCTATTTGCTCGACAGCAACGATCCACTCAACGATCCGCGTGACCGGGGCATTACCTCAGAACTTTATGGCGGCGGCCCCGAGCTGAGAATCCAGCAGGAGATGGTGTTGGGCATCGGCGGCTCGCGATTGCTCCGTGAACTGGATTTCCGTTTCGAGGTTTGTCACCTCAACGAAGGCCACGCGGCATTTGCAGTGCTGGAGCGGGCGCGTCATTTCATTTCCGATTTTGGCGTGGACTTCGCCACCGCATTATGGGCGACGAGGGTGGGCAATCTGTTCACGACCCATACGCCCGTGGCAGATGGTTTCGATTGTTTTTCGCCGCAGTTGGTGGCGCAGTACCTGGGCCATTATGCTGGCGATCTTGGCATTGATCTGGAGCGGCTGATGGCATTGGGCCGCGTCAATCCGCTGGATGCAGAAGAGCCCTTCAACATGGCATGGCTGGCATTGCGAGGCAGCGCCGCAGTCAATGGGGTGAGCCGTTTGCATGGACAGGTCAGTCGCAGGATTTTTGCTCCCCTCTTTCCCCAATGGCCCATTGCCGAGGTGCCGGTGGGGCATGTGACCAACGGAGTGCATGTGCCCACCTGGAGCTCCCGTGCCGCAGACCGCTTTTGGGCCGAAGTGTGCGGTGAATCGCGCTGGCGCGGCGATCTTGCCAACCTTGAGGAGGATTTTCGGCGCGCCCCTGCCGAAAGTCTATGGTCCCTGAGGTGCAATGCCAGGCATCGCCTGGTGACGTGGACGCGTCAGCGCTATGGTCGACAGGCGGCTGCGCGCGGCATGCCCGCCAACACTTATCCTCAACAGCGTGACATGCTCGATCCCGATGCGCTTACCCTGGGCTTTGCGCGTCGCTTTGCGTCCTACAAGCGGCCCAACCTGTTGCTGGAGCAGCCCGAGCGCCTGGAACGACTGCTGACCGACGCGCGTCAGCCAGTGCAGCTTGTCATCGCTGGCAAGGCGCACCCGCAGGATATCGAAGGCCAGCGCATGATTCTGGCCTGGTCTGAGTTCCTCAACCGCCCCAACGTGCGCCCCCATGCGGTGTTTGTGGAAGACTATGACATGAGTGTCGCTTCCGAACTGGTGCATGGCGTGGACTTGTGGCTCAATACGCCGCGCCGCCCCTGGGAGGCTTCAGGTACCAGTGGCATGAAGGTGCTGGTAAATGGCGGGCTTAATCTGTCCGAACTTGATGGTTGGTGGGCCGAGGCGTGGAACCCCTCGCTGGGCTGGGCCTTGGGTGACGGCGCCGAGCACGGTAGCGATCCTGGGTGGGATCGGGCCGAAGCCGAGACCATGTTTTGCCTGCTGGAGCAGGAAGTGGTGCCGGCCTTTTACCAACGCGACCCACAGGGCATTCCCCAGGCTTGGCTTTCCCGCATGAGGGAGAGCATGGCTGGTCTGACGGGGCGTTTTTCCACCAACCGCATGTTGCGCCAATACGCCGAACGCTACTACCTGCCGGCGGCTGCGGATCATCGGGCCCGTGCTGCCGGGCATGCACTACTGGCCCACGACTTGCAGCATTGGTTGGAACGGGTGCAGCATCACTGGTCTCAAGTGCGCATTGGCGCCGTTACGCGACAGACCGAAGGCGCGCAGTATCATTTTGTTGCCGAAGTCTATCTGGACGGCCTGGGAGTGGACGATGTGCGACCAGAGTTGTATGCCGAGGCCCTGTCTGATCAGGAAGGCGCGGAGCGGATTGCCATGAAACGCGGAGAACCCTTGCTGGGCGCTCTGGGCGCCTATCACTATGAAGGCTGGGTCGAGGTGCGGCGCCCCGTCACGCACTATACCGTGCGCATCCTGCCTTTTCATCCACAGGCCCGCCTGCCCCTGGAACTGGGTTTGATCCATTGGGAGAAATGATGCTTTCAACCCAGTCACTTTCATGCTTCAGCCTTGTGAAGCGCGCCCCTGGAACAAATGCCCTCAGCCATTGAAACCAGCGCGCTGACACGGCGATTTGGCAGCTTCACCGCAGTGGACCGGATCGATCTGACGGTTCCCCAACAAAACATTTTCGGGTTGCTGGGTCCCAATGGCGCAGGAAAAAGCACGGCCATCAAGATGCTGACCACATTGCTCCAGCCCAGCTCCGGCACGGCCCGGGTTGCGGGTTTTGATATCGTCCGGGCTCCCGTGGAAGTGCGCAGGCGAATCGGCTACGTGCCGCAGATGCTCTCCGCCGATGGGGCTTTGACCGCATTCGAAAATCTTACCCTCTCGGCACGGTTGTATGGCATGACGGGCACCCTGCGCAAGACGCGAATCGCAGAGGCCCTGGATTTTTCAGGGTTGTCCGAGGTCTCGCACAAGTTGGTGAAAACCTACTCGGGGGGCATGATCCGGCGCCTGGAACTGGCCCAGGCCATGCTGCATCACCCTGAGGTCCTGTTTCTGGACGAGCCCAGCATCGGGCTGGACCCCGTGGCACGCAGGGCGGTTTGGGAGCGTTTGCAGGCCCTGCGGCGGGATTACGGCATGACCATCCTGTTGACAACCCATGACATGGAAGAGGCCGATATGCTGTGCGACACGCTGGCAATTTTGCATCAGGGCGTGATCGGCGTTACCGGCAGCCCGCTGGATCTCAAGGGAAGAGTAGGGCCCGAGGCCACGCTGGACGACGTATTTGCGGCCTTCAGCGGGGGCACCATCCAGGAAAGCGGAAGCTATCGCGAGGTCCGACAGGCACGCACAACCATGCAGCGACTGGGGTGATGGCCATGCTGAACTTTTTCAAGGAAAGCGCAGCCGTGAGCGTGGCAGAGCTTCACAAAATTGCGCGTGATCCCACGGAGATGTTCTCTCGCGCCATTCAGCCGGTACTCTGGTTGGTCATTTTTGGCCAGGTATTCAGTCGCATGCGGGCCATTCCCACCGGGGACATCACTTACCTGGCGTTCATGACGCCGGGCATCCTGGCGCAAAGCGTCCTGTTCAGCGCCATTTTTTATGGCATAGCCGTCATTTGGGAACGCGATCTTGGCATTGTCCAGAAACTCCTGGTGTCACCGGCACACCGCAGTGCCCTGGTGCTGGGCAAGGCGCTTTCTGCGGGCCTGCGGGGCCTCGTGCAGGCTGTCATCGTGTATGTCGTTGCCTGGCTGCTGGACATACACCTGCGCTGGGAGATCGGGGCCATCGTGGAGGTGTTGCTGGCCGTGATTCTGGGCTCCTGCATCTTCTCCACCTTCTCCCTGATCATTGCCTGCATCGTCAAAACGCGCGAACGGTTCATGGGCATCGGCCAGGTGCTGACCATGCCGTTGTTCTTTGCGAGCAATGCAATTTATCCGCTGGAAATGATGCCGGACTGGCTGAGGGTGGTGGCCCGCCTCAATCCGCTGAGTTATCTGGTGGATGCCTTGCGCGGCGCCATGATCCTGGGGGGGCACAGCGTCCATGGGATCTTGCTGGATTTTGGCATCATGGCCGCAGTGTTTTTGCTGATGCTCGTGATGGCCGCGAAATTATATCCGGGCCTGGCGCGCTAGCCGGGGCGGTGATCCGGAAAGACCACCTTGACGCACAGGCCCACACCATTGTGACCTGAGTGCAGCAACAACCTGGCATTATGGCGCGCTGCGATGCGTTGCACGATGGAGAGCCCCAACCCGCTGCCTTGTACCCTGGTGCCGGGGATACGGTAGAAGCGCTCCAGTGTGCGGGCGCGCTCTTCCTCCGGAATGCCCGGACCTGTATCGCACACTTCCAGGACCACACCCTCGTTTTTCCGGCGCAAAACGGTCACCGAGACCTGGCCTCCGGCTGGGGTGTACCGCACCGCGTTGTCCAGCAGGTTGCGCAGCAGGATGGCCAGCGGCCCCGCGTCGCCGTTGATGATGGCTTCGTCGCTTTCTTCCAGCGCCAGTTCGATATGCTTTTGATGAGCCATGGGCTCGATCATACCCAGCGCCTCGGCGGTCAGGTATCGCAGGGACACCGGCCGGTAGTTTGCGCTGGCCATTTCGGGGTCGACCCGGGCCAGGGTGAGCAACTGTTCGATCAGGTGCGTGGCTCGATCCACACCCGTGAGCACATGCTGCAAGGCGGCCTCACGATCTGCCGATTCGGTCACGCGCAGGGCCACTTGGGCCTGCGTTTTCAACGCCGCCAGCGGGGTGCGCAGTTCATGGGCCGCATCGGCAGTAAAGCGTTTTTCGGCTTCGATGGATTGCTTGAGGCGCTCGAACAGGTCATTTAATGCGGCGACGAGCGGCATGACCTCACTGGGCACCTTTTTCATGGCCAGCGGTTCCAGTCGCTCGGCAGAGCGCTGCACCACTTCGCGGCGCAGTTGCCGTAACGGACGCAGGCCCGTGCCGACGGCAAGCCAGGTCAGGATTGCCAGCAGCGGAATGATGGCGAGGGTGGGAAACAGCATTTTGAGGGCGATCAGGCGGGCCAAGTGCTCCCGCCCGGCCAGCGGTTCGGCGATCACGATCATGAATTCGTGCTGCGGATCCCAACGGGTCAGGACGCGCCAGGGTTTTCCGCCGATCTTGGCCTGGGTGTAGCCGGGGATCCCGTCCCCCAGCGTGGTATCCGGCGCCGCCGCCGAACGCACGATCAGGCCATGGTCGTCCCAGATCTGATACACCAGGGTCTGTTCATACTCGTGCGCCACGGGCATCTCGTCGATGCCATGCTCGATGCGCTCCGCCATTTCGCGCCGCGCCGTACCCAGAAGCACATGGGCCGACTCGGCAAGTTGTGCGTCGAACAGGGCATCGAGTTCCTGGCGTGCCGCATTGTGCGTAAAATAGACGGCAGCACCCAGCGTGATCCCTCCCGCCAGAAACAGCAACAGCACGAGGCGCAGGCGCAGGGAGTCGATCATTTGTCGATGACGTAACCTACACCGCGCAGCGTGCGGATCAGGTCGCTGCCCAGCTTTTTTCGCAAATGATGCACATGGACTTCTACGGAATTGCTTTCCACTTCCTCGCCCCAGCCATATAGTCGTTCTTCCAGTTGTTCACGAGACTGCACACGGCCGGCATGCAGCATGAGTTCGTGCAGGAGCGTAAATTCCCGTGCAGAGAGTTCCACCGTCTGGCCATTTTTGCGCACTTGCCTTGCGGCGGGATCCAGTTCGACGCCCCCGTGCAGCAGCAGGGGAGAGGCCTGACCACCGCTACGACGGGACAGGGCTCTTAAGCGGGCGATGAGTTCGTCCAGGTCGAAGGGTTTGATCAGGTAATCATCTGCACCGGCATCAAGCCCGGCAACACGGTCCGCCACGGTATCCCGGGCGGTCAGGATCAAAACGGGCAAGGTGATGCCTTTACCGCGCAGCCAGTTGAGCACCGCCATGCCCGAGAGCTTGGGCAGTCCCAAATCGAGCACCATGAGGGAGTAGTCGCCTGATTCCAAAGACAGTTTTGCGGTGCTGCCATCCTGCACCCAGTCCACGGCGTAACCGGCCTGTTTGAGGCCTGCACGAATACCATCGCCCAGGAGAGGATCATCTTCGACCAGTAAAGTACGCATGCCCGCCATGTTAGCGCGGAATTCCCGTTTTGTAGGCAACGGATTGCATGTTGTAGCCTCCCCTATCTTTTAATATTCGTGTAGGAAACCAGGTCAAAAAAAAGGTGACCAGGGGAGGTCACCTTAAAGGGGGAGATCACTGGCATCGGGGGATGATGCCGAGCGTCTGAGTGTCATTTAACCAAACGAATCTTAAGACAATCTTAAGGGGGAAATTTTTTCGAATTTAGCCAGAATTTCTGCACAGGCATCTCCTTGCCGTTTACGCCGGGCACCGAGCCAGGACATGGCAAAGGTCGCGGCAGGGGCGTCTGGCAAGGCATCCTGAAGCCATTTCAGGGTGAGCGAGAGGTCCACGTATTGGCCCAGGGCATCCTGGAGTTTGTGCAGCTGCTTGAGATAGCGGGCCACCTCGCGGGTGGGAAACAGGGCAGCGACGAATTCAATGCCATAGCGCAGTGTTTTGACGCGCTTGCGTAGCGCATGACGCCGGGATTCGGGCAAATGTTCAAAGCGGCTGCCCTCGCGCTGGATGTGCCGGTGCCAGCGTGCCAGGCGTTTGGCCATCCATGCATCCAATGAGTTTCCTCGAGCTATTGGCGCCATCGGGGCCCCCTCCGACACAAACGACACCAGTTGCAGCAAGGCATGCTGGACTGCCGGAGTGCGCACGCGCAGGACGGGGTCTGGAAGGGGTTTGGCGGCGGGCAGGGTTAGCCGGGGAGCGCCGGCTTCGCGCGGCAGGCGGCGCAGCGAGGCGCGCATCACGGCCTGATCGCGCACGATTCCGAGATCGCGAAACAGGCGGTTGAGTGGGGCGATGGCGCCCGATTCGGGCAGTGCCGCCCATCCATCAAAAAGATGTAATGCCGAGCGCAGGCGTCGCAGGCCCACGCGCAGTTGATGAACCTGTTCGTCGCCATAAGCGCCTGATGCAATCTTTCCCACGTTGATGGTGATGGGTTCCAGGCAGTGGCCCAGCACGATGCGTAAGGCCTTGTCTGCGGATAGGGGAGCCTTGAGCGCGCTTAGGGGCAGCGCGGGATTCAGGAATGAAAGGTCCATGGCGCAGCCTTGCCTGTGGCCTAAAAACCCATTATAGTTGATCACATGATTCGCGCTTCCTACGGCATTGCATCATTTTCTCTGCACAGCCTGTCGGCTTTGCTGCTGCGCCTCGCGCGCTAAATTCATCCGCCCACATTTTGCGTATAACCCGTTTCCCAGGCGCCTTCTGGGAACTTACTGTTGTTGAATCAGTTTTACGGAGTAGAGCATGACCGACCAGCCATTGATCATTTTTGATACCACCATGCGCGATGGCGAGCAGAGCCCTGGCGCATCCATGACGCGTGAAGAGAAAGTGCGCATTGGCCGCCAACTGGAGCGCCTGCGTGTGGACGTGATCGAGGCGGGCTTTCCCGCAGCTAGCCCCGGAGACTTTGAGTCGGTCAAGGCCGTGGCTTCCGTCATCAAGGACAGTACCGTGTGCGGGCTGGCGCGCGCCCAGGAAAGCGACATTCGACGCACGGGGGAGGCCATTGCCCCGGCGGCCTCAGGTCGAATTCATACGTTCATCGCCACTTCGCCCATCCACATGGAAAAGAAACTGCGCATGACGCCCGAGCAGGTGCTGGATGCTGCGGTCAAAGCCGTGACACTGGCGCGCACCTACACCGATGATGTGGAATTTTCCTGCGAAGACGCCGTGAGGTCGGATCCCGATTTCATGTGCCGGGTCATCGAAGCAGTTATCAAGGCGGGGGCGCGCACCATTAACATCCCCGATACGGTGGGTTATGCCATCCCTTTTCAGTACGGTGCCCTCATCAAAAGCCTGATGACCCGCGTGCCCAATTCCGACCAGGCCATTTTTTCGGTGCACTGCCACAATGACCTTGGCCTTGCTGTGTCCAATTCACTGGCTGCGGTGCTGGCCGGGGCGCGCCAGGTGGAGTGCACCATCAACGGCCTGGGTGAGCGCGCGGGCAATGCAGCGCTGGAGGAAATCGTGATGGCGTTGAAGACGCGGCGAGACGTGTTCCATCTGGATACGCGCATCGACACCACCCAGATCGTGCCGGCCAGTCGCCTGGTTTCCACCATCACCGGGTTTCCCGTGCAGCCCAACAAGGCGGTGGTGGGCGCCAATGCCTTTGCCCACGAATCAGGCATTCATCAGGATGGCGTGCTCAAGCACCGTGAAACCTACGAGATCATGCGCGCCGAAGACGTGGGCTGGAATGCCAACAAGCTGGTATTGGGAAAGCATTCCGGGCGTTCCGCTTTCAAGGCCCGTCTGGCCGAGCTTGGCATTGAACTGGATTCCGAGGTGGCCATCAATGCCGCCTTCCAGCGCTTCAAGGAACTGGCCGACAAGAAGCATGAAATTTTCGACGAGGACATTCATGCCATCGTCAGTGAGGAATTGACCGAGCCCCAAAACGAGCATTACGTGCTGGTATCCCTGATGGCGCACAGCGAAACCGGCGAGCCACCCCAGGCACGCCTTGTGATGGCCCTGGGTGGTGTGGAGCAGCAGACCCAATCCAGCGGCAGTGGTCCGGTGGACGCCACGTTCAAGGCCATCGAAGCGGTGGTCAAGAGCGGCGCGGAACTCCAGCTGTTCTCCGTCAACAACATCACCAGCGGGACGGAATCGCAGGGAGAGGTGACGGTGCGGCTGTCGCGTGCCGGGCGCATCGTCAACGGCTTGGGTGCAGATACCGACATCGTGGTGGCTTCTGCGAAGGCATACCTGAGTGCGCTCAATAAGCTCGATGCACGCATCGAACGGGTCAGCCCCCAGGTTTAAGTGGCCATGACGTCGCTGCACAACCTGTTGGGGTTTTTGTGGTACGTGGCCCACAAGTTTCAACGGGATCGGTGCATGCAATCGGCTTCCAGCCTGACCACCACGACGCTGTTTGCCCTGGTGCCGCTCGTGACGATCAGCATCAGCCTGTTCTCGCTGTTTCCGGAATTCGTGAAGGTCAGCCAGGCGGTGCGGAATTTCCTGCTGGCCAATATGCTGCCTGATTCGGCCAGCCGCATCATAGGCGTGTACATGAACCAGTTTTCCAGCCATGCCTCGCAACTGACCTATGCGGGTCTGGCGGTATTGACGGTTACGGTGTTCTCGCTCGTGATTACCGTGGACCATACCTTCAACGCCATTTGGGGCACGGCGCCCAAGCGTCCATGGCCCTCGCGCCTGCTGATTTACGCGATGCTGATCCTGTTGGGTCCGCTGCTGCTGGGGCTCGGCCTATGGGGTACCAGTCTTGTGGTCAGTACTTCCATGGGGTGGGCCGGGGAGGGGACGCACGCCACCCGCAATGCCTTGAAGCTGCTCTCGGTGCTGGTCCTGGCGGCGGGTCTGTCACTGGCCTATTACAAGGTGCCCGGGCGTCCGGTCAAGGGCCGGCATGCCCTGCTGGGCGGAGGGTTGGCTGCACTGGGGTTTGAGATCATGAAAAACGGGTTCACCCTGTTCATCACCCACTTCCCCACCTACACGCTGGTGTATGGCGCCTTTGCCGCTTTCCCGATTTTTCTGCTGTGGATTCACCTGTCCTGGGCCGTGGTGCTGTTTTGCGCCGTGCTGACGGCCAGTCTTCCACTGTGGCGGCACCAGGCTTGGCGCGTGGCCGAGAGCGAGCCTCAGCCCGAGAAGTTCTGAGCCAGCCTTTCCTGTACCCGGGACAGCGCTTCTGCAAGGGGAAGCTTCTCGGCACTGGCGTCGCGCCGACCCTGCACTTCCACCACCCCTTCCTTCAAGCCGCGCTCGCCCACCACGATGCGCAGCGGAATGCCGATCAGTTCCTGGTCGGCCAGCATCACTCCCATGCGCTCGTCCCGATCGTCGAACAGCACCTCGATGCCAGCTCCGGTCAGTGCGGCATACAGGGATGACGCGGCTTCCTGCACCAGCGCGCTCTTGTTGAGGCCGATGGCGATGAGGGAGACCTGGAACGGTGCCATGGCGGGCGGGAAAATGATGCCGCGCTCGTCGTAATGTTGCTCGATGGCGGCGGCCACGATGCGGCTGACGCCGATGCCATAGCATCCCATTTCGGCCACGCGCGACTGTCCTGCTTCGTCCAGGTAGGTAATGGACATGGCTTCGGAATATTTGGTGCGCAACTGGAAGACATGGCCCACTTCAATGCCACGACACAGATCGAGGGTACCCTGGCCGTCTGGGGAGGGGTCGCCTGCCACAACATTGCGCAAGTCGGCCACCTGCAAGGGCTCGGGCAGGTCGCGTCCGAAGTTGACATGGGTCAGGTGGTGGCCTGCCTCATTGGCGCCGCACACAAAATCGGACAGGACTGCGGCAGCGCGATCCACGATGACGGTGACGTCCCCGGCCTTGAGGCCGACCGGTCCCAGATAGCCTTTGACGGGGCCCAGCAGGGACTGGATTTCCGCATCGCTGGCAAGTCGCATTCCTTCGACGAGCTTGCCCGCCTTGACCTCGTTGAGCTCATGGTCACCACGCAACAACAGCAGGTAGGGCTTGCTCTCGCCCGACATCACCAGCAGGGATTTCATCACCTGTTGCAGCGGAACCCCCAGAAGCTGCGCCACGTCGGGACAACTGGTGCATTGGGGCGTGGCCACTTTTTCGAGGGCGCCCGTCGGTGCGCCACGGGGTGCATCCGGGGCCACGGCTTCTGCCAGTTCGATGTTGGCGGCATAGCTGGATTGCGGGCAGTAGGCGATGGCATCCTCGCCCGAGTCGGCCAGTACGTGGAACTCGTGCGAACCCGAGCCGCCGATGGCGCCGGTATCCGCCGCCACGGCCCTGAATCTGAGCCCCAGACGGGTAAAGATCCTGGAATAGGTGTCCACCATGAGGGCGTAGGTCTGCTCCAGGCTTGCCAGGTCCGTGTGAAAGGAATAGGCGTCCTTCATCACGAATTCGCGCGCGCGCATCACGCCAAAACGGGGGCGGATTTCATCACGGAACTTGGTCTGGATCTGGTAGAAATTGAGCGGCAGTTGGCGATAGCTGCGAATTTCGCGGCGCGCCACGTCCGAGATCACCTCTTCATGAGTGGGGCCAAAGCAGAAATCGCGCTCATGGCGGTCCTTGATCTTCAGCATTTGCGGGCCAAACTTGTCCCAGCGCCCGGTTTCCTGCCACAGCTCGGCAGGAATCACGGCGGGCATCAGAACCTCGAGGGCGCCGCTGCGGTTCATTTCTTCCCTGACCACGGCCTCCACCTTGCGCAGCACACGCAAACCCAAGGGCATCCAGGTGTACAACCCGCTGCCCAGGCGGCGAATGAAACCGGCACGCAACATCAGGCGATGACTGACCAGTTCGGCCTCGGCAGGCGCTTCCTTGAGGGTGGAGAGAAAAAATTGGGAGATGCGCATGGTCAGGTCTGTTCGAAAAGTAAAATGAAACCGTGATTCTAGCCCACTTCGCCTTGCCATCGGAGCCGGATAATCCGGTTTGGCGTGTTGCGGTAAGGAGGGCGCTGCCATGGCAACAAAATTATTGCCGATCATGGGAATGCTCCTGCTGCTCTGGGGCTGCGCTGAAGGCAGGCTCCAGCCGCGCGCTACGGCACAGGCTCCCGCTTCTCCAGCGGCGGTGGCGCTGGCCGACCCCGCTCCCGTCCGCCAGGTGCCCCTGGTGGTCATGCATTCCGAGCCGGTTCTGCAATTGCTGTCCAAAGGCAGGAAGTTGGCACTGCATTCGCCCGAAGACTTCATCCTGCAATCGCGCCGCCTTGAGAAGAACCTGCTCCTGCCTCATGCGGACTGGGTGTTTGTGGGCTACGGGGTGACCGTGCCCGCCCTGGGCTGGGACAATTATCAAAACAGGGACATGCACGGCAAGACGGTAGTCATGCTCTCGGGCGCACCTGCCCTCCCCGACGGCCTTCAGGTGTCATCCCAATCCGTGATGAGCCACCCGGTGGCTTCCAACCTGGGGCATTGGCGCGCCAAATTCGAGAATGCCGAGCGCCATGGTGCTGCAATGGCCATCATTCTGCATGACCCCAAGGTGGAGGGAGTGAGCTACGACGAACTCTCCGAATTCCAGGAACTGGTGATGGGGGCATCCCCCGCTGGGGGCGAGGTGATGGTGGCTTTTGGCTGGATGCCCGAAGCACGGGTGGCGGGGTGGTTTAAACGGGCAGGAATACGGTGGGACACGCTCAAGCATCAGGCTGGGTTGGCCCATTTCAGCCCGGTCGATCTGCCCATGGCCAGTCATCTGCAGATGACCAATCGTTGGCGCGACATGGAGGTGGCTGTTCCACAGTGATGCCAGGGTTACGCCAGGATGACGAGGTTGTCCCGGTGGATCAGCTCTTCCTCATCGATGTAGCCCAAGGCGGCTTCGATGGCCTCGGAGGACTTCTTCAGGATTTTTGCCGTTTCTTCAGCATCGTAATTGATGAGGCCGCGTGCAATTTCATGGCCGTTTCCGTCAAGGCAGCGCACCAGTTCGCCGCGTTCAAAGTGTCCTGAAACGGCAACGACACCAATGGGCAGCAGGCTTTTACCTTCGCGGCTCAAGGCCCGTACGGCACCCTCATCCAGCGTCAATTGCCCCTTGATCTGCAGATGATCGGCCAGCCACTGTTTTTTTGCAGTGAGGGTTTGGGTGGCCGCTGTGAGCTGGGTTCCAATTCGCTCGCCGTGGGCGAGGCGCTCCAGGACGCGCGTTTCGTGACCCGATACGATGGCCGTATGGGCACCGCTGCGGGCGGCGCGCTTGGCTGCGGTGATTTTGGTGATCATACCGCCGCGGCCCACACTACTGCCTACGCCACCGGCCATTTCTTCCAGGCGTGGGTCGCCCGCCTGCGCTTGATCAACCAGTTGTGCCGCAGGGTCGCGACGGGGGTCGGCAGTGAAGAGGCCGGCCTGGTCGGTCAGGATAATCAGGCCATCGGCTTCGATGAGGTTGGTGACGAGCGCACCCAGGGTGTCGTTGTCTCCCACGCGGATTTCGTCGGTGGCCACCGTGTCATTTTCATTGATGATGGGCACCACACCCAGTTGCATCAGGGTGCGCAACGTGGAGCGTGCATTGAGGTAGCGTGTGCGGGCGGCCAGATCCTCGTGGGTCAGCAGAATCTGCGCGGTACGGATATGGTGTTCGGCAAAGCAGGATTCCCAGACCTGGGCCAACCCCATTTGTCCCACGGCGGCAGCGGCTTGCAGCATGTGCAGGGCCTTGGGACGCTCCTGCAATCCCAGTCGCATCATGCCCTCGGCCACGGCGCCCGAGGAAACCAGCACGATTTCCTTGTGCTGTTGCCGCAGTTGTGCGATCTGCGCCACCCAGCCTGCGATGGCAGTACGATCCAGGCCGCGCCCGTCGTCGGTGAGCAGACTGCTGCCGATCTTGATGACAAGGCGCCGGGCGTCGCGAACAAAGGAGGTCACCGTGACTCTCCCGGGGCGGCGTCCTCCGCACCTTCATCTGCTTCTGCGGTGTCCTCCGTCGCGGCAGGTTCCCGTGTGCGTGCGGCTTCGATGGATTCCATGATGGCGTAACAGACTTCGCGGCAGCCCTGGCCGGTGAGGGCGGAAATCTCGAAAATTCGCGCCTCGGGACCCAGATCGTTTTCAAACAGGGCGCGTACGGCTTTGAGCCCTTCGGCATCCAGCATGTCGGCCTTGTTGAGGATGATCCAGCGCGGCTTTTGGTACAGGGCCTCGTCGTATTTGCGCAGCTCGGCCACGAGCGCGTGTGCCTGGCCCAGAATGTTCACCGATTCATCCAGTGGAGCGCAGTCGATGATGTGCAGCAACAGGCGCGTGCGTGCCAGATGGCGCAAAAACTGATGGCCCAGGCCGGCCCCTTCGGCCGCGCCCTCGATCAATCCTGGAATGTCGGCGATCACAAAGCTGCGCGCATCGTCCACACGCACCACACCCAGGTTGGGATGCAAAGTGGTGAACGGATAGTCGGCCACTTTGGGACGTGCTGCGGAAACCGCGCGGATGAACGTGGATTTTCCAGCATTGGGGTAACCCAACAGGCCCACGTCGGCCAGTACCTTGAGTTCCAGATGAAGCTCCAGCGATTCGCCCAGCTCGCCCCGGGTAAACTGGCGAGGCGTGCGGTTGGTGCTGGATTTGAAGTGAAGATTGCCCAGTCCGCCATTGCCGCCGCGGGCCAGGAGCGCCTTTTCTTCATGGTGCGTGAGGTCGGCCACGCGCGCGCCCGTTTCCGAATTGCTGATGAGCGTACCTACCGGAACGCGCAGGAAGATGTCGTCTGCACCCTTGCCGTTGCAGTCCGAGCCGCGGCCCTGCTCGCCGTTGCGGGCGCGATGAATGCGCGCATAGCGATAGTCCACCAGGGTGTTGATGTTGCGGTCGGCCACCGCCCAGATGCTGCCGCCCCGGCCGCCATCGCCACCATCAGGCCCGCCCTTGGGAATGTATTTTTCACGGCGAAAGCTAGCCGAACCATCGCCTCCCTTGCCGGCGTGGACTTGAATGTTGGCTTCGTCTATGAACTTCATAAAATAAAAAAAGCCCTATCGTGCGATAGGGCTTTCCTGGAAAAAGGGGTGAGCCCTTAAGCCGCCTGGGTAACAGGTTCGATCACGACGATCTTGTCCTGCAGCGCGCCTTTGGTGCGGAAAGCAACACGGCCCTCAACCTTGGCAAACAAGGTGTGGTCCTTGCCCATGCCGACGTTGGGGCCGGGATGGATGCGGGTGCCGCGTTGGCGAACGATGATGCTGCCTGCCGTGACGAGTTGTCCACCGTAGGCCTTGATGCCCAGTCGCTTCGATTCGGAATCGCGTCCGTTGCGGGAACTACCGCCCGCTTTTTTATGTGCCATGGCTTGACCTCAACCTGCTGTAATGGTGTCGATTTGAACTTCAGTAAACCCCTGTCGGTGTCCCTGATGCTTTTGATAGTGCTTGCGGCGGCGCATCTTGAAGATCTTGACCTTATCGTGCCGGCCATGGGCCAGAACGGTGGCAACGACCTTGGCACCATCCACCAGCGGACGGCCGAAGGTGATGGCATCGCCGTCGGCGACCATCAACACCTGGTCCAGATTGACCTGGGCGCCCACTTCCGCGGGAATGAGTTCGATTTTCAGCTTTTCGCCGGATTGGACGCGATATTGCTTTCCACCGGTTTTAATTACAGCGTACATGACGACGCTCCCTGCTTGTTCGGATCAATGAATCCGCGACTATACCTTTTTTTCGATGTTCTTGTCAAAACCAATCAACAAGTTAGGGGGCGGGGTGCAGTTGCGTTGACAGAAGCTGGTGGCAATCCCTAACATTACCCGGAGCGCAGTTCCACGATACTAAGGCATTGAACCGTGAGTTTTGACCAAATCCATCGACTGATCGAAGACGACATGGTGGCTGTAGACCGTGTCATCCGGCAACAGCTTTATTCCGATGTGGCGCTGGTAAGGCAGGTGTCCGAATACATCATTCACAGTGGCGGCAAACGATTGCGTCCGGTCCTGACCATCCTGGCCGCAAGGGCCTTGAACTATGGCGGTCACCATCATCACACCCTGGCTGCCGTGGTGGAATTCATCCATACCGCCACGCTGCTGCACGACGACGTGGTGGACAAGTCAGAAATGCGGCGCGGCAAAAAAAGCGCCAACGAGCTATTCGGCAATGCGGCAAGCGTCCTGGTCGGCGATTTTGTCTATTCCCGGGCTTTTCAGATGATGGTGTCGGTGGACAACATGCGGGTGATGCAGGTGCTCGCCGATGCCACCAATGTCATTGCCGAAGGTGAAGTATTGCAACTACTCAATTGCCACGATGCTGACGTGGATGAAGCGCGCTATCTGCAAGTCATCCGTTTCAAAACGGCCAAGCTGTTTGAAGCGGCAGCCCGACTGGGGGGCATCCTGGCAGGGGCGCCAGAGCCCATGCAGGAGACCATGGCCACCTTTGGGGCGCGACTTGGAACCGCATTCCAGATCATTGACGACGTGCTGGATTATTCCGGTGACCTGTCCGTGACCGGAAAAAATCTGGGGGACGACCTTGCCGAAGGGAAGGCCACCCTTCCGCTGATTTTCGTCATGCGCGAAGGCACGGCAGAGGAGGCGGCGGTCATTCGCCACGCCATCGTGGAGGGGGGCGTGGACGAAATGGATGCGGTGGTGCGCATCATCCAGAAAAGCGGAGCGCTCGATTATGCCCGCCGTTGTGCCGAACGCGAGTCGGCGGCAGCCTGCGCTGCCCTTGGGTCGATCGTGCCTGCCTCTGCCTACCGCACAGCCCTCGAGCAACTGGCCCAGCTGGCCACGCATCGTTCCAGTTAGCTTGACCATGCCCCGTCCGGTTGCCATATTCAGGCATTTTGCGACCGAGGGCCCGGCCTACCTGGGCGATTTTCTGACGCAACGGCATATTCCCTGGCAGTTGATTGCGCTGGATGAAGGTGCGGCGGTTCCGCCGCACCCGGACGGTTATGCGGGCCTGGTATTCATGGGCGGCCCCATGAGCGTCAATGACCCGCTACCCTGGATTCCCCCGGTGCTGCAGCTCATCCGGCAGGCGGCGCGCCTGGATATTCCGGTGCTGGGCCATTGCCTGGGTTCGCAGCTGATGAGCCGGGCCCTGGGTGGCGTGGTGTCGCGCAACGCCCGGAAGGAAATCGGCTGGGGTGAAGTGAGCGTGCCGGAGAGCGCCGCGGCACGCCAGTGGTTTGGCGAAGTTCGCGAATTCGATGCCTTTCACTGGCATGGTGAAACCTGGAGCCTGCCTGCCGGGGCGGAATTGGTTGCAAGCAGTCCGGCCTGTACCCACCAGGCCTTTGTGCTGGGCCCGCACGTCGGCCTGCAGTTCCACGTCGAAATGACCGAACCCATGATCCGCAGTTGGTGCGAGTCGGGGCGGCGTGAAATCGAGTCCAGCGACAGCCCGTCAGTGCAGCCGGTGGAGGCCATCCTGCAACAGATGCCAACCCGCTTACCCTTGCTCCATGCCGTGGCCGATGCGCTCTATGCGACCTGGACCAAGAGACTGAAAGATTAACCGCGCGGCTGGCATGGTGAGACGGGCTGGAGTAGAATGTGCGGCTTCGCCGGTAGCTTCAACGGCAATTCGGGGTGTAGCTCAGCCTGGTAGAGTACTGCGTTCGGGACGCAGGAGTCGGAGGTTCGAATCCTCTCACCCCGACCAACAATTTTCATGAGCAATCCAATTCGTTTGACCCAATACAGTCACGGCGCCGGCTGTGGCTGCAAGATCTCCCCACAGATGCTGGATGTGATCCTCGCAGGAAGTGGGGCGTCTCCCCTTGACCCAAAACTCTGGGTCGGCAATGCTTCGCGCGACGATGCGGCGGTGTATGCCATTGACGAGCAGCGCGGCCTCGTCTCCACCACGGACTTTTTCATGCCCATCGTTGACGATCCCTTCGACTTTGGCCGCATTGCCGCCACCAATGCCATCAGCGACATCTATGCCATGGGCGCCGACCCCCTGATGGCCGTGGCCATTCTGGGCTGGCCCATCAATGTGCTGTCTCCTGAAGTGGCGCGCGAAGTGATTCACGGCGGTCATGCGGCGTGCCACGAGGCCGGCATTCCGCTGGCCGGTGGGCATTCCATCGACGCTCCCGAACCCATCTTCGGGCTGGCCGTCACGGGCATCGTCGAGAAACGCTTTCTCAAGCGCAATGACACGGCCACTGTGGGCTGCAGGCTCTATCTCACCAAACCCCTGGGGATAGGCATCCTCGCCACCGCCGAAAAAAAGGGACTGCTTCGCGTCGAAGACGTAGGCATGGCGCGGGACTGGATGTGTACCTTGAACAAACCCGGCAGCCGTTTTGGAAAACTGGAGGGCGTGCGGGCCATGACCGACGTCACCGGTTTTGGGCTGCTGGGTCATCTGGTGGAAATGGCTGATGGCAGCGGGGTGACTGCGCGGCTTCGCTACGAGGCCGTTCCCCGGCTGGAAGGTCTGGACCATTACCTGAAGCTCGGCGCCATCCCCGGGGGGACCCAGCGCAACTTTGACAGCTATGGTGATCGCATTTCCCCGCTCTTCGAGGCACAGAAGCACTTGCTGTGCGATCCGCAGACAAGCGGTGGTTTGCTGGTGGCCGTGGATGCCGCAGGCGAAAGCGAATTCCTTGCAGTGTCCGCCGAACTGGGTCTGGATCTGACACCCATCGGCGAGATGATGCCCAGACGGCAATACGCCATAGAGGTCCGTTGATGCGCGAGGACAGCGCCGATTACCGCGCGCTCTTTCTCGACAATCGGCCCCTGATGGATGTGCGCGCCCCGGCGGAATTCAGTAAAGGGGCCTTTCCCGGTGCCGTCAACCTGCCCCTGATGAACGACCAGGAGCGGCAAAAGGTGGGCACCTGTTACAAACAGCGTGGGCCTGAGGCTGCTTTGGCGCTGGGGCATAGCCTTGTTTCCGGCAAGGCCAGGGCAGAGCGCATTGAGGCCTGGGCCGCTTTCGCTCGCGCCAACCCGCAGGGCTACCTGTACTGCTTTCGCGGAGGTCTGCGCTCCAAGATTGCACAAGCTTGGCTTCATGATGCGGGAGTCAGCTTTCCAAGGGTGGCAGGTGGTTACAAGGCCATGCGCAATTTCCTGATGGAATCCACTGAAGCGGTGATTTTTCAATGTGAATTCGTGTTGCTTGGCGGGTTGACCGGCACCGGCAAGACGGAAGTGCTGGCTCAGCTGGGCCACGCTCTGGATCTGGAGCACCACGCCAATCACCGGGGCTCCAGCTTTGGTAAACAGGCCACACCGCAGCCCTCGCAAATCGACTTTGAGAACGCCCTGGCAATTGATTTACTCAAGCAGCGGGCCGCCGGAGGGGAGCAGTTTGTCATCGAAGACGAGGGCCACATCATCGGCAGCTGCTCGGTGCCGTTGACCCTGTATCAGCACATGCAGGAGTGTCCCCTGGTCTGGCTGGAGGACAGCTTTGCAAGTCGTGTCGGGCGCATCCTTGGTGACTACGTAATTGACCTGCGGCGTCAGTTTGTTGTGCGCTACGGGGAGGAACAGGGGTGGGCTGCCTATGCAGAACGGCTTCGCCAAAGCCTCGGCAGCATTGCCAGGCGCCTTGGCGGTGAACGCACCCAACGCCTGATGGGCATCATGGATGCCGCGCTGGATGAGCAGTCCAGAAGCGGGACGGTGGAGTTGCACCGCGGCTGGATCGAGGGGCTGTTGCGCGAGTACTACGATCCCATGTACGCCTTTCAGCGCCAGCGCAAGGAAGCCAGAATCGAATTTAGCGGCGGGCAGTGTGAAGTTTTGGAATATCTGCGTCAGCGTCGTCCAGGACAGCGCTGACTGCCTTATCAGCTATCTCCGCCACGCCCACTGATGTGCATTTCGATTTGATTTCGCACTGAGATCACCCCGGGCACGAGTTTGGTCACCCGGCCTGCTTCAAATATTTCGTTACCGTCGAACACCATTCCCGAGAGCGTAACCACGCCGCGATTGACGCTGACCTGGATATGTGGGGCAAAGACGTTGGGATCGTCAGCAAGTTGCTGCGTCACGGCAATTTCGAGTTTCTTGTCCGCTTCCAATTCTGCGGCAGTGCGAGCGGGGCTGGTGGCGCATGCGCTGATCATGGCCGCCAGTATCAGCGCCATCGAAATTCCGGTAACTTTTTTCAAGAATGTCAGATGCATTTGAGTTTTCCAAATCAATGACCAAGAGGTTCACTGCCATTCTAATGCAGCACGCCCAGAACTTCCTGCACTTTCTGTGTGATATTGTGAAAGTTGTCTTCGAAAAACCCAAAATGTTCAAGCGCAAGACGGCCGCCCGAAACCCAGTCGGCGCCACGCTCGAATTCGGGATTGTATTGAATCGCCCTTTCGGCCAACAATCCCAGGGCAATCAGGTCCTGGGTTTCCTTCAGCAACGCGTTTTTCGTGGCCTCTTTACCAGGCTTTCTGGTGATTTCGTCGTAGTCGTGGTGGTGCCAAATCGCTTCGGTAATGGCTTCACCCAATCCCCATTCTTTGGCCATCAGGGAGCCAATGTAGGCGTGTGAAATGCCCAGATGGTCGATTTCGGTGTGGGTCATGATCCTGTCTGGCGTTCTCCTGGCCAGTTCCAGGACTTTTTTGTAACCAGGGCGGCGCGCAATCAGCAGCAGTATTCCGCAATTCTGGAATAGCCCGAAGGTGAAGGCGTGGTCGCTGTTGATGCCCCCCAGCATTTTGGCGATGTAGGAGGTCACCAGGGCCCTTTCAGCCGAGGCTTCCAGAAACTCCTCCACGTCGGCAATGTTTGCACCGGCGGCAATGTTTCGCAGCGCCATTCCCGTCACGACGCGCGTAACGGTGGACATTCCCAGCATGCTGATGGCCTGGTGAACGGATGAGACCTTGGTTCTCAGCCCGTACAGCGGTGAATTGATGGTCTTGATGAGGGCCGCGGAAATGCCCACCTCTGCACTGATCAGTTTCTCGATCTGCCGGTAGTCCGGATCATCCTTTCGGGCCTCTGCATCGAGATGCGTCAAGATTTCTGGCCGTGGAGGAATTCCAATCTCCACCAAGGCACGTTGCAGTTCCTGATCGGCGTCCATCTCAATCCCCCATTATGCTCAGATGATGTTGCTGCTTCTTCCTATTCTAGTGAATTTGACCAAAATGATATGTAGGAAAAAGGACTACTGCAAAACAGCAGCATTCTCGCCCTGCTGGAAATTGCCCATGTTGAGCGGGCAGAAATTTAGGTCAGAACCGTGTCATGATGGGCGCCATGTCTACTGCCCCTTGGTTTCTGTACCTCATTGAATGTATTGATGGTTCCCTTTATGCAGGAATCACCACAGATGTTGCGCGCCGGTATCAGGCCCACTGTAAAGGCGTGGGAGCACGATATACCCGTTCCCATCCGCCGGTTTGCTTGGTAGGATCACGGATGTTCGGCTCGAGATCAGAAGCCTTGAAGGCCGAACTGGCCATCAAACGCCTGCCCAAGGATAAAAAGATCACTGCGCTTCGCGCGCCGGATTTTCTGGGGAAGGCAGAGCCGACCACCAACGACACTATCACTGAGGAGATATTGCATGAACAAATCCGAACTCATCGAAGCCATTGCCAAGGAAGCTGACCTCTCAAAGGCTGCTGCAGAACGGGCCTTATCCGCCGCCATCGACACCGTCGTCAAGGCAGTGAGCAAGGGCGATTCCGTCACCCTGGTGGGATTCGGGACCTTCAAGTCTTCCAAGCGCGCTGCCCGTACCGGTCGCAATCCTCAGACGGGCAAAGAAATCAAGATTGCCGCCACCACTGTGCCGCGCTTCACTGCCGGGGCCACTTTCAAGTCCGCCGTCGCCGGCAAGAAAGCCAAGAAGAAGTAGTGTCAGGCGGGGGAATGGCTACCAGGCCACTCCCCCTGTTGCCACGGCCTAGTAAGGCCGGATGGCGCCGTTGATGACCCGCACCCGTTCGCCCACCCTGAATGCGGGGTTGGCTTGCAGAGCCAGGACGTGAGACCGGCCGTCGTCCATGCGCACAGTGACTTCATGGATTTGGGTGCTATTGGCCCGCTTTTCGATTTCGTTTCCTGCGTAACCCCCGCCCACGGCACCGGCAATGGTGGCAAGGTCCTTGCCCGCCCCACCGCCTACCTGATGTCCAAGAATGCCTCCTACCAGGCCACCTGCCACAACGCCCAGCGCACCGCCCTCACCCTGTTTTTCCACAAGCCGGATGGATGTGATCACCCCGCAATCGGTACAGACCGTGGGCTGGATCGGTCCTGGAGGGATTTGCGAAGAAGGTGGGGATGCGGGTTGTGGCAAGGGGCCCAGCTTCTCGGAGGGTGGGGGAGCCGCCACTTCGCTGCTGCTGTTGTGTTTGGGAAGGTAGCCGGTCAGCGCTGCAATGCCAACGAGGCTGAAGAGCGTCACTGCAATGGAAGCCGCAATGACGAAGGGGCTGGTTTTTCTTTTGAGTTCGGTCACGATGAATATCTCCTGATGTATGGCGTCGCACGCCAACGGTTGCACCGCCTGAATTTAGCATGTGACATTTTCCCATAGTATAAGGGAATGCAGCAGCCCCTCATGCAAACGAGGGCTACGCCACCTCAATGGGAGCTGCAGAGCAGATCACTGTTCTTCTCTCCGGTGAGCGACATGTGTTCCAGCCCTTCAATGACCTTGAGGCTTGCCTCTTCCATGCCGGCAACGCTCTTCAGCATGCGTGCCGTATCCCCTGCAGCGTGGGCCCGTAAGGTTTCGATGGCGAAGTGGTGGACCTGGATATGGGGGGCTTCAATGCCCTGATAGCCCTCCAATTTGGAAAAGCAGTCCCGGCCCTCGCCCTGGTAATACCATTGGCCCAGCCGGCATTCCGTATGGCTGGCGAATTTGTTTTCCCTTTCCTCTGACAGTCCAAACAAGACCTTGTAGATGCGAAACTTGAAGATCAGGTGATCCACCTTGGCCAACTCGCAAAAACCGCGAAGCGCCGATGCCGCGATGGCTTTTTCCATGAGGGCGGACAGGTCCAGCAGTTGCCGCATGGTGCCAGCAGCGGCTTGTCCATCCTTGCTGAAGGTCTCGGATTGATCTGCCAGGGCCAGGATCTGGTCGTGGCTCGTGGTGCTGTCACCCCGAATGCGTTCCACCAGGGTGGAAATCTCCCCGGTGGCATGGGTGGTGCGTTCGGCAAGCTTTCTCACTTCATCGGCCACCACGGCAAACCCCCGGCCCTGTTCTCCCGCGCGTGCGGCTTCGATGGCCGCATTCAAGGCCAGCAGGTTGGTCTGGTCGGCAATTTCCTTGATGAGCTGGATGATTTTGCTGATTTCCTGGGCTCGTGCGTCCAGTTCGCCGATCTGCAGGGCTGCGCGATGGGAGTTGCTGGCAAGGTCGGCCAGGTTGGTGGCAATCCGCTCGATGGCGGTGCGGCTGGTGAGGGAAACCCCTTGCGCATCAAGGGCATGGTCTTTCTCCACCTGCATGGCGGTGGAAAGGCTTGCAAGGCTACCCTGCACATGCGTTAGGGATTGGCCAAAGGTTTGGAGGTGCTGTGTGAGTCCCCGCAGCCGCTCCAGATCGGTTTGCAGCACCTGTTCGCGCCGCGTTGCAGCTTCCATCTGTTGCGCTAGCGCCTCTGCCATCCTTTCGCGTTCTGCGAGGCGAAGTTCAAGTTCCTCAATTCGTCGTTGCTGATCCTGGATCTTCCTGCTTCCGAATAACACCTTGCCGCTCCCTAAACAGCCCATCGAGGGCAGCATGATACGCGATGTTACCCCCCGTGAATCGTCTGGATGGGTTTAGGGGCATCAGGCGCCAATAAAGGGTTTGATGGCGGACAGAAACAGCTCGGGATCCTGCAACTGCGGCACATGGGCGCACCCGGATAGAACCTGCAGCTGGGCGTGGGGCAGGCCAGCGGCCAACTCCCGTGACATGGCCGGAGGGGTGGCCTCATCGTGCTCCCCTACCAGGACGAGTACTGGTACCCCGATGGCGCCAATTTGAGAGCGCAGGTCGAGGGTGGAAAGTGCGGCGCAGGCATTGTGGAAGGTTTGCGGATCGACGGCCAGAAATCGTTTCCGACGCTCATCGACCAATGCCGGATGGGTGGACTGGTACTCAGCCGAAAACAGGCGGCGCATTGCGACATCTGCTATCGCTGCAAGGCCTTTTTCTTTCGCAGCAGCTGACATGCCCTGAAAGGCCGTGCGGCCTGGTTCGGAAAAGGCTGCTCCGCAATCGGCCAGAATCAGGCGCCGTGCGATTTCGGGGTGCCTGATGGCCACGAGCAATGCCACGAACCCGCCGTAGCCGTTGCCCAGCAAGAGGGGCTGGTGCGTCAGGTTGAGCCCCTTGATGGCCCCAGCCACCCGGTCTGCCACGGCTTCCAGGCCGCCATCTACCCGCTCCGAGGCCCCAAAACCCGGCAGGGCGAGCATGATGACCCGGTGGGTGCGTGCCAGCGGCAGGGCAATCCGGTCAAAGCTTGAATCGTCCGCAAGCAGCGAATGCAGCAGGACCATGGGGGGTCCTTCGCCGCCGACGCGGGCATGGACGCGGTGGGCGCCCACCGCGATGTCCATTGGGCTGAATGAGGGCTGTGATTGATGCATGGGCGTTTCCATTTAGTTGAGGCGGGGTTGGTTGGCCGTGTCCTTGTACCAGTCGAAAGGCGAGTCCTCCATGCGCAGCATGATGCTCTTGGTTTCAAAATGCTGCTCGAAGGATTCTGTTCCGCACTCGCGTCCGATGCCGGAGTCCTTGACGCCTCCCCACGGGGATGCGGGATCCAGCCGATGGTGGTCATTGACCCAGACGATGCCGCATTTCAGCCTAGCCGCAACCCGGTGGGCCCGGGTCAGGTTGTTGGTGCGAATGGCGCCGGCCAGCCCAAACTGCGAGTTGTTTGCCAGGGCCAGGCCTTCTTCCTCGCTGGAAAACCTGGTGATGGAAACGAAAGGACCGAACACCTCTTCCTGGAAAATGCGCATGTGGGCCGTGACGTCGGCAAACACGGTGGGTTCGACAAAAAACCCGTCTTTCAGTGAGGGGTCGGAGGGCACCTTGCCGCCGGCAACGAGCCGTGCCCCGTCTTCTTCCAGGCCGATCCTGATGTAGTTGAGCACGCGTTGCTGCTGGCGCGCCGACACCACGGGCCCCAGTTGCACGGTGGGATCGATGGGGTCGCCGATGCGGATGGTCTTGGCTTTGGCAGCGAGTTTTTCCACAAACTCGTCATAGATTTTTTCATGGACGATCTGGCGGCTGCCGCAAATGCAGGTTTGTCCCGCACCGATGAAGGCACCAAAGGCGGCGTAGTTGACGGCCTGGTCCACATTGAAATCTTCAAAGACGAGCACGGGAGTTTTCCCCCCCAGTTCCAGCGTTTGGTGTGCAAAATTGTGCCCGGCCAAGGCCCCGGTGATGCGGCCGGCTTCGGTGCCGCCGGTCAGGACCCATTTTGCAAGCCCGGGATGCTCGGCCAGCGCGCGACCCGTGCTGGAGCCCAGGCCCGTGACCACGTTGAATACGCCCGGCGGCAGGCCCGCCTCAGTGAACAGTGCGGCAAGGCGCAATGTGGTCAGCGGCGTGTACTCGGAGGGTTTGACCACCGTGGTGCATCCGGAGGCCAGCGTGGGGGCAAGGCTCTTCATCATGATCATCAGCGGGTGATTGAAGGGGGTGGAGTTGCCCACCACGCCGATCGGGGTGCGGATGGTGTAATTCAGGTAATTTCCGTCCACCGGGATGACAGCGTCGCGACGCGCGATGGCAAGCCCCGCGTTGTAGCGCAAAAAGTCGGGGAGTCGCGAGATTTGGGCGCGCGTCTCGTTGACGGAACGACCATTGTTCAAGGTTTCGAGCTGGAAGAATTCGTCCAGATGGGCTTCAAACACGTCGGCCAGTTTGTTGATCAGTTTGGCGCGCGTACGGTTGGACAGTCCCGCCCAGGCGTTATCCTCGAATGCCGTCCTGGCGCTTTTTACGGCGCGGCCCACGTCGGCATCGCTGGCGTGGCTGATCTTGGCAAGAAGGGCGCCGGTGGCGGGGTTGACCACGTCCAGCAGGTCGCTGCGGGAGGCGGGGACTTCGCCGCCATCAATGAATAAGCCGTGAACCGGGATGCTGCTGGTCGTCATGATGGATCCTCAGGAAGGTAAAAATATTTAGCTTGCAATGACGCGATGTGACAGCGCGTCATTGACCCGATGTGCGGCGGTGGCAATGTGTTGTTCGGCCAGTCGCGCTGCAAGTTTTGCCTTGCGCCCTTGAAGCGCATCGATGATCTGGCAATGTTCCCCTACGGGTGATGCGGGGCTTTCCTGCCTGATGTTGGCAAGACTGACCCGGACCACACGCTCCATCTGGTCGATCAGGTCATTGATATGGTCACGCATTCGCTTGTTGTGGGACAGTTCTGCAAGCATGCCGTGGAAGGCACGGTTATAGGCAACGAGTCCGCCTTCCCACTGCGTGGCATCGAAATGTCGAAAAGTGTCCAATGCTGCCAACTGTGCATCGCTTGCCAGATGCACGATGCGTTCCATGCAGGCGCGCTCCAGCACGGAACGCAAGTGAAACATGTCCTGCACGTCCGAGAGGGACACCGGGGAGACCCGATACCCCTGGCGTGGAGAGCTGATCACCAGACCTTCTCGTTCCAGGTGCATCAGGGCGTCGCGTACCGGGGATTTGCTGACCGCAAAGCGCGTGGCCAGTTCGGCCTCGCGAATTTCAGCGCCAGGAGGGATGCGACAGCTCAGGATGTCAGTGCGCAGTTGGGCGTGAACGGCCTCGCGCAACAATTTTTTGGCTGGCAGTTGAGAAACGGGTATGGAATTCATGTGGCAAGAATAAAAAGTAATATTTTGCATTTTATGATATATCACGATGCAGCGCAACATGATTGGAGTTTTTAAACTTTCATAGATAAAACATGAAAATGGCGTGAGGATGGTGCAAGATGGTTTGACTTATTTAAAAATCGTGATATATCATGATTCAATAAAAACAGGTTGGACATGGTCTGACTTTCACCCCGAGGAGCGCACATGAATTTCAGTGTCAACGCAGGGGCACGGCTTGATCGGCTGCCCATTTCGTCGTTTCATCGCCGGATCATGATGCTGATCGGCATCGGGATGTTCTTTGACGGTTTTGACATCTACATCGCCGCTACCGTGCTGGGTTCGACGTTGCACAGCGGGTTTTCAACCCTTCCGGAAAACGCAATGTTCATTTCCGCCACCTTCGTGGGCATGATGCTGGGCTCTTTCATGACGGGTTTTCTGGGGGACCGGTATGGACGGCGCTTTACCTATCAATTCAACCTGCTGTTGTTTGGCGGAGCCTCCCTGCTCGCTGCCTTTGCTCCCAACATGATGGTGCTGATCATGTGCCGCCTCTTCATGGGCATCGGCCTGGGGGCTGAAAACGTCGTGGGCTATTCCACCCTGACGGAATTCGTTCCGGCGCGGGTGCGGGGCAAATGGCAGGGCATCATGGCGGTGTTCGTGGTGAGCGGTTTGCCCGTTGCCGCACTGACGGGCACGCTCCTGATTCCCCTGTTCAGCTGGCGTGCCATGTTCATCGTGGGGGGAATTGGCGGGGCCGTGGTGTGGTACCTGCGAAAGTCTCTGCCGGAGTCGCCGCGCTGGCTGGAATCGGTGGGGCGCGTCGACGAGGCGGAAGTCCTGATGAAAAAAATTGAAGAGGAGGCTTCAGGCGGGCAGCCGCTGCCATCCCCGGCGCCTCCTGTGGCCAGTGCGCCCTCGCGTGCCCTGTCCAGCTTGTGGGGGCCTGTACTGTTGCCGCGCATGATCGTGGGCAGCCTCGCGCTCATCGTCATCAACACCCTGCTGTATGGCTTCATTACGTGGTTGCCTACCTTCTTCGTCAAGCAGGGGCTGACCATTGCCACTTCGTTTCAATATTCCATGCTGATGTCCATCGGAGCCCCCATCGGTTCGGCCATCGGCGCGCTGACGTCGGACCGCTGGGGGCGCAAGCCCACCATTGCGCTGTCCTCGTTGATGGCCATCATCTTTGGGTTCATCTATCCCTTCGTCAATGATCCCTTGCTCCTGCCCATGATCGGATTTGCCCTGACGATCCCCATTTATGTTCTGGTAGCGCTGCTGTTTGGCATCTATATTCCCGAGTTGTTTCCCACCGAGGTTCGCCTGCGCGCTTCGGGAATCTGCAACACGTTTGGCCGTGGTGCCACCATAGGCACGCCCTTCCTGGTGGTCTGGCTGTTTACCAACTTCGGCATTCGCGGTGTTTTGACGCTGATGATCGGGTTGCTTATCACCCTGATGGTGGCCGTGCTGCGCTTTGGCGTGGAGACCGGCAGGCGCAGTCTCGAGCAGCTGGGACAAACCGCCGCCTGAGGGTTGGCCATCGGTGTGGTATTGTCCACCCCATGGCACTTAAAGCAACCATTTTCAAAGCTGATCTGCAGATTGCCGATATGGATCGGCATTACTACGCCAGCCATGCCCTGACCATTGCCCAGCACCCATCCGAAACGGATGAGCGCATGATGGTGCGATTGATGGCCTTTGCCCATCGTGCCCATGAACATCTGGTTTTTGCACGGGGGCTTTCTGAAGCAGACGAGCCCGACCTCTGGCAAAAGGATCTGACCGGTGACATCGAACAGTGGGTTGATGTGGGCCTGCCTGACGAAAGGCGCATCCTCAAGGCCAGCGGGCGTGCCCGCCATGTGACGATCTACGCATATGGCGGGCGTGCTGCCGCGCTGTGGTGGAGCGCCATCAGCCCCAAACTGGCGCGCCTGAAAAACGTGACGGTGATCAACCTGTCGACCACCGTCACCCAGGCGTTGGCCAAACTGACCCGTCGCAACATGCAGCTGGGTTGCACCATCGAGGATGGCGCCCTGTGGCTCAATGGCGAGTCAGAGTCCGTCCAGGTGGTGATGGACGTGTTGCAGGCGGCAGCGGGGTAAGGCAGGGGTGGTATATTTATCCGGTTGCTCAAGCAAGGAGAAAGCCTTCGTGAAATACGTCTTTGTGGTGCTGGGTGCTTTGGTGCTTTGGTCCTGTGAACAATCCAAAACACAGTCCTACTATATGTCCCATCCAGACGAAATGGTATCGGATCTGGCGGAATGCAAACGGCTGGGCAAGAACACCTACGATTGCAATGAGGCCGCAAAGGCCCAGTACATGCTCAAGCAAAAATGAGCCTGCGCTATGTCGATCCGGGCCCCACGCGGGCAGAAGTCGATGCGCTCGAGGGCCCCTGGGTCCTGGAATTTGGCGCACCCTGGTGTCCGCATTGCAAGGCAGCACAAGCCTCGTTGACGGCAGGCCTGGCCCAGCATCCTCGCGTGCGCCTGATCCGGGTCGAAGACGGGCGTGGGCGTCCCCTGGGCCGGTCGTTCCAAGTCAAACTCTGGCCCACGTTCATTTTTCTGGATCAGGGCAGGGAGGTGGCGCGGCTGGTGCGACCCACCGGGCAGGCTGAGATGGAAGCCGCCTTGACCCAAATCAATCCAGATCAGTTCTGAAATTTTCAAGTGCTTTCAGGAGAAGGCGAATCGGGTAGACTTCAGCCGATGCCGGAAAGCACCGGACAACGCAACGGACGAAGTACATGTCCCATTGAGATGGATGCACATACGCAATCCTCGTTCATAGAAGCGATTGAAGACGCAACCCAATATTTTCGCGTCTTTTTCGAAAAGTCAGTTGTTGGAATGGTGGTGGCCGGACCAGACCAGCGGATTCTTGACGCCAATCCGGCATTTTGCGGCCTGCTGGGATATTCCCGTGCCAGCCTGCTGCAGACCACCTGGACAGACCTCACCCCAACTGAAGACCTGACCCACGACGTCGCGTTGTTTGAACAACTGGTTTCAGGCAAGACGAAAGAGGCGGTGGTCTACAAACGATTCATTCGCGTTGACGGCAGCCTTGCCCACGTGCGTGTCCGGGTGACCGCCATTTGCGACGAGGCCGGGGCGGCGACGAACCTGGTGGCACAGGTGGATGACTTCTCCGAGCGGGATACCACCCATTCCAAGCTGGCGCGGCAGATTCACATGAACGAATCGCTCCTGCATATCGCCAGCGACGGCATCCACGTTCTGGACAGTACCGGCAATCTGGTGGAAATGAGCGATTCCTTCTGCAGCATCCTGGGTTACTCGCGAGAGGAAATGCAGGGGATGCATGTGGCCCATTGGGATGCAAAGTGGTCTCAGGAAGAGCTGCAGGGGCGGATGGAGCAGTTGATGCATCAGGATGACGCCACCTTTGAGACGCTGCATCGGCGCAAGAATGGTCAGTTGATCGATGTGGAAGTGCACATCAAGACGTTTAATCTCGGCAACGAGAAGCTGCTGTTCTGCTCGGCGCGGGACATTTCGGTGCGCAAGCAATCAGAATCCCTGATCCGGCTCCAGGCGGGCGCGCTCAACAACAGCATCAACGGCATTGCCATTTCAGATGCCACACAGCCTGATCTTCCCCTGGTCTACGTTAATCCCGCATTTGAAAAAATCACGGGTTATGCCTCGGCAGATGCCATCGGACGCAACTGCCGTTTTCTGCAGGGGGATGATCGCAACCAGCCAGACCGAAATGAGATTCGCCAGGCACTGGGGCAGGGCCGGGCCGTGAAGGCCACACTCCGCAATTATCGAAAAGACGGCTCCATGTTCTGGAACAGGTTCCAGATTGCCCCCGTCCAGGACCAGGAGGGAAGGACAACCCACTTTGTCGGCATCATCAACGACATTACCGAACGCAAGGTTTCGGATGATTACCTCAAGCTGGTCTCGAGGGTGTTTTTGCATGCCGATGAGAGCATCTTCATCACTGACCCGCACGGCTCGATCATCGAGGTCAACCCGGCCTTTACCCGAACCACGGGTTACAGCCGCGAAGAGGTGCTGGGCCGCAATCCACGCATTCTGCAGTCAGGACGCCATGATCAGCCCTTTTTTGCCGAGCTTTGGAAGAACGTCCTGAACCAGGGACATTGGTCCGGTGAGATATGGAACCGGCGCAAGAACGGCGAAATCTACCCCGACAAGCTCACCATCTCGGTGGTCAGAAACGATGAGGGCGAGACCTTGAGTTATGTCTGCCTGTCTTCAGACATTTCCGTTCTCAAGGCGCAGCAACGCGAGCTGGAACTGATGGCCCTGCACGATACGTTGACCGGGCTGCCCAACCGGGCTCTGCTCAACGACCGGCTGAACATGGCCCTGGCAGAGGTTCGCCGCTCCGGGGGCAAGATGGCGGTGTGCTTTATTGACTTGGACGGATTTAAACCCGTTAATGATACCTACGGGCATGAAACCGGCGATTTGCTGCTGATCGAGGCGGCCCAGCGCATGACGACCATCCTGCGGGCAACGGACACGGTGGCGCGCCTGGGGGGCGATGAGTTCATTTTGATTCTGTCAGAAATCCAGAGCGAAAAGGAATTTTTGGGCATGCTCTCCCGCATCATGGATGCCCTTGCCCGACCCTACACCATCGGTGAAATTACCGTGGCCATTTCGGCCAGCATTGGCGTGACCTTGTACCCGGACGACAATGTGGATGCCGATACGCTGCTGCGCCATGCCGACCAGGCCATGTACCTGGCCAAGGAAAAGGGGCGCAATCGATTCCATTTCTTCGATGTGGTGGATGACCGCAATGCGCATATTCGTTCCGAGGGGCGTGCGCGCGTCGAAGCAGCCCTGGATCACAATGAGCTTGTGTTGCACTACCAACCCAAGGTGGATTTGCGCACGGGGCAGGTGGTTGGACTAGAGGCGCTGATTCGATGGCAGCATCCCGACGAAGGGCTGCTGGCCCCGGCGGACTTTTTGCCCCTTGTCGAGAACAGCGATTTTGAAACGCGACTTTCGGAATGGGTGATCGCCGAGGCCCTGCGGCAGATGAAGCTCTGGCAGTGGGAAGGCCTGGACCTTGCGGTGAGCGTCAACCTGCCGGCGCGGCACCTGCACTCGGATGGCTTCATTCCATTCATCATCGATATTCTTTCCGAGAATCCAGAAATTCCGCGCGACCGCCTTGAGCTGGAAGTGCTGGAGACGGTGGCGCTCTGGGACATTCCCCGCGTGACACAGACCATGGAGGAATGCCGCCGTCACGGCGTGATGTTCTCGATCGATGATTTCGGAACCGGTTACGCCTCACTGGCCTACCTCAGGCGGCTGCCGGTCAACACCATCAAAATTGACCAGAGCTTTACCAGGGACATGCTGAACGATCCCGACGATCTGTCCATCGTGGAGGGGGTGATCAGCCTTGCCGAGGCGTTTCAGAAGCAGGTGATTGCCGAGGGCGTGGAATCAGAAGATCATGGAACCATCCTGCTCTACTTGGGCTGCCAGCATGCCCAGGGTTTTGGCATTGCAAGGCCCATGGCAGCAGATTTGATTCCGGGCTGGATCAAAGGCTACCGGCCGGCCCCGGCCTGGGTTGAGACTCACTCCAAGCGGCTCTCCCGCAAGGATATTGTGCTGGCCTTCGCCGAGGTCTGGCACCGGCGTTGGGTGGGTGACCTTGTGGATCTCATGGAAAACCGCGCGACAGGCACTCCGCCGCTCGAACCTGTCGAATGTCGTTTTGGAGAATGGCTGCATGGGCCCGGAAAATTGACCTACGGTCATCTGCAGGAATTTGTCGAGATGGATCATTTGCATGAAGCCGTGCATATCCTGGGGAGGGAAATGGTGAAACGCCACGAACTCGGCCAGATTCTGGAAGCGCGCGCCAAAGTGCCCGGACTGATCGTCTTGCGTGACCGGCTCATCCAGGCCCTGCACCGTCTGATTTCGGCCATTTGAACGTGTCTGTCGGAGGAATGCCGGCATGACGAACGACGATTTCAAGGGGCTGGATTCCCATACCGCCGCCCAAAGGCAAGCCGAGGAAGGGCTCAATGTCCTTCCCCAGGACGGACGTCGCAACCTCCCCGGCATTGCCCTGGAGGTTCTGCGTGAGCCCATGTTTCTCTTGCTGCTGGGCGCGGGATTCATTTATCTCGCGATGGGCAACCCCCACGATGCGCTGGTGCTTCTGGGTTTTGTCGTCATCATCATGATTGTGACCATCGCTCAGGAACGCCGTACCGAGCGCACCCTGGAAGCCCTGCGAGACCTGTCCAGCCCGCGCGCGCTTGCCCTGCGCGATGGTGAGCCCGTGCGTATTGCGGGGCACGAGGTGGTGCGGGGCGACGTGCTGGTGCTGGTGGAAGGGGACCGGATTCCCGCAGATGGACAGGTTCTGCAAGCGCATGATCTGGCCGCTGATGAGTCCATGCTGACTGGAGAATCCGTTTCCGTGGCCAAGGCGCCGCATCTGGATGCGGATGTTTTTGCCGGCACCTTGCTGGTGCGGGGCAGGGGCTTGATGCGGGTGACTGCAATTGGGGCGCACACGCGAATGGGGCAGATCGGTCAGTCGCTGCGAACGGTAACGCTCGAGTCCTCGCCCCTGCAACAGGAAATGGGGCGCCTGACCCTGCGCCTTGCATGGTTGGGCCTCGGGTTATGCCTGATACTGTCCGCGCTTTATTTGATGCTGCGTGGTGGATGGCTGGAGGGGCTGCTTGCGGGAATCACGCTGGCCATGGCGGTGTTGCCCCAGGAGTTTCCGGTCATCCTGATCGTCTTTCTGGCGCTCGGCGCGCGACGCATATCGCGGCATCAGGTGCTGACACGACGGCTCAATGCCATCGAAACGCTGGGTGAGGCCACGGTGCTCTGCGTGGACAAGACAGGCACACTCACGCAAAACCGCATGGCGCTGTCGGCCCTTTGTGTGGAAGGCCAGTTGCTGGAGGTGGACGGAGTGGACCGGGATGCATTGCCCGAGGCCTACCATGCCCTTCTGGAGTATGCAGTGCTGGCCAGCGAAATCGATCCCCACGACCCCATGGAGCGTGCCTTTCACCTGTTTGCCCGGAACACCCTTGCAAATACCGAGCATCTGCACCCTGATTGGGAACTGGTTCGCGAGTATGAGTTGTCACCCGAACTGCCGGCTATGTCCCACCTGTGGCGCACGGAAGCAGGCGAGCATCCGGTGGTGGCTGCCAAGGGGGCGCCTGAAGCCATTGCGGATCTATGCCATTTGCCCGAAGCTGCGCGCCAGGAAATGGCGTTGCAGGCAGAGCGCATGGCAGACCGCGGCCTGCGTGTCCTGGGAGTGGCTCGGGCCACGCATCGCGGAGACGCATGGCCCAAGATCCAGCACGATTTTGATTTTCAGTGGGTCGGGCTCGTGGGGCTGTCTGATCCCTTGAGGATCGAGGTCCCGGCTGCCGTGGCGCGCTGCCGTCGGGCCGGCATTCGTGTCACCATGATTACGGGAGACCATCCCAGGACGGCACGCGCGATCGCCGCACGTGCCGGCATTGACCACGAGCAGGTCATCACCGGCGCCGACCTTGTTGCATGGTCCAAAACCGAAATGGCACGGCGCGTGAAACAGGCCAGTGTCTTTGCACGGGTCACCCCGGCGCAGAAACTGGCACTGGTGGAGGCCCTCAAGGCACAGGGCGAGATCGTGGCCATGACAGGGGATGGCGTCAATGATGCGCCGGCCCTCAAGGCCGCCCATATAGGCATAGCCATGGGCAAACGCGGCACTGATGTGGCACGCGAAGCGGCAGCGCTGGTGTTGCTGGAGGATGATTTTGCGGCCATCGTCACGGCCATTGGTCTGGGTAGGCGCATTTACGCCAATTTACGCCAGGCGCTGATCTACACCATCGCCGTCCATGTGCCCACCATCGGGTTGAGCATGCTTCCCTTGCTGTTGGGACTGCCGCTGGTGCTTGCCCCGGTTCATATCGCATTTCTCGAACTGGTGATCGACCCTGCCTGTTCCATCGTGTTTGAAGCCGATCAGGCCGAGTCGCAATTCATGGACGGGGCGCCGCGCGCGCAGAGTGAGCCCCTGGTATCGGGCCGGCAGCTTTTAGCCAGTGCGCTACTGGGCGCCGTGGCCACGGCCATGGCAAGCGCCGAATATTTGTGGGCGACGGCCCAGGGCATGACGCCAGATGCGGTCCGGGCCATGACGTTCATTGCGCTGCTTGGGGCGAATGGCGCCCTCATTCTGGCTTGCCGCTCTCCTCAAGCCGGGTTTCATCGACTTTTCAGCGGTTTTCCTAGAGTGGGTGTGTGGGTTCTCGTCGGTGCCCTGGCAGGACTGGTGTTGGTGACGACGGTGCCGTCCATCGCCGAAGTATTTGTATTTCAGATCTTGCCCTGGAAGCATTGGCTGGCTGCCTTTGCCGTAGGAGCGAGCGCATTGATTCCGCTGGAGATGGTCAAGCGCCTGGTCTCGCGACCTGTCACATAAACTTAATCCAATCGTAACATGGGGGTCATGGCGTCGTGGCCCAATGTGCAGAACCATGAACGGGACCCTGCACATTTGACATTACCCACGACGCCGCACCCAGTCGCATCCGGCCCTGCCGAAGTTCACTCGCAAGGTGCCCACTTCAATTATCGCGCCATCTGGATTTCGGATATTCATTTAGGAACGCCGGGCTGCAAAGCCGAATACCTGCTCGATTTTTTACGTTGCCACGAGGCGCAGACGTTCTACCTTGTGGGAGACATCCTGGACGGATGGCAGTTGAGAAAGGGCTGGTACTGGCCCCAGACGCATAACGATGTGGTGCAAAAATTGCTGCGCAAGGCCAGAAAGGGAACGCGGGTGGTGTATGTTCCGGGTAACCACGATGAGCTGGCACGGCAGTTTACCGGGTTGGCATTTGGCGACGTCGAAGTGCTGCATGAAACCACTCATGTCCTCGCCGATGGGCGAAAGCTCTGGGTCGTCCATGGCGACCTGTTCGACGGTGTGACGCAACATGCGCGTTGGCTTTCCCATCTGGGGGACAGCCTATACACCCTCATCCTCAAGTTCAACCAATGGTTCAACGCGGTTCGCGCCCGCCTGGGCATGCCTTACTGGTCGGTTTCCCAATATCTCAAGCAACAGGTCAAAAATGCCGTCAATTACATCGCCGCCTTCGAGGAGGTGATGACCGAGGAAGCGCGGCGACGCGGCTGCCAGGGCGTGGTATGCGGGCACATCCACAAGGCAGAAATTCGCGATGTCAACGGCACCTTGTATTGCAATGACGGGGACTGGGTGGAAAGCATGAGCGCCTTGGTGGAAACCTTTGAGGGCGAACTCAAAATTGTCGAATGGCGCAACCGGGTCCTGGCGCCACTCAATCTGGGTCCCACCATTCTGGAAGATGACGTTGCCCTGGAGGCTGTGCTATGAAAATCATGATCGTGACCGATGCCTGGAGTCCCCAGGTGAATGGCGTGGTGCGCACGCTCAAGAATACGCGCCGGGAACTGGAAGCCATGGGGCACCAGGTGGAGATTCTCACACCCCAGGAATTCAAGACCCTGCCTTGTCCCACTTATCCTGACATCCGTCTCTCGCTGCTGCCTGGTGCGCGCGTGCGCCGACGCATTCGCGATTACGCTCCGGACGCTCTGCACATCGCCACCGAAGGCCCCCTGGGCATGGCCGCACGATCCTACGCAATACGCCGCAGGCTTGCCTTCACCACGGCGTACCACACGCGGTTTCCGGAGTACGTCAAAGCCCGCTTTGCCATTCCATTGTCCTGGACCTATGCCTTCCTGCGCTGGTTTCATGGACCGTCCCATGCCGTCATGGCACCCACCCCGGTGGTGGTGAGTGATTTGCAGGATTACGGATTTCGCAATGTCGTATTGTGGAGCCGTGGCGTGGATCTGGAGATTTTCAAGATGCAACAGGTCAACAGGTTGAACACCCGGCCTCCCATCTTTTTGTATGTGGGCCGCGTGGCCGTGGAAAAAAACGTGGATGCCTTTCTCAAACTGGACTTGCCCGGCACGAAATGGGTGGTGGGGGATGGTCCGGCGCTGGCGCGCATCAGGGAGGCCCACCCCGAGGTGCACTATCTGGGCGTACTGGATCAGCCCGCATTGGCCGAAGTTTACGCCTCTGCGGACGTGTTTGTTTTCCCCAGCAGAACCGACACCTTCGGGTTGGTATTGCTGGAGGCCATGGCCTGCGGCTGCCCCGTCGCGGCTTATCCGGTGACGGGCCCCCTGGACGTGATTGGGCATTCAGCTGCTGGTGCCCTGGATGAAGACTTGCGTGAGGCCTGCCTGCAAGCCCTGCGCATTCCCCGCCAAACGGCGCGCGCCCATGCCGAGCTGTTTTCCTGGCGTGCCGCATCCCATCAGTTTATGAGCCACCTGCGACCGCAGCCAGTTGCCCGCCTGCCGGACAGCAACATTGAGCCCAATCCCCTTGAACAAACCCTGTCCTGAAAGCCCCTATAAGGGAAAAACCGGGCTGCGGCGCGTCTGGAATGCGCTGGGTTATTCCATCAACGGCTTTGCCCTGGCGTACCGGCATGAGAGCGCCTTTCGTCAGGAGGTGGTGCTCACGCTGATCCTGATTCCGGTCTCGCTGTTACTCTCAGCTTCCGGCACGGGGCATGCCCTGATGGTGGGAAGCGTGTTGCTGGTGCTGCTTGTGGAGTTGCTGAACTCGGCCATCGAGGCCACGGTGGATCGCATCTCCCTGGAAGATCATCTGCTGGCCAAACGGGCCAAGGATATCGGCAGCGCTGCCGTGTTGGTGAGCCTGGTCAATGTGGCGTCGACCTGGGCGCTGGTGCTGATTTTTTGATGAGTGCACCAAAGGTGGCTCCTGTCGTGACCAGGATGACTCCCACCACGGTCATGCCACCAAAGGACTCTCCCAGCAGCGGGACTGCCAGCAGTGCTGAAGTGGCCGGAACGATGGCGAGCGTCAGGGAGGCGGCGCCGCTGCCCAGGGACAAGGTGGCATAGGCATAGCTGAATGCAGCCACGAGTGCCGCCACCATGCCTTGATAAAATCCCTGCAGCAGAATGTCGTTCATGGGTGCGTGAACAATGCCCTTGGGTAAAAACAGGAAATAGATGGGCAAATAAAGGCTGGCCGAGGTCACGGCGATGCCGCTGACGGCGTCGATGGGTCGAATGCGCCACAGACGCACCATCAATCCGTAACAAGCCCACAGAATTGCGGCGCCCACAAAAAAGAGGTCGCCCAGCCATTCCATCGGATTATCTGCATGGGGCGCCCCCAGGCTCTTGAGTCCGATGACCAGCACGCCCGTTGCGGCAATGCCCAGCGCCAGAAGTGCGCGTGGACTGGGACGATCCTTCAGCCACAGCCAGGCCAGCCCCGCCGTGGCCAATGGCACCCCACCGTTGATGATGATGCCCGCATGGGCTGCAGGTGCATAGGCAAAACCCCCATAGGCGAGCAGGGCATAGAACATGCCGCCTGCCGAGGCCATGGCAATGAGCCGGAACGGGGGCAGCGAATTCTTGACGGCGATGAATACGGGCAGCATGAAGGCTGCGGAGACGGCAAAACGCAGGGCTGCAATGTCAAAAGGCGTCAGGACGCTTTTCCCGCCCAGACGCGAGACGATGTTAAAGCCGGTCCAACAGACAATGACCGTACCTGCAGCCAAAAAACCTTTCCATCGGGGGCGTTCCGGGTGGGGCTGGGACATGAAAAATCGGATGCGTGAGTTGAGCGTTCCAGTCTACCACTGATTCCATCGGGAGCTCTGCTCATGGTAGATTATCCGGATGTTAAGACTACTGCTCTGGGGGCTTGCGATCTGGCTGGCCTTCAAATACCTGCTGCCGGCCCTGCGACGCCTCACCGTTGTCCAGCCTCCACCTCCGCCCGTGGATTCCGGCGCTCAGGAGACGGTGCGGTGCGCGCGTTGCGGCGTTTACGTGCTGCGCTCTGAAGCAGTCTCCGGGGGGGGAGACTTCTATTGCAGCGAGGCCCATCGACAGGCGGGGCGTTCGTAGGGTGTCGAGCCTGGCCTTTCCGGTAGACGCGCAAGGCATCGTCCGGCGCGCGCGCCAGATACCCTCGCCCAACTGCGATGAGCGCCCTTCACGCACCTCCATCGTGCTCCTGGTGGTGCACAACATCAGCCTGCCTCCGGGTCAGTTTGGCGGTGAGGACGTCCTCCGGTTGTTTACCAATCGCCTTGACCCGGAGTCGCATCCGGCTTATGCGTCGTTGCGCAATCTGGAAGTTTCGTCCCATTTCCTCATCCGGCGCACCGGCGAGTTGGTCCAGTTTGTGCCATGTCTTCAACGGGCCTGGCATGCCGGCGTGTCATGCTGGAGGGGGCGGGAACACTGCAACGCATTTTCCATCGGCATCGAGCTGGAAGGGTGCGATACCCAACCCTTTGAAGACGCCCAATATGAAGTATTGATTGCCCTGGCCAACAGCTTGTACCAGACCTATCCCATCCAGGCGATGGTGGGACATTCGGACATTGCGCCGGGCCGCAAGACCGACCCCGGACCTTGCTTTGATTGGGGCCGAATTAGGGCCAAAACCCCTGACTGTCCAAACGGTGCGCGCTCGGGATAGAATGCGAGGCTATCGGGGCGCCAAGACCCCCAAAGAACCATCCATAGGGAGATTTAAATGGCAATGATAATCGGGATTCCCCGTGAAGTGCATTCCGGGGAGCGGCGGGTTGCGGCCACTCCGGACACGGCGACACAACTGATGAAGCTGGGCTTCAAGGTTGCGCTCGAGGCCGGGGCGGGTACGGGGTCGCAGTTGTCTGACGAAGCTTATGCAGCCGTCGGTGTGGAGATCGTGCCGGATGCACGGTCGTTATGGGGGCATGCGGACATCGTGATGAAGGTGCGTCCTCCCGAACAGCATCCTGTGCTGGGAATTCATGAATCCGAATTGCTGAATCCGGGCAAAACCCTGATCAGTTTCATCTGGCCCGCACAGAACTCGGACTTGATGGAAATGTTGATGGCCCGTGGAGTCACCGTGCTGGCCATGGACGCCATTCCCCGTATTTCCCGGGCACAGAAAATGGATGCGTTGAGCTCCATGGCCAATATCGCGGGATACCGGGCCATCATTGAGGCTTCGCAGCATTTTGGACGGTTCTTTACGGGCCAGATCACGGCTGCGGGCAAAGTCCAGCCGGCCAAGGTCATGGTGATTGGCGCTGGCGTTGCAGGCCTCTCCGCGCTGGGAACAGCCCGGGGCCTGGGCGCCATCGTGCGCGCCTTTGATACGCGCCCCGAGGTCAAGCAACAGATCGAGAGCATGGGCGCCGAATTTCTGGAACTGGACTTTGAAGAAGAAGGCTCTGGTTCTGGGGGCTACGCCAAGCAGATGAGCCCGGAATTCATCAAGGCCGAAATGGCGCTGTTCGCCGCGCAAGCCAGGGAAGTGGACATCATCGTGACCACCGCGCTGATCCCCGGAAAACCCGCACCCAAGTTGATTACGGCCGAAATGGTGGCTTCCATGAAGCCTGGCAGCGTCATTGTGGATCTGGCCGCCGAACAGGGCGGCAACTGCGAATGCACCGTGCCGGGCGAGGTGGCCGTGGTGAATGGGGTGAGCGTGATTGGTTACACCGATCTGCCCAGCCGTTTGTCGGCCCAATCCAGCCAGTTGTATGGTACCAACCTGCGTCATCTACTGACGGATCTCACGCCGGCCAAAGACGGCCAGATCGTGGTCAACATGGAAGACGACGTGATTCGTGGCGCCACGGTGGTTCACAACGGTGCGTTGACCTGGCCCGCCCCGCCACTGAAAGTTCCTGCCATAGCGCCGGCCAAGCCTGCTGCGGCACCCGTGGCTGCTCCCAAGCATGGCGAACCCTCGCCGCCCACCAAGGGTAGTACGCTGGTCACCATTGCCGTGCTGGGCATCCTGGTGTTTGGTGCGATTGGGGCCTATGCCCCGCCCGCCTTCCTGCCGCACTTCACCGTGTTCGTCCTGGCCTGCTTCGTGGGCTATCAGGTGGTGTGGAACGTGACGCCTGCATTGCACACGCCGCTCATGAGCGTGACCAATGCCATCAGCGGCATCATCGTGATCGGTGCGCTCCTGCAGGTATCCAGCCCTGATTCGCTGGTCATGGTATTGGCAGTGTTTTCCGTATTGATTGCAACCATCAACATTGCCGGGGGCTTTCGCGTCACCCAGCGCATGTTGAATATGTTCCGTAAAGACTGAGGACCGACACATGGCAAACGGATTGATGACGGTTTCCTACATCGCGGCGGCGATCCTGTTCATTTTGAGCCTGGGAGGTTTGTCCCGGCAGGAAACAGCGCGGCGTGGAAACTTTTACGGCGCCTTGGGAATGGCCATTGCCATCCTGGCGACCGTTATTGGCGCACAGGTGACGGGTTATGCGTTGCTGATTCCCGCAATTCTGATCGGCGCGGTGGCCGGTTGGGTTTTGGCGGTGCGGGTTGAAATGACCCAGATGCCTGAACTGGTAGCGGTGCTGCACAGCTTTGTGGGACTTGCCGCCACGCTGGTGGGATATTCCAGCTACCTCGACCCCAATGCGCATCTCGCTGGTGCCGAGAAAACCATTCACGAAGTGGAAATTTACCTGGGCATTTTCATCGGCGCGGTGACCTTTACTGGCTCCATCATCGCCTTTGGAAAACTGCGCGGCTCCATTTCCGGCAAACCGCTTATGCTGCCGGCGCGTCATTGGCTCAATCTCGCCGGTCTCTTGGTGGTGTTCTACCTGGGCGGTGTATTCCTGGGATCCGAGGGTACCCATGGGTTGGTGCCGCTGATTGTGATGACGGCAATCGCCTTCCTCTTCGGAATTCATCTGGTCATGTCCATCGGCGGGGCGGATATGCCGGTGGTGGTTTCCATGCTCAACAGTTATTCTGGCTGGGCTGCGGCGGCGACGGGCTTCATGCTCTCCAATGATCTGCTCATCGTGACAGGTGCCTTGGTGGGCAGTAGCGGGGCGATTCTGTCTTACATCATGTGTCGCGCCATGAACCGCAGTTTCATCAGCGTCATTCTGGGGGGCTTTGGTACGGGTGGAGGCACCTCCAGCGCAGCTGCCCCCGAGGGCGAAGTGGTGGCCATCAGCGCAGAAGACACGGCACAGCTGCTTGTGGATGCCAAGGAAGTGATCATTGTGCCAGGGTATGGCATGGCCGTGGCCCAGGCCCAGGGTGTGATCAGCGAAATCACAAAGCGCCTGCGTGCCAAGGGCGTCAAGGTGCGTTTTGGCATCCATCCGGTGGCTGGACGTTTGCCCGGACACATGAACGTGCTGTTGGCCGAAGCCAAGGTGCCCTACGACATCGTGCTGGAGATGGATGAAATCAATGCCGATTTCCCTGAGACCGATGCGGTGCTGGTGGTGGGTGCCAACGACATCGTCAACCCCAGTGCCCAGGATGATCCGGGCAGCCCCATTGCAGGGATGCCGGTGCTGGAGGTCTGGAAGGCCAAAACGGTGGTGGTGTTCAAGCGCAGCATGGCCACGGGCTATGCGGGGGTGGATAATCCACTCTTCTTCAAGGAAAATACCCGCATGCTGTTTGGCGATGCCAAAAAGAGCGTGGATGGCATCCTGGCCCATATTCCATCCTGAAAGCTGTTACGACTACCGGATCGACCGACGTGCCACGATCCCTCGACTCAGCAATGAGCGGGGGATTTTTACTTTCCGGAAGTGTTACAACTTAAAGACAATGCCAAAAATCAAATACACCGAAAGACGGACACTTCAGCGTGCCATTGCGGGCTTTGCAGGGTTGCTGTGGGCCGGCCTGGCCCTGGCAACACTGCAGGACGAAATCCAGGTCTATGACGACAGCATCAACAAGCCGGGCCAGTGGGGGCTTGAACTGCATTTCAACGCCACGCCTTCCGGGGTGTCCGCGCAGGAGTACCCGGGCGAAGTCCAGAATGTGCATGGATACCGGGGTACGCCCGAGATCAGTTATGGGCTGACCGAAACGCTGGAAGCGGGACTCTATCTTCCGGTGGTGCATGATGCTGAAGGCATCACCGGATTTGCGGGCCCCAGGGTGCGCCTGAAATGGATCCCCCGGCAGGCCCCTGAAACGGGCGGTGTTTTTTATGGCCTGAATATCGAAGTGTCGGCGGTGAAACCGCAATACGAGCAGTACCAGAATGCCATCGAGTTTCGGCCCATTCTGGGTTATCGCACGCCAGACTGGTTGTTTGTCACCAATCCATCGATGGATTACCCGCTGCGTGCAGGTTACCGCCAGGGAGGGCCTGAGTTCTCCCCCTCGTTCAAGGTGTCGCGCAACGTGACGCAGGGGCTGGCAGCCGGATTTGAATATTATGCGGATCTGGGCAGCGTCAATAATCCCCTGCCCTTCGCAGATCAGGCGCACACGCTGTTTCTGGTCGTGGACGTGGACCGCAAACCCTGGGTATTCAATCTGGGCATCGGTCGTGGCCTGACGCAATCCTCCGACCGCTGGACCATCAAGAGCATATTTGAGGTTCCCTTCGATTGATGCGCATTTTTCATCCATTCCTTGCTGTGCTGCTGTGCGCCTCGGCAGTGCTGGCTGCCGAGCCGGATCCGTCGTGGGCGCTTCACATGGACGAGACGCTCATTGGGCAGTATCACGGCAGTTTCCCGTCATTGCACCCCGATGGACCCAACAGCATGAGCTCTGCCGCCGAGCGTTCCTACTCCAGCGTGACGGGACTCAACCTGGGTTATGACCTGGGTCAGGGCACTGAGGCGTGGATGCGCGTGGAAACCGTTCGGGGCATTCCCCTGAGCAACGCCGGAGGGCTTGCCGCACTCACCAACAATGACATGCAACGCATCATGCTGAACAAATTCACCAGCTATGTGGCGCTGGGCTTTGTCACCCACACATGGAATCTGGGCGGAGGCACCCAGACCCTTGGGGCGGACGCCTTGCAGTTTGCCCGCGACTCCACAACCCGGCGCATCAGCCTCACCATGGGAAAGCTGGACGTGCTGGGTCTCTTTGACGACAACGCCTATGCCCACAAGAGTGACGACCAGTTTCTCAACTGGTGTTTCATGACGCACTGTGCCTACGATTTTGCCGCTGATGCGCGCGGTTACACCTGGGGCATGGCCTCAGAGCTGCAGTGGGACGACTGGGCCACCCGGGCGGGCTGGTATGCCATGCCGCGTCTGCCCAACCAGCTGGAAATCGATGGTTCCATCGGCCAGCATTTTGGCGTCAATTGGGAACTTGAACGGCGCTGGCAGGGTGGGGCTCTCAAGTTCCTGGCTTACCAGGGCCGCATGCGGTTGGCTGATTACACGCAGTATCTCAACCAGACCGGCGTATTCATCCAGAGCGCGCCCAAGGCAGACGCCAAGCGTGGTGGCGCAGGGTTGAATTTGCAGCAGGCCCTGGCGCCCGAGGTGGGTTTGTTTGCCCGCGCTTTCTGGACGGGGGGGCATGACGAATCCATGGCCTTTACCGAAGCTGACAGCAGCGCAAGCCTCGGCATGGTGTTTGATGGCCAGCTCTGGGGCAGGGCCATGGACGGGGTCGGCGTCGGTGTGGCGCGCAACGAAATCAGTCATGCCCGGCAGTCTTTTCTGCAAGCGGGCAATTACGACCTTTTCATCGGAGATGGCTTTCTGGTGTACGCCCCGGAGGCCGTACTGGAAACCTACTATAAGTTTGGCATTGTGCACGGCGTGCACATCACCCTCGATTGGCAGAACATCAACAATCCTGCCTACAATCAGGCGCGCGGCCCGATCAATGTTTATGGCATCCGCTTTCATGGCGAATTCTGATCTTCGGTAGAATCAGGATATCGCCCCCTTGCTTTCAGGAGTATTTTCCATGTACATCAAACCCGCACTCTCTCTCGCCGATGCCAAAGCAGTAGCCAACGCTGCCCGAGCCAAAGCCGAGGAGAACAACTGGAATGTGGTGATTGCCATCGTGGATGAGGGGGGGCACCTGATGCTGTTGGAGCGCATGGACTATACGCAGCTGGGTTCGATTGAAGTGGCCCAGCAGAAAGCCAGGACGGCCTACCTGTTTCGTCGACCCACCAAAAAAATCGAGGAAGCCATTCTGGGCGGGCGCACGATCATGCTCAACCTGCCCCAGGCCACCCCTATCGAAGGGGGCATCCCCCTCATGAACAAGGGAGAGATGATCGGAGCCATCGGCGTTTCCGGGGTGCAGTCTTTTCAGGATGGCCTCATTGCCGAGGCAGGTGCCGCGCTCGCCGCGGATTTCAAGAAAGTCTGACGGTACCCCGGGCCTGAAGCCAGGCGGAGTGGCATGCGCTGGGATATCTTCTGCCGGGTGGTGGACAACTTTGGCGACGCCGGAGTGACCTGGCGGCTTGCCCGCCAGTTGCAGGGCGAGTGGGGTGCCGAAGTCCGACTCTTCATCGATCATTTGCCCACCCTGGCGCAATTGGATCATCGTATCGATCCGGTATTGCCGGAGCAAACCGTGCAGGGGATCATGGTGCGTCACTGGACGCAGCCCCTTCAGGTGGACCGCGTCGCGGAAGTGGTGCTGGAAACCTTTGCCTGCGACACGCCAGAACCCTATTTGCAGGCCATGGCGCGGCAGTCTCCTTCCCCGGTCTGGATCAACCTGGAATACCTCAGCGCCGAAGACTGGGTCAGCCGCTGCCATCTTTTACCCTCACCCCATCCCACCCTGCCGCTGACCCGCTATTTCTTTTTTCCAGGTTTTGGCCCCACGACGGGTGGATTGCTACGGGAATCACGGCTGTTGGCCCAACGGGATGCATTCAACGCAGCCCCCGGCGCGCGCGCCCAATTCTGGTCCACACTGGGACTGCTGCCCCCGGACGAACGGACCAAAGTCGTCACGCTTTTTGGCTACGATACCGTACAGGTACACGATCTGATCGAGACCTGGGCGCACGGACCCAAAACCATCCGTTGCCTGATTCCCGAGGGAACCCCCCTGGCGTTGCGTGCCGCGCAGCATCTTGAACGCCGCAACGGGCAGGTTTTTGCGGCCAGGGGGGCACTGAGCCTTGCCTGGGTGCCCTTCAGGGATCAGGTGGATTATGATCCGCTGCTGTGGGCAAGCGACTTCAACTTCGTCCGCGGTGAGGACTCTTTCGTTCGCGCCCAGTGGGCTGCCCGCCCCATGGTCTGGCACATCTACCCTCAATTGGGACAGGCGCACCGGATCAAGCTCAAGGCCTTTCTGGATTGTTACCTCCAGGGACTGGAGGCCGGAATCGCACAGCGCTACCGCGACCTGTTTGACGCCTGGAACGGCGAAGGGTCCATGGGTGCCGCCTGGGATGCGCTGTTGCCCGATTGGGAGCACCTGCAGACGCACGCCCGGGTCTGGTCGCGACGCCAGGCGGCTTTTCCAGACCTGGCACATAACCTTGCAGAATTTGTAGATAAATTGTTATAATTTAAAGTTAATTTCCATATCTTTTCAGAGACGTGCAACATGAAACAGGCTCAAGAACTTCGTTCCGGTAATGTCATCATGGTGGGCAAGGACCCCATGGTCATTCAAAAGGCGGAATACAACAAGGGCGGCCGCAGCTCTGCGGTGGTCAAGATGAAACTGAGAAACCTGCTCACGGGTGCTGCCAGTGAGGTGGTTTACAAGGCGGATGACAAGCTCGACCAGGTCATTCTGGAGCGCAAGGAAGTTACCTACTCGTACTATGCAGATCCCAGCTACGTGTTCGTGGATGCTGATTACAACCAGTACGACATGGACGTGGACAGTCTGGGAGATGCCATCAACTATCTGGAAGATGGCATGCCCGGCGAGATCACCATGTACGAAGGTCGCGCCATCTCGGTGGAACTGCCCAACTCGCTGGTGCGTGAAATCGAGTACACCGAGCCCGCGGTGCGTGGCGATACTTCGGGCAAGGTGCTCAAGCCCGCCACGCTCAAGAACGGGTTCAAGATCTCCGTACCATTGTTCTGCGAAACCGGCGACAGGATTGAAATCGATACCACCACCGGCGAGTATCGTCGCCGCGTGACGGGCTAAGGCTGCCTTCGCCCCATGACGCTCAAGCGGCCGCAGGGTCCTTCCGGGCGTCTTGTCTGGGTTGAACATCAATCACGGGTCCTGGTGGACAATCCGCTGGGTGATCCGTCTTCGCGCCGGTTTCCGGTGTGGCTGCCTGCGCAGTACGACCAGCCCGCCCACCAGGGCAAGCGCTTTCCCGTGCTGTACGATCTGGTCGGATACCTGGGGTCCGGTCCCTCGCACGTCGGCTGGCGCCCCTTTGACGAAAACATTCCGGAGCGCGTGGCGCGGTTGATCCACGAAAAAGCCATGGGGCCGGTCATCCTGGTCTTTCCGGACTGCTTTACTGCCCTGGGCGGCAATCAATACATCAATTCCAGCGCCATTGGGCGATATGCCGATTACCTTACGCGCGAGATCGTGCCTTTCGTGGACCGGGAGTTTCGAACGCTGCCCGCACGCGAACACCGTGGCGTCTTTGGCAAATCATCTGGAGGTTACGGCGCCCTGGTGCACGGCATGAAGTACCCGGACATCTGGGGGGGGGTGGCCTGCCACTCCGGCGATGCCTATTTTGATTTTACCTATCGCAGCGACTGGCCCAATACGCTCAACGAACTGGCGCGCCACCGCCCACGCGCACGCAAGGCGGGGCCCATAGCGGTTAGTCGCGAAATGCGCGGCGTGGAGCGTGGCCTGGACGATGGTCGCGTGCGACGATTTCTCGAGATGATCTGGCAGAAGGAAAAGCCTTCAGGCCAGGAATCCCATGCGCTCATGAATCTGTGCATGGCGGCAAGTTACGATCCCGATCCGCGCGCCCCCAACGGGTTTCGCCTGCCCTTCAATCTGGAAACGGGAGAGCTCATTCCCGGGCGCTGGGAACGCTGGCTGCAGTACGATCCCATCCACATGGTGGCGCATCATGCCAAGGCGTTGAAGTCCCTGAAATCGTTGTTCATTGATTGCGGCTGGCGCGACCAATACCACATTCACTACGGCAGCCGCATCCTGGCAAGGCACCTGGAAGCCCTGCGCATTCCCCACCGCTACGAAGAATTCGATGACACGCATTCCGGGATTGATTACCGCCTGGAGCGCAGCCTGCCTGTTCTGTTCAAAGCCCTGAAAAACTGAAGTCCACCTGGGGCCTCTGCCCCGAGACGATCTCTGCCAATGCCTTGCCACTGCCGCACCCCGTGGTCCAGCCCAAGGTGCCGTGCCCGGTGTTCAAAAACAGGTTATCCATGCGGGTGCGACCGATGAGTGGGCAATTGGAAGGTGTGGCTGGACGCAAACCGGTCCAGAGGGTGGGGTTGGTGTAATCGGCGGCCTCTGGAAACAATGATCTGGCGCGTGCAATCAGGGCGTCGCAGCGTTCAGCGCTCAGCGTGGTGTCATAGCCGTTAAACTCGGCGGTACCGGCAATCCGGAACACGTCACCCAGTCGGGTAAACACCATCTTGTGGGCATCGTCCGTGATGCTGACCATGGGGGTGGCTGCGGAATCGAGGATGGGCACCGTGGCGGAGTACCCTTTGACCGGATATACGGGGATTTTGAGACCCAGGGGGCGCAACAGTGGGGCACTGTAGCTTCCTAGTGCCACGACCACTGCATCAGCTTCCTGCAAGGCGGATTGTCCGGCAAGTGCTATTCCCGTGACGCGCTTACCGTCCGTAGCCAGCCGTTGCACGGTTTGGTTGAAGCGGAAGGTGACGCCCTGGGCTTCACACAACCCTGCCAGGGCCTGCGTCCAGAGTTTGGCATCACCCGAGCCATCGCCAGGGGTATGGGTGGCTCCGACCCAGAGCGATCGGGAAGCGCCCAGTGCAGGTTCGAGGGCCAGCGCTTCGGCCTGGGTTACCCTCGCTCTGGCATAGCCATGACGCGTGATGATGGCCGCGGCCCGACAGCCGCGTTCCCAGTCTGCAAGGGTAGGGTAGAGATTGAGAATGCCCCGATCCTGGGCCTGATAGGCAATGCCGGTTTGTTCCCGCAGGGCTTGCTGTGCAGCGCGGCTATACAGCCCGAGGTTGAGCAGCTGCAGCAGGTTGCGACGACTGCGTTGGGGCCAGCATTCGCGGAGAAACCCCAAGGCCCAAAGCCATTGTTGAGGGTCGGCGCGCAAACGGAACAGCAGGGGCGCGTCCTCCCGAAACCCCCATTTCAATAACTGGGGAAACGTTTCGGGGCTTGCCCACGGCTCCACATGCCCGACGGAAAGCTGGCCCCCATTGGCAAAGCTGGTTTCCAGAGCGGCCTCTGCCTGACGCTCGATGACGGTGACTTGGTGTCCCGCCTGGCGCAAGTACCAGGCACTGCTGACACCCAGAATCCCGGCGCCCAGGACGACGACATGCATGAACAAACTTCCTTCCGATTTCGGAGAGGGCCACTGTGAAAATCAAGGCCGTTCCCAGTTTATCAGAAGCCAGAATCACTGGGCGGCGCTATAATTGCCGGCGTTGCATTTTTTTCACAGGACGCTGCATATGAATCTTGATCGAGTACCCGCCGGGCGCGACATTCCCAACGATTTTAACGTCATCATCGAAATCCCCATGAATGGCGAGCCCATCAAATACGAACTGGACAAGGAGACCGGGGCCATGTTCGTGGATCGTTTCATGTCCACCGCCATGCACTATCCCTGTAACTATGGGTACATTCCCAAGACCCTCTCCGACGACGGTGACCCCGTGGATGTGTTGGTGCTGACCCCAATTCCGTTGATTACCGGGGTCGTGGTGCGCTGCCGCCCTGTGGGCATGCTCAAGATGACGGATGAGGCGGGCGGTGATGCCAAATTGCTGGCGGTGCCGGTGGACAAGCTTTGCAACCTCTACCGGACCATCCAGAGTCCGCGTGACCTGCCCGAAATTTCGCTGAATCAGATCGCCCATTTCTTCGAGCATTACAAGGACCTGGAACCGGGCAAGTGGGTCAAGATCGAGGGCTGGGTGGGACAGGAAGAAGCCAAGGCTGAAATCGTGGCGGGCATCGAAAACTACAACCACGCCGAAAAGAAGCCCATGTATTGATCAGGCGGGCCGCACTTCGATGACGGGACGACCGTCCGGTGTTTTGCGGGGTGCGGGCTTCCAGGCATGGCCGTAGACGATTTCGAAGGTGGCGGGAAGCAGTCCCTCGCGGCGCAGCCGCTCATAGGCTGCCGTCAGGGCCTGCCAGCGCTGCCGTCCCATCAGGCCGCGCGGTCGTCCGGTAAGCGTGTTCGTCCCTCCCGCAAGACGCAGGTCCTGCAGCAGGGACGCAAGATCGGCATAGGTCACCCTCAGTTCCTCACGATCCATGACCGGATTGGAAAATCCGGCATGCACCAGCGCGTCGCCCACGTCGTGCATGTCCACAAACTCCTGCACATGAACCTGCCCATCGCCCAACTCGGCAAAGGCGGCGCGTAGCTCTTTCAGGGTATCAGGCCCCAGCGTACTGAACATGAACAGTCCGTCCGGTGCCAGCACGCGGTAAACCTCCTTCAGGGTCAACTCAAGCGATGTCCACGGCAGCATCAGGTTGGACCAGGCCAGATCCATGCTGGTGGATCGAAGTGGCATCCGTTCTGCATCGGCACAGAGCGCAAACCGGGTGTCGGATGGGCCAAAGTGTCGCCACCAGGGCCGGGGCTTCCAGGGGTTGGCGCGCAACAGGGCGTCGGCCACGTCCAGGAAAATCAGGGAGGCTTGGGGAAACAGGCGGTGCAGGCCATCACCAGCAAATCCAGTACCCGCACCCAAATCCAGAATGCGGGCTGGCTGGATTTTCAGAAACTCAAAATGTTCCAGCAGGCGCTGGCCCACTTCACGGGCCAGAAAGGCCCGCTCGGCATACAAAGGGGCGCTTCGGTTAAAACCGTGTCGAACCAGGTCTTTCTCGTGAGTCACTCGGCGTGCAGGCCCAATCGTTCAAACAGGCGTTGGTCGCGCTGCACGTCGGGGTTGCCAGTGGTGAGCAGCTTTTCGCCGTAAAAGATGGAATTGGCGCCCGCCAGAAAACACAGCGCCTGCATTTCGTCGGACAGGGATTCACGTCCTGCAGAAAGTCTGACACGCGAGGCAGGCATGGTGATGCGTGCACACGCGATGGTGCGGACAAACTCGAAAGGATCAAGCGCCTCGGTGCCATGCAGCGGCGTGCCTTCTACCTGGACCAGAAGGTTGATGGGCACTGATTCCGGCGCCGGGTCCAGGTTGGCTAGTTCGGACAGCAATCCGGCGCGCATGCGGCGGGTTTCGCCCATGCCCACAATCCCGCCACAGCATACGTTCATGCCAGCCTGGCGGACCGCGGCGAGCGTGTCCAGGCGATCCTGGTACTCTCGGGTATGAATGACTTTGCCGTAGAACTCCGGTGCCGTGTCGAGGTTGTGATTGTAGTAGTCAAGCCCCGATTGCTTGAGTCGCTCGGCCTGCCCGGGCTTGAGCATTCCCAGCGTCGCACAGGTTTCAAGGCCCATGGCGCGCACGCCCTCGATCATGTGGATGACGGCATCGAGATCGCGCTCCTTGGGGCTGCGCCAGGCTGCTCCCATGCAGAAGCGCGAGGCGCCAGCAGCCTTGGCCGCCTGGGCTGCGGCAAGCACTTCTTCGGTGGTAAGGATGGCCTGTGCGGCTACGGCCGTGGGATGCCGGATGGACTGTGGACAATAGCCGCAGTCCTCGGGACAACCGCCAGTCTTGACCGACAGCAGGGTGGAGAGCTGGATGCCATTGGGATCGAAATGAGCACGGTGCGCAGATTGCGCCCGCCAGACCAGGTCATTGAACGGCAGATCGAAAAGGGCTTCGATGGCCTCGATGGACCAATTCGTTGCGTTTTTCGGAACTGAAGAATCGGGGGCGGCGGCGTGAGGCACAGTAGAATGCATTTTCATGGCTGCGATGATCAAGGACGGGGTGCCTTCTTGTCAAATCGCGATGTATTTCTGTGGCGGCTGCCGCGGAGCTGTTTTCTTTGTGGGCAAGGGTTGCGGGGGGACCAGCTGCTCTGCGAACCCTGCGAGGCGGGACTACCCGTCGCGGAAACTCCTGCGTGCCGTTGCTGCGCAGAACCGCTTGAACGCCATGCAACCGAGCTGCTGTGTCGGCGCTGCGCCAGTGCGCCCCTCGCCGTGGATGAAACCGTCGTCGGTTTTGCCTATCGCTATCCCCTCGACGTCTTGGTGCAGCGTCTGAAGTATGGTGGTGCCTTGTATCTGGCAAGGCCGCTGGCAGAAGGCCTGATGCGGGCTGCATCCAGGAAGGGGGTTCCGGATGTTTTCCTGGCCATGCCCTTGTCGCCACGCCGACGGCGCCAGCGCGGGTACAATCAGGCCCACGAAATTGCCGTTCGCCTTGCCCGGCATTTCAGCCGGCCATTGTTTGCCGGGGTGCGGCGCATCCGGGATACCGAGGCCCAGGCCGGTTTGAACTTTGCCCAGCGGCGCGACAACATGGCCGGCGCCTTCGAGTGCGCAGTGACCGTGGCAGGGCTGCACATTGCCGTGGTGGATGATGTCATGACCAGCGGTGCCACCATGGATGCCCTGGCCCAGGTGCTCAAGGTGCATGGGGTGCGCCGCATCAGCGCCTGGGTCGTGGCACGCACGCCGCCGCCCGACTTTTAAGGAATGAGCATCATGTTTGAGGTTGTGCTGTACCAGCCGGAAATTCCACCCAATACTGGAAACATCATTCGCCTTTGCGCCAACACCGGGGCCGCACTCCATCTGGTTGAACCCCTGGGCTTTGACATTTCAGACCGTCAGTTGCGTCGCGCCGGGCTGGATTATCATGAAAGTGCCGTGATTCGGGTGCATCCCCATTGGCAAGCCTGCCGTGAGGCACTGTCCGGGCGTCGCTGGTTTGCGCTGACCACCAAGGCCTCCCGCTTTTATACGGCGCCCTCTTATCGCCCCGGAGACGTCTTTGTGCTGGGCCCGGAAACCCGCGGTCTGCCGGCGGATATACTGGCAGAATTCGACGAAGAACAGCGGTTGCGCTTGCCCATGGTGGCGGGAAGTCGCAGCCTCAATTTGGGCAATGCAACGGCGGTGATGGTGTTTGAAGCCTGGCGACAGCAGGGCTTTGCCGCCGCAGAGTAGCTGGGCAGGATTACTCGGAACGAGGCTCGCGCGCCAGCAGCAATTCCACGGCCTCGTGAGCTGTCAGGACGCCGGAGAGCACCCCTTGCACGGCAGCAGTAATAGGCATTTCCACATGATGGTGATGGGCAAGGCGTGCGGCGGCAAGCGCAGAAGTCACGCCCTCCGCCACATGGCCCAGTTGCGTCAGTATCCCGCTCAGGGCCTCGCCGCGTGCCAGGCCTTGCCCCACGCGATAATTGCGAGAGAGCGCCCCGGTACAGGTCAATACCAGATCTCCCAGGCCGGACAGCCCCATGAAGGTTTCCGAGCGCCCCCCCAGGGCCACGCCCAGCCGCGCTATTTCAGCCAGCCCGCGCGTGATGAGCGCGGCCCTGGCATTGAATCCCAGACCCAGTTCGTCCGAGAGTCCAGAGGCGATGGCAATGACGTTTTTGAGCGCGCCCGCCAGTTCCACGCCCACCACATCCGTGCTGGAATAAAGGCGAAGGCGATGGCCATGCAGGTTGCGCGAGATGTCCTGGGCAAACCCGGGTTGCATGGAAGCCAGCGTAATGGCGGCGGGCAGGCCATTGGCAATTTCCTCGGCAAAGCTTGGCCCGGACAGCACGCCGCAGGCGATGCCGCTTTGCAGTGTTTCGGCCACCACCTGATGGGGCATGAAGTCGCTGCCCTGCTCGAATCCCTTGCAGGCCCACAGGATGGGCAGGTTGGGGCGATGGTGATGGAGGGTGCGCAGGGTTTCCCGCAAACCCGCCACGGGAACGGCCAGGAGGGCCAGATCGGCATCTTCGACGGCTTGGGAAAATCGGGAGGTCAATACCATCTGCGTAGGGAGCGGATGCCCTGGCAGGTAGCGATCGTTGATTCGGGTCGCGCTGATCCTGTCCATGGCCTCGGCATCGCGACCCCATAGGGTTACCCGGTGGCGCCCGGACAGGGTCAGGGCCAATGCGGTTCCCCAGGCGCCGGCACCGAGGATTGCGATCTTCATGAGTTACTGCGACACCGCTGGTGCAGGTGCTGCCTGGGCTTCCGCCTGTTGCAGACGCTGCTGGTGCAGGACTTCAAAATTGACCGGATTGAGCATGACCGGGGGAAACCCGGCGCGCGTGACGAGGTTGGAGATGGCTTCGCGCGCGTAGGGGAACAGGATGTTGGGGCAGGTCACTTCCAGCACAAAGGGCATGTCGGTGGCCGGTATGTTCATGAGGCGAAAAATGCCTGCCTCCACCACTTCCACCAGAAACATCGTCTTTTCCTTCAGGGTGGCTGTAACCGTGACCGAAAGCGTGGTCTGGAATACGCCGTTTTCGACGGGTTCACTGCCATTGTTCAATTGCACCGAGATTTCTGGCGTATCGCGTTCCAGGAAAATCTGGGGCGCATGGGGTATCTCCAGAGAGGCATCCTTGATGTAGATTTTTTCGATGGCAAAAACGGGGCTGTTGTCCACTTGTGTTTCCTGGGTCATGGGGTCATTGTCCTGAGGTTAGGTTTGCGAGCAGGGGGTCGAGGGCGCCCGCGCGGTCGAGCGCGATCAGATCGTCATACCCTCCCACATGGGTTTCGTTGATGAAAATTTGCGGCACGGTGCGCCGACCGGTGCGATGGATCATGGCCTCCCGCTGGGAAGGGTCAAGATCCACGCGTATCTTGTGCAGCGCAACCACCCCTTTGCCCTTCAGATAGCGTTCGGCCATGACGCAGTAGGGGCATACGCCGGTGGTGTACATGGTGATGTTGTGTTCCACGAGTCGTCCTCAAGCCTTGCCGCTTGTGGTTTCGATGGGCAGGCTGGCCTCGATCCAGGCCGAGACGCCCCCCTGCAATACGAACACGTCCGCGAAGCCCTGCTCCTTCAAGGCCTTGATGGCCTTGGCGCTGTTCTGGCCCGTACTCACCAGGATTGCCGGGCGCGACTTGAAGCGGGAGATTTCGTCAAAGCGTGTCACCAGCTCATCTGCGGGAATATGCCGCGCATTGGGCAGGTGGCCCAGGGTGAAGTCCTTTTCGCGACGCAGATCGATGATGATGGCATGCTTCTGGTTGATGAGCTGGGTGGCTTCGAGGGTGCTGATGGAGGACTGTTGTCCCGCGAGTTTCTGGATTTCGGGCCAGGCCAGCATGATACCGCTGGCGACGACCAGGACAACGAGGCCAAGATGTTGCAATAGAAAGTCCAAAGGATGCACTCCATCTACCGAAAATAGGGCCTGTATTCTACCATGGCGCCAGACCTCGAAGATGATGTGATGGGTCTTATACATCTTTGCCGCTCGAGTCTGTTTTCTTTGCTAAAATGCCTCTATTTATTGTTAGCGAATGGCCCCCATGAAGAAAATTGTGCTGCTTCGCCACGGTCAGAGCCTCTGGAACGAACAAAACCGGTTCACGGGTTGGGTCGACATCGGCTTGACTGAGCGTGGCAAACAGGAGGCCATCGCCGCAGGAAAGCTGCTGGCATCTTCCGGATTCGAGATTGACCTCGCATTCACATCGGTCTTGCAGCGCGCCATCAAGACCCTCTGGCTGGGACTTGAAACCATGAATCGAATGTGGGTTCCGGTGGTGTCGGACTGGCACCTCAACGAACGCCATTACGGCGACTTGCAGGGGCACAACAAGGTTGAAACCTCAGCGCGTTATGGCGAGGCCCAGGTATACCAGTGGCGTCGCAGTTATGACATTGCCCCTCCGTTGCTTGCCCTGGACGATCCACGCTGCGAGATTGCCGATCCGCGCTACCGCCATCTGACTGCCACCGAATTTCCGCGTGGCGAAAGCCTCAAGGACACCGTGGATCGGGTCATTCCCTACTGGACAAACGTCATTGCGCCCGCCGTGCGGGACGGACGCCAGGTGTTGATCGTGGCGCACGGCAACTCGTTGCGTGCCCTGGTCAAGTATCTGGGCAACATCCCCGACGATGCCATCGTGGGCGTCAACATTCCTACCGGCATGCCCATGGTGTACGAGCTCGACGAAGACCTGCGCGCCCTCAACAGCTATTACCTGGGGGATCCCGACGAAATTGCCCGGATGACCGAAGCCGTCGCCAATCAGGGCCGAATCGAGTCCTGAGTCGCCTAGGTGGCACGCTTCTTACCCTTTGGTCTTTTGCTCGGTTTATGCAGCATCACCGCCTTTGCAGGCCCTGCCAATGACCTGGAGGACCTGCGTGGCCGGATTCACCAGTTGCAACAGGATCTTTCTGCAACCGAGGGCTCCAAAAATGAGGCAGTGGATGCGCTACGCAAATCCGAGCGCGCCATCAGCGAAACCAATCGCACCCTGCATGACCTGGAGTTGCAGCAGCGTGCGCTACAAACCGAACTCGATAACCTCCACCAGCGTTCCACTCATACCCGCGAAGAAATCGGCCAAAGCCAGGGTGCGCTGGCGCGGCTGCTCAAGCAGCGCTACGAACAGGGCGTTCCCGACGTGGTTCCGTTGCTGCTGTCCGGCGAAGATCCCGACGATATTGCGCGCCAAATGGAATATCTTGAAATCCTGGCGCAATCCCAGGCCCAAACCATGCACGCCCTGCGCAACAACCTGCAGGCCCTGGCGCAGGTCACCACGGCTCGCGAACAGAAGCTAAAACAGCTCGCCGCAGTTCAGGCGCAGCAAGCGGCACAACGCAAGCGCCTGCAGGCGGAGAACGATGCGCGTGCCAGAGTGGTGGCAAGCCTTTCCAACAAGATGAAGAAGCAAAAGCGCAGCCTGGAATCCTTGCAGAAGGACGAGAAGCGCCTGACCAGGCTGGTGGAAGACATTGCCCGCATGTTGGCGCGGCGCGAGCAGGATCGCCGGGCCCGGCAAAATAAGAAGAATGCAGAAAAGCCGATTGCCGGCAGTTCCGTTCCACCGCCTGCCGTGGCCATGATCGACAAGGTGCCCGAACCCGGTTACGACAGTGAGGGCTTTGCCCGCATGAAGGGTCACTTGCGCCTTCCGATGGCCGGGGAACTGATCAACCGTTTCGGGAGTCCACGTTCAGATACCGGCTTGAGCTGGCGCGGGTTGTTTATCCGGGCCCCGGAAGGGCGCGAAGTCAAGGCAGTGGCCTCAGGCCGGGTGGTTTTTTCGGATTGGTTGCGCGGATTTGGCAACCTGCTCATCATCGATCACGGCGGCAGCTACATGAGCCTGTATGGCGGGGCACAAAGCCTGTTTGCTCAGGTGGGTGACGTCGTTCAGGGTGGTGCAACGGTGGCCACGGCAGGAAGCACCGGTGGAAATAGTGAATCAGGGCTATACTTCGAGCTTCGTTATCAAAGTAAACCGTTCGACCCCATGAGCTGGGTGGGTCGGCCATAGGAATCAACAGAAGGATATTCGGGATGGGTGGGCAACTGAAAAAAGTGGGTCTGGTGGTGATGGGGGCGATCATCGGCTTTGCCCTCACACTCAATTTTTCTGCCGTGGCAGAGCGTCCACAGGCGCCGGCGCCGTTGCCCATTGAGGAATTGCGCACCTTCAGCGAAGTATTCGGGCGCATCAAGACCGACTACGTCGAGCCAGTGGACGACAAGAAACTCATCAAGGAAGCCATTACGGGCATGGTGGCGGGCCTCGATCCGCATTCCGCTTATCTGGATCAGGATGCCTACAAGGAATTGCAGGCTGGGACGCAGGGCGAATTTGGCGGGCTGGGCATCGAAGTGAGCATGGAGGACGGCCTGGTCAGGGTGGTCTCCCCCATCGATGACACCCCGGCGGCGCGTGCCGGTATCAAACCAGGCGACCTCATCATCAAGCTTGATGATGCAGCGGTCAAAGGCATGACGCTCAATGACGCGGTCAAGCGCATGCGTGGCAAACCCGATACGCAGATTACCCTGACCTTGTTGCGCAAGAATGAGCCCAAGCCACTGGTGGTCACGTTGACGCGTGCCATCATCAAGATGAAGAGTGTGAAGCTCAAGGAAATTGAGCCTGGTTACGCCTCGATTCGCGTCAGCCAGTTCCAGGAGCACACCGGCGAAGACCTGGCCGCGGCCATCGAAAAGTTTTACAAGGATAACAACGGTGCCATCAAGGGGTTGGTGCTTGATCTGCGCAACGATCCGGGCGGCCTGCTGAACGCGGCCGTGGGCGTTTCTGCATCATTCCTGCCGCGGGATGCGCTGGTGGTCTATACGGAAGGCCGTGTTCCCGACGCCAAGATGCGCTTGACCGCAAGCCCGGAGAACTATTTGCGCGGTCCGGCCGACACCGATTATGCCGCCGCGTTGCCTGCGCTGGCGAAGAAGGTGCCGATGGTGGTGCTGGTCAATGGTGGTTCAGCTTCGGCCTCCGAAATTGTCGCCGGTGCCTTGCAGGACCACCATCGGGCCACCATCATGGGTGTCCAGACTTTTGGCAAAGGCTCGGTTCAGACCATCCTGCCGCTGTCCAACAACACGGCACTGAAGCTGACGACAGCGCGCTACTTTACGCCCAACGGCCGCTCCATCCAGGCCAAGGGGATCGTGCCTGATGTGGTGGTGCAGGAGGATGCCGATGCCGTAGAGTCCATGCTGGGCATTCGAGAAGCGGATCTGGAAGGCCATCTCTCCAACCCCACGGACAAGAAGATTGAAGCGGCAAAACCGGCGGCCAAGCCCGCTGCTTCCGCAGCGGGTCAGGAGGCAGCAGCCAAGCCTGCGCCTGCGCACAAGCCCCCGGCCAAGCTGGAGGATGGCAAGGAAAAGCCCGACTACCAGCTGGATCAGGCCATTGCCTACCTCAAAGGGAAGCAGCCCAAGGCCAACTGAGCAAGGCTTATGGACGATATCGAACTGTTGCGCTATAGCCGTCACATCCTGCTCGACGAGCTCGGTGTGGAAGGGCAGGAAAAAATCCGCAAAGCCCGCGTGCTCCTGATCGGGGCAGGTGGGCTGGGTTCTTCGGCGTCGCTCTACCTGGCTGCCAGCGGCGTGGGGCGCATCACACTGTGCGATGGGGATACGGTGGACCTGACCAATCTGCAGCGCCAGATTGCGCTGCGCATGTCAGATCTGGGGCGCAACAAGGCCCTGGCCACACGTGAATCCCTGCTGGCCATCAACCCCGATGTGGAGGTGGTGACGCTCGCAGAGCGCCTGTCCGGAGAGGCCTTGTCCAACCAGGTTGCCCTGGCTGATGTGGTGCTGGATTGCAGCGACAATTTTGCCACGCGCCACGCTGTCAACCGGGCCTGCGTCTTGCATCTCAAACCATTGGTATCCGGAGCGGCCATCCGTTTCGATGCCCAGATTGCCGTGTTTGATCCGCGTGCTGCGGACAGCCCCTGCTATGAATGCCTGTATCCTGAAAACGCCGTGGACGAGGAAGTTCGCTGCGCGGTCATGGGTGTGTTTTCGCCGCTGGTGGGCATTGTGGGGGCCACCCAGGCGGCCGAGGCGCTCAAGCTGTTGGTGGGCATGGGACAGTCACTGGCCGGCCGGCTTTTGATTCTGAATGCGCTTTCCATGGAATGGCAGCAGATTCGCCTGCCGCGCGATCCATGTTGCAAGGCCTGCGGCGACAGCGCTGCCGTACACCGGGCCGCCTAGGTCCAGTTATAAGGCCTTGGCGTATTCCTGCAGATTCCAGCGTGGATGGATGGCAAACGTTCCGCCCGGGGCTGCCAGTGTGGCTTGCCGTTGCAGGTGCAAGGCCCCCGCGTAGGCGATCATGGCGCCGTTGTCAGTGCACAGGCGTAGCGGTGGAAAGGCCACCTCGTCCCCCTGCTTTTCCAGTTGTGCCGAGAGGGCTGCGCGCAGGCGACGGTTGGCACCCACCCCCCCGGCCACGACCAGCTGCCTCATGCCGGTGTGCGCCAGGGCCTGCCGTGCCTTGTGGCACAGCACATCCACTACCGCAGCCTCAAAACTTGCGGCGATGTCGGGATAATCCTCCGGCTGATGGGCCTTCACCAGCATTGAAACGGCGGTTTTCAAGCCGCTGAAGCTCAGATTGAGGTCGCCGCTTAGCATCATGGGCCGCGGCAGGGCAAAGCGCTGGGGGTTGCCGGTTTCGGCGAGGCGGGCCAGGGCGGGGCCGCCGGGATAGGACAGTCCCAGCAGCTGCGCGGTCTTGTCAAAGGCTTCTCCAGCGGCGTCATCCACCGTTTCTCCCAGCAATTCGTACTGCCCCACGTCGCGCACTGCCATGAACTGGCTATGTCCACCCGAAACCAGCAAGGCCACGAAGGGAAAGGCGGGTGGCGGATCCCCCAGAAGCGGGGAGAGCAGGTGTCCCTCCAGGTGATGCACGCCCACGGCCGGAATTTTGAGAGCCAGGGCCAGGGATTCGGCCACCGAAGCGCCCACCAGCAAGGCGCCAGCAAGCCCCGGGCCGGCGGTATAGGCCACGGCATCGAGATCAGCCAGCGTTTTGTTGGCTTGTCGCAAAGTTTGCCGGATCAGTGGGACCACCCGTCGTATGTGGTCGCGCGAGGCCAGTTCGGGTACCACGCCGCCATAGGCCTCGTGCAGGGCAATCTGGGAATGCAGGGCATCGGCAAGGAGCCCGTCGCGGGTGTCGTAGAGCGCGACACCCGTCTCGTCGCAGGATGATTCGATGCCCAATACCAGCATTCTCGGAGGCTCCTCGGTCAGGGGGAGATCATTCTAACAGCCCAGTGACAAATGGACAGAGTTCCTGCTATAATCCACGACTTTTCCGAACGACCCTGTTGTCGATTTAGAGGTTTGAATGCCAAACATCCGCGTAAAAGAAAACGAGCCTTTTGACGTCGCCCTGCGCCGCTTCAAGCGTGCAGTGGAAAAAACCGGCTTGCTGACCGAGCTCCGTGCTCGCGAGTTCTATGAAAAGCCTACCGCCGAACGTAAGCGCAAGCTGGCCGCGGCCATCAAGCGTCGTTACAAGCGTCTGCGCAGCCAGATGCTGCCGCCCAAGTTGTATTGATTTCTGACATGGACGCTGGGAGCGCTGACGCTTTCCTTGGCACATGAATCTGAAAGCACGCATCACTGAAGACATGAAGTCTGCCATGCGCGCCCGCGAAACCGGGCGCCTCAATGCCATTCGGCTCATTTTGGCGGCGCTCAAGCAAAAAGAAGTGGATGAACGCATTGAACTGGATGACGCTGCCGTGCTGGTCATCCTGGACAAAATGCTCAAACAGCGCAAGGATTCCATTGCGCAGTTTGAAGCAGCGGGTCGGCAGGATCTGGCCCAGCAAGAACACTTTGAAGTCACGGTATTGCAGCAGTACATGCCTCAGGCATTATCTGTCGAGGCAGTGACGGCCATCGTCGAACAGGCCATCCAGGATTCCGGTGCCGCCGGGATGCAGGATATGGCAAAAGTGATGGCTCTCGTCAAACCACAGCTGGCTGGCCGTGCGGACATGGGGCAGGTCTCGGGTCTGGTCAAGGCCCGTCTGGGAACGCGCTAGGCGCTTCTCCAGGCGGATTGAGTCCCTGCGGGGACTTCTCAAATTTGACACGGGCGGATGATTCCACGCGATTTCATTCAGACACTGCTTGGCCGGGTCGATATCGTCGACACCGTCGAGCGCTATGTTCCGCTCAAGAAGACGGGTTCCAATTTTGTGGCCCGTTGTCCCTTTCACTCGGAAAAAACCCCTTCTTTCTCGGTTAATCCGGCCAAGCAGTTTTACTATTGCTTTGGTTGCGGCGCCAGCGGCACCGCCCTGGGATTCGTCATGGAATATACCGGCGCCAATTTTGTCGATGCCGTCCATGAGTTGGCACATCAGGTGGGGCTGGAAGTCCCCGTGGAACACAACCCCGCACATGTTGCGCGCACCGAGGCGCGCCTGGATCTGGGGGAAGTATTGCAGCGTGCTGCCGCTTTTTATCGGGCACAACTCAAGGTTTCCGAACCCGCCATCCAGTATCTCAAGCGCCGTGGTCTCACCGGTGCCATTGCAGCGCGTTTTGGCCTGGGTTATGCCCCTGAGGGCTGGCGCAGTCTTGCCGCCGCGTTTCCGGACTATGATTCGCGCCAATTGGTGGATGCGGGGCTCGTCATCGAAGGCGACGAGGGCAAGCGCTATGACCGCTTCCGGGGGCGCGTGATGTTCCCGATTCTGGACAGCAGGGGCGAAGTCATCGGTTTTGGCGGGCGGGTCATCGGTGTGGGCGAACCCAAATATCTCAACTCGCCCGAAACGCCACTGTTTGAAAAAGGCCGGGAATTGTATGGTCTGACCCAGGCGCGTCGCGCCATTCGGGATCAGCACCGCGTCATTGTGGTGGAAGGCTACATGGACGTGGTGGCCTTGGCGCAGGCCGGTGTTGAATACGCCGTGGCAACATTGGGTACCGCAACCTCGGCCGTGCATGTGCAAAAGCTGTTGCGCATGGCAGACCAGGTCATTTTTGCTTTTGATGGTGACCCGGCTGGACGCAATGCGGCGCAGCGTGCCATGGAAATCGCCCTGCCACATCTGGTGGATGGCAAACAGGTTGCGTTCCTGTTTTTGCCCGAAGCGGAAGATCCGGACAGTTATGTACGGCAACACGGGCGCGAGGCTTTCGAACTTTTGCTGTCCAAGGCTACCCCGCTTTCGGAATTTTTGCTGGAGACGCTGGTCCGTGGCGTGGACATGACCCGGACCGAGGGGCGCGCGCAGTTTCTGCAGGCTGCCAAGGGCAGCCTTGCGCAAATTACGGCACCGGCCCTATCGCTGCTGTTGCGTAGCCGGATTGCCGCTCTGGCCCAGGTGGAACGCCAGGATGTGGAGACTTTGATGGGTAAGGCACCTGTTGCCGTGCCGGCGGCTCCTGCACGACGCGTGCAGCGCTCGGCACCCAGCTCGCTGGCTGCACGCCTCCTTGCCTGCTTGCTGCACCAGCCCGAACTGGTGAAAACAGAGGGGTTACCCGGTGCCGAGGCGGTACTGCCCGATGAGCAGGCACTCCTGGCGGTGGCAGACTTTGTTCGACATCACGAAGGGACCGTCAATCTGGCCGTCATCCTGGAGCACTTTCGGGGACAACCCGAGGAACCGTTCATTCAGGAAGCGTTGCGCAGGGAATTTCCTGCCATAGAATCCAGTCCAACGGATCAGTTGACCCTGTTGTTTCAGGAAGGGTTGGCACGTTTGAATCGGGTGGCCCGGACCCGGACGATCGATGCTTTGCTGGCACGCGCCAGAGCCCAGGTGCTTACGGGAGAAGAAAAGCAATTACTTCAAGAGCTTACGATGTCGAGGCAAGGAAAGTGAGGGATTATTTCTGTTTTTCTGATATAATCTACGGTTTTTCAACGGAATTCGTGTCTTCTAAGGGGTGCGACTGAATATGGCTGCAGAAAACTCCAGATCTGACGCTCGGCAAAATGATGTCGAAGCCCAACGTGCGCGCCTCAAAAACCTCATCGTTCTGGGCAAGGAACGCGGCTTTCTAACCTACGCCGAAATCAACGATCACATTCCCGACGACATGCTCGATGCCGAGCAGATTGAATCGGTGATCGGCATGATCAATGACATGGGCATTGCCGTTTATGACGAAGCGCCGGACAGCGAGCAACTCCTCATGTCCGAGGCTCCTCCTCCCGTAGCCGATGAAGACGTGGTGGAAGAAGCAGAAGCGGCTTTGTCCACCGTAGATTCCGATTTTGGCCGAACCACGGACCCCGTGCGCATGTACATGCGTGAAATGGGGACCGTCGAACTGCTGACCCGCGAGGGCGAAATCGAAATTGCCAAGCGCATTGAAGATGGCCTGAAGCACATGATCCAGGCCATTTCTTCCTGCCCCACCACCATTGACGAAATACTGTCCCTGGCCGACAAGGTGGAACGCGATGAAATGCGCATCGACGAAGTCATCGACGGCCTGATTGATGGCGATGGCGAAGAAGAGGCCGTCGAAGCCGAGATGGCCCCGGAAGAGGAAGAAGTCGAGCTTGAGGAAGAATCTGACGAGGATGAAGATGGCGCCATTGCCAGCGCCAATCTGGAGCTGCTGAAACAGGATGCGATGGTACGGTTCAATGCCATTCGCCGTCTCAACAAGCGCATGCGCAAGGCCCTGGCTGAAAAGGGTTCGCGTAGCCGTGCCTATAAGGATCTGCAGGAAAGCATCTCGGCCGAACTGATGACCATCCGTTTTTCCGCCAAGCAGGTGGAGGCCTTGTGCAACGGATTGCGTCGCCTGGTGGACCGGGTGCGCAGCTACGAGCGCGGCATCATGAACCTGTGCGTGACCTCGGCCGGCATGCCTCGTGCGCACTTCATCAAATCATTTCCGGGCAATGAAATCAACGTCAAGTGGGTAGTCGAGGAAATGGCGACCCGCAAGGCATACAGCAGCACCTTGAGCCGCTTCAAGCACGCCATCATCGAACAGCAGGAAAACCTGATTGCTCTGCAAAAGGAAGTGGGCATTCCGATCAAGGACCTCAAGGAAATTGCGCGTCAGATGTCCACTGGCGAGGCCCGTGCCCGGCGCGCCAAGCGTGAGATGATTGAAGCCAACCTGCGCCTCGTGATCTCCATTGCCAAAAAATATACCAATCGCGGCTTGCAGTTCCTCGACCTCATCCAGGAAGGCAACATCGGTTTGATGAAAGCCGTGGACAAGTTTGAATATCGTCGCGGCTACAAATTTTCCACTTATGCCACCTGGTGGATTCGTCAGGCCATCACCCGTTCCATCGCAGACCAGGCTCGCACCATCCGGATTCCGGTGCACATGATCGAAACCATCAACAAGATGAACCGCATCTCGCGCCAGATACTGCAGGAAACCGGCCAGGAGCCTGATCCCGCAGAACTGGCCAAGAAGATGGAAATGCCCGAGGAAAAGATTCGCAAGATCCTCAAGATTTCCAAGGAGCCCATTTCCATGGAAACGCCCATTGGGGACGACGATGACTCACACCTGGGCGACTTCATCGAAGATACCACCACGGTGGCTCCAGCCGACTCGGCGCTCTACGCCAGCCTGCGCGATGCCACCAAGGACGTGTTGGACTCCCTGACCCAGCGCGAAGCCAAGGTGCTGCGCATGCGGTTTGGCATTGAGATGAATACGGATCACACCCTGGAAGAAGTGGGCAAGCAGTTTGACGTGACCCGCGAACGCATCCGCCAGATCGAAGCCAAGGCCTTGCGCAAATTGCGCCATCCTTCCCGTTCCGAACGCCTGCGCAGTTTCATCGACAACAACGAAAACTGATTGCTGTCGCGGGTCGTTAGCTCAGTTGGTTAGAGCAGGGGACTCATAATCCCTTGGTCGCTGGTTCGAGTCCAGCACGACCCACCCACTTGCCTGCCAAGCATAAGAAAACGCCCTGCAAATGCAGGGCGTTTTCTTTGGGGCATTTTTCAGTTCATCCGTACAGGTTCAACTTCCACCTTTTCCACCGCGTCCGAACATTTCCAGTTCCATCTGGTTTTTGACGGAGGTCACTCCAGGCACGCGCGCGGCGATTTGTTGTGCCTCAAACAGATCCCGGGCCTCCAGAACAAACCCCCCAAGCGTGACAACACCATTTCGTGAACTGACTTCGATATGTTTGGCGTAGATATTTGGGTTATCAACAAGTTGCTGTTTTACTGCCTGCTCAAGCATCCTGTCCGCGTCAATCTCGGATGCGGTCCGGGGGGGCGATGAGGCGCAGGCGCCGATGAATGCAGCTGCGGTGATCAGCAACGAAATGCGAAAAACTTTTCTCAGTAAGCTCATGAGCGGTCATCTCTTATATTCGGTAAGTAATACCTGTAAGATAGGCCCAATGTTACTTGGTTCAAACATTTTGAAACATTTTCGGGTGATCACCACCGTACTGATCGCTGCTGCCCTCGTTCCAGCCGCGGCTTCCGAAGACCCTGTCGTAAGCGCAGAGCATTGGGTTCAAAACGGCGATGTCAGGATTTATGTCTGGGAGAAACACCTGAACTCCGTGGATGCCGGGAAAGTCATTGTCCTGGCCCACGGATCGGCCACTGCCGGCAAGGAAAGCTTCGATCTGCAGGTTCAAGGGTATACCGATGTAAGCCTGATGGACACGCTGGCCAGGGCGGGTTTTGACGTCTTTGCACTGGACACAAGGGGTTTTGGCCGATCAACGCATCCGGACACGCACATGACCACCGTGCAGGCCAGTTCGGACCTCAATGCCGTGGTCGATTACGTTTCGCATTTGCGCGCTGTGGCAAAGGTCGATTTGCTCGCCTGGTCCTGGGGTACCCAGTATGGCGGAATGTTCGTGATGGCCCACCCGGAAAAAGTCAGAAAATACATCTCCTATGCCCAAATGCATCTGGATAGTCCGGATTTGGCAAAGCGTCGCCAAAAAATTGGGGATTACAGAGCGCATGTCTACTTGGAGATTCCCGAAGCAGGATGGAAGCCGCGCTTCTATTCCATGGCGCCCGCGTCAGACAATATTCCCGCCATCGTTGATGCCTACGCCAAGGCTGCTGCCGCCGTGGAAAAGAGGACGCCCACAGGCCCGCAGTTGGACATGGTCTCCATCATGCCCATGCTCTCTCCGCGCTTGATGAATGCATCCATCATGATGATTCATGGGGAGCATGATGACGTTGCAGACACCGTGGGACTTCTTCCCTTCTTCCAGGCCCTACCCAATCCGGACAAGCGCTATGTCATCATTCCAGAAGCCGGTCACATGATGATGTTCCAGAAGGGGCGTCAAAAGTTTCAACAGGCTGTCATCGATTTCCTCAACGAGGGAGTGAGCGATCCTGTTCGTCCCTGAAAGAAAATGCCCTGCGCAGGGCAGGGCATTTTCTTGGGAACGTGTTGTAGTTAATGAATGGATTGCAGATAAGCGGCGACCTGCTGTCTTTGTTCATCCGTCAGTCCATGCGCGATTGCGTCCATGACCACTGCATGAGGCCGTTCCATTGCCTCTGAATGGTTCTCCCGCCCCACATCAGAATTGAAGCTCACCATTTGCTTGTAGAGGTAGTCAGCGTGCTGTCCGGCAAGCCGCGGGATGGGTCCGTTGCCTTCCGCATTGGCGCCATGGCAAGTGGCGCAGGAGGGAACGGATTTTTCAGGCGCGCCATTGACAAAGAGCTTTTGTCCGGCGGCCACCATGGCCGGATCGCTCTGGGCCGGATTGGGCTGCGGCTTCTGTTTCGCGTAAAACTCCGCCAGCGCCTTGATCTGTTCGGGCGTGAGCTGACTGGTCAGTCCCCACATCATGTCACGGGCCGGTGCATCCTTGCGGCTGTGATCATGAAACTCCTGCAACTCGGTTTCCAGATAGATGGCCTGCTGCCCGGCAAGATTGGGGTAGGTGGGATTGATGGAGGTGCCGTTGGCATTGATGCCGTTGCCCCCGTGACAGGTGGAGCAGACCTGTTGCGCCAAGGTGTAGCCTGAAACTTGTGGATTGCCCAGATTCCGGCTGCGTTCAATGTTTGAGCATGCACCCAAAGCCATTGCCAGCGCGGAAAGGGTCAGAATTTTCGTAATGCGAGTCATGTTCGTCCCCTTTGATTAGTAAATGAAGCTGGCATACAGCATGGAGGTGTTGAAGTCATGCGGGCTAAGCGTTTGTCCGGGAATGGTTCCAGTGGCACCAGCCATCTGGGTATAAATGACGTATTGGTAGCCCACCCTCACGTTTGACCAGGGCGTCCAGAAAATTTCCGGGGTCCACGATTTCCAGTCGGGGCTTCCCGAGATCGTGTTTGTTGCATAGAGCGTAGTATCTGCGCTGCCTGCGACCGCCCTGTAAATCAGCATGGCGCCGTATTTAGCCCGATAAACATAGGAAGCATCGAGGTAGGTTTCGTTGAGTGTATTGCTCGGGTTGGTTGCCGTGACGCCAATCTGATCCGCCGCAAAGCTCGCGCTTTCGTGAACGAAACGTCCATGGACGGAAAAGTAGTGCGGGTCCAGGTTGTACTGATATTGGCCATCGATGCCGGCATCACGATAGGTGTTTATCGAGCCTCCCCAGTCCGAAACGCCTCCGGATGCTGCGGTGGCATTATGAGCGTAGCTGACCATGCCGTGCAGGCCCAGCTCAAAACTATGGGGCCCCACATCTTTCGTATAGGCCAGGCGATAATAAGGCGAGGGATCGATCAGCGTCGTTCCGGTAGTGCCTGAGGTCAAATAGACAGATCCGGCACCATGCGTGATGGATTTGTACACCCCAGCCTCGGCGTACCATGTGTTGTCCTTATAGAGGTAGGCGCCAGCACCGACGGAGCTTCCCGGGGAATAACCGTCGATGAACGGGGTCTGCACCGGTGCCGTCCCGCCATTGAAAAACCCCATGAAATTGCCGGACCAGTTGACGGTGGTATTCCATACGTCAGACACGGTGGGATGGTTGTTGATGTAAAAACCATAGATGAGGTCGCTGTCCGCCTGCACGATCCGGTCGGCGTAACGGATTTCCGAGTTATCAACGCTGGAACTGAAAGCTCCGGAGGCGTTGGCTCCCGTCCATTGCAGAAATGCACCGATGTTGTCCGTGATTTTCCCACCCGCAAACAGGCTGACGGCTTGGACGTTCATGGATGATCCCGGCGCTGGGCCGCTGCCATTCGGGACGTTGGTATAATATTGTCGCGCGCTTTGAAGCCAGATACTGATGGGCGGCGCATCCTTCTGAACCTCGAGATCACTCAGGTCAGGGCGTGTGCCCATGGTGTAGCCGGTGAGTTTGAACAGCCTTCCGTATGAAGTGAGCTGTGGGTACATTCCCCCCAGGTGGCATGAAATGCAGCCTTGGCCGGTCTGTCTGGCGTAAAGGGGTATGGCTGAAGCTGTTGATGGAAATAGGGACAGCAGGATAGCGGTTAATGCAAATCCCCCGGCAAGTTTCAGAATAAGTCGGTGCAATGGCATGACAAAACTCCTTGAGTTTTCTATTTGAGGCGAAACCACAGGAGAATCTACCCAGTCAATGCACCTTTGCTTTTGATATGAGTCAAATCGTTACGAGAATCCAGCCGGACTGTTTGTAATAAAATGTTTCTCGTATTCCACTTACAAGATCTTGTAATTGTCGCTTGAATACCCATTTACCCGGGGTGTGGCATCATGGACGCTTAACGGGGATAGGGATTTTGATCTTTCATTTTTGAATGTGTTGGAGGACAGCATGAAATTCTGGTTACGACTTTGTTTTGCGCTCCTGATCATCGGGCAGGTGGGCTTGGCTGCTGCCGAGCCGACGATGGATCAGGTCTATGCCGCAGCCCGCAGTGGCCGCCTCGCCGAAGCGCGCAACATGATGCAGGAAGTGGTCAGCCAGCACCCCAACAGCGCCAAGGCGCACTATGTGAATTCCGAGGTCTTGGCGCGCTCCGGGGATCTGGTGGCTGCGCGCAACGAGTTGGCCGTGGCTGAAAAGCTCGAGCCCGGTTTGCCCTTCGCCAAGCCCGAGGCTGTGCAGGAGTTGCGTCAGCAGCTGGCTGGTGGCCGGTCAGTTGGCGCGCCAATGGGCAGTGAAGCGGGTTCTCAAACCATTCCCTGGGGCTGGATCATAGGCCTGGGCGGGTTGGCCCTGTTGTTGGTGGTCATGTTGGCGCGGCGTCAGTCGCAGCAAAACGCGACCATGTTGTATGGACAGTCCCCCGGCGCTTACCCGCAGGGTGGCATGCCCATGGGAGGGCAACCCATGGCACCCATGGGCGGTGGCGGATCAGGGCTGATGGGTACACTCGCCACGGGTGCTGCCTTGGGAGCCGGCATGGTGGCTGGCGAGGCGTTGGCGCACCGGCTGGTGGATGGCCCGGAACGCGGCACCATGGATCGTCCTCAAGGTTCCATGGTCGGCAATGACATGGGCAACAGTGACATGGGTGGACAGGATTTCGGGGTTTCCGATTCGGGTTCGTGGGATTCGGGAGGGGGCGACTCGGGCTCGGACTGGACCTAAATTACAGGAGATCGGCATCATGGCGAAAAAATCAAAGTCGCTCCAGATTGGCATTTCAGAGGGAGATCGTAAGGCCATATCCCATGGCTTGAGCCGGTTGCTGGCGGATACTTACACCTTGTATCTCACCACCCACAATTTTCACTGGAACGTGACGGGTCCCCAGTTCAACACCCTGCATACCATGTTCATGGGGCAATACACAGAACTCTGGAACGCCGTCGATCCGGTTGCGGAGCGGATACGCGCGCTGGGTTTTCCGGCACCGGGTTCCTACGCCGCCTTTGGAAAACTAAGTGCGTTGCCCGATGTCCCGGCAACACCGCCCAAGGCCCAGCGCATGGTGGAACTCCTGGCCAACGGCCATGAGCGGGTTGCGGCTACCGCCCGCGAAGTGTTCAAACTTGCAGATGCCGCAAACGACCTGCCCACGGCCGATCTGCTGACGCAACGCATGGACATTCACGAAAAAACTGCCTGGATGTTGCGAGCCCTGCTGGAGACATGATCCCGGGGCTGGTTCAGATCCTGTTATGGCAGGGGGCAGGGGAACTGGTCTCCCACTTTTTCCTGCCACACATTCCGGGTCCGGTGGTCGGCCTCGTGATGTTGATGTGCTATCTTGTGGTGCGAGACCGGGTTCCGGACTCCATGGCCGTGGTGTCAGATGCTTTCAGCCAGCATCTTGGACTGTTGTTCGTGCCGGCAGCCACCGGTGTCATCCTGTTCCTTCCCCAGTTGAGGCAACATGCCTGGGCCGTGGTTCTGGCCCTGCTGGGCAGCGTGATCCTGACCATCGCTGTCACTGCCCTGGTGCTGAAGTTTGCAGGTCCTGGTGCAGATGGTGAATAAACGCCTGCCGATTCAGGAAATTTGGGTTTACCTGTCGGGCAGCCCACTCCTGGCGCTGATCCTGACCCTGACTGCCTATCAGATTGGCCATGTCCTCTATATGCGCAGCCAGCGCAATCCCCTTGTCAATCCGGTGGCCATTGCGGTGCTGCTCGTCGCCGTTTGCCTGGAGGTGCTGGACATGCCCTATGCCAAATATTTTGAGGGGGCCCAGTTCGTACACTTTCTTCTGGGGACGGCCACGGTGTCGCTTGCCATTCCCATTTATCGCGGTCTGAGCGGCCTCAAGGGGCGCGTCTTCCCGTTGCTGCTGGCGCTGGTGGCCGGCGGCCTGACTTCCATTATCAGTGCTGTGGGGATTGCGCATTGGCTCGGGGCAGATCAGGCCATTCTGGGGGCCATGGTGTCCAAGTCGGTGACGGCACCCATCGCCATGGGTGTGGCGGAACGCCTGGGCTACTCGCCCACCCTAACAGCGGTATTTGCCGTGATTACCGGGATTCTGGGTGCCATCTTGGCGCGTTTTGTACTCAATGGGCTGGGGATGAAGGCCTGGTGGCAACGCGGCTTTGCCATTGGCGTTGCAGCGCACGGGCTGGGCACCTCGCGCGCCTTTAGCGTCCATCCCGAAGCGGGCACCTATGCCAGCCTTGCAATGGGGCTGCATGGCATTCTCGGAGCCGTAGCCATACCCATGCTGGCAGGTTATATTCCCACCTTCTGAATTTCACGCCAGGATCATGGATACCGTTTCGCTGACCGAGGGCATCCAGCTTGCGCTGGCCCCTGTATTTTTGTTGACCGCCGTGGCCAACCTGGTTTCTGCGTTGACGCAACGCCTGTCGCGCGTGGTGGACCGCTCGCGTTTTCTACAGGACAAGTTGCAGGAAGTGGATCGTTTCACAGTATCCCAGCAGGCTGCTTATGAAACCGAGTTGCGACAATTGGCCACGCGTGGCCGCCTGATCAATGTTTCCATGGTCTTTGTGGTTATCTGCGGCGTGATGATCGGCCTGACGGTACTTGGGTTGTTCCTGACCGAAACCGGTGGGGGGAAACTGCAGCTCAACCACGCTGTGCTGAACGCATTTGTGGGCGGCATTGGTTCTTTTGTGCTGGCGCTGGTGTTATTGCTGACGGAAGTGCTGGTGGCTTCCTACTCCATTCGCTGGAAGCAACACCCGCACTGATCCGTCAAGTTTTTTCTTCGCCCGCTCAATTTTTGAGGCCCGCCACGCCGGCGGCACAAACCACTTCATCCTGCGAACCTGTCCCTCCCGAACAGCCGATGGCGCCAATCAGCTTGCCATCCTGTACCAGGGGAAACCCGCCGCGCGAGGCAATGACCCCGTCCAGGGTGGTGACATAGGCATTGCCGCCGAGCTGAACGGCATTTTCAAACACCTTGGTTTCACGACGGAACGTCACTGCGGCATGGGCCTTATGCTCGGCGATGCTGATGGAGGCCAGTTGTGCGCCATCCATGCGCTGGAAGGCCACCAGGTTGCCTCCCGAGTCCACCACGGCAATGTTGAGCTTCCAGTGATGGGCGCGTGCTTCAGCAGTTGCGGCATTTATGGCTTGCTGTGCGTGGTCCAGTGAAATCGGCGCGCCGTAGGGAATGTCAAAGGGCATGTTTTCCGGGACGTTGTCCAGCGGATTGGCTGCATGTGCCGGCATCAGGGGCAGGGACAGCAGAAGAGCGGTCACGGCAAAGAACTGGCGAGTCTTGATCATGAAAATACCTCCGTTCAGGGTTGGGTGGTGGAGACGCGGAAAATAGCGCCATTCCAGTCGTCAGAAACCAGCAGCGAGCCATCTTTGTAAACTTCCACGTCAGTGGGTCGTCCCCAGAACGTGTTGTCACCTTGTAGCCACCCTGTGACGAAGGGCTCCAACTTAAGGGCATGACCCTGATCGTCCAGGACAACGCGGGTGACGTCAAAGCCGGTTTTCTGCGACCGGTTCCATGAGCCGTGATCGGCAATGAAGATGTTGTTGCGATATTCCGTCGGGAACTGCATTCCGGTGTAAAAACGCATGCCCAGGGAAGCCACATGGGGCCCGAGATTGAGCACGGTCTGCGCGTACTCGGCGCAGGAATGCCCCACACCGTATTGCGGGTCGGGCAGGTTGCCTTGATGACAGTATGGGAATCCAAAGTCCTGGCCATTTTGGGTCAGGCGATTGAGCGTGTCGTTGGGCAGGTCGTCGCTCAGCCAGTCCCGCGCAAGGTGCGTAAACCAGAGTTCGTGGGTGACCGGATGAAACGCCATCCCCACCGTATTGCGTACGCCATGGGCCACCACTTCAAGCGTGTTGGTCTTGAGGTCCAGACGGTTGATGGTGGCATGGGTTGGGGGTGGCAGAAGAATGTTGCCCGGCGAGCCAATGCCAAAGTAAAGATAGCGCCCATCGGGACTGATGGTCAGAAACTTCCAGCCATGGGGCTCATCCTTGGGCAGGGTGTCGAAAATCACGACGGGCGCAGGCGGATGATCGAGCTGCTCCTCGATACGGTCAAAGCGCAGGATTCGCGATACCTCGGCCACATACAGGGTGCCGTCGCGAAAGACCACGCCGTTGGGGCGATGCAGGTCGCTCGCGATGATCTTGACCTCGCGATGATCGCCGTGGTCCACCACGGCAAACACCTTGCCAGAAAAGCGGGAGCCCACGAACACGGTGCCGGAGGGCGAGATGGTCATGGATCGCCCGTTGGGCATGCCGCTGGCCCATAGCTCCACCCGGAACCCTGCCGGGACTTTGAGCAGCGACACGGGAATCTTTTCGGCCGGGGTGGCCTCTTGTTTGGCACCGTGGGGGGCGAGCGTGTTGGATTGCGGAGGGTACGGTGGGGCGGGTGGAGGATCAGCCAACGCATGCGCTGACCAGAGTGTAAAAAACAGCATTGGCAACCAGCGTCGCATGGAAGGCTCCTCACGGTGGGTAGAGCGCCATTCTACAAAACTTCGACTGCGCGTCAACCAGGAGGTTGGGCTATCATCTTCACTGCATCGCCATAATAACCACCAAGATTCCGGGAGGACCCCCATGCACGGCCATCCTTACGCTGCCGGCCTGGATCAGAACCAGGCCAACCACGTGCCCCTGTCTCCGCTGACTTTCATGGAACGCTCGGCAACCGTATTTCCCTATAAACCCGCGGTGATCCACGGCGAACGGGTGTTGACCTGGTTCGAAACCTACGCTCGCTGCAGACGCCTGGCCTCCGCCCTGGTGGGGCGCGGCGTGCGCCGGGGCGACACGGTGGCCGCCATGTTGCCCAATGTGCCGGCGATGTTCGAGGCGCATTTTGGGGTACCCATGATGGGGGCCGTACTCAATACCCTCAATACCCGGCTCGATGCCGAATCCATTGCCTTCACGTTGCGCCACGGCGAATCCAGGGTCCTGCTGACTGATCGCGAATTCTCGCCGGTCATCAGCCGTGTCAAGGAACTGCTTGCAGATCAGGACCTCCTGATCATTGACGTGGACGACCCCGCCGCCCCTGCAGGAACGGCGTTGGGCAGCGTCGAGTACGAAGCGTTCCTGCTGGAAGGCGATCCCGACTACGCCTGGCAACTGCCCCCGGACGAATGGGACGCCATCTCGCTCAACTATACCTCGGGCACCACCGGCAACCCCAAGGGGGTGGTCTATCACCATCGCGGGGCCTACCTCAATGCGGTGGCCAACATCCTGTGCTGGGGCATGCCCAACCATGCGGTTTATCTATGGACCCTGCCCATGTTCCATTGCAATGGATGGTGTTTTCCATGGACCATGGCCGCCGTGAGCGGCGTCAACGTCTGTCTCAGAAAGGTGGATCCCCAGGCAATCTTTGCACTGATCCAGAAACACCGGGTCACCCATTTTTGTGGAGCCCCCATCGTGCATGGCATGCTCATCAACGCTGCGCATTTCATTCCGCAAGGTCTGGGACACCCGGTGTCCGCCCTGATTGCTGGCGCGGCCCCCCCTGCGGCCATCATTGAGGGCATGGAGAAGCTGGGCATCAGCATTACCCATGTTTATGGTTTGACCGAAACCTACGGACCTGCCGCGGTATGCGTCAAGCATGAATCCTGGGAACAGTTGTCGATTGCCGAACGGGCGCAGCTTAACGGTCGGCAGGGGGTGCCCAACCTGATGGAGGAAGCCATGGCGGTGCTCGATCCCGCAACCATGAAGCCCGTGCCGGCTGATGGCAAGACCATGGGGGAAATCATGTTTCGCGGCAATATTGTCATGAAGGGATACTTGAAGAATGCCATGGCTACCGAAGAAGCCTTTGCCGGCGGCTGGTTTCATTCAGGCGACCTTGCCGTGGTCGAACCGGACGGATATGTGAAAATCAGGGATCGCAGCAAGGACATCATCATCTCGGGTGGAGAAAACATTTCATCCCTGGAGGTGGAGGATGTGCTCTACCGCCATCCTGATGTGCTGGTGGCGGCGATCATCGCCAAACCGGATGAAAAATGGGGTGAAGTGCCCTGTGCCTTCGTGGAGCTGAAGGAAGGGGCAACGCCCTCCAGCGAGGGAATCCTTGAGCATTGTCGGTCACGACTGGCGCGCTACAAGGTGCCGCGCGATGTGGTGTTCGGCCCTATCCCAAAGACGGCGACCGGGAAGATCCAGAAGTTTGTGTTGCGCCAACAACTCAAATCCACCGATGCGCTTAAATAGCGTCTTTGTATAACTTTGTTACACATGATCCTTGAAACCAACCCGATTCATTTGTTGTCTTTACTGCAATAATCGACACTCAATCCCATGTTACACAGGAGTTTTAAGATGCGTACAAACCCGGTCAAATGGATGTTTTTAATCGCTGGCAGCACCCTGTTGTTGCAGGCAGGCGTCCTCTTGGCGGCAGATACGCCACCTCCCCCTCCGGGACCTTCCCAAGAGGCCTGGACGGGAGCGGCACGCCCCTCCATCAACTGGGTGCAGCATACCCAGCGCATGCTCGACGAGCTCAAAACCAAATTGAACCTGTCAGGGTCGCAGAAAGAAGCCTGGGATGTGTGGTCGGGTGCGGTCCTCGGCAATGCCCGCTCGCAGTCTGAAAAAATCAATCATTGGCGCGAAGCGCACATCAAACAGGGTTTCGTGGGCGATCCCGCGCATGCCCACATGAGTACGCCTGATCGCATGGCTCATGGCCTGGAGCATATGCGCATGGAAATCAAACGGATGCAGGATCATGTGGCACTGCTCGAAGCGGCCCAGGCCAGCACCAAGACCTTCTACGATGCGCTGGATACCAACCAGAAAACAATTTTTGACCTCTATTGGCAGCAGTCCTACCAGGAAGGCTGGGAGGGCCATGAAGGCTGGGGGGGGCATGGCATGATGGGTCACGAAGGCTGCGGTCCCATGGGCCACGGCGGACCTTGCCCGAATTATTGAGTGTCAAGCCCATTTCTCAGGAGTCCGCCACGATGAGAGCACCCATTCCCTACCGCAAGACCGCCCTGTTGCTGCTCGTTGCCTTTGGCCTGGGTGGCGCTCTTTCCGCAGTTGCTGACGGAGGTCATGGCGGGGGAGGCGGGCACGCGGGAGGAGGCGGTGGCCATTTCGCCGGTGGCGGAGGGTACCGCGGTGGCTATGGTGGAGGCTATGGCGGCGGACGATGGGGTGGTGGAGGCTGGGGTGGCGGCAGGTACTGGGGCGGCGGCAGGTATTGGGGCGGCGGGCCTTGGTATCGTGGCGATTGGGGCTGGGGTCTTGGGCTGGGTCTGGGTGTCGGTGCTGCAGCCTGGGCGCTGGCGGCAGACCCGCTATACTACAACCCCTATCCCTGGGGGGTAGGCTACAGTTACTACAATCCATACCCTGCCACGGTGGTGGTGACGCAGCCCGGCCCCCCCGTTTCACCGCAGGACACCACCTATCTCGGGACGACCCGGCAAAACCAGAGCTGGTTCTATTGCGTTTCCGCCCGAGGATATTACCCCTATGTGCCGCAATGCCCGGAACCCTGGCGCGCCGTACCGGCCATGCCCCCGGGAGAGATTCAGCAGTAGCCTATCGGTACACCAATACCGGAATTTCAGAGTGGGTCAGCACCTTCTGGGTTTCGCTGCCCAACAGCAACCCGGCAAGACCGCGACGACCGTGGGAGGCCATCATGATCAGGTCGCAGCCCTTTTCGCGGGCCGTATTGATGATGCCGGTGTAGGGGGAGTATTCGGTACTCTTGGCTGTGTCGAACGCCACTCCTGCGGCTTTGGCATCCTGGGCAAACTGCTTTAGGTGCTGGTCTGCTTCGGCTTCGATCTGATCCATGACGCTTTGGGGTGTTTCCACCGCAAACTCTGTCATTGGAAGGTATTCCACCACGCAGGTATAGGCGGTGACCCGCGCTCCGAGGGCTTTGGCGATTTCAAGGCCGCCAGCTACGGCTTTGCGAGACAGTTCGGAGCCATCGGTGGGGATGAGGATATGCTTGAACATGACAACCTCCTGAGGTTCAAAAGGGGCTTTGACCTGAAAAGGCCATTATATTCCCGGCTGATGTACACTTACGGACTTTCCTGTAAATCGCGACGTTGAAGGCACTGGATGATTCCCGAACTTGGACACTTTTCACTGATTCTTGCTTTGGTTCTGTCTGCGTCGTTGGCATTCTTCTCCCTCGTGGGGGCGCAGAAAGGGGTGGCGGTCTGGATTGGTCTGGCTCGACCCATGGCCCTGATGCTGTTCCTGTCGGTTGCCGTTGCCTTTGCCTGTCTGGCCTGGGCATTTTTGCACAATGATTTCTCCGTGCTGTACGTCAGCGAACATTCCAACTCCAAGCTCCCCGTGCAATACCAGTTTTCGGCGGTATGGGGTGGCCATGAAGGGTCGCTCCTGCTATGGGGCCTCATGTTGACCGGCTGGACGGCCGCAGTCGCCCTGTTTTCACGACGCCTGCCCGACCCCATCGTGGCACGAGTGCTGGGCGTTCTGGCGCTGGTTGCACTGGGATTCCTCCTGTTCATCCTGCTTACTTCCAATCCCTTTGATCGCCTGTTTCCTGCGGCACAGGAAGGGCGGGACCTCAACCCGCTGTTGCAGGATCCGGGCCTCGTCTACCACCCGCCCATGCTCTACATGGGCTATGTGGGATTTTCCGTGGCTTTCGCTTTCGCCCTTTCCGCGCTGATCTCAGGGAAGCTTGATGCAGCATGGGCGCGCTGGTCCCGCCCCTGGACGCTGGCAGCCTGGATATTCCTCACGCTGGGCATCTGTTTTGGCTCGCGCTGGGCCTATTACGAACTGGGCTGGGGTGGCTGGTGGTTTTGGGATCCCGTGGAAAACGCCTCCTTCATGCCCTGGCTCGTAGGCACGGCCCTGATCCATTCTCTGGTGGTGACCGAAAAACGCGGCGCTTTCAAGCGCTGGACCGTATTGCTGGCGATTGCAGCGTTTTCTCTTTCTTTGCTCGGCACGTTCATCGTACGTTCCGGGGTGCTCACTTCAGTCCATGCCTTTGCTTCCGATCCTCGTCGCGGCATATTTGTTCTGGTGTTTCTGGCGCTCGTCATCGGCGGGTCGCTTACCCTGTTTGCCTGGCGCGCCCCTGCGGTCAAGGAAGGAGGGCAGTTCAAACTCGTTTCGCGTGAATCGTTTTTGCTGCTCAACAATGTCCTGCTGGTGGTGGCCGCAGGTTCGGTGTTGCTTGGAACCATTTACCCCATGGTGATCGATGCGTTGAATCTTGGGAAATTGTCGGTGGGCCCCCCGTATTTCAATGCCGTGTTTGCACCCATCATGATCTTGCTCCTGTTGCTCCTGCCCGTGGGCAGCATCGCGCACTGGAAGCGCTCGGAATTGAAACAGGTCTTCAAAACCGTCCGTGTGGACCTCGTCATCGCAGTGCTGGTGGGCATTCTCGTGCCCGTCCTGATGGGCGCATTTTCCCCCCTATCGGCCTTGGGTATTGCCGTGGCCACCTGGGTAGCGCTTGGCGTGGCGCGCCAGGTCTGGTCCTGGCGTAAGGTGCCGACGATTCCCCTGTGGTTTTGGGGGATGCAGACGGCCCACCTGGGCCTGGCGGTGTTTGTGATTGGCGTGACCCTCATCAAGGGCTATGAGCTGGAACGGGACGTGCGCATGGGGCCGGGCGAGACCATTACCCTGGCGGGAACGACGTTCCGCCTGATCGGTGTGGAGCCCGTGCCAGGTCCCAACTATAACGCGATGCGCGGCACGCTGACTTTCAGTCGCAATGGCGAGATTCAAGGGAAGCTGGAGCCGGAAAAGCGTACCTATTTTTCCTCGCCTATGCCCATGACGGAAGCCGCCATCCACTCCAGCGTGGACCGTGATTTATACGTGTCACTGGGAGAGCCCCTCGACAATGGCGCATGGAGTGTGCGTGTGTACTACAAACCCTTCGTCAACTGGATCTGGGGCGGGTGCGTACTGATGGCGCTCGGAGGGTTGCTGGCTGCTTCGGATCGGCGCTATCGCGTGCGTTCATCCAGGGAGCGCGGAGACGCGGCATGAAGCGATTCAATCCATGGTTTCTCGTGCCGCTCCTGGCGTTTGCCGGATTGGTGGCGTTTATGGCTGCGGGACTCAATCGCGACCCGCATCTGGTACCCTCGCCGCTGATCAACCATCCCGCACCCAATTTCCAGTTACCCCAATTGCAGGGCAGTGACAAGAACTTTACCCCCGCAGCCTTCAAGGGGCAGGTGTGGATGCTCAACGTGTGGGCGTCATGGTGCGTTTCCTGCCGTGAGGAACATCCGGTGCTGCTCAGGTTTTCACGCACGCATCGGGTGCCGCTGGTGGGGCTGGACTACAAGGATCAACCTGCTGATGCCCTGAAATGGCTGAACGATTACGGTGATCCCTATACGCTCACGGCCGTGGATGCCGATGGCCGGGTGGGGATCGATTACGGTGTTTATGGCGTTCCAGAAACCTACGTCATCGACAAGGCTGGCGTGATTCGCTACAAGCAGATCGGCCCGGTGACGCCCGAGGCCCTGCAACAGACCATTTTGCCGTTGATTGCGGAGTTGCAAAAATGAAGCGATGGATGCTGCTGGTGCTGTTGTGCTTGCCCCTGGCACTGCACGCCACTGAGGCCAAGCCGCTGGCCGAAGATGAAGTGGTGGAGCAACGCCTGATCAAGATCGCCGAGGAGATGCGCTGCCTCGTCTGCCAGAACGAATCCCTGGCGGGTTCGCGAGCCGATCTTGCAGAGGATTTGCGACGCGAGATTCGGTCGCAAATCCGGCAAGGCAAAACCGATCAGGAGGTGATGGACTTCATGGTGACGCGCTACGGAGATTTTGTGCGTTATCGCCCCCCGGTCAAACCCACGACCTGGTTGCTGTGGTTTGGCCCTTTCCTGTTTCTTGCCGTGGCTGTGGGTCTGTTGGTGCGCGTGCTGCGTCGACGCATCCGGTTAAGTCCTGACGAGCCGCTTACTGCCGAACAAAAACAACAAGCCGAAGCGCTGCTGCGCGATAAATCATGACTTCATTTCTCATTGCTGCGAGCCTCCTGCTGGCCCTGGTCCTGGTCGTCCTGTTCTTTTTTCTGTTGCGCCGACGCGGAGGCGTGAGCGACAACCGCAAGGCGCTCAATGCGGCAGTTTATCGCGATCAGTTGGTGGAACTCGACGCCGAGCATCGTGAGGGAAGTCTGGAAGATTCTGACTATGCCCAGGCACGCGACGAAGTCCAGCGCCGCCTGCTGGAAGATACCGCAGTGTCCCCCGAGGTGACGGATTACACCCATGGGCGCAAAGTGGCCATCGGTATCCTGGTGGCTATCCCCCTGCTCGTTGTCGGCCTCTATGCCTGGCACGGCCAGCCTGACGCCCTCAATCCACAGCAACAACCCCACGCCATGGAGCAGCAGCTCGATGCCATGGTGGCCTCGCTTGCTGCCAAGCTCGCCAAAAATCCGGACAATCCCGAAGGGTGGGCCATGCTGGCGCGTTCCTACATGAATCTGGATCGCCCCAAGGAGGCGTTGCAGGCCTTCTCCCATCTGACCCAACAGCTCAACGATGACCCGCAATTGATGGTGGACTATGCCGAGGCGCTCGCTTCGTCAGGCCAGGATCAGGGCATGGCACAGGCGCGCACCTGGGTGGATAAGGCACTTGCCCTCGAGCCCGGCAATCCCAAGGGGTTGTTTCTATCCGGGGGCTTTGCTTTTGCGGACAAAAACTATCGCAAGGCGGCTGCCGTCTGGGAAAAGCTGATGCCACTCCTGGAGCCGGGTTCACAGGACGCCAATTTCGTGCTGGAAAACCTCAACAAGGCACGCGCCCAGGTCCAGTTGCCGCCGCTTGCTGCAGACAGGTTTCAACAGGCCACAGGGCCCAGCACCCCACAGGCCGGCAATGCTTCCACGGCGCTCGCGGGCAAGGTGGTGCTGGACCCGGTTCTCAAGGGAAAGGCAGCGCCCACGGACACGGTGTTCCTTTTTGCCCGGGCCGTTCAGGGGCCGCGCATGCCGCTGGCCATCCTGAAAACCACGGTCAGCCAGCTGCCGCTGGAGTTTGAGTTGACCGATGCCATGGCCATGAGTCCGCAGTTCAATCTGTCTTCAGCAAGCCTGGTGCGGGTGGAGGTGCGGGTGTCGAAGTCGGGAAGTGCCACGCCCACCAGCGGCGATCTGGTGGGGGCCAGCCTGCCGGTCAAGCCGGGCACGCGCGGCATTGAGGTGCATATCAGCCAGGTTCAGCCCTGATTGCCAGAGGTGCCGGTCCGGCACCTTGAAGATCAGGGCTTGAGCGTTTTTGCAGTTTGCTGCGCCTGGTCCACAGCGGACTTGGCTTCGGGCGGCATGTAGTTTTCGTCGTGTTTTGCCAATACTTCGGTGGCCATGAACTCGCCACTGTTGCCAATTTTTCCCTGTGCAACCATGCCACGGCCTTCCTTGAACAGGTCCGGCAGAATGCCGCTGAAAGTGACGGGGACCTCCCTGGCGGTATCAGTCACCACAAAGTGGGCAGTGATGCCATCGCGTGTGAGCGAACCCGCCTTGACGAGTCCGCCAATCCGGAAGGGTTTGTTTTTGGGGGCCTCGCCGTTTGCAATCTGGGTGGGAGTGTAGAAAAACACCAGGTTGCTGCGAAATGCGTTGAGGACCAGTGCGGCCGCGATGCCCAGCACCGCCAGCGCGCCGATGATCAGGAACATTCGTTTGTGACGCGGTTTCATCATGCCAACTCCTTGCGCGGCAGTCGTGCCATGATGGCACGTCGCCGATGTTTGAGCATCCAGACTTCAATCACCATCCCCAGCGCACAGGCACCGACGCTGCCCCAGACATAAAAGGCATATCCGCCCATCGCCAGAAACTCACTCAAGCTATTCCATTGCATTTTTCTTCACCCATTCGCTGGTCAATTCGCGTTCCAGAATAATGCAGCGGACCCGCATCAGGGCCACTGCGATGGTATAGGCCCAAAATGCCAGGGCCATCAGCAACATGCCCAGCAACATGGTATGTGCCATGCTGGGGGCTTTGGTCATGGATACGGAAGCCCCCTGGTGCAGGGTGTTCCACCACTGCACCGAAAAATAAATGATGGGGACGTTGATGACGCCTACCAGGGCCAGGATGGCGCCTGCCTTGTCCGCACGGCGCGGGTCATCGATGGCTGCCTGCAGGGCGATGAAGCCCAGGTACAGAAAGAACAGGATCAGCTGCGAGGTCAGCCGCGCATCCCACACCCACCAGGCTCCCCACATGGGTTTGCCCCACAGGGCTCCGGTCCACAGGGAGAGAAAGGCAAACAGGGCGCCAGTGGGCGCCAGTGCCGAGGCCATCATGCCGGAGAGGCGGGTATTGAAGGACAGCCCCAGGGCGGCCCAGAAGGCCATCACGCAGTAGATGAACATGGACATCCAGCTCACCGGCACATGGACGAAGATGATGCGGTAGCCTTCGCCCTGCTGTGCATCTGTGGGGGCCACCAGCAAGCCTATCCACAGTCCCGCTGCCAACAGGGCTACGGCAGCAGCTGTAAAGTAGGGGATGAGCCGGCCCGCCAGCGGATAAAAGGAGACGGGCGAGGCAAATTTAAACCAGTTGATCAGGGAATGATTCATCCGTTTACTCCAGCGCAACGCGCAACGCGACCGTGGCCACCCACGGTGCAAAAAAGGCGCTGACCACCAACAGGGCAGCCAGCAAGGACAGATGTCCGTCGGGTCCGATTCCGGCGAGGTCTGCCTCCACCGCACCCGCACCAAAAATCAGGGCCGGGATGTACAGGGGGAGGATCAGCAGCGAGAGCAATGCACCGCCGCCCCGCACACCCAGCGTCAACGCGGCACCCACGGCACCTATCAGCGACAGGATGGGCGTTCCCAGCAACAGGGACAAGGTCAGGATGAAAAGGCTGCGTCCGGACAGGTCGAATTGCATCCCCAACACGGGAGCAACCAGGACGACGGGGAGTCCCGCCACCAGCCAATGGGCCATGATCTTTCCTGCCACGAGCAGGGTGAAGGATTGGGGAGACAGGGCCATCTGTTCTAGGGTGCCATCGGCATGGTCTGACGCGAACAGGCGTTGCAGTCCCAGAAGGGTGGCCAGAAGAGCGCCTATCCACAGGGCACCGGGAGCAATTTTGCGTAGCAGGTCGGGGTCGGGGCCGATGCCCAGAGGCAACAGGTTGACCACGATGACAAAAAAGAACAGGGCCGTGATGATCTCGGTTTTGTGGCGTGCCGCCAGCAACAGGTCGCGCTGCACGGAGAGGCGGAAGGGCGAGAGCAGGCGGTTCATAGGGTGACGCACAGGCCGGGGGATAGGGTCATGGACTGATGACTGGTCAGTATGGCGCTGCCGCCCCCCAACAGATGAGTTTCGATCAGGCCGGTCAAAAAACCCGCGGCGTGGATATCCAGCGCGGTGTAAGGCTCGTCCAGAATCCACAGGCGGGCGGGGCGCAGCAGCAGGCGGCAGAGCAGTACGCGACGGCGTTGGCCGGCAGACAGAAAGCGTACCGGCAGTTGTTCGCGTCCCTGCAGGCCAAACTGGTGCAATGCCTGTGATGCCGCAGTTTCGGCAACCTCGAGCCCTTCCATCCCCAGGCTCAAGGTGAGGTTTTCCAGCGGAGTCAGTTCCTCTTTGAGCGCGCCCTGATGGCCCAGGTAGAGCAGATCGGCATGAAAGCCTTCACGATCTTCGCGCACTGGGGTGCCATTCCAGGTAATGCGGCCGCCAATAGGCTCAGACAGACCGGAGAGGATGCGCAACAAGCTGGTTTTTCCAGCACCGTTAGCCCCAGCGATCTGGAGCCATTGGCTTTGGGGCAGTTCAAAACTGAGGTCTTGAAACAGGACCCGCTCGCCCCTTTGACAGGTCAGGTGTGAGACGGACAGCATAATTGCGCTATTCTACAGGATTCATGACCAGAACCCACGGTAACGCGCCATGAAGCAAACCCTTGCCATCTCTGGAATGACCTGCGCTTCATGCGTGGCCCATGTGGAAGAGGCGCTGCACAAAGTGCCTGGCGTCACCGGGGCCAGTGTCAATCTTGCCACCGAAAAAGCGGAGGTGACGTTGGACGATGCAGCAGGTGCCGCACCCGCAGTCGTCACGCAACTGGTCCGAGCGGTGGTTACTGCAGGTTACGGTGCGCGCGCCGTGACGGATGATGTGTTTGCCCGCGAAGATGCCCTGCAGCAGGTACGGGATCGGCGCGAGGTGCGTGCCGTCATGGCCGCTGCACTGCTGACAGCTCCGCTGTTGCTGTCCATGCTGCTTACCGGTCTTGGCATCGAATTCATGCTGCCACTGTGGCTACAATGGGCCCTGGCGACCCCGGTGCAGTTCGTGCTGGGCTGGCGTTTCTATCGCGCGGGCTTTGTCGCCCTTAAAAACCGTTCCGGCAATATGGATCTCCTGGTGGCACTGGGCACCAGCGCCGCATACGGGTTGAGCACGGTTCAGGCCCTGCGGGGTGTGGACGGCATGCACGCGGTTTACTACGAAGCCAGCAGTGTGGTGATTACCCTGGTGTTGCTGGGCAAACTGTTGGAGTCGCGCGCCAGGCGCCAGGCCGCCGATGCCATTCGCGCATTGCAGTCATTGCGCCCGGATACCGCCCGCCTGATCGACCCCGGTCGACCGACCCGATTCAATCGTGTCATTCCTACCGAGCATTTGCTGGCGGGAGACCGGGTGCTGGTCATGCCCGGTGAACGCATCCCCTGCGATGGCGTGGTGCAGGAGGGCGAGAGCGATGTGGACGAATCCCTGCTCACAGGTGAAAGCGAAGCCATCACCAAGCGGCTGGGCAGCCCCGTGACCGGAGGGACGGTCAATGGGTTGGGTCTCCTCGTGATTTCCGTGAGCGCAACCGCTGCGGAAGGCACCCTGGCGCGCATCATTCGACTGGTGGCCAGTGCGCAAGCCACCAAGCCGCCCATTCAACGACAGGTGGACCGCATCAGCGCGGTGTTTGTGCCGATCGTGCTGGTGATCGCGCTGGTGACCTTTCTTGGCAATCTGTGGGTGTTGGGAAGCGTCGAGCCGGCACTCATCAACGCCGTTTCGGTGCTGGTCATCGCCTGTCCCTGCGCCCTGGGGCTCGCCACTCCCGTCTCCATCCTCGTGGGCACCGGTGTGGCGGCGCGGCAGGGCATCCTGATCAAGGACGCGACGGCATTGGAACTGGCCCATGCCGTGAGCATCGTGGCTTTCGATAAAACTGGAACACTCACGGAGGGCAAACCCGTGCTGCAGGAATTCCAGCCCCTGGGTTACGGGACGGCGGCAGCTGTGCTGGCGGCGGCTGCCGGATTGCAATCCGGCAGCGAACACCCGCTCGCCAAGGCTGTGCTGACCCTCGCCGCGGCGCGAGGCGTTGTTGCCGAAGGCGTGAGTGGCGTCGTGGCCCAGCCGGGTCTGGGGGTGGGGGGGATGGTCAGCTCGGGGCCCTGGGCCGGGCAAAAGCTGCTTCTCATCAGCCACAACGGATTGCTGGAGCATCATCCTGGCATCGCAGCAGGCCTGGCGCCGCTTGTGGCCCAAGTAATGCAGTCCGGCTGGAGCGTCTCCTGGCTCATGCAGCAGCAAGGGGAAGCGCTCACCGCACTGGCCTGGATGGCCTTTGGCGACCCGGTGCGCTCGCAGGCCGCCAGTGCCATCGCGGGGCTGCATGCTTTGGGCATCCGCACGGTGCTGATTTCAGGAGATCATGAGGCGGCAGCGCAGCGTGTGGCGGGACCGCTGGGGATGGACCAGGTCTTTGCCAACGTCAGTCCGGGACGCAAGGCTGAAATCGTCACCGCATTGCGCACCACCCACACGGTGGTGGCCATGGTGGGTGATGGTGTCAATGATGCTCCAGCGCTGGCTGCAGCTGATGTGGGCATTGCCATGGGCTCAGGCACCGATGTGGCCATGCATGCCGCTGGCATCACGCTCTTGCGGGGAGACCTGACCCTGATCCCGGCAGCTCTATCCATTTCTCGCAGAACCTGGACAAAAATCCGGCAAAACCTGTTCTGGGCCTTTTTTTACAATGTGGTCGGGATTCCCTTGGCGGCCATGGGCTGGTTGACCCCGGTAGTTGCTGGCAGTGCCATGGCCTTTTCCAGTTTTTCCGTGGTCACCAACGCGCTGTTGTTGCGGCGAAAACAGAAACTGGCCCCCTGACCGCACCGTATTAGTGCATTATTCATTCCAAAATAGTGCGCCATCCCGTCAAAGCGGCATGTCCTGGACGGGTAACGCCAGATTTTTCTTGTTGGCACGGTCATTGCTCAAAAGTTTGGATGTCTGCAACTATTTTTATAACGGAGTGAATCATGTCAAACATTCAAGTATCGACAGGTCGCGCTGAAAGATGGATCCAACTGGCGCTGGGCGTTATCTGCATGATGGCCATTTCGAGCCCCCAGTACACCTGGACCCTTTTCACCAAACCGTTGATGGGGGCGCTTGCGGTCAAGCTGCCGGAAATTCAGATTACCTTTTCCATTCTGATCGTCCTCCAGACCTTTCTATCTCCCGCGCAGGGGTTCCTGGTGGACCGATTTGGTCCACGCTTCCTGATTTCGGCCGGCATCCTGTTGACGGGTTTGAGTTGGGTTCTGGCCTCAAGCGCCACCACCATTACCCAGCTCTATCTGACTTATGGCTTGTTTGGCGGGATTGGCACCGGCATCGTCTACATCGGGATCGTGAGCCAGATGGTCAAGTGGTTTCCAGATCGCCGCGGTTTTGCCGTGGGTATGGTGGCAGCAGGCTACGGCTTCGGCGCCATTCTGACCACCATCCCCATTTCTGCCAGCATTTCGGATCATGGCTATCAGTCAACGCTCTGGACCTTTGGCCTGATTTTTTCGGTAGTGGGATTGCTGGCGGCCCAGGGCTTGAAGCGCCCTCCGCGTGAGCGGCATGCCATCCTGACCGGGCATCGCGAGGAGGTGGCAGGGGTCTCCCCCGCAGTGATGCTGAAAACCCCGGTATTTTGGCTGATGTTCCTCATGATGACCATGCTTTCCACTTCAGGCCTCATGGTGATTTCCCAGACCGCCGCGTTTGCCAGGGACTTTGGCGTCGCATCCATCATGGTCATGGGCATGGCGGCACTGCCGCTGGCCCTGACCGTGGACCGCATCACCAATGGTCTGACCCGTCCATTCTTTGGCTGGATTTCTGACAACATCGGGCGTGAAAACACCATGTTCATCGCCTTCATGCTGGAGGGGATCGCCATGTTCACCTGGCTGCAGTTTCGCGAGGATCCGGTACTGTTTGTGTTGCTCTCCGGCGTGGTGTTTTTTGGCTGGGGCGAGATTTTTTCCCTGTTTCCTTCTACACTCACGGATATCTTTGGCGAGCGGCACGCCACGGCCAATTACGGGTTTCTGTACATGGCGCAAGGCGTGGGGTCGGTATTGGGCGGCCCCATGGCAGCCCAGCTTCATGAAGCCACGGGCAGCTGGATTCCGGTCTTTGGGGTGGTGATTACTCTGGATATTCTGGCGGCAATCCTGGCGCTTGTGGTCCTGAAGCCCTTGCGCAAAAAACGCCAATACTTTTAAGGGATCATTCATGTTGCAAACAGCATGGGGCACACGGGGCATGGTGACCGCTCCGCATGCCCTGGCCGCTCAGGCTGGACTGAATATCTTGCGCCAAGGCGGCAATGCCATCGAAGCGATGGTGGCGGCTGCCAGCACCATAGCCGTGGTGTATCCCCATATGAACAGCATCGGTGGCGACGGCTTTTGGGTGATTCTGCCTCCCAATGCCAAACCGCTGGCCATCAGCGCCTGTGGTGCCGCTGCTTCATTCGCCACCATCAACGCTTACCGCGCGCAGGGAATGGATGCCATTCCCACGCGCGGCCCCTGGGCCGCCAACACTGTGGCGGGCACTGTGGGCGGCTGGCAGGCCGCATTGGAAGTGGCGCAGCAGCTGGGGGGCACAAAGTCGTTGGCAGAGTTGCTTGCAGAAGCCATTCGCTATGCGGAGGACGGCATTCCCGTGACGCCCAGCCAGGCGATGCTGACCGCCAAAAAGCTGGGAGAACTGCAAGGGCTGCCAGGCTTCGACGAAACGTTCCTGCCCGGAGGGGCAGTGCCGAGGGTGGGACAGCGTTTTGTGCAACCGCGCCTTGCAACCACGCTCAAACGCCTGGTGAGCGACGGCCTGGACAGTTTTTACCGCGGGTCCCTGGCGGCAGACATCGTGGCGGATCTCAGGGCGTTGGGCTCGCCTGTGAGCGCCGAGGATCTTGCAGGTTATCGTGCCGAAGTCGTGACGCCGCTGCACCTTGCACACGGCAGCGGTGATCTCTACAACATGACCTTGCCCACACAAGGTGCCGTGTCGCTGGCCATCCTCGGCATTGCCGAACGGACGGGGCTTGCGGCCGTGGCGCCCGACAGTGCGGACCATGTCCATCTCCTGGTGGAGTCCACCAAGCAGGCTTTCCATCTGCGCGACCAATATGTCACCGATCCCAGGGAATGCCCCATCGCTCCCCAGTCCTTGCTGGATGGTGCGCGCCTCGACGCATTGGCGGCCAGAATCCGGATGGACCGTGCGGCCCCATGGGGTGCGGGCCGCGGACCGGCGGACACCATCTGGATGGGCGCCATCGACGATAGCGGCCTGGCCGTGTCGTTCATCCAGAGCATCTACCACGAGTACGGCAGCGGGTGTGTGCTGCATGCAACAGGGATCAACTGGCAAAACCGGGGCGCCTCCTTCAGCCTGGACCCCCAGACCCTGCTGGCCTTGAAGCCTGGCAAGAAGCCTTTCCACACCCTCAATCCGGCTGCAGCGCGCCTGAAGGATGGGCGCGTCATGGTATACGGCACCATGGGGGGTGATGGCCAGCCGCAAACCCAGGCCGCTGTATTTACGCGCCACGTGGTTTTCGGGCAACCCCTACAACAGGCCGTGACGGCGCCGCGTTGGCTCTTGGGCCGCACTTGGGGACAGACCTCGGATACCCTCAAGCTGGAGGCGCGCTTTCCGAAAGATCTGGTGGAAGCATTGCGCGCACGGGGGCACGAGGTGGAGCTTCTGCCGGACTTCGATGAAACCGTGGGACACGCCGGAGCGGTGGTGCGTCATCCCGACGGATTTTTTGAAGGGGCGACAGACCCGCGTTCCAACGGGGGCGTGGCCGCGTATTGAGTCAGGTGGAAAGCGTCCGATAGATGCCGATGAAGGCGGGGCCCACCAGTACCACTAATAGCCCGGGAAAAATGCAGAACACCAGCGGAAACAACAGCTTGACTCCAAGCGTGGCGGCGGCATGCTCCACCGTCCGGCGTCGTTGGTGCCGCAGGTGCTCTGCCTGCACGCCCAGCGCGTCGCCAACTCGGGTGCCAAAGCGCTCTGCCTGAATCAGCAAAGACACCAACCCATTCACCGATTCCAGCCCCACCCGCTGGGCCAGATGGCGCAAGGCGCGCGTTCTGCCGCTACCCGCCGCAAGCTCCAGCGAAGCGGTGTGAAGCTCTTGTGCCAGCACAGGCGCGTGGTCGGTGAATTCACGGCTGACGCGGGCCACCGACTGCTCCAGCGAGAGTCCTGCCTCCACGCAGAGCACCAGAAGGTCCAGCAGCTCGGGCAGTGCACGTGCAATGGCCCTCTGGCGTCGACGAATGCGCAATGTCAGCCAGGTATTGGGAAGGTAGTATCCGGCCGTACTCGCAACGATCAGCAAAGCGCCCTGAAGCATGGCCGAACCTTGATGAAGCACCACCATCGCGACAAGACTTGCCGGCAATAGCAACGCCAGAACCGACTTGGCGGCAAAATAGGACAGCGGCGTGGCCGGCAGGCGCATGCCGGCATTGAGAAAGCGGATTCTCAAAGCGCTTTGATGCCAGTCTTCCTGAGGGCGGGCCAGGCGACCCAGGGATTCCAGCCCATTTTTGATGTAACGCAACAGGGTCATGGTTCAAGGTAAGTGATTTTTTTCATGATCAAAAGGCCGCAGCCCCACAGCACGAAGGCGCCAACGGCAACCCAGCGGCCGATGGGGTCCTCGGTGAGCAACCCAAGCAGCCCGGGATGTAGCGACTGCATCAGCAGCGCACAGGTAATGGGCAGAATGCTGAGGATCCAGGCGGACAACCGGCCCTCTGCGGACATCACCTTGATCTGGGCGCGCAACGCTGCGCGCTCGCGAATGACGCGCGCCAACTGATCAAAGAGGCGCGTGATGTCCCCGCCTGTTTCACGATGCAGGCTGGTGGCCACGATGAAGGTTTTGAGGTCAGGCAGCGGCACGCGTGCGCCCAGGTGGCTCAAAGCCATCGGCAGACCCGCACCAAATCCGACCTCTTCCGTGGTAATGCGCAATTCTCCTGCCAGTGGCTCGCGCAGTTCGGTGCTGGCCAGTTCCAGGGCGCGCGGCAGATCATGGCCAGCGCGCAGCGCCCGACTGATGAAATCTAGGGCGTCTGGAAATTGGGAGTCGATGCGGCGCAGGCGCCGCTGTCCGGCAAAGCGTCGCAACAGGGCCATATGACGTATCTGCCAGGAGCCTACGCCCGGCGAGGGGCGCATTGGCGGCAGTATTGGCGCCAGCGGCATGGGCTCGTGGTCCCACTGTGCCAGTCGGGCGTGCAGGTGGCGGCGCGGGCCAAAGTGACCATCCCACCACCAGGCCAGCCCCTCCAGCAGCAACAGCACGAGAAGAAAGAGGGATAGCGAAAAGATCCACAGTGCCGGGGTCATGAGGATTGTTCCCAGGCCACGCCATAGAGCGCCAGGCGTTCGGCAAACACCGAAGAGGTTTTGGAAGCCACGAAGCTGCCTTCGATGCGCTTGTCCTTGAGGCGCCTCTGGGCCGTGAACACATGGCGCTGACGCGTCTGAAGGCGGCCCTGCCTGCGACCACATAATTCCGAGATGGAAGTGATTTTTCTGCTGCCATCGGGCAGGCGGGCCGTTTGAATGATGACCTGCAGCGCACTGCCGATCTGGGATCTCACATTGTTTTCAGACAGCCCCCCATGGCCCAGGGCCACCATGTTTTCCAGGCGGGTCAGCGCATCTTCGGGAGAGTTGGCGTGCAAGGTGGTGAGCGAACCTTCGTGTCCGGTATTCATGGCCTGCAACATGTCCAGTGCCTCCGCACCCCGCACCTCGCCCACGATCAGCCGATCAGGGCGCATGCGCAGGGCATTGCGCACCAGGTGGCGTGGCGTGATTTCTCCCTGTCCTTCAAGATTGGCCGGGCGCGTTTCAAGGCGGACCACATGGGTTTGGTGCAAGCGCAGTTCCGCGGCGTCTTCGATGGTGATGAGGCGTTCGTGGGGTGCGATGAATCCCGAGAGCACGTTGAGCAGCGTGGTTTTGCCGCTGCCCGTCCCTCCCGAGATCAGGATATTGAGACGGGCATGCACATAGCTTGTCAATAGGTCGCCCATCTCCCGGGTTAGACTGCCGTGTTCGATCAGGTCTTCCAGGGTAAGCGGGGCGGTGCCAAAGCGACGGATCGACAGCATTGGGCCGTCCAGAGCCAGTGGGGGAATGATGGCATTGATCCGTGAACCGTCTGGCAGTCGTGCATCCACCATGGGGCTGGATTCATCAATGCGCCGCCCCACGCGCGAGACGATTTTGTCGATGGTTCGGATGAGGTGGTGGTCATCTTCAAATGATCGGGGTTCAAGGATCAGTCGTCCCCGTCGTTCCACGTAGATCTGGTCCGGGCCGTTGACGAGAATGTCCGAGATGTCGGGGTCCTGCAGCAGGGGCTCGAGCGGTCCCAGTCCCAGCATCTCGTGTTGGATGTCCTCCACCAGTTGGCGGTGTTCGATGGCATTGATGGTGGGTCGCTCTGCCAGGAGACAGCCTTCAATCCACGATTTGACTTCGTTGCGTTGGCGTTCCGGGTCGAGAGCCTGCAGATGGGTAAGGTCATACCGGTCCAGAAGGTGATGATGGATTTTGGAACGAAGTGCGGACAATGATTTCATGGGGATTGCAGTTCACGGGTGTTGTGGGTTCCAGCGCCATTGTTTTTTCCACCAGCGTTGCAACGGACCGTGGGGTTTGCTGCCTGTGGGTTCTGGGGCGGGAACGAGGGCTCGTGCCAAGGTGATCAGGCTTTGGCTGATGGGGTGAAAGGGGGCCTGGTGCCAGAGCGCATGGGCGCCTTCGATGCAATTGCGCACAAGTACGGCATCCTCGGGAATCTGGTGCTCGACGTGAGCACCCAGGGCGCGGTCCATCGTTTTAGGTTGCGGCACGCTCGCTGCGCTGACCCGATTGAGTACGGGCAGGATGTGCGTGGGGTCTATGCCCTGCGCGATTACCGCGCTGAGCAGCCGCCGCCCGTCACGAACCATGGGAAGCGTGGATTGCAAAACTGGCAGCAGGCGATCGGCAGCACGCAGCAGAGCCATCATCCGTGCGTCCATTGCGCGTCCGCAATCCACCAGAATGCAGTCAAAATGCGCACGCGCTGCTTCCAGAATGGCCAGGCAGCCGTCCGGAATCAGGGCAGCGTCCTGCAGGGGGTTATCCGGTGCGGCAAGCACGCCCAACCGTGGTTGCGGCCAGAGCAGCGTGGATTCCAGCAGCGCATCGTCGAAGCGTTCGGGGTGTCGTAGCAGATCGCCCAGCGTGGCTTTGGGTTCGTTTTGCGACAACATCAGGGATGCGTCACCAAAAGGGTGGACGCCATCGATGACCAGCACCTTGAGCTGCCAGCGAAGCGCCAGAAAACACCCCAACTGCGTCGTCAGGAAAGTGGTCCCCACGCCACCCTTGCAACTGAAGAGCGCGATGACGTGGCCGCAGGTGTGTTGGGCGGGTGCCATATCATCTATCCGGAGATGGACCCTGCGCTTTCCAGGGGCAGTGTGACCGTGGATAGGGGCAGAAACAGCTGAAAGACGTTTCCGAAAATGCCGATCGGCAAATAGGGTACGGGCTGGCATGGTACTGTGCCGGGTGTGCATAGACTGGCCTGAACTGCCGTGACACAGGGACTGATGCCCTGGGCGCAGTTGGCCTGATTGAGTGCTGGATTGGTGGGGGGTGCCGTGGCGGTGAGCGCACCAAAATCGCCTGACATGAACTGGATCATGACTGTCCAGTTGGTGATTTCTCCCACGCCTGGAAAGGACACGGTGCCGCTGCTCGCCCCGGGTTGCAACACGGCATCGTACTGGGTTAATGGGGTGAGCCCCTGTACGGCCGCATCGCGCGCGGCCCGGCGTGTCACCTCTTGGGCCGAATTCCAGACGAACAGGACGCGCCCCAGTTCCATGACCCCAAACAGCATGGGCAGCAGCAGTGCGGCCACCAGCGCAAACTCCACGCTCATAGTGCCGCGTTCCCCGGGTTTAGTTGTTGGCATAGCGATAGAGCGCCGTGGCGTTGAGGGTCAAACGGTATCCGCTGTCTGCATTGATGAAGGTGTAGCCCGTTCCTCCTGATAGCGGAAAATAAAAAGGCAGCCATGAACCGAGGTTGGGGAGCGTCAGGGTAATGCTGGTCTGCACATAGCCCAGCGTGCCATCCACTGCGACATTGGAGCCTGGCACGCAATAGGCAGGTGGTGCTGCAAAGGGGTTAAACGCGGGATCCAGGCAAACCAGCGCGATGTTGGCGTTCTGGATGTTGGCAATGCCGCTGCTACGGATGTCCTGAAGTAGTTGCGCTTCGACGCCGGGCATGCGCTGCCCCAGCTGGGTGGGTGGTGCGAGACTGAGTGCGCGGGCGCCCTCCTGGGCCGATTTCTGCAATACGTTCTGGGTCCAGTACACCCGGCCAAATTCCGCGATGAAGGCGCAGAGCGTTACCAGCAAAGGCAGTATCAACGCCATTTCCACGGCTGCCGTACCGTTTTGGCTTCGATGGGGGTGATCGGCGCGTTTGGTGATTGTGAACAAGGGGGGCCTTAGCGATAGAGCAGCGGGGAGGTGGGCGACGCATAACCCGCCACCGCATATCCAAAGGGCGTCAGGGCGGCTGGCGAAGCCATGCCCAACAGGTTGAAAACCTGGGCAAAGTAAGGGATGAGTGCAGCTTGCATCCCGGTATCCACTTCCAGGTATCGCAGGCCGGTGGCATCCACCACCCCGGTGCTGGCACTGTTACTGGTTGCGCCCACAAAAGCGCAATCAGGCGCCAGCGGGCTCCAGTGCAAGGCCGTGACGCTGCCACCGCGCAAGGCGCTGGTGGCGCTATTGCCGTTGGCACATGCGCCCAGGCGAAAGGTGGCTTGGCCGGGATCCAGCCGTACATTTTGTTCCAGCGCCAGATGGTAGCGGGACAGCACTGCCTGGGCTTCCAGCACGGCATTCAGCGTGCCGGCGACCGTGTTGTCCAGTTGGCGCGCACCCGCCAGAGCGGCGGCGTCCGCAGCGGTCTGGAGCGTGCCGCGCGCAACGTAGAGACGCGACAGGTCCAGCGCCATGGCGATAAATGCCAGAAGCACCATCAGCACGGTCATCAGGATCAGCGTGACGCTGCCGGATTGTGTTTTCATGGTTTGCCCTCAAGGCGCCCGCCCAAGAGCCGTTCCATGACGCCAGGTTCGCGATAATGGTCCGTGGGCAGGTCTGGCAGCGCATTGCTGGGGATCACGAGATGCGGGGTCACCACAAACACCAGCTCGGTCTTGTCGGTCTGGAAATTGGGGCTGCGAAACAGTGCGCCCAACAACGGAATGTCCCCCAGGAAAGGCATGGCATTGAGTGTGGCGTTCACGTTATTGCGCACCAGTCCGCCAATCACGAAATGCTCGCCGTCCCTTAGCTGAACGGTGGTGCTTGCACGCCGGGTGGTGAAGGAGGGCAGGATGGTGGGTGCCAGTCCAGGCCCGCTGCTGACGTTGACGCCCTGCGGATTCAGTTCGGATACTTCGGGAGTAACCGTAAGCCATATCTGCCCGCCTTCCAGCACCTTGGGCAGGAAATGCAGCGATACGCCATATTCCTGCTCGGTCAGCGTGACCATGCTGCCGCCCATGCCATTGGGTGTGCTGGTGGGGATGAGCACCTTGCCGCCCGCGAGGAAATGGGCTTCCTGCCCGCTTAGCGCCATGACCGTGGGCTCTGCCAGGATTTTGATCAAACCGTCGCTGTGTTGGCCGTCCAGCGATACCGACAGGGCGTGGTTGAACGTGATCTGGGCAGGACCTTGCGTGAGGAGGTTGGAGAGGATGCCAAACGACCAGGCCCCTCCTGATTTCTGGTACTGAACCGAGGCCCCCAACTCATCCATCAGAAGGCGCGATACCTCGGCCACTTTTACCTCCAGCATGATTTGCGCCGGTTCTGCCACGGTGAGCAGGTTGATGACGTGTGGTGAGGGCCACGCCGCAGGCGTGGCAACCCCCGGAACAGCATGCGTACCGGGGCTGCCATTGCCGGTGGCCGCTGCTCCCTGCGTGGCAGGAGGCCCGGGCAGGTGTGTCAGAAAGGCCTGTGCAATGGCCACGGCCTGTTCGGAGCGGATTACGTCGGAGACCCGGCCTGCCAGCACCACGGATTCCCCGCTGGAGGACACCTGGATTTGCTGCTCGCCTGGCAGTAGCAGGCGCAAGCGGGCCTGCAAGGGGGCGACATCTCGTTCCACGTTCAGATTGAAGATCTGCAACCGGTCATGGTCCTGCCACAGCAGGACGTTGGTGGAGCCTGCCGATTTGCCGACCAGGTAAAGATCACGGTGGCCCAGCAACACCACGTCGGCCACCTGGGGTTGTCCCACGGACAATCGCGAGACCCGATGTTCCAGCGCAACGACGGTGGATTTGCCTTCCAGCAGGGTGAGCGCGTGTTCTTCAGGGATCCTCTGCGCCGATGCGCTGCCGACCAGTGAGGCGAGCAGCGCCCATGTGATGCGGGACTTCATCGTTGCATGCTCCGTTCAACGCCACGGATCACTTCGGTGGCAGGAGCCTGCATGGTTGATGGTACGGTGCCAAAGCGCCCAAGCAGCGTCTGCCGGGTTGCTCCCGTGGTGGCAGTGATCTGCTGGTCCACTTGATTGCGCAACACCAGGGACAGGGTGCCGATGCTGCGTGCCAGGTCCAGTTGTTCCGCTTCCGTGGGCGTTACCTCCAGCGTAACCGCATTGACCACGTGCGGGCGGGTCTCGTCCTGATTGGCCTCTTGCGCCACAGCCAGCACGGGCACGTGCTCCAGCACGATCTTTGAGACGCTGCTGCCGGCGTGGCCAGACGCCCCCTCATGAAGGCTGTTGACCACGACGTCCACATAATTTCCGGGCAGTGCAAACCCTGCCACACCCACCACCTCATTGACGCGTACGGTCATGGCGCGCCGGCCGTGGGTGATGACGGCAGACAAACCTCCCCGCGTGCCTTCCGGTGCCAGCACGCTCTCCAGGATGGGAGTTCCTTGCGGTATCGTCATGCGCACGTAGCGTCCTTCAAGACGGGAAGCATCACTGACGAAGCCCTGAGGCAGCAGATGGCTGGGCCATTCCAGCGCAGTGACATTGGCAGGGGTCAGGCGCGTGCCCTGCGGCAGGGTGGTAGCAGCTACGGCCACCGGCACGGACTTGATGCGGGCCGCCCTGATCAGCCAGCGGGCCGAGAGGGTGGACGCACCCAGCGCCAGCACGATGCCGCCGGCGATCCACCAGGGTTTATGGTGGGGGGTCATATCCACTGCTCCAGCAGGACCATGGCAAGGCCTGAAAGGGGGATATTGCTCCAGCCCATCCGCCCACCGCCGGGTTGTACCCAAGTCCAGAGCACGCCCAGGCAAAGCCCGGTCAGAATCAATTCGTTGTGAATGTGTCGTGCTCGAGAATCGATGGACGCAGCCAATGCAAGCAGCAAGTGAAACAGGCCATGAAGCCAGATCATTGCGTTTAGCCCGCCGATCCGATGCTGGTGGCGATGCTGTTGAACTTGGTCTCCAGGTTGGTTCCCAGAACCGTAATGCCGCCGATGATGACCATTCCGATGAGTGCGGCGATCAAACCGTATTCAATGGCGGTGACGCCGTCGTCGTGCTCCAGGAATTTTTTGATGCAGGCAGTGCAGGATTTCATGGCAGGTTCCTCGCAGGTTGAACTGACATCGCAAACCGTCGATGCAAATCCAGCATAGCGAGCGTACTTTGCGCACGACAGTCACGAATGCATTGCAGGGCGGGATGAATATCCATGGGCCGCGCCATGACATTCGTCCCGGGGGGCGACAGGGGCTCAGTACAGGCCGGGCAAGAGTCGCCAGCGTACGCATCCCTTATAGACACGGTAGACATCCTGGCGAGCCAGCCAGCGTTCCTCACGTTCGATGCGCATCCATTGCAGGACATACAAACCGCCATAAATCAGGAGATTGCGCAGGCTTGCATGTGCCAGGAGAAAGCCGCTGTGACTGATGAGGTATCCCAGATAAATGGGATGTCGCACCACACGGTAAGCCCCATGGGTGACGATGTTGCGATTCGCAGGCAGCAGGCCGAAGGCGCGCCCTAGGGAAAGCTTGGCAAATATCTGCCAAAGTGCGCCGCTGAGCATGAGTGCTGTCGTGAAGCGGTCAGGTAGCAGGTGCCGCCCTCCGCCCAAATCGAGTGCCAGAAAATAGAAAGTGGCAGGCAGGCTGGTGGTCAGCGCTGCAGGATGCCAATCCCGCGTTATCGGATGGCGACTCAGCAGGACCAGGAGCACGCTCAGTGTTTCCGTCAGCAGCAGCGCCAGCAGGGTGGGATGGTCAGGATGCTGCAGCCAAATCGCGCAGGCCTTGACCCAGAATTGCAGCAATGCCGCTGCCACGGCAAGACGCAGTCCCCACTCGAAGAGGCGGGAGTGCATTGCAAGCACACGCCCGTCAGGCGAGGTGATGTCGGTTGGCGAACATCACCAGGGCGGCGCGCCCGCGAATTTGCAGTTTGCGATAGATCATCGACAGGTGATTGCGCACGGTGCATTCACTGATTTCCAGCAGCGTGCCCAACGTGAAGGCCTTGGCCTCCGGATTGCGCGCGAGGGTGGCGATGATGTGGCGCTCGCGCGCCGTGAGTTGTCCGATGAGCAATTCTTCGGGTGACACCTTGGGCGCCAGGGGGCCGCCAATGGCTTTGCACAGCATGCGATCCGAAAGTTCGCTAGGCAGCCAGAAACGCGCCTTGGCCACTTGTTCGATGGCTCCGAGCAAGGTGCCCACCGGTTCTCCCATATGCACGACGCCTCGGGCTCCGGCACGAATCAGGGTTTCCAGTTCGGTCAGTTCGCGGGTTGCACTTAGAATCAGCAATCCGATGCCCTGTTCGATCAATTGCGCCGGCAAGTCGAAGGCCTTGCCAATCAATCCGGCATCCGAAATGACGATGTCGGGTTTGCGGCGCTGAATTTCGGCTGGCAAGCCAGCGTCCACCGGGTGGCTGCCAACCCAGTTCATCGGGTTGGGGGAGGATTCCAAAAGGGCCTTGAGGCCCCAGATGGTGACTTGATTATGAGTGGCGGCAAAGACACGGATGGGCGTTGTGCGGTTCATGATCGTCCTGGATTGGCAATGAGAATGGGTTCATCAAAGCGTCCAGAATACAAAATCCCGCAGGAATGCAGTGCAAGGAAATGTCAAAAATGTAAGCTACCTGGCGCGGGCGTATTGGGGAACGATCGGGATCGAAGCTTCCAGGGCATCTGCTGCATGCCAGGCCCAGTGCGGATTGCGCAGCGCAGCCCGGGCAATGGCAATGAGGTCGGCCTGGCCTCGCGCCAGAATCTCCTCAGCCTGATGGGGGTCGGTGATCATGCCCACGGACATGGTGGTGGCGGCAGTTTCCTTGCGTATCCGTTCGGCAAAGGGCACCTGATAGCCGGGGCCCACCATGATTTTTTGATGGGCCACGAGGCCGCCGCTGGAGACGTCAATCCAGTCTGCACCTGCCGCCTTGAATGCCGCCGCAAAGTGAACGGTGTCTTCCAAGGTTAATCCGCCCTCTGCCCAATCCACGGCAGACAGCCGAATGCCCAGGGGACGGTCTTCGGGCCAAACGGCACGCACGGCCTGCAAGATCTCCAGCGGGTAACGCAGTCGGTTTTCCAGGCTGCCGCCATACCGGTCCGTACGGTTATTGGTCAGCGGGGAGAGAAATTCATGCAGCAGGTAGCCATGCGCTGCGTGAATTTCGACGGCATCAAAGCCAAGGCGCTTGGCGCGCTGCGCAGAAGCCACGAATGCCGCCTTGACATGTTCAAGCTTTTCATCCGTCATGGCATGGGGTACCTCGCCCTGGGCGCTGTAGGGAATGGCTGAAGGGGCCTCCGGGCGCCAGCCACCGTTGGCAGAAGTCAGGGGCGGACCATCATCCCAGGGGCGTCGTGCAGAACCTTTGCGCCCTGCGTGAGCCAACTGAATGGCCATCTGGGTCTGACTATGTGCCCGACAGAATTGCAGCACCCGAGCCAGTGCAGATTCCTGGGCATCGTTGCACAGCGCGAGGCACTGCGGCGTGATCCGGCCTTCCATGGTAACTCCGGTGGCTTCTACGATCACCATGGCGGCGCCCGAAATGGCAAATTTGCCGAGGTGCATCAGATGCCAGTCGTTGGCGAGGCCATCGACGGCGGAGTACTGGCACATGGGGGAGATGACGATTCGGTTGGACAAGGTCATGCCGCGCAACGTCAGGGGACTGAAAAGGAGGCTCATGGCAGGTTGAGAGTAGATTGTTTCGGGGAATGTGGTGCCCGGGGCCGGACTCGAACCGGCACACTGTCGCCAGCGTCAGATTTTGAGTCTGATGCGTCTACCAATTTCGCCACCCGGGCTGTAACCGGCTATTATAGACAGTTTGATCATGCTGCGCACAGACGATTTTGATTATGTTCTGCCCCAGGAGCTCATCGCCCAGGTTCCGCCTGAGCGCCGTGGGGAGAGCCGCATGCTGGTATTGAACGCCTCCGGGCTGGTGGATGCCAGGTTTGCAGATCTTCCCGAATGGGTTCGGGAGGGAGACCTCATGGTGCTCAACGACACGCGCGTCATGAAGGCTCGCCTGTTTGGACATAAGCCCACGGGCGGACAGGTGGAGTGCCTGGTGGAGCGGGTGTTGTCGCGGGACGAGGCGCTGGTGCATTTTCGTTCCAGTCACGCCCCCCGCGCTGGCGGTAACGTTCTGTTTGAGGGCGGGGCACGCCTTGTTGTCCTGGGGCGTGAGGATGCGCTGTTTCACGTGCGTCTGGAATCAGAAGCATCGCTGACGGTGCTGGACTGGATGGAGCAGCAGGGCCAACTGCCCTTGCCGCCTTACATCGAGCGCTCGCCCAGCGCCCAGGATGCCGAGCGATACCAGACGGTGTATGCGCGGGAACCGGGCGCGGTGGCAGCACCCACTGCGGGTCTGCATTTCGATGCGGACATGTTGGCCCGTTTGAAAGCGCGCGGGGTGGAATTTGCCACCGTCACCCTGCATGTGGGTGCCGGCACGTTCCAGCCGGTACGTTCTGAATTCGTCAGGAACCATGTGATGCATGCGGAGTGGTACGAGATTCCGCAAGAGACCGTCGCCGCCATAGCGCATACCCGTGCGCGCGGTGGTCGTGTCACGGCCATTGGGACCACCAGTCTGCGCGCGCTCGAGGCAGCTTCGGCGGGCGGCACCCTGGTGTCCGGAATGGGTGAGACGCGCCTGTTCATCACGCCGGGGTATCGCTTCAACACGGTGGACCGGCTTTTCACCAACTTTCATTTGCCCCGTTCCACGCTGCTCATGTTGGTCTCGGCATTTGCCGGGGTTGGGCCCATCCGGGAAGCCTATCAACATGCGATTGCCCAACGCTATCGCTTTTTCAGTTATGGCGATGCCATGCTGATGGATCGCCAATCATGAAATTCACTTTACACGACACCGATGGTCGCGCCCGCCGCGGCACACTTCAATTGCCCCATGGCCGGGTGGAAACCCCGGCCTTCATGCCGGTGGGTACCTACGGTTCGGTGAAGGGGGTATCCCCCGACGAACTCGTTGATCTGGGTGCCCATATCATTTTGGGCAACACCTTCCACCTCTGGTTGCGCCCCGGGCTTGAAGTGATCGAAAAGCATGGCGGGCTGCATGGGTTCATGGGCTGGAACGGCCCCATTTTGACGGACTCCGGAGGGTTTCAGGTGTTCAGCCTGGGGGCCCTGCGTAAAATCTCCGAAGAAGGCGTGGCTTTTCGTTCCCCCATCAATGGAGATGCCCTGTTCCTGACGCCGGAAGAATCCATGCGCATCCAGCGTGTGCTCAATTCTGACATCGTCATGGCCTTTGACGAATGCACGCCGTATCCGGCTGATTTGTCCGAGGCGCGCGCATCGATGGAACTATCCTTGCGTTGGGCCGAGCGCTCCCTCAAGGGCCACGGCGACAATCCCAATGCGCTGTTTGGCATCATTCAGGGCGGCATGCATGAATCCCTGCGCGAGATTTCAGCGCGTGAAATGGTCCAGATGGATTTTCCGGGCTACGCCATCGGCGGGTTGTCGGTGGGCGAGCCTGCCGGGGACCGGGCACGGATTCTCGAACACACGCCATCCCTGTTGCCCGTTCACAAGCCGCGCTACCTGATGGGCATGGGCACGCCGGAGGACATCGTGGCCGCCGTTTCGGAGGGCATCGACATGATGGATTGTGTCATGCCCACGCGCAATGCGCGTAACGGCTGGCTGTTTACACGCTTTGGGGACATCAAGATACGCAATGCTCGCCATAAGACGGACACCCGCCCCCTCGACGAAACCTGTCAGTGCTACACCTGCCGCCGTTTCTCGCGGGCGTACCTGCACCATCTGCAGCAGGCCAATGAAATACTTGGGGCACGCCTCAATACCTTGCACAATCTGCATTACTATCAGGTCCTGATGCAGGAACTGCGCGCGGCCATCGAGGCTGGCCGACTGGCCGGGTATCGAGCCGAATTTGAGCGGGACAGGGCCACGCCGTGGTAGAATCCGGCAGCTTGATTTTTGGAGGTTTTCATGGGAATTACAAACGTTTTCGCAGATGGCGGCTCTGCCGCTGCTCCTGACCTGGGTATGAACCTGGTGTTTATCGTCATCATGTTTGGCGTGCTGTACTTCATGATGATTCGTCCCCAGATGAAGCGCCAAAAGGAGCAGAAAGCAATGCTCGACGCTTTGAGCCGCGGCGATGAGGTGGTGGCAGCGGGGATTGTGGGCAAGATCATTGATCTTGACGCCAACTACGTCAAACTGGAAATCGCCAAGGGCGTCACCATCCAGGTGCAGCGCGGTGCCGTGGGCACATTGCTGCCCAAAGGCACTGTCCAGTAATTTTTCATGAACAAGTTTCCCCTCTGGAAAAACGGCCTGGTTCTGCTGGCCCTGGTGCTGGGCACGCTCTATACCTTGCCCAATTTCTTCGGCCAGTCACCGGCAGTCCAGATTTCGGCACAGGGTGCTACAGCCAAAGTGGATAGCGCCCTTGCCGTGCGGGTAGAGCAAGTCCTGCATGATGCAGCCATCCCCTATACACGCTCCACGCTGGATGAAAGTGGCATCAAGATCCGCTTTGCCGACCCGGATACCCAGCTCAAGGCGCGCGACGTGGTGGACCATGCGCTCAACCCCGAGGGGCGGCAACCCGGCTATGTGGTTGCACTGAACCTGGTACCCAATTCGCCCCGCTGGCTGTCGGACATCGGGGCCTTGCCCATGTATCTGGGGCTCGATCTATCGGGTGGCGTGCATTTTCTGTTGCAGGTGGACATGAAGGCGGCGCTCACCAAGCGACTGGACAGCTATGCCTCGGAAATGCGCGGTGCGTTGCGCGACAAGCGTGTGTATTACGAGGGCATCAGCCGCGATGGCAACCGCGTGACGCTAAGATTTCGGGATGAGGCCACGCGTACTGTGGCCCATCAGGCACTGGACAATGAATATCGCGACCTGATCTTCAAGGATGAGGGCGCTGGAACCGACCTTTCCATCGTGGCCTCGCTCAAGCAGGAAGCGCTGACGACCATTCAGGATCAGGCTCTCAAGCAGAACATCCTGGCCTTGCGTAATCGCGTCAATGAGTTGGGTGCCAAGGAGCCCATCATCCAGCAGCAGGGCTCGGACCGCATCATCGTCCAATTGCCGGGCGTGCAGGACACGGCCAAGGCCAAAGACATCATCGGGCGCACGGCCACTCTCGAAATTCGTCTGGTGGATGAGGATCATTCCGCCCCCACATCCGTCACCGAACCGCCGCCCTTTGGCGATGAACTGGTGCTGGAGCGAGGCGGGGCACCCGTCTTCGTCAGGAAGCAGGTGGTCCTGACGGGTGAAGTCATCACGGATGCCGGGGCCGGATTTGACTCGCAGTCCAATCGGCCGTCGGTGAATATCAGCATGGACAGCAAAGGTGCGCGGATCATCCGTCAGGTGTCGCGCGAAAATCTGAAAAAGCGCATGGCCATTCTGCTCATCGAAAAGGGCAAGACTGAGGCCATCAGCGTGGCCACCATCCAGGATGAGCTGGGTGCGCGTTTTCAGATCACCGGATTGCGCAACCCCAAGGAGGCCAACGACCTGGCGCTGCTATTGCGCGCCGGTGCCCTGGCGGCGCCCATGGAGTTTCTTGAAGAGCGTACGGTGGGCCCAAGTCTTGGCGCTGAAAACATCGCGCGCGGTTTCCATTCCACCTGGATCGGGTTCGCGGCCATTTCAGTGTTTATGGTGGTCTACTACCTGTTGTTTGGCGTCATTTCAGTCACCTCCTTGGGCATTAACGTGCTGCTGCTGGTAGGGTTGCTGTCGTTGCTGCAGGCCACCCTGACCTTGCCTGGCATGGCAGGGATTGCGCTGACGGTGGGGATGGCGATTGACGCCAATGTCTTGATCAACGAGCGCATTCGTGAGGAGCTGCGCAATGGCAACTCGCCCGGGGCGTCCATTCATGCTGGATATGACCGCGCTTTTGGTACCATCCTGGATTCCAACGTCACCACCGGTATTGCGGGTGTTGCGCTGTTTGCCTTTGGTTCAGGTCCGGTCAAGGGGTTTGCCGTGGTCCTGGTGCTGGGTATTCTGACTTCCATGTTCAGCGCCGTGATTGTCTCCCGGGGATTGGTCAATCTGGTTTACGGCAGCCGCCGCAAGATAGACAAGCTGTCCATCGGCAATGTGGACTGGCTTCACAAGGGCCGCTGAGCGCGCCCTGAGAGAGAAAGCAAATGGAATTTTTCAGGATTCGCAACGACATTCCTTTCATGAGCTGGGGTCGTTACACCACGGCCATCTCCCTCATCACTTTTTTGCTGGCAGTGTTCTTTCTGTTCAGCCGCGGACTCAACTTTTCGGTGGATTTTACCGGCGGGACGGTGATGGAAGTCAGCTACGGCAACGCCGCCGACGTGGGAAAGATTCGTGAAGCGCTCAACGGGCTGGGGTTCAATGATGCCAATGTCCAGAACTTCGGTACTTCCCGCGACGTCCTGATTCGTCTGCCGCTCAAGACCGGTTTGACCAGCGCAAGCCTGTCTGATCAGGTGATGACTTCACTCAAGGCCGCTGACCCATCTGCCCAGATGCGGCGCGTGGAGTTTGTGGGGCCCCAGGTGGGTGATGAGTTGGTCAAGGATGGATCGGCCGCGCTGCTGTTTGTCTCGCTGGGTATCGTGATCTATTTGTCCCTGCGTTTTAAATGGCGTCCTGCGGTGGCCACCATTGTGGCCAATCTGCATGACGTGGTCATCATTCTGGGCTTTTTCGCGTTTTTTCAATGGGAGTTTTCCCTTTCCGTGCTGGCAGCCGTGTTGGCCATCCTGGGATATTCCGTCAACGAGTCCGTGGTGGTGTTTGACCGGGTACGAGAAAACTTCCGCAAGATGCGAGGCGCCTCGGTGGCGCGGGTGATCGATAATGCCATTACCCGGACCATGAGCCGCACCATCATCACGCACGGTTGTACGCAGTTGATGGTAACCTCCATGCTTTTCTTTGGGGGGGAGGCATTGCATTATTTTGCCCTGGCGTTGACCATTGGCATCGTTTTTGGCATTTACTCCTCCGTACTTGTGGCAAGCCCCATCGCCATGTGGTTGGGCATGACGCGCGATGACTTCGTTGCTACCGAGAAGAAACCTGCCCACGAAACGGAAGGCGCTTAGGCCCGATCCACTTGGTGGAACTTCTTCAATATCTGCAGCACCTTGACGATCACCTGATGCTGCTGAGCCAGCAGTACGGCTATGTGGTTTACGTCATCCTGTTTGTCATCATTTTCAGCGAAACGGGTCTCGTGATTGCGCCGTTTCTTCCCGGCGACTCACTTTTGTTCGTGGCAGGTGCTGTGGCAGCACTGGATGCGTCACAGCATGGGGCGTTTAATCTGCCCATGTTGATGATCACGCTCATCGCAGCGGCATTTCTGGGCAACCTGCTCAATTTTCAGATTGGCCGCTGGCTGGGGCCCAAGGTATTTCATTGGGAACGCTCACGCTTGTTCAACCCCCGCCATCTGGCAGAGGCCCATGCATTCTACGAGCGGCATGGCGGCAAGACTATCGTGCTCTCCCGCTTTCTGCCCATCATCCGGACCTATGCGCCCTTCGTCGCCGGCGTGGGCGACATGTCCCATTCCCGCTTTATGGCTTTCAATGCCCTGGGGGCCGTGCTCTGGGTGTGTTCATTGCTGCTGGCAGGCTATTTCTTCGGCAATGTGCCCTTCATCAAGGGCAACCTCACTGCCATGATTGGGGGGATCGTGGCCATCACCCTGCTGCCTCTGGTATGGGCCGGACTGTGGGCCCGCTTCAGGAAAAAGCGGTAGTTATTGATTGCCCTGGTCGATGCTGCGCGCCAGGCCTTCTGCAAGGCCGGTATAGGTTGTGGGCCTGAGGGCCAGCAGGCGCTGTTTGTCCACCGCGGGCAGGGAGAGGTCGTTGATGAACGCCTGGATCAGTTCCTGGTCGATGGTCTTGCCGCGGGTCAATTCCTTGAGGCGGTCATAGGCATTGACGAGCCCCACCTTGCGCATTACCGTTTGAATCGGTTCAGCCAGAACCTCCCAGGCCTGTTCCAGATCGTTGCGGATGCGCTGGGGATCGGCTTCCAGTTTTTCCAATCCCTTCAGGCAAGCGTCATAGCCCAGCAGGCTATGTCCCAGTCCAACGCCCATGTTGCGCAATACCGTGGAATCGGTGAGGTCCCTCTGCCAGCGCGAAATGGGTAGCTTTTCTGCCAGATGACCCAGAATGGCATTGGCGAGCCCCAGATTGCCTTCGGAGTTTTCAAAATCAATCGGGTTGACCTTGTGGGGCATGGTGGAGGAGCCTACTTCACCGGTTTTCAGTTTTTGCTTGAAGTAGCCCAGCGAGATGTATCCCCAGACGTCACGATCGAGATCGATGAGAATGGTATTGGCCCGCGAGAAGGCATGCATCATCTCCGCAATCGTATCGTGAGGCTCGATTTGCGTGGTGTAGGGATTGAACTCCAACCCCTGTGCCTCGACAAAGGTTTTGGATAGTGCGGGCCAATCCAGTTCGGGATAAGCCGACAGATGGGCGTTGTAATTGCCTACCGCACCGTTGAATTTCCCCAACAGGGAGATCTCCGCAATGGTGCGTCGTTGGCGGTTGAGGCGCGCAACGGCATTGGCCATTTCCTTGCCCAGCGTGGTCGGTGTGGCCGTTTGTCCATGGGTGCGCGAAAGCATGGGGACTGCGGCCAGATCGTGGGCCAGGGTTATGAGCCGGGTGATGATGGCATCCAGTGCAGGCAACAACACCCGGTCGCGGGCGCCTGCAAGCATCAGGCCATGGGACAAATTGTTGATGTCTTCAGAGGTGCAGCCAAAGTGGATGAACTCGGCCGCAGCGACGATTTCTGCATTGTCGGAAAGCTTTTCCCGCAGCCAGTACTCCAGGGCCTTGACGTCGTGATTGGTACGCACTTCGATGGCCTTGATCTGCGCCGCATCGGATTCAGAGAAGTGGCTGACCAGTTGGTCCAACTGGTTCAGGGTGTCCTGCGAAAACGCTGAAATTTCGGGAATTCCAGGGTGAGAGGCAAGTGTCTTGAGCCATTCGATTTCAATCCGCGTCCGATAGTGGATCAGGGCATACTCGCTGAAATACGGACGCAAGGCGTCCATGCGGGCGCTATAGCGGCCGTCGAGCGGGGAGAGAGCTGTCAATGTGGATGGGGACATGTCAGGAATGACTCAGAAAACAGGGAAATGGGGCATTCTACCGTAATTTGATGTTGCCATTTGCACGGCAGTGTCGGTAATGGTGACAGGTGCCAATGATATAATGCGGCGTTCGTCGTGACCTTATTGGATACTTTCTGCCCATGAAACTTCTCGGTTCCGTTACCAGCCCCTTCGTTCGCAAAGTGCGCGTGGTGCTTCTTGAAAAGCGCATCGATTTTGAATTTGTCACGGACTGCATGACCGGGCCCGAGCCGCTCATCGAGCAGCACAACCCCTTGGGAAAAATTCCTGCGCTGGTTCTGGACGACGGTGTTTGCCTGTTCGATTCTCAGGTCATCACGGAATATCTGGATGCCATCAGCCCGGTGGCGCATCTCATTCCCGAGCCCACGCGCGAGCGCACCCTGGTCAAGCGATGGGAGGCTCTGGCGGACGGCGTCCTCGATGCCGGCGTCGCGATCGTGCTGGAATCGCGTCGTCCCGAAACCGAACGCAGTCCGGCCTGGATAGCCCGTCAGCGGGGTAAGATGGAGCGCGGTCTCGCGGCCATGTCGCGCGAACTGGGGCAGCGCCAATGGTGCACCGCCGAGGCCATGAATCTGTCGGACATTGCCACGGGTTGTGCCCTGCTGTGGCTGGATTTTCGCTTTCCTGAGCTGGGGTGGCGGCAGCAGTATCCAAATCTGGATGCGCTGGCCACAAAACTGGCACAGCGCAAGTCCTTCAAGGAAACGCCCCCTGACGCCTAAATTGTGATGATGCCGCCTCCGAGGCAGACTTCGCCGTCGTAGAGCACGGCGGACTGCCCTGGGGTGATGGCCCATTGGGGTGCATCAAAATGGAGCGTCATGCCCTCGTCATCCAGGGTCAGCGTGCAAGCGGCATCCTGCTGGCGGTATCGGTTCTTGGCACCGTAGCGTCCGCCATCATTGGGGTGCGTCCCGGAAACCCAGCTCAATTGGCTGGCGGATAGCCAGGATTTTTGCAGGGCAGGATGCTCATGGCCCTGCACCACGGTCAGAACGTTGCTGTCCATGTTCTTTCCCACCACAAACCATGCATCGCCCGGGCCACCGATGCCAAGCCCCTGACGCTGTCCGATGGTGTAGTACATCAAACCCTGGTGCTGCCCTACCACGCGCCCCTCCGGAGTCATCATGGGGCCGGGGGCGATGGGAAGATAGCGCTGCAGAAACTCGCGAAAGGGGCGCTCTCCGATGAAGCAGATGCCGGTGCTATCCTTTTTTTCGGCGGTGGGGAGCCCCGCGCGACGTGCCAGTTCACGCACTTCAGTTTTGCGCAGTTCGCCCACGGGAAAAAGGGTGCGGCTTAACTGAGCCTGGTTCAGCCGGTAGAGAAAATAGCTCTGATCCTTGGAGGGGTCCTTGCCTCGCAAAAGTTCGAATTGCGGGCCTGTCTGGCGCACGCGGGCGTAATGGCCCGTGGCGATCTTATCCGCCCCCAGCGCCATGGCATGTTCCAGAAACGCCTTGAACTTGATTTCCGAGTTGCACAGCACGTCAGGGTTGGGGGTTCGGCCCGCCTGGTATTCCGACAAAAAATTCTGGAAAACCCGCTCGCGATATTCCGCCGAGAAATTGACTGCTTCCATTTCAATGTCCAGCAGGTCGGCCACGGAGACGGCATCCACCAGGTCGTCTCGCGCACTGCAGTACTCGTCCTGCTCGTCTTCCCAGTTTTTCATGAAAAGACCGAT
>JAJZEH010000063.1 GCA_021805725.1 Pseudomonadota bacterium | reverse complement strand
CGGTGGCCCAAGTGTCCACCATGGTGGATTCGTCCACGTAGGCGCCGATGTTGACGTACGAGGGCATCAGCACCACGTTGCGCGCAATGTAGCTGCCGCGGCGCGCCGTGGCGGGCGGCACGACCCTGAAGCCGCCGGCTTCGAAATCGCCGTCCTGGTAGCGCGCAAACTTGCTGTCCACCTTGTCCCAGTATTGCGTGAAGCCGCCGTCCACGCGGGTGTTGTCCTTGAGACGAAAAGACAGCAGTACCGCCTTCTTGATCCACTGGTGAGTCACCCATTCGCCGTCGATTTTTTCCGCCACGCGCAACTGGCCCGCGTCCAGGCCATCCAGCACCTCGTCGATGGCCGAGCGCAGTCCGGCAGGGGCCGAGGCGATGGAGAGGGTGGCACGGTTTTCGAAAGCGTCGTCAATCAGGGTCTGAAGCGAGGACATGGGTGTGTTTCCTATAGGGATTGGGTGAACGCGACCAGCCGATGGGCCGCTTCCAGGGTTTCTGCCAGTGAGCCTACGAGCGCGATGCGGATGCGGTTTTGTCCCGGATTGATGCCGTGTGCTTCGCGGGCCAGCAGGCTGCCGGGCAGCACGGCCAGGTGCGCCTCGCGCATCAGTCCCCGGGCAAATTCGGTATCGGCAATCGGGGTCTGTCCCCAATAATAAAAGCCGGCTTCGGGGCGCTCCAGTGGCAGGTGCGGGTGGACGATCTCGTAGAACGCCTCCAGTTTTTCGCGGTACAGGCGGCGGTTGTCACGCACGTGCGTCTCGTCCTGCCAGGCCGCCTCACTGGCTGCCTGGACGGCAGGGTTCATGGCGCTGCCGTGGTAGGTGCGATAGAGCGCAAAGCGCTTGAGTAGCGCGCTGTCCCCTGCGGCATAAGCCGAGCGCATGCCGGGCACGTTGGAGCGCTTGGACAAGCTGCCCATGGCCACGAGGCGCGGGTAGCCCGTGCGCCCCAGCAGGGCGGCGGCCTGCAGCGAGCCCAGCGGCGGCCTGTTTTCGTCGGGGTAGATCTCGGAATAACATTCGTCGCTGATGATGGCAAAGCCGTAGCGGTCCGAGAGTTCAAACAGGGTGCGCCATTCCTCCAGGGTCATGACGCGTCCGGTGGGGTTGCCCGGCGAACAGGTAAAGACCACCTGGGTGGCTTGCCACACGGCTTCGGGCACGCTGGCGTAATCCACGCGAAAGCCGTGGGCCGGATCGGCGTTGACAAACCAGGGCTGACCCCCAGCGAGGAGGGCGGCACCTTCGTAGATCTGGTAGAACGGGTTGGGGCACACGGCGCGGGCTGCGGCGCGATCAGGGTCCATCAGTACCTGCGTCAGCGAGAACAGGGCTTCGCGGCTGCCCAGGGTGGGCAGCACTTCCGTGGTCGGGTCAAGCCCGGGCAGGTCAAAACGGCGACACAGCCAGGCGGCCAGCGTGGCGCGCAGGCTGTCGCTACCCAGGGTGGCCGGGTAATGGGACAGTCCCGAGAGGTGCTTTGCCAGCGCCTCCTGGATGAAGGCCGGTGTGGCGTGGCGGGGCTCGCCCACCGACAGGGCGATGGGGGCCAGTGCTGGATTGGCGACGACCCCCTGCATCAAGCCGCGCAGGCGCTCGAAAGGGTAGGGCTGGAGGCGTTCGAGCCGGGGGTTCATGGCGTCTGGGGGCGCAGCGGCGATTCTGCCGCAAAGGAGAGCGGGGGCAGGGGAATGGCGGGGGCCCAGCCCGGGGCGCGATGTTCGGCCAGCACATGGGTGTAAATCCCCCCGCGCACATTCCAGCGCGCCAGCAGGCGCATGAAGCGGGGCGCAGTGGCCGCCACCAGGTCATCCAGGATCTGGTTGGTCACGGCTTCGTGAAAGGCGCCATCGTTGCGGAAGGACCACAGGTACAGCTTGAGACTCTTCAATTCCACATTGACGGCTTCCGGGATATAGTCCAGGGTCAGCCAGGCAAAATCCGGCTGGCCTGTCTTGGGGCAAAGACAGGTAAACTCCGGCAGCTCCATGTGGATCAGGTAGTCGCGGCCGGGGTTGGGATTGGGAAAAGTCTCCAGGGTTCGGCTGGGTTGCGATGCCATTGGGGAGTCGTCCTATATCGGGTAAAATCCTCTCATTCTAAACTTTTTTTGTCCATTGGCGCTCAATTGCACCTCAAACACATCAAGCTTGCTGGCTTCAAGTCCTTCGCTGAACCTACCCAGATTCCCGTCCCCGGAAAGCTTGTCGGAGTCGTGGGGCCTAACGGTTGCGGCAAATCCAATGTGATCGATGCCGTGCGTTGGGTGCTGGGCGAGTCCCAGGCCCGCCATCTGCGCGGTGAAACCCTGCAGGACGTCATTTTTGGTGGTACCGCTGATCGTAAGCCCCAAGGCCGGGCCAGTGTCGAGCTGGTATTTGACAACACGGACGGCCGCGCGCCCGGCCAGTGGTCGCAGTATGCCGAAATCGCCGTACGCCGGGTGCTGGCGCGTGACGGGGTTTCCAACTACTACATCAACAACGTGCATGTGCGTCGCCGTGACGTGCAGGACATGTTCATGGGTACGGGTCTTGGCCCGCGCGCCTACGCCATCATCGAACAGGGCATGATTTCCCGCATCGTCGAATCCAAGCCGGAAGAAATCCGCGTGTTTCTGGAAGAGGCGGCAGGCATCTCGCGCTACAAGGACCGGCGTCGCGAAACCGAATTGCGGCTCGAGGACACCCGTGGGCATTTGACACGCACGGAAGACATCCTGCGCGAGCTCTCGCAGCAAATCGAAAAGCTGGAAGGGCAGGCTGAAGTAGCCGGACAGTGGCGCACGCTTCAGGACGAACTGGCGCGCGCACAAAACCTGCTGTTGCTGACGCGCAAGCGCGACGCCGAAGCCAGCCGCAGTCGGGCCCTGCGCGACATTGAAAAAACCCAGCTCGAACTGGATACAGCCATTGCCGGGTTGCGCGACGTGGAACGCAAGGTGGAACAGCAGCGCAGCGACCATTACGCCGCCAGTGATGCCCTTAACGCTGCCCAGGGTGAGTTGTACCAGGCCAACGCTGAAGTCACCCAGGCCGAAAACCGGCTTCAGGCCCTGCGTGTGGAACGCCGCCGCCTGGAGGGAGAGATGGCGCGCCTGCAGCAGGACATCGCTGAAGACCGCCAGCGGCTGAACGCCGATCAGGAATCCCTCGCCCATTTGCAGGGCGAGCTCGATCGTGCCCTCGAGCTGGTGCAGGTGGGGGCTGCACGGGTGCGCCAGGAGCAGGAAGCGCTGCCCGCTGCCGAAGCATTGAGCCAGACGCGCCGCCAGGCCCTGGACCAGGCGCGCCGCAACGAAACGCAGATTCAAAGCCGCATCAGCGCTGCGCGCTCCGAGCGCACGGCCTCCGAACGGCTGCTGGAACAGCTGCGTGAAAGGCGTACCCGTCTTGTTGCCGAAGAGGCGCAATGGGTAGTCCCGGATGGCAGCCGCCTGGAACAGATTGCGCGGCAACTGCGTGAGCGGGAGGTGCGGGGCGCCATCCTTCATGCCACGCGCGAAGCCATGGCGGTGCGCGTGGGGCGTTGCGAAGCCGCTTTCAACGAAGCGCGCAACCAGGCCGAAGCGCTGCGTCGCGAACGGGCCCGCATCGAGGCTGAACAGAAGGCGCTGGAATCCATGCAATCACGCCTTGGGGTGCAGGAGCGCTCGCAGGGGCTGATCAAAAAGCATGGGTTGTCCGACCTGCCCGTGTTCTGGCATGGCATCCAGGTGGCCACCGGTTGGGAGCTGGCGGTTGAAGCCACGCTGGGGGCGCGTCTGAACGCCTATCGCAGCGAGGATTACAGCGCCGTGAAACGCTGGTCCGCCGAAGAGATTCCGGCCGGTGTCGGGCTTTTCCTGCCCGGCGCTGCAGCCGTTGCTGCGGCTTCACCCGACCTGTCGGCACTTGCTTCGCGCCCGCGTCCCCTGCGCGATCTCGTCACCGTGCGCGTGGCAGCCTGCGAAGCGGCACTGGCGGCCTGGCTGCAGGGCGTGCATGTGGTGGATGATTTTGCTGCGGCGCTGGAAGATACGCGGCGCCTGCCGCCCGGGGTGGTGCTGGTCACGCGCGAGGGACACCTCATTGAACGCCACTCCGTCCTGTTTTTTGCGCCCCAGGGCGAGTTTCATGGTGCCCTGTCGCGTGCCCGCGAAATCGAGGGGCACCAGCAGACACTGGACGAGCTCAACCATCAGGGGGCCCTGCTGGACGCACGGCGCGAGGACGCTGAAGCGTTCCTGGCCGCCTGTCGCCGCGAGCAGACCGCGGTGGAGCATGAAGCCCGTGCCGTCGAAACCGCGCGTCACGCCCTGGATATGGAACGCACGCGGCTGCAGGGCCAGATGGAGCGACACCAGCAACGCGCGCGTCAGGTGGCTGAAGAAAAGGTCGAGCTGGAACACCAGCAGGCGGCCGAGCAGCAACGGCTGCAAAACCACCAGCAGTTGCTGCTCGAGGGCGAACAGCAGTTCCGGGCGGTGACAGAAGCGCTGGCCGCCCTCGAACAGGCCTGGCGCGAAGCGGAACGGGCCCGCGACGCCCGGCGCAGCGCCCTGCAGTCCGCCGAGCGCGCGGCCCAGGAAGCGGGCTTCCTGGAAAAATCGGCGCGCGAGCGCATGACGCATCTGGAGCATTCCCGGAGTACTGCCGAAACGCGCCTGGCACAGCGTGAACCCCGCCTGCAGACCCTGCAGCTGGAGCTGGATCAGGCCCTGGAAGCACCCCTGATCGAACATTTGCAAACCGCTCTCGGTCGGCGCACCCTCTGCGAGTCGCAGCTGGGTGCAGCACGCGTCACCCTCGACGGCCTTGCCGCAGCTCTGCGCGAACTGGAAGAGCAGCGCCTCTCCGCCCAGCAACGCCAGGAACCCCTGCGCGTCCGCCTCAACGAACTGGGGCTCAAGGAGCAGGAAGCCCGGCTCAATCTGGAGCGGGCCGAGGAAAGCCTGCAGGCCAACCATGCCAATGAAGCCGAACTGGCAGAGATGCTTGAAAAAGGTTTGCGCACCGCCACCCTGCAAGCTGAAATTGGCAGCCTGACGCAACGCATCGAAGCGCTGGGTGCGGTCAACCTGGCAGCACTGGCCGAGCTAGAATCCTCGCGCGAGCGCAAAAACTGGCTGGATGCCCAAGTGGCCGACCTGATGGCCGCCGTGGATACGCTCGAGAGCGCCATGCGCAAGATCGATCGCGAAACCCGCGAGCAGCTGAAAGAAACCTTTGACCGCGTCAACGCCAGCTTCAGTACCTTGTTCCCCGGTCTGTTCGGGGGCGGACACGCGCGCATCGAACTGACCGGCGAGGAAATTCTTGATGCCGGCGTGCAGATCATCGCGCAGCCACCCGGCAAGAAAACCACCTCTATCCATCTGCTCTCCGGTGGCGAGAAGGCATTGACGGCATTGTCGCTGGTGTTTTCCCTGTTCCAGCTCAATCCCGCACCCTTCTGCCTGCTGGACGAAGTGGATGCGCCGCTGGATGATGCCAATACGGAACGGTTTGTCCGGCTGGTGCAGAAAATGTCCGAACAAACCCAGTTTCTCTTCATTACGCACAACAAGATCGCCATGGAGATGGCCCACCAGTTAGTGGGCATCACCATGGCCGAGTCGGGTGTATCCCGCATGGTTGCGGTAGACATTGAAGAAGCCATGCGCCTGACGGATAGCGTCACGGCCTGATGAAGCCAGGGCGCAGGGATGCCAAAGAGAGGGGCCGATGAGTGATTTGCAAATAGGTTTGGCGGCGCTGGGTGCTTCGCTGATTGCGGGAATTTTTGTAATCAGCCGGATCCAGGAATACCGATACCGGCGCATGGCGGAAAAAGTTCTGCCCGACAGCGGCAAGGACGTGCTGCTGGAAGGCGAGTCCGCCGCACAACGCAGCGAACCGGTTTTTGAAGTGCCGCGCACCCCGGTGTCGGGACTTTCTGAAAGTGCCGCTGCTGATCCCGTGGTGGAATATGCGGTGACCCTGCGTGGCACGCATCCCGTCAGTGCAGCCGACCTGTGGCAGGGTCTCATCGCCAGCACCATCACCACGCGCAACGTGCGCTGGGCTGGCCTCGAGGCGGCCAGCGGGCGCTGGTTTGCCATCCACGGACCTTCCGAACACCGCTTTGACGCATTTGCCGCCATGCTGCAACTGTCCAGTCGCAGCGGTCCCGTCAACGAAACCCGGTTGACGCTCTTTTCGGACGAAATCCGTGCCCTGGCACAGTATCTGGGCATGAGCCACGAACCGGGCGATTTGCCGGCCGCCCTGGCGGCGGCGGAAGCGCTGGACCGGTTTTGTGCACGGGTGGACGTTCTGTTCGGGGTGAACGTGATGTTTCCTGAGGGCGGCGAGCCCAGCATGCAGCGTGTGCGCAGTGTTGCTGAAGCCGAAGGGTTGCAGTTGGGCGAGGATGGCGTGTTTCATGCCCGGGATTCTCAGCAGCGCGACCGCTTTACGCTGGCGCACCGTGATTCGACGCCCTTTCTGGACATCGACGGCGATACCACGCCAGTATCGGGCGTGACGTTTCTTCTGGATGTGCCGCGCGTGGGTGACGCCCTCGCGGCATTGCGCGACCTGTATGCCATGGCCGGGCGCATGGCGGGCACCCTCTACGGCCAGGTGGTGGACGACAACAATGCCGCCCTGGGTGCGCGTCAGCTGGCCGCCATCGAGAAACAGCTGGCTGGCATCCTGCAGCAAATGGAAGCGCAGGGCATTCCTGCGGGAAGCCCCCTGGCGCTACGCCTGTTTTCCCACTGACCATGTCCGATCTTGCTGCGCGCGCCCGGATGTTGCGCGAAGCGTTGGCCCGCTACAACCACCAGTATTACGTCCTGGATGCGCCCACCGTTCCCGATGCGCAATATGACGCCCTGTTTTGCGAGCTGCAGCAACTGGAGGCGGCGCATCCCGAGTTGCTGACGCCGGATTCGCCAACCCTGCGCGTGGGCGCTGCGCCGCGTGACGGTTTTCAGGAAGTGACGCACCGGGTGCCGATGTTGAGTCTCAACAATGGGTTTTCCGAGGCTGACATCCACAACTTCGATCGGCGCGTGCGCGAGGGTCTGGGGCTGGTTGAGGTGGATTACGCCTGTGAACCGAAGTTTGACGGACTCGCGGTCAGCCTGCTCTACCGCAATGGGGTCCTGGTGGAAGGCAGTACGCGCGGCGATGGTGAAACTGGTGAAGACGTCACGGCCAACCTGCGCACCATTCGCGCCATTCCGTTGCGGCTGCCGCTCGCAGACCCTCCGCCGGTTCTGGAAGTGCGGGGCGAGGTGTTGATGCTGAAACAGGATTTTGCCGCCCTCAACGCAGCCCAGGCGGCTTGTGGCGAGAAGGCCTTCGTCAACCCGCGCAATGCCGCAGCTGGCGCGCTGCGCCAGCTGGACCCCGCCCTCACTGCACACCGCCCCCTGTCGTTTTTCGCCTATGGCGTGGGTGAGGTCGAGGGCCTCGAACTGCCGCCCACGCACGCCTCGCTGATGGATCTGCTGGCCCGACTGCATTTTCCGGTGGCGCCCGAACGTGCGGTAGTGCGGGGTGTGGCAGGATTGCTGCAGTACTTCGAGCGCATCGGCCGGCAACGCGCCGCGCTGCGCTATGACATCGATGGCGTGGTGTACAAGGTGGACGCCTTCCGTCTTCAGCAAGCGCTGGGATTCGTTTCGCGTGCACCGCGTTTTGCCATCGCCCATAAATTTCCTGCCGAAGAAGCCCTCACCGAGGTCGTGGACATTGACATCCAGGTGGGCCGAACCGGTGCATTGACCCCGGTGGCCCGCCTCAAGCCGGTTTTCGTCGGCGGCGTGACGGTGACCAATGCCACCTTGCATAACGAAGACGAAATCCGGCGCAAGGATATTCGCATCGGTGATCAGGTGTGGGTGCGTCGCGCCGGCGACGTCATCCCTGAAGTGGTGGCCGTGGTTCTGGCACAACGGTCTGACAACGCGCGCCAATTCGTCATGCCCATGCGTTGCCCGGTATGCGGCAGCGCCGTCACGCGCACCGCCGACGAGGCTATCAGCCGCTGCAGTGGCGGGTTGTTCTGTCCCGCGCAGCGCAAGCAGGCCCTGCTGCATTTCGCGCAGCGGCGCGCCATGGACATCGACGGCTTGGGCGAAAAGCTGGTGGACCAGCTGGTGGACGGGGGGCTTGTCCACGCTGCTCCCGATCTGTACACCCTCGCGCTCGAGCCGCTTGCCCAGCTGCCGCGCATGGGTATGAAGTCCGCCCAAAACCTGCTGGCCACCATCGCGCACAGTCGGCAAACCACGCTGGCCCGATTCATTTTTGCGCTGGGCATTCGCAACGTAGGCGAGGCCACGGCGCGTGACCTGGCACGCCACTTTGGCGATTTGCCGCCGCTGCTGGCCGCCACGCCGGAAGAACTGCAGGCGGTGCCCGATGTGGGGCCCGTGGTGGCCCAGTCCATTCACGATTTTCTGGCCGAGCCGCATAACCGCGACGTGATTGCGCGGCTGCTGGAGCAGGGCATCCATTGGCCCGAGGTGCAGGTGCCCGCCGCGCAAGCGCGCCCGCTGGCAGGGCTTACCCTGGTGCTGACCGGAACCCTGCCGCATTTGAGCCGGTCTGAGGCACAGGTTAGAATCGAGCATGCTGGCGGCAAAGTGGCTGGCAGCGTGTCGAAGCGCACGCACTATGTGGTGGCTGGAGCGGATGCCGGCACCAAGCTGGAGCAGGCGCGCACACTGGGCATTCAGGTCCTGGACGAAGCGCAGTTGTTGTCACTGTTGAATCAGGAAACCCCATCACCATGAAACCGATCAAAAAAGCCGTATTTCCCGTAGCGGGGCTGGGCAGCCGTTTTTTACCCGCAACCAAGGCCAGCCCCAAGGAAATGCTGCCCATCGTGGACAAGCCCCTCATCCAGTACGCGGCTGAGGAGGCTATCGCGGCCGGCATCACCGAGCTGATTTTTGTCACCGGGCGCGGCAAGCGCGCCATTGAAGACCATTTCGACAAGGCCTACGAACTGGAAGTGGAACTCGAGCAACGGGGAAAAACCCGGTTGCTGGAACAGGTGCGCAACATGCTGCCGCCTGGCATCAGTTGCGCCTATGTGCGCCAGTCAGAAGCCCTGGGGCTGGGACACGCCGTCCTCTGTGCAGCGCCTCTCGTGGGCGACGAGCCCTTCGCCGTGATGCTGGCGGACGATCTGGTAGATGCAACCGTGCCGGTGCTGCAACAAATGGTGCAATTGTATGCGGCTAGCGGGGCTTCGGTGTTGGGCGTACAACAGGTTCCTCCCGAACAGACGCGCCAGTACGGCATTGTCAAAACGGAATCCGGTCCGGGTGGTGCCCACAAAATTGTCGGTATCGTCGAAAAACCTGAACCCAAAGCAGCTCCTTCCAATCTGGGTGTGGTGGGGCGCTACCTGCTGACGCCGGCCATTTTTGACTTGCTGCGCAACGTGGCACCGGGGGCCGGTGGCGAGATTCAGCTGACGGATGGCATCGCAAGCCTCCTCCAGCACGAAACGGTGCTGGCCCTGCCGTTTGAAGGTATTCGCTACGATTGCGGCAGTAAATTGGGATACCTCATGGCCACCGTGGCTTACGGCATCCGGCATGCGGAAACCGGCCCGGCGTTTCGGGCCTGGCTGGCGCGCACGGAGCTGCGCTAGATGGCCGTCAGGGAAGTGCTGCGCATGGGGCATCCACTGCTGTTGCAGGAGGCGCTGCCCGTCACTCGTTTCGATACCCCCGAACTGCTCGAGCTGCTCCAGGACATGCGCGACACCATGGCCCATCTGGATGGCGCTGGTCTCGCCGCACCGCAGATTGGCGTGAGCCTGCAGGTGGTCATCTTTGGCGTGGCGCATAACCCCCGCTATCCCGACGCGGAAGAGGTGCCGCAGACGGTCTTGATCAATCCCCAGCTGACGCCGCTGGACGATGAAGAGGAAGAGGGCTGGGAAGGCTGTCTGTCGGTGCCTGGCTTTCGGGGGGTGGTGCCGCGCTACACTCATCTGCGCTACCAGGGGTTTGACGAGAAGGGGCACGCCATCGATCGCACCGTGACGGGCTTTCATGCCCGCGTGGTCCAGCATGAATGCGACCACCTGATGGGTATTCTCTATCCCATGCGCATCGAGGACTTCAGCCGCTTTGGCTTCACCGACGTGCTGTTTCCTGGGCTCTCGGGTGCGGGCCAGGACGACTGACGCCCACCCTCCCGCTACTCTTCCAGGGCGGTTAGCAGTTCCTGGCGTAGGGCCTCCTTGCCGGCCGCAGATTCCACCGCCGCCCCCGAAATCAGGAAGGTGTCCTCGGCGCGCTCGCCCAGCGTATTGATGCGGGCGCCGTGCAGGTTGATGCCGTGCTGTACCAGCACGCGCGAAATGCGGTATAGCAGCCCCGGACGATCACCGGCCACGATGGTCAGGGGCCTGATGGCTTCGCGTTCGGGCGCACCCAGGTGCACCATGACGGGAATCGGGAAATGGCGCAGATGGCGCGAAAGCCGGCTCTTCTGGGGCGCTTCGAGGGTGGCCTGGGTGTTGAGCAGTTGCTGCAGTTCGGTCTCGATGCGTTTCAGGGTGTCCCGGTAATGCTCCGATTCGGCGCTGCGGTGCATGACCTGAAAGGTATCGAGCGCATGACCATCCAGGGTGGTGTGGATGCGGGCCTCCATGATGGTGTAGCCGATGCGGTCAAAATAGCCGCAGATGCGCGCAAATAAGGCTTCCTGGTCGGGCGAGTAGATCAGGATCTGCAGGCCTTCTCCCACCAGCGACAGGCGCGCGCGCACCACGGGTTGGGTCGAGCCCACCCGGCTGTGCAGGCTGCGGGCGTGCCAGGCAATGTCCTGCGCGTCATGGCGCTGAAAATAACTGGGATCGAGCGTGTGCCACAGGTTGATGCCTTCAGTGCTGGTGAATCCGTACTGGCGCAGGATGCGCAGCGCGTCCTGGCGCTTTTCGGCAATGACGGCGTCAAGGTCTGCGCCGGAACCGGCCAGAACCCGTTGGGTGGCACGGTATAAGTCCTCCAGCAGCTTGCCTTTCCAGGCGTTCCATACCTTCGGGCTGGTGCCGCGCACATCGGCCACGGTAAGCAGATAGAGTGCGGTGAGGTGGCGCTGGTCTCCCATCCGCTCGGCAAAACGGCGAATCACCTCGGGGTCGGACAGGTCCTGTTTTTGCGCCACGGCCGACATCTGCAAATGCTGTTCCACCAGCCAGGCCACGAAGGCGCTGTCAGCGCGCGACAGGCCGTGGCGCCGACAGAAGTAACGCGCATCCGAACAACCCAGTTCGGAGTGGTCGCCCCCCCGGCCCTTGGCGATGTCGTGAAACAGGGCGCCGAGGTAGAGCAGATCCACCCGGTCAAACTGCCGCATCAGCATGGAGCAGAATGGAAATTCGTGGTCGTACTGGGGGATGGCAAAACGGCGGATGTTGCGCAGCACCCGCAGGATATGTTCATCCACGGTGTAGACGTGAAACAGGTCATGCTGCATTTGTCCCACGATGCGGCCGAAGACCGGAATATAGCGTCCCAGGACGTCGTAGTAATTCATGCGGCGCAGGACGTCTGCGGTGCGCAGGGGCTGGCGCAGAATCTCCATGAAACGTTGCTGGTTGTCCGGATTGGCGCGAAAGGCGGCATTGATGCGGTTTTTGCCGCGCCATACGGCGCGCAGGGACGCGGGGGTGAAGCCGCGCAGGCGCGGGTGGCGCTGCAGCATTAAAAAGCCTTCCAGGATCTGGTTGGGGTCCTGCTCGAACAGGTCTTCGGGCATGGTGCCCAGCAATTCGCCATGGCGCACGAATGGTCCTGACAGGGGTTCGACATCTTCCGGCGCTTCGGGATGAACGAGGGTGTTGAGTTGTTCGATGAGAATGGTGTTGAGCAGCAGCACGGATTTGGCCGTTTTGTAGTAGGCCTGCATCATGACTTCGCTGGCGCGACGGTGGCCGTGGTCTTCGTAGCCCAGCTGTTTCGCTAGCGGGATTTGATGGTCAAACAGCAGCCGGTCCTCGCGGCGTCCGGCAAGATAATGCAGGCGAATGCGCAGATCCTGCAAGAATCGTTGCAGTTTGCGTGCCTGCTGCACCTCGCGCAGCGTGATCAGTCCCTCGTGGGCCAGGGAGGCCCAGTGGGCGTCAAGCCCGGTGCCCCAGGCCAGCCACATCACTGAATGCAAGTCGCGCAACCCCCCGGGGCTTTCCTTGATGTTGGGTTCCAGGTTGAAGGCCGTGTCATTGTGCTTGAGGTGGCGGGCGCGCTGCTCGGCGATCTTGCCCG
>JAJZEH010000072.1 GCA_021805725.1 Pseudomonadota bacterium | reverse complement strand
ACCCAGGGCGGTGAGCCACCCTCCCTGCCGTCGTCCCCCGTCAGGTCCCACAGGCCGGCATGAGCCTGAACGGTCAGGAAACAGAGCGTCAGGCACAGAAACCGAATAAATGCGCGCGCCCAGCCCAAGGGAGCAAGATTTCCGACACGACCGCCCACGACCCATACACTCCCTTGCGCTATTACCCAAAAAATACCGAATCATCCGAGTGAATATTCCCCGACCGTCAGTCGATCGGGATATCGATGATGGCCTTGATGGTCCAGCCGTCCGCCGCCTGGGTCAAGCCACGGCCAACCCCGAAGTTGACGACCCAGGGTTTCATGTTTATGTCCACGGCAGCAAACAGAACGTTATTCTGCTGCGAATAGGGAAACATCGTGGTGAGCGTACTCAACACGGAATAGTACTCGAAGCCCGCCATCAACCCCGGCATGACGTTTCGCCCGACCTTGATCTGCGGACTGAACACCGGCCCCCCCTGACGGTAGCCGGGGCGCAGATTGTAATCCAAAGTGGGGTTGATGTCATACAGCCAATCCGAATCGCGGTAGCCGATGATGGAACGCAACTCCATCATTTGCTGCGTGGGTTCGTAGATCGGCTTGATATCGGAGATTTCTACATTCAGCCCGTAAAATACCCCCCCCGTATCCGGGGCTTTTTGCGGAATCCATTTCATCCGCACGCGAGGACCGGCAAACTGGGTTCCATCATAGTAGCCATGAACCACCGGAAGGTATAACCCGGCCTCCAGAGTGGGAGTCAGGCCATAACTGATTTCCGCCGTGCTCCGGTATCCATGGGTATCCACCATCCCGTCGTTGGGCGGAATGTACTGGGGGCCGGAAGGGGTACTGTTGAGGTGCATTTGCAACCCCCATTGGCCAGGGTCATTGATGGTATCGTCATAGACCTGGATTTCATCCTGCAATACCGCGTGCGCACCGAGTGAGCAAAACCCCGCCAGCAACCCGCCCGCCAAACGGCAGAGGAAAAAACTTCCCTTTCCTTTCTCCGTTTTTTGCATCACCGACCCCATTCGCACAAAAGCACGAAATTATAGCGAGGTCGCCCCCCTTTCTCCATGAAGGTTTTATGACACTTTTCTCAACTGGGCAAATGGGCCAGGATGGAATCGACACTCTTCCGGGCATCGCCAAAGAGCATGCGCGCATTCTCCTTGTAGAAAAGGGGGTTTTCCACACCGGAATAGCCGGTCGCCATGCTGCGTTTGAAGACCACCACCGTCTTGGCCTTCCAGACCTCCAGCACCGGCATGCCGGCAATGGGGCTGCCTGGGTCTTCCTGGGCGCTGGGATTGACGATGTCGTTGGCCCCCACCACCAGCACCACATCGGTGTCCGGGAAGTCCCCGTTGATCTCATCCATTTCCATGACGATGTCGTAGGGCACCTTGGCCTCGGCCAGCAATACGTTCATGTGACCGGGCAAACGTCCGGCCACGGGGTGAATGGCAAAGCGTACCGTCACCCCTTTGGCACGGAGGCGATGGGTGATTTCACTGATGGCCCCCTGGGCCTGTGCCACGGCCATGCCATAACCGGGAACGATGATCACCCCCTGGGCATCGGCCAGCAGGTGAGCCGTTTCTTCTGCCGATATCGCCACCACTTCCCCCTGCGGGCCTTCCGAGGTCGAAGAAGTCGTGCCGCCCGTACCAAACCCGCCCAGGATGACACTGAGGAAACTGCGATTCATGGCCCGGCACATGATGTAAGACAGAATGGCCCCGCTGCTGCCCACCAGAGCGCCGGTGACGATGAGCAGGTCATTGGAGAGCATGAAACCGGTGGCCGCTGCCGCCCAACCCGAGTAACTGTTGAGCATGGATACCACCACAGGCATGTCCGCGCCTCCGATGGCCATGACCAGGTGAAAACCGATGAACAGCGCCAGCCCGGTCATGATCAGCAAGGGCAGCAGGGGGGCCATAACCGTGTCCGCCCCCACAAATCCAATCCCCAGATAGACCGAAGTCAGAATCACCAGCAGATTGAGCAGATGACGCCCCGGCAGGGCCAGGGGTTTGCCGGAAATGGAACCGCGCAATTTACCGAAAGCCACCAGGGACCCGGTAAAGGTCAATGCGCCGATGAACACACCCACAAAGATTTCGGTGCGATGGACGCTCAGCTCGGCTCCGGTGAATACCGTATGCGTGTCCAGGGTGCTGGCATACCCTACCAGGGTCGCTGCCAGGCCCACGAAACTGTGAAGAATGGCCACCAACTCGGGCATCTGGGTCATCTCCACCCGTACCGCCAGCATCCAGCCCACCACGGCCCCCACCAGAATGGCGGGAATCAACCAGCCCAGATTGCCTACCTGCCCACTCAGCAGGGTCGCCCCCACCGCCAGCGCCATGCCCGTCGCCCCATAAAAATTGCCGCGTCGCGCCGTCTCCTGTCGGGACAATCCGCCCAGACTCAAAATGAACAGAATCGCTGCCGCGATATAGGAAACCGTCAATACTCCATTACCCATGAAACAATCCTCAATCTTTGCGGAACATGTTCAACATGCGCTGGGTCACACGGAACCCGCCAGCGATGTTGATGGTGGCTATCAGCACGGAGAACACCGCCAGCCCGACCACGCTGGACTCGGGGTTGGCCATCTGCAACAGGGCCCCCAGCACGATGATGCCGCTGATGGCGTTGGTCACGCTCATGAGGGGGGTATGCAGGGCCGGGGTCACGTTCCACACGACCTGATAGCCCACGAAGCAGGCCAGAACGAAAACCGTGAAGTGCGGCAGGAAGGCGGCTGGTGCGTACATGCCCACCAGCAGGAAGAGCACCCCCCCCCCACCGAACACCTTCAAAAGGGTGGAGAAATGG
>JAJZEH010000001.1 GCA_021805725.1 Pseudomonadota bacterium | reverse complement strand
GATAGGAAGAAGCGCCAGGTGTTGTCTCCCGCACTGAATCGCAATCCACCGGCTGTTTTTTCTCATGATACGCCACCGTAGAGAAGTGGGGTGTGGTGGTGGAATGCGGGTGGAGGAGTGGCAGACCTGAGGCCATTGGACGGATCGTGTCTGTACCGGTAAACTTTTCCGTATCGTCATAACGACAAAAGGGAAGGCCCGCGAGACTTTCCCCCTCGCGGGCCTATTGCCGGTGCAACTTCGATTCGCGTCGGGGAACACCAGCGAAGACTACGTTACACGACAAGCATGGCTTTCTGCAAGTTTGTTGTGTTGCCCTCTTCACCCCAAGGGGGGCTGTGGTTTCGCACGCCATGGTACCTACCGGCGGGTCACGCCGGCGGGAACCCTGATTCCGCGCTGGTACTGCCCCCAGGGGCATTGCACCTTCAGTCTTCTGCCCGATCATCTGGCCGCACGATTTCCCGGAACTCTGGATGAGATCGAGCGGGTGGTCGACACCGTTGATCAGGCAAAAAGCCTGGAGGCCGCAGCCGACCTTCTGCGCCCGGACTGCGTCTCGCTCATCAGTGCCGTGCGCTGGACCCGCCGCCGGGTCACGCTGGTGCGCACCGTATTCACCCTGCTGGCAGGCATGTTTCCAGGAATCTTCCAGGGGAGTGCACTGACCGTGGCAGATTTCCGCCTCCGTCTTGACTGCATCACCGTTCTGGCCCAAGCCCGTCATCTGGCCCACGACACCCTGTCCACATTACCTCGCCCGCTGGGCTTTGTTCCCCCCCGGCCGGAGGGCGGTGGACGCAAAATCCGCTTCCAACAACGGATGGGGACTGACCCGCCAGCCTTTGCAGGGTAATTTCAGTGCTCCACCCACCTGACTGGAGCACTCCTCATGAAGCAACCCGATTCCCAACAGACCATGGCCCTGTTTCGCTATGGCCTGATCGCCGATCTCATCCATTTGCCGCTCGGCAGCAAAGGGCTCCAGGCCCGCCTGAACGACAAAGCCCGACACCCTTATACCATTCCCGGAAGCCAGCGTACCCGGGTCGCCGCTGAAACCCTGCGCGATTGGCTCAAGGCCTACCGCCGGGGCGGCTTCGATGCCTTGCTGCCCAAAGTCCGGGCTGACCGGGGTCAGTCACGCACGCTCCCTCATGCTGTTGCCGAGGTCCTGCTCAACCTCAAGGAAAAACGGCCCGAACTCTCCATTCCCCTGATCATCAAGACCGCACAGGAGCAGGGCACCGTACCCGCAGAACTCGATTTGCCGCGCTCCACGGTCCACCGTCTATTCAGTCGCGCCGGTCTGATGCGCAAAGACCGCGATGCCCCTACGGATCTGGATCGCCGCCGCTTCGCCTATGCGCACGCCGGTCAACTGTGGATGAGCGATGTCATGCACGGCCCCACCGTTCTGGTCAGCAAAGGGGTGCGGCGCAAGACCTATCTGATCGCCTTCATCGATGATGCGACCCGGGTGGTGCCCTATTGTGCTTTTGCCCTGTCTGAAAATACCCATGCCTTCCTGCCCGTATTCAAGCAGGCCATCCTGCGCAGAGGCTTGCCCGAACGACTGTTCGTGGATAATGGAGCCAACTACCGTTCCCAACACCTCGCTCTGGTGTGCGCCAAACTCGGCATCGCCCTGATTCATGCCCGGCCCTACCAGCCCGCTGGCAAGGGCAAGCAGGAACGCTGGTTCAGAACCCTGCGCGCCCAGTTCCTGACCCGCCTTGTCGAAGACGATACCTCCAGTCTCGATGCCCTCAACCGCCGCCTCTGGAGTTGGGTGGAAGGCGAATATCACCAAACCCCGCATCGTGGCCTCGAGGGCCATACTCCCATGGAACGCTGGGCCCTCTGTGGCGCTCAAGTCCGTTTACCGACAGCCGCTCTCGATCTCGATGATAACTTCCTGTTTGAAGTCAAACGCCGCGTTCAACGTGACCGCACCCTCAGCCTCAACGGCACCATCTTCGAGGTCGATGCCCACCTTGTGGGCGAAACCGTCACCCTGCGCTTCGATCCCGCCCTGGCTCCCTCTCGCGGCATCGAGGTCTGGCACAAGGAGGCCTTCGTGTCTCTCGCCAAACCCGTGGATGTTCATGCCAACTGCTTTGTACGCCGTAACCACAACCCCCAAACCGCAGAGACCGACGTCCCGCCGTCCACCCCCCTGGCCCTGCGCAATCTGCCCCTCTCCAAACAGGAGCCACGCTGATGTATCTCACCCACTTCGGCTTTACCCATTATCCCTTCGAGCGCGAACCGCACCCCGACGAACTGTTCGGGGCCGTCACTCTGCGCGAAGCCCATGCCCGCCTGTTGCACCTCACCGAACTGCGGGGAATTGGTCTGCTCACCGGCGAAGTAGGGAGCGGCAAGACTACCGCCTGCCGCCAACTCGCAGCCTCCCTGCATCCGGGTCTCTTCCGTCTGTTCTATGTCACGCTCTCCACCGGCAATGTTCTGGACATGTACAAATCCATTGCCTGGGAACTGGGACTGCCCATCGAACGCAACCGCGCCGCCGCCTACCGCTCGATCCACGCCGAAGTGACGCGTCTGAGCAGCGAAGCGCGCCAGCATCCGGTCCTGATCATCGATGAGGCCCAACACCTGCGTAACGACGTCCTCGAAGACCTGCGCCTGCTCACCAACTATGCCATGGATTCCGAGCGCCGCCTCACCTTGCTGTTCGTGGGCTTGACCGAACTTCGCCGCCGCCTGGCCATGGCCGTTCACGAATCCCTCAACCAGCGGATCGTGATGCGCTATCACCTCACCGGTCTGGCTCGTGACGAACTGCCCGCCTACCTGAGCCACCGCCTTCAACTGGCTGGCAGCACACTCCCTCTGTTTGAGGAAGCCGCCATCGAATCTCTCTACCAG
>JAJZEH010000035.1 GCA_021805725.1 Pseudomonadota bacterium | reverse complement strand
AAGCGGCTAGGGCGTAGTTGTCGTCGTTGGCAACTATAAGGTTTCCAGATGGATTTACGAGGTCACTGGCCCTCGGTATGCCCTGCATTGCTTTGCAACCCACGTCGAAGCCAGGTCGCCCCCGGTTCGTTAGCAGATCAGACCTCGTGAAGGCCGATGAGTTCATTATGGGGGAGAGCCTTTCTAAAGTCACTCAGATTCATTCAGCGCTTGCCGCCCCGACCCATGATTTCCAGCTGGATTTGATTGGATACGGAAACCACGCCGGGTACGCGCGCCGCCACCTGGGCCGCCTCAAAGGGTTCGGTAGTCTCAAAAACAAAGCCCGAGAGCGTCACGGCCCCCCGGTAGGCATCGACCTCGATATGCCGGGCAAAGAGATTGGGGTCTGCAGCCAACTGTTTTGTCACGGCCTCCTCCAGTTTCTGGTCAGACTCGAGCTCGGCTGCGCTGCGCGGCGGGCGACTGGCACAGGAGGCAATCGACAGGGCCAGCACAAGCCACAATGCTCCTGTGGCCGATTTCTTCAAGAAACTCATGGGCGCTCCTTTTGCGTAACGATTACGGCCTGTGACCCGTTTCATGCTACTTGGTTCTTAACCTGAAATCCAAAATTTCCGGTGGGTGAATATGAATGCGCGGGACCTGGTGCACAGGCTGGCGGGCGCGATCTTGCGGTTTGCACTAAAAATTTTTTGCCTGCAACAGATAATTTTCGAAATCCGCCCATGGCAATGGTTTACTGAAATAGTATCCCTGGACTTCATCGCATTCATGGGTTACCAGAAACTCGAATTGCTCTGGCGTTTCAACCCCCTCTGCAATGGTCTTCAGGCCCAGGCTTTTTGCCATGCTGATGATGGCGGACACGATGGCGCGATCCTCGAGATCGGTATTGATGTCCCGGATGAAAGACTGATCGATCTTGAGTTTCTGCACCTTGAATCGCTTCAGGTAGCTTAAGGATGAGTACCCCGTGCCGAAATCGTCGATGGATACCTGAACGCCCAGGGCATGCAATGACTCGATCATTGCGATTTCCCCTTCCGGATCATTCATCACCACGCTTTCCGTCAGTTCCAGTTCCAGATATTCGGGAGGCAGTCCTGATTCGTCCAGGATCTGCGACAACAGCGCAGTAAGCCCGGCATGCCGGAATTGAACCCCCGAGAGATTAACCGACACGGGAAACGGGACATGCTCGGAAGTTATCCACTGCAGCAGCCGGGTTACCGCTGTGCGAAGCACCCATTCGCCGATGGGAAGAATCAGACCGCAATCTTCCGCCACCGGAATGAACTCGGAAGGGGAGATGCTGCCCAGCTCGGGATGATTCCAGCGAAGCAGGGCCTCGGCCCCAGTCAGGCGTCCATCAGCCAGGGAAATTTTTGGCTGAAAGTGCAGTTCAAGCTCATCGTTTTCCACAGCCCGGTAGAGCGCGTTAACCAATTGAAGGTTGCGGGCCACCTGCGACTGCATCTCCGAAGTAAAAAAACTGAAGCGATTCCGCCCTGATTTCTTGGAGCGGTACATGGCCGTATCTGCATTCTTGAACAGGGTGTCCATGTCTTCTCCATCCGACGGATAGAGGGCAATGCCAATGGAGGCCGATACGGTCAGATCAAACTGCTCGATTCTGCACGATTGATTGATGACCTGCAGCAATTTCCTGGCAACCTGTGCTGCTCCAAGCGCATCGCAGTCTGGAAACATCATGATGAATTCGTCCCCACCCAACCGGGAGACCGTATCTTCTTCTCGCAGAACCTGACGGAGCCGCCTGGCCATTTCCACCAGCAAAGAGTCTCCCAGACGGTGCCCGTAAAAATCATTCACATCCTTGAAGCGGTCCAGATCCAGAAACAGGACAGCAAAGCTTCCACTGTTTCGTTTTGCCAGGCTCAACACATAGTTCAGATGATTGTCCAGCTGGGTCCTGTTTGGAAGGCCGGTCAGTGCATCGAAATTGGCCAGGTATTGGATACGCTCTTCCGACCGCTTGCGTTCGGAGATGTCCCGCGTAATGCCCAACAGCTGCAAATGTTCCCCGGTCGTTGCCGGCATTGGCGCCGCATGCGTTTCAACCCATCGCCGCGTGCCGTTTTTGCCCATGATTTCAAATTCCAGAAATCCCGTTTCTCCTTCCATCACTCGGTCGTGCAATAACTTGAATGGCTCCAGATATTCGGGAATCAGAAAGTCCGTTAATGCGTATTGCTGCAGCTCCTCAAGACTATCGACCTCCATCATGGCCAAACCCGCTGCATTCATGTGCAGCAATCGTCCATCCTGATCCAGGATCTTGACGCATTCGGGTTCGGTATCGATGATGGTGCGCAGCTGCTTTTCACTGCTGCGAAGGGCGTTCATGGCGTTTTCCCGCTCTTTCTCCAGTGCGAAATGATCCAGGGCAAAGCTGATGTCCATGGCCATTTCCATCAGCAGATTGCGCGCAGCTTCATCAAAAGCATGGGGATCGGGCGCATAGAATGCGATAACACCCGCCACCTCCTGGCGATGTTGCAACGGCAGTGCCGCCATCGAGCCCCACCCGAATTTTTGACCCAATTCGCGTCGATGTGCCATCATGGGATCGTTCATGAAATCCTGGCACCATACGGGGCGAGCTTCTCTGGCCGCCGTACCCGATGGCCCTTGACTGGATGCATGGGAGTGATCAGCAGAGATTTCTATGGCTTCCAGATATTCGGTACCCACCCCAAAAGATGCAACGGGTTTGATTCGTAATTCGGGTTTCTGGATCATTCCAATCCAGGCCATTTTCATGCCCCCAAACCGCACTGCGTCGCGACAAATCTGCGGAAACAATTCCTCTTCGCTGGTGCAACGCACGATGGCCTGATTGCATTGGCTCAATGCTGCATAAAGTTGGGTCAATCTGTGGATGCTGGCTTCTGCCGTCTTGCGCGGCGTAATGTCTACCAGGACACCACGAACGAGCACGCCTTGCCCTGTTTCCGTGCGCCTGACAACGCGTCCCTTGGCCCACAACCAGTGGATGGATCCATCTGACCATATGACCCGAAAGTCAAAGGCGTAGTTGTCTGGCCCACCTGGCGTGACTGCCTCCTGGATGAATTGATGCCCTCTCGCACGGTCTTCCGGATGGGTTGCATTGAGAAAGGTATCCACGTTCCAGTGGTCTTGCCAAGGCAGCCCGTAGAGCTGGTCGTGATTATCGGAACGCAGCATGCGCCCCGCATCGAAGTCATACTCCCAGACCGCAATGTCCGCCATTTCCGTGACCAGGCGGAGCAGTTCGTTGCTGCCTTGCAGAATTTCACTGGCCATGGTTTCCTCTTCGGAGCACTCCAGAAAAATTTAATCCAGCAGGTTGGCGCCCAGCAAATGTGAAAATGATTTCCATATTGCTGAATATCGACCGCAGAATCAAATTTGAAGTGTAGCGTCCAACCTGAAGAATACCCGACCAGGGAAGGTCTGCTCAAGCAGGTCACGCCCTTCAAACGGCCTGCCAGGCTTTCATGATCACTTCGCCCCGATTCTCGGGATTTCATCCCAGTCCGTGGTAAACCTTGGCGACTGCATGCCACGTCGCATTTTCCAGGACCGCTCGATGCCATTGGCTGCAATCTTCAGGGTGTCCTGCCCCATGCGGATGTTGATGGCGTCCATGACCTGCATGAGCCGTGCCGAGCGGGAATCAGCCGCCGGGTCATCAAAGAGGGTCCGGGGCCGATGGGCTTTGGGTTCCAGGCCCAGGAGCATGATGCCGGCCTTCTTGTAACGAAACCCTGGCTTGAAGATGTGCCTCAACCCCCTGAGCGCCGCCTGGGCAAGCTGCCTGGTGTCGTCGGTCGGGGTGGGTAAGGGCACCATCTGGGAGCGCTGGTACTGGGTGTCTTGAGGCTTGAAGGGATTGGTGAGGATATGGACCCCGATGCTGCCAGCCACCGATCCCTGGCTTCGCAGTTTTTCCGCGGCCCGTGTCGTGTAGTTGCACACTGCCTCTGAAAGCGCCTGAAGCGTTTCCACGGGTTCGCCAAAGCTGCGGCTGGAGATGATCTGCTGCCTGTTGGGCGCCTCTTCCTCAATCTCGATGCAGGCAATGCCGTTTAGTTCCGACACCGTGCGTTCCAGCGCGACAGAAAACTGCTGGCGGATCCACCGGCAATCTGCAGAGCGCAACTGCTGGACCGTGGCGATGTCCATGCCTTCCAGTCGCCGGGCGATCCTGCGTCCGACGCCCCACACCTCGGAAACCCCGATTTCGTCCAGCAGCGTGTTCAGCTCACCAGAAGTGAGTCTGCCAAAATCGCACACCCCGTCATAACCCGGCCGTTTCTTGGCCACATGGTTGGCAAGCTTGGCCAGGGTTTTGGTGGCAGCAATGCCGACGCTCACCGGAATGCCCGTGCCCTGTCTGACCTGCTGGCGGATGGTCTGGCAATAGGCTGTCAGATCCCTTGTCCCGAATCCCTCCAGGCCCAGGAAGCATTCATCAATGGAATAGATTTCCTGCCGGGGTGAAAAGCGCCCCAGGAGGCCCATCACCCGGGCGGACATGTCGCCGTATAAGGCATAGTTGCTGGAGTAGGCCACGATGCCGTGGCGTTTGGCCTCCTTCTCGACCTTGAACCAGGGCTCCCCCATGGGAATTCCCAAGGCTTTGACCTCATTGCTGCGAGCCACGACGCAGCCATCGTTGTTGCTCAACACCACGATGGGCTTGCCTTCCAGCTTTGGGTTGAAGGCGCGCTCGCAGGAAGCGTAGAAGTTGTTGCAGTCCACCAGGGCCACCGGGGCCATGTCAGACGAGCTTGCGGATGGCGGACGTGACGACGCCCCAGCATTGCAACTCCTGGGTGTCCTTCAGCACGATGTCCTTGAAATGGGGATTCTGGGCCTGGAGGATGGGGCGGCCGTTTTCAAAGGCAAGGCGCTTGACCGTCAGCTCGCCATCCACCACCGCCACGATGATCTTGCCGGGGAGAGGTTCCAGGGCCCGGTCCACCACCAGCATGTCGCCATCGAAGATACCGGCCCCGGTCATGGAGTGGCCTTTGACCTTCACGAAATAGGTGGTGTGGCGATCCTGCACCAGGTATTCGTTGAGATCGAGCGTGGCTTCCATGTAGTCGTCTGCGGGAGACGGGAAACCGGCGGGGACCCGGGCGCCAAAGAGCGGGAGTTTCATGCGGACAGGGTTCTGCGCGGGTACAAACACGCCGATTGCGGGCGGAACGCGCCCGGGGCGATGCCTTGCCTGATAAGCCGCGAGGAAATCCTTGACCGCGGGCACGCTGCTGACCGGCAGGCGCAGGGTCTGGGTGGGCTCGCCGTAGCGCCCGCTGCCGGGCTTGCGACCGGCGCCGGGGCGCGATCCGCCGCGGGTGGGTTTTTCTGATGTCATTTGATTATTGTCACAGTATTCGACATGGGACGCAAGAGGCTCCCATGGTCGCTTACGACAGGTTGAATCGTTCGACGGAGCGCTGCAGTCGCGTTGCCAATTGTTCCAGATCGTCGGCTGCATCTGAAACCCTCTTTACCGCGAGAGAGTTTTCCTCAACCATTTGGGAAATACGTTCCATGTTCGTTGCAATGCCGTTGCTTGCTACGGTCTGCTCATTGACGGATGAGGCAATGGCATCCATGTCATGACGGGCGTTGCTTGCGGAGCGCGTTGCATCGGTCAACATGCTGGAGGCAGTTTGTGCCAATTGACGAATTTGGTCCAAAGCCCCTTGCCCCTCCTGAATCGATTGCATGACAGCCGTAGATTGGCCATTTAATACCTGGGTGATTTTATCGATTTCACCAACGGTGTTGGTGGAGGTTTCAGCAAGCTTCCTGACCTCATCGGCAACTACCGCAAAACCACGCCCTTGTTCACCAGCACGCGCCGCCTCGATTGCGGCATTGAGCGCAAGTAGATTGGTCTGTTCAGAGATTCCACGTACCCGGTGGGTCATGCCGGTGATGGATTGGGTACTTTCCACAAATGCCACCGCCATGGTGGATATTTTAGACACGGCCTCCTCGATCTGGTTGATGCAGTCCGTCAACTGGAGCAACTGCTGATCAGCCTTTAACGCATCCCGTTGCGCCTGCGCAGCCAGACTTTTTCCCTGATCTGCAGAATCAGAAACCGAGGTGATGCTGACAGTCATTTCTTCCACCGCTGCTGCCACGCTGGCGGCAGCCTCGCTTTGCTTGAGACTGTATTCTGCAACCTGTTCCGAAGTCGCTGAAAGCTCTCCTGAAGCGGCAGAAAGCGTTTTCATGGAACGATTGATTTCTCCCAGGATGTCGCCAAGGTTGGCTCGTACTTTCTCTGCACTGAGCGCAACTTGCCCCATTTCATCGTGTGATCCACGTTTCACTGAAATCGAGAAATCTCCCTCGGCGAGGCGATCCAGGTCCTTCACCAGCTGTTGCGCCGGTTGATGGATGGCCCGTTGCACCATCCAAAGGAAAGTAACAAAAGAGGCTCCCAGTGCAACAACGATCAGAACCAAACTGGTTACGACTGCATCATGGCTTGATTTTTTGGCTTCATCGGAAACCTTATCCGCCATTTTTTGCATTTGCGACACAACGCTGCTCAACAATTCGGTGGGGGCACGATCAATTCCCTTGACCGCCAGGTCACCTGCCTTGCTGTCGTATTTGCTGGCTTTGAAAGCCTCCAACCCCCGGTCGTAGTGATCTCCCATGGCCCGGTGCGCATCATAAAATTCACCAAGAAGCTTCCTCAGGTTCGGGTCGGTGGCGCGGGCGCGCAGCATTTCAATGCTGCTGCGTACATTCTGTTCCTCCTTCTTGAAGCCAGCCCAATACTTTTCCAGTCTGGCAGGATCATCGCCGCGTAGCAGCGTATCCTTCCATTCCTGCACTTGCTTTTTGAAAGCAACCTGCGTTGTAAGAATGGATTCAGCGTCCATATGCAGCGCAATGACCTTGTCCTCGTACGTTTCAATGCTTCTCCACAGCATGAAAAAGCCGGATCCGACGGCGACCAGCAGCAATAGGGTGCCAGCACCGGAGATCATCAATAATTTGCTGCGAATGGATAATTTCAAGATACGGTCCAGGCAGTTATAAATGTGACGCCAGTAGGAATAGCGACAGATAGTGCTTCGGCTTTAGGAATATGTTTGCCACGAAGGCCGTGGCAGGCCGGGACGCGCATCGTTGGCGAAGTCCGCCATGAAAGTGGACTGGTTCCAGATCGTTGGAATTCAAATGCGGTCAAGTCATTGCGCCAACCTGATTTATTCGTTTCAAAATAATTCAAAATATTTCAATTTGAAAAAGTGCCCAATGATTCTGCTAGATCATCTACATGGATGATTTTGTTTATTTCAAAGAGTGAATAACATCCCTGCCAGGGAAGCGTCCTCAGAGACGTCCCTGCTGTCTGGCATTTCCCGCCATCTCCGCGACGACGGTTGTCGCTGATGATGCCCGTTTGGTTTCTTGAATAGGGACTGCTCTGCCATGCAGCAAGCGCACGATTCCGACTTGCCCGAAGTTTTCATTACCCGAACCGATGCAACCGGGCACATCCGTTATGCCAACGATGCGTTTTTGCAAGCAAGCCGCTTCACAACGGAAGAACTCGCTGCAAAGTCGCACAACATTGTGCGCCATCCAGACATGCCAGCCTGGGTATTCGTCGACTTGTGGAAAACAATCCAGGGCGGGCATCCCTGGCGTGGTCTGATCAAGAACAAAAGCAAGGATGGTAGCGCGTTCTGGGTGCATGCAACGATTACACCCATGACGCTCCAGGGCAAGATCACAGGGTACCTCTCTTCTGGCCGTAAGCCGCTGCCGCAGGAAATCGCCACAGCCGAATTGCGTTATGGCAGCGGCCTGATTCCGCTCCGACGGTTCTCCATCGTGCAGTGGTTCGGCAATCTTTCGCTTCAGCTCAAGATACAGCCGATCCTTTTCATCATTCTGGTGGGCGCTACGGTTGCCGTTTATTACCAATCAAAGTCCGCCCTCATGGACAACGTTCAGAAGCGTGCAGAATCAACGGCAACGCAGGTCATCGATAGCGCAAACATGCTGATGGTTACTGGAATGATTTCAGACGCCAGCAATCGCCAGCTGATGATCAAAAAGATTATCGAAGGGCAGCGGCTCAAATCCCTAAGACTTGTTCGCACCGAGCAGGTTGTAAAGCAGTTCGGCCCGGGGCTGCCTGAAGAGCACCTTGACGACCCTGTGATCCGCTCCGTGATCGAGGATGCAGTAAAAAAGGGCCAGCCAATTCCGCGCTTTTCACTCGAAACCGTTGAAGGAAAGCCAATTTATCGGGCCATCACGCCCTATATCGAAAGTCATGATTTTCATGGTACGGACTGCATGAATTGCCATGCAGTCGAAGTCGGGTCCTCCAATGGAGCATCCGACATGACGATCGACCTGTCAGATGATTTTCATCGCCTACATGCCACCGTGGCATACCTCGCCCTGGGTCAATTGGTGTTGCAGGTATTCCTTTATTTCTTTCTTGGTTGGATTACGCGTCGTTTTGTCTCAGGGCCCGTGGATGAGATCAAGGCGCACCTTCATGAAATCGTGGACGGGGATTATTCGCGGCCGGTGGACATCTCGCGGCGTGACGAAATGGGCGAACTTTTCTGCTCGGTGCAGTCCACGAAATTGCTCATGGGTTCGATCATAGATCAGATTTGCTTTACTGCTGTGGAGATAGAACGCGAGGCGGCGCATTTGTCAGAAGCTGTTGACGACGCAAACAAGGCCGTATTGGCACAGGATAACGCCTCGCGCAGCATGGCTTCAGGCATTTCTGAAATTTCAGTCAGCATCGACCAGGTAGCCCGGAACGCAGAAGAAGTGCGCCGCATTTCTGTCGAATCAAACTGCGCAGCTGTTGAGGGAACGCAAACGGTAAACCAGGTCATCAGCGACATGGGGTTGATTGGACATGAAGTGGCAGCGTCTGCGGATTCAGTACGCGTCCTGAGAGAACGCTCCAATGAGATTGCAGGCGTTATAAAAGTCATCCATGAAATTGCCGAACAAACCAATTTGCTTGCGCTCAATGCAGCCATCGAGGCGGCGCGGGCTGGTGAGCATGGTCGTGGGTTTGCGGTGGTTGCTGATGAGGTAAAGAAGCTTGCCACAAAGACCAGCGAGTCCACCCGTAAGATCACCGCCACAATTACCGGAATCAATGACGGAACGCACCAGGCAATCCACATGATCGAGATGGCGGTGCAGAAGGCAGATCAGGGAAAGTCACTTGCCACCGCTGCGGGTGAGGCAATTGTTGAAATTGGTAATGGCTCCAACAAGGTGCGCGAAGGCGTGGACGATATTTCGGCTTCGATTCACGAACAAAGTGCCGCCAGCCGTGACATTGCAGCCAACGTTGAAATGATTGCCACCATGTCTGACAGAACAAGTGCTGCCGTGCGGAACGTCTCGGACACCGTTAAAAAAATGAAATCCTTGTCTAGTGCGCTTGATGCCTCGGTAGGGTATTTCAGGATTTGAGGCGAACCATTCAACTGATGAATAATTATTCGCCTCCCAGGTTACCGCCAACAGACAACGAGGCTGAAGCCATTTTTCTGGAATCAGACCTTGATGGCATCATCACTCACGCAAGCGAAAGATGGGAAATGGTTGCCGGGTACTCGCGTGCTGAATTGGCCGGGGAAAACATGGAATCGCTCATACACCCCTGCACTTCAAGCAGGGTTATCGAGGAAATGCGGCAAACCATCGTTGGCGGGCACCCTTGGCGTGGCCTCGTATATCTTGCCCGCAAGCATGGCGGCCCTTGTGAGATGAACCTGACCGTTTCCTACGTGCTTCGCGCTGGACGTCAAGTGGGCTACCAGTCCCTCTGGCAAGTGCCGAAAGCGGGTGAAGCCTTGTCCAATCCTCCGCAAATCTCCTTCATTCGCCTCTGGTTTCGAAATCTGCGCCTGCAGGCCAAACTGCAAATCGTCATCCAGCCGGTACTTATGGTTTTACTGGGGCTAGTGACAACTTTGGTATACCGTGACATGGAGGCCCAGTTGATGTTGAACGTTCGCCAAAGCGCAGAAGCTTCGGCGATGCAGGTCATCGATAGCGCCAACACGTTGATGGTCACCGGTCGCTTTTCGAATCCGGATTTCCGCAGGTTGATGATCAGCAAGATCATCGATGGACAGCACCTGAAGTCACTTCGGCTAATCCGCACCAGCCAGGTGTCGAGGCAATTCGGCCCAGGGCTGCCGGAAGAGCAACTCAATGATCCAATTGTTGAGCAGGTCATCGCCAGGTCGCTTGAGGCAGGCTACCCCATTCCCTATCACGCCCTCGAAGAAAATGGCGGCAGGACGTATTTCAGGATGGTCACGCCGTATTTCACTTCTCATGAATTTCACGGCACCGACTGCCTATCCTGCCACCGGGTGGCATTGAACAGTGTCAATGGCGCGTCTGACCTCATTATGGATATTTCCGGGGACTTGAGACGGCTCCATCGCACACTGGCATTTCTTGTGAGTGGACAATTGCTGCTGCAGCTTTTCCTGTTTGTGTTCATCGGATTCGTAAACAAGCATTTCATCCGTCGCCCCATGGAGCAGGTCAACGGACACCTCATGGACATTGCAAACGGCAAGTACGACCGGCCGGTTGACGTTACCCGGCGTGACGAAGTTGGCGAGCTGTACTGCGCGGTCCAGACTGCCAAGGTGATGATGGGGTCAGCCAGCAGCATGATTCATGAGAAGCTGACCGAAACGGTGGCGGAAAAAAACATTCTCGAGCGTCAGAGCCAGGTACTGGAACACATCATTCTGACTCACGAGCGGGTGTCCTACTGGAAGGATTTCGTTCGGGAGATACTGGCGCGTTTTCACGACATTTTCTCCTTCAACATTTTCTTCGTGGCATTTTCGGACGGGAATGGGCCGGCCTTGTCGATCTACTACATGGGTCATTGCTCGGACGAAGGGAAAGCGATGACACGAAATGGGCTCTCCTTTGAAATCTGCGAAAGGCTAGGGCTTTCTCCTCAAAGCCCCATGAAGATCGAGGAGTTCCAGGTGCTGGAAAGTTCTGATTGCGTGGCGATCATGGACATGAAGATGATCGCGTCCGTCATACCGGTGGATACGCGCACTCAGTTAAGCGGCATTCTGGGAGTGGTCTATAGTCAGTCACAGTGCCTCAGTGTGCAGGAAATGCGCGTCATTCGATCCATCCTTGCAGTCATGGTGATGGTGGTGGGCTCCAGCAAGGCGCTGGGCCAGACCTTGAGCGATCTGAAATTTCATTCCACCCATGATGCGCTAACACAGCTTCCCAACCGCAATCTGCTGCAGGACAGGATTGAACAGGCGCTTTTCCAGGCGGCACGTGAAGGAAAAAACGGCGCCGTGCTGTTTATTGATATCGACCGATTCAAAAATATCAATGATTCACTGGGCCATCCCGTCGGAGACAAGGTGATTTCTGTCGTTGCGCAGAGGCTGGTGTCGACGTTGCGTCTGGAAGATACGGTGGCCCGCCTTGGCGGAGACGAATTCGTGGTCGTACTCTCGGGTTTGTTGCGGCAGGAACTGGTGGCTGCCGTCGCGGCCAAACTGCTGGCCTGCATTGAGGAACCCATCAATCTCGAGGGGCACGAATTGTATTTGTCGGCCAGCGTAGGCATCGCCCTTCTTCCAGGAGATGGCGACAACAGGGATGTGCTGATGAAAAATGCGGATGCAGCAATGTATCGGGCCAAGCGGGAAGGCGGCAATTTATTTCGCTTCTACCAGCACGAAATGAACGAGCAGTTGCTGGCCAGAATTAGCCTGGAATCCCGTGTGCGCCGTGCACTTGAAAAGGGGGAGCTCAGGCTTCACTACCAACCTCAGATCGAGCTGGCTTCGGGGCGTATCGTTGGGGTGGAGGGCTTGCTGCGATGGGAGTCCGAAGGGAAGGCCATCCCGCCACTCGATTTTATACCGATCATCGAGGAGACCGGATTCATCCTTCCCGTGGGAGAGTGGGTGCTTGAAACGGCATGCAAACAGGCCGCTTTTTGGTGCGCATCAGGCGCGCCCAACCTGAAGGTTGCGGTCAATCTTTCCATTCGCCAGTTCCGCAACAAGAGTTTTTTTGAAACGGTCGTGCACACTCTGGAACGCACGCGATGCAGGCCGGAATGCCTCGAGCTTGAAATTACCGAAAGCATCCTGATGGACAACATCATTGATTCGGTGAACATGCTGCAAAAGCTGGCGGAATTGGGAGTGACCTTGACGATTGACGATTTCGGAACGGGCTATTCCAGCCTGGCTTACCTCAAGCGTTTGCCAGTTCACGCGCTAAAGGTGGATCGCGCGTTCGTGCAGAACATCTCCTCCGATGCGGACGACGCAGCCATTGTTCATGCAGTCATAGCGCTTGCCCACAGCCTGGAGCTCAAGGTGGTCGGAGAAGGCATAGAGGAGGCATCGCAGCACGCCTTTCTCCACAATCTGGGGTGCGATCTGGGGCAGGGCTTTTATTTTTCCCGGCCACTCCCTGCCGATGCCATGACAGCTTTGCTGATCTCCGACTCCGCTACGGCGAACCGATACGACCTTCGGCTCTGCAGGGTGCAATGGCTGGCTGATCGAATTGCCCGGTGTCGGGTTGCTCCTGGCAAGTGTCGCTATGCGCGCCATCCCGGTGAGTTCTGTGAACACCCGCGGGTTGAACAAATCGAACACTGCTGATGGGCGATCCAGGCTGTCATACAATGAAACATTTTGGCACGGCAACTTTCTGGACGCCCCAGGCAATTCATCTCAAAATCCGGTTTTGCAGGTTTTAACCACACTCTTGAGAAATCTACAGATGGCAAGCGCAAACACCGTGACCACAGATGCCGAGGAATTTGCAGATGCCCTGTTCGGGTTGGCGCTGGGGAGCAACACATTGGCAGCCGTTCAAACGGCTGCCGGCGGCGGAGGGGGGTTAAATGCCTTTCTCGATGGTATCTACGGCGCTTATCTGGGTCACCAGTCCAGTAGCGCCGTGGCAAATACCATTGCGAGCAACCTTGGGCTTGCGGGAAGTGATTTCAGTGCGGCTACCGCACTCCTCACCGAAGCCCTGAATGCTGCAGCCCCAGGCAACACCCAGGGTGAAACCATCATGGGCATATTGAACCTGTTCGCCGGGCTTACGGCAGACCCCACCTGGGGTTATCAGGCCAGCGCATGGTCCACTGAAATTTCAAAAGCCATGGTTTACGGTCAGGGCTCGGCCGCTAATGAAGCCATGAATGCCTTTTTGAACCCGCCTGGCCCTGGCGCCACAGTGGACATTTCCGGGTTTGCAGGAATCCACGATCTGTCTTCCCGCAATCCGCCGGTCTCGGAGCTGGACATCAACACGGCTTCGGCGAATGCAACGTTGCTGAACCTGGCATCCACCGTCACGGTTCTGGACAACAACAGCAATGATTCGAGCAATTTAACGCTGACGCATGCGGGCGCCGGGCAAACCAACTCGGTTACGGTTGATTTCAATGGGGGCGGCAATCTCACCCTGAATGCCACTGGCGATGCCACCATGGCGGTGAACACGTCCAGCGCTGGCCATGCCGATATCTTTAACCTAAGTGAAAATGACAATGCGCTGACATTGCTGAAATTTACAGGCAATGATTCCATTTACCTGGGCCGATCTGCAGGAGGCAGCGTTAACGGGGTTGCTGGCTATGCCAGCAGCGCCATCAGCGACATGGGTGCCAGCATTCCCGCCGGAACCACGGTAGCCTCTTCCCTGGCAACCATCGATGCGTCGGGAGCAACGGGATCGGTCAACATCAGTGCAGGGGATACCATGGGATCCGTCAGTTATGACGGCCTGGTGATTTATGGTGGGACCAGCGGCGGCGATACCATCACGAATTTTGCAGACCACGGGTCCATCGTTGAGGGGGTTGGCAATGCCTCCTCCAGCACCTATAACACCCTCGCGGTCTATGGCGCCAATGCTACCGTGGACGATTCAAAGTCTACGCATGACGACCATATCTTCCTGGACGGCACCGGTGATTCTGCCTTGTTGGGAAGTGGCGCCGTCACCGTAGCCGTCAACAATGCAATAGGCCTTCCTGGAACCAGTTCCATCACCGGAACAGACAGTGTAACCAGTGGCTCGGGCGCGGTGACGCTCAATGACAGCCTGCTTCTTGGGACCAATGCCAGTGGCAATATATTGAGCCTGCATGGAACACTCGATCATTTTGCGCTGACGCTGGGGGTGGCCGATACGGCCGCAGGTCTTGGCGCCGCGACTTCAGTGACAGGGGCTTCGTCCCTGGATCAGGCCATTACCCAGCTTACGGGGCAGGCCTATTTCGGGAAATTTGAATGGTTTCAGTTTGGCGGCAACACCTACATTGAGCATTCTGGCAGTAACTACGCCACATCCTGCGTCGTCATGCTGACGGGTGTTGTAGACCTTGGCCAGGCCACAGTCGCCAACGGAAAAATCTATATCTGATGAGGTGGCCCCATTTGAGGGGCTGTTGTTTATTAATTATCGATAATCTATAATCCAACCCATTTCACCCAATGGAACCGTGGGATGTGGATTGTTAGAATAGCCCTGCAGCGGCCTTATACCTTCATCGTGATGGCAGTGTTGATCGTGCTGCTGGGGGTATTCTCGATCCGCAGAACGCCCACGGACATCTTTCCCAACATCAAGATTCCGGTGGTGGCCGTGGTCTGGAGCTACTCCGGACTGCCTCCCGAAGAGATGGCCAACAGGGTGGTGTCGTTCAGCGAGCGCACGGCAACCACCACCGTCAACGACATCGAGCACGTGGAGTCCCAGTCGCTCAATGGCATTGCCGTCGTCAAATATTTTTTCCAGCCCAACGTCAACGAAGAACTGGCCGTCGCCCAGATCACGGCCATTTCGCAAACGCTGCTCCGGGTCATGCCGCCAGGCACGACCCCCCCGTTTATCCTGGCCTACAACGCATCGAGCGTGCCGGTGATTCAACTTGCATTGTCCAGCCCGAAGCTGTCCGAATCGCAACTGTTTGACCTGGGAAACAATTTCATTCGCACCCAATTGGCCACTGTGGCTGGGGCCTCCCTGCCGTGGCCCTATGGTGGCAAGCAGCGCCAGGTGCAGGTGGACCTGGATCCGGCGGCGCTGCGCACCTACGGACTTTCAGCCCAGAACGTCACCGCCGCGCTCGGCAGCCAGAACCTGATTCTTCCCGCGGGCACCGAAAAGATTGGCGACCTGGAATATTTCGTCAAGCTCAACGCCAGCTTCGACAGCATTGACGCGCTCAACGACATTCCAATCCGCACGGCCAACGGCAGCGTGGTGTACGTGCGTGACGTGGCCCATGTGCACGATGGCTATCCGCCCCAAACCAACATCGTGCGGGTGGACGGTGGGCGCGCGGTCCTGATGAGCGTGTTGAAAACCGGCAACGCATCGACGCTCAACATCATCGACAGCATCAAATCCCTGCTGCCCGGCATCCGGGTGGACATGCCGCAGGACATGTCGATTGAAGCGCTGGGTGACCAGTCCCTGTTCGTGCGTGCTGCCGTGGACGGCGTGATTCGCGAGGGGATCGTCGCGGCTGCCCTGACGGGGCTCATGATCCTGCTCTTCCTGGGCTCCTGGCGCAGCACCCTCATCATCACCGTCTCGATTCCACTTTCGATTCTGGCCTCCATCATCTGCCTGTCCTGGCTGGGAGAAACCATCAACATCATGACCCTGGGCGGGCTCGCGCTTGCCGTGGGGATTCTGGTGGATGATGCCACTGTCACGATCGAGAACATCAACTGGCACCTGGAGCAGGGCAAGGACATCGAAACCGCCATTCTCGATGGCGCGCACCAGATTGCCATGCCGGCCCTGGTTTCCACGCTCTGCATCTGCATCGTGTTCATTCCCATGTTCCTGCTCACGGGGGTGGCGCATTTTCTGTTCGTGCCGCTGGCCGAAGCCGTCGTGTTTGCGATGCTGGCATCCTATGTGCTGTCGCGAACGCTTATCCCGACACTCGCCAAATACTGGCTGCGGGTTCACACGCCAGAGGCCGCCACCGCGCGGCGCAACCTGCTGCAGCGTTACCAGGCGGCTTTCGAGCGCGGATTTCATGCGCTGCGCAACCGTTATCACGAATGGCTGGAGTCCGCGCTGCACCATCGCAAGCTGTTTGCCGGGGTTTTTCTTGGCGTCGTATTGCTGTCCGGCCTCCTGGTGCCCTGGCTGGGGGAGGATTTTTTCCCGAGTGTGGATGCCGGACAGATCAAATTGCATCTGCGCGCCCGAACCGGCATCCGCATCGAGGAGACGGCGGCCCTGTGTGATGCTGTCGAAGCGGTGATCCGGCAGGACATCCCGAAAGCTGAACTGGCCAACCTTGTGGATATCGTCGGGTTGCCCTACAGCGGCATCAATCTGTCCTACAGCACTTCGGCGCCCATTGGGCCTGGCGATGCCGATATTTTCATCACCCTCAATCCCGGCCATGCGCCGAGCGCCACCTATGTGAAAGCCCTGCGCCGTAAACTGGCAGCCCGGTTTCCGTCCACCACCTTTTCGTTTCTGCCGGCCGATATCGTCAGCCAGATTCTCAATTTTGGCCTGCCGTCACCCCTGGACGTGCAGATCATCGGAAACAACGTGCAGGCCAACCGCGTTTACGCCAACCTGCTCCTGGCACGACTAAGGCAGGTGCCGGGCGCAGTGGACATGCATGTGCAGCAGGCGTTTGACTATCCGCAAATCAACGTCGACGTCAACCGGAGCAATGCCAGGCTTCTGGGCTATACCCAGCAGGACGTGGCCAACAACCTGCTGATTTCCCTGTCGGGCAGTTTCCAGACCAGCCCCACGTTCTGGGCCGACCCCCGCACCGGCGTGCAGTACAACGTGGCGGCACAGGCACCCCAGTACCGGATGCAGTCGCTGCAGGATCTTGCCACCACGCCGATTACCGCGCCAGGAAACGACACGCCGCAGATGCTGGCCAACCTGGCCAACTTCAGCCGTAGCGTTGGGCCGGGCGTGGTCAGCCACTACAACGTCAAGCCAACCATCGACATCTTCGGCACCGTGCAGGACTCCGATTTGGGATCAGTGGCCGCCAAGGTGCGGCGCATCGTTGCCGATATGGCAACCCAACTGCCCAAAGGCACCAACGTGGTGATCCGGGGTCAGGTGGAAACCATGCACTCGTCCTTTACCGGCCTGGAATGGGGCCTGCTGGGCGCCATCATCCTGGTGTACCTGCTGATCGTGGTGAATTTCCAGTCATGGCTGGACCCCTTCATCATCATCACGGCCCTGCCTGGTGCCCTGGCGGGTATTGTCTGGATGCTGTTCCTGACCCACACCACGCTGAGCGTTCCGGCCCTGACCGGGGCCATCATGTGCATGGGCGTGGCTACCGCCAACAGCATCCTGATCGTGAGCTTTGCACGCGAGCGCATGAATGCCGGTCTGGAAGCCACCGCGGCCGCCCTGGAAGCCGGCTTTACGCGCTTCCGTCCGGTGCTGATGACCGCACTTGCCATGATCATCGGCATGGTGCCCATGGCGTTCGGTTTTGGTGAGGGCGGGGAACAGAATGCGCCTCTGGGCCGTGCGGTCATCGGCGGTTTGCTATGCGCCACCGCGGCCACCCTTTTCTTCGTGCCGGTCGTGTTCAGTTTGATTCACGGCCGGAATACCCCTTCCAGCACCCAGGACTAGAATCGAGCCATGTCGACACCTTCTTCCAACGCTTCGCGTCCTCGCCCCTTCGTCAAAATTGGCATCATCCTTGCCGCATCCCTGGTACTGCTGGCCGGGTGGGGCATTTTCAGCCGGATCCAGGCACAAGGGGCGCTTAGCCGGGATGCCAGTCAGGACGCGGTGCTGCCCGTGGTGGTGACCAAGCCTGGGAGTGGCCCGGGCAGCGAGGCGCTGATCCTGCCCGGCACCCTTCAGGCGTTCACCGACACGCCCATCTATGCCCGCACCAACGGTTACGTCAAACGCTGGCTGGTGGACATCGGGGCTTCGGTCAAGTCCGGCCAGCTGCTGGCGGAAATCGACACGCCCGAAATCGACCAGCAGGTCATCCAGGCCGAAGCCGACCTGCAAACGGCGGAAGCCAACAACGATTTGGCCCAGCTTACGGCAACCCGCTGGCGGTCGCTGCTGGCCACCAATACCGTGTCCAGGCAGGATGCCGACAACAAAATTGGCGATGCGGCAGCAAAGCAGGCCGCTTTGGCTTCGGCCCGCGCCAACCTGCACCGCTTGCGGGAACTGGAGGGTTTCAAGCGCATCGTCGCGCCTTTCGATGGCGTGATTACGGCGCGCAACCTCGACGTGGGCGACCTGATCGATGCTGGAACCGGCAGTGGCAAGGCCCGCGAGCTGTTCCACATGGCGGCGATTCGTCGCCTACGGGTCTATGTGCAGGTCCCGGAGAATTATGCGCAGGACATGCGGGTCGGCAGCGTGGCCCGCTTGCAGGTGCGCGAACATCCGGGTCAATCCTTTGATGCCAGGCTGGTCAGCACCGCCAACGCCATTGATCCCGCTTCCCACACCCTGCTGGTGCAGCTGGAAGCGGATAATGCGTCGCGCGCCCTGCTGCCGGGAGGTTACGCCGAAGTGCAATTCAATCTGCGGACGCAACCCGGCACATTGAGGGTATCAGCCAACACCCTGCTGTTCGGCCCCAATGGCATGCAAGTGGCGGTGGTGGGGAACGACAACAAAGCCATCCTCCAGACCGTCACCGTGGGCCGCGACTTCGGGAATGAAGTGGAAGTGCTGGCTGGCCTTGGCCCGGACCAGTTCATCGTGGTCAACCCTTCGGACTCCCTGGTCTCGGGTCAGGCAGTAAAACCTGAAGTGCTGGTCCAGAATTCACGGAAAGGCAAATGAACGCCCGTCCCATCCTTCCTGCGCTTGCCTTGCTGCTGGGAGCCTGTTCGCTTGCGCCCACATATCAGGTTCCAGAAATGGCATCTCCCCCCCCGGCTTTCAAGGAGAATGCCGACTGGAAACTGGCGGCTCCCGCGGACAACGCACCGCGCGGACCCTGGTGGGAGCAGTTTCATGACGAAGTGCTCAATGCGCTGGAATCCAAGGTCGGCGAGGCCAACCAGAACCTCAAGGCGGCGCTGGCGCGCCTGGATCAGGCGCATGCCACGGCGCGTGCAACCCGTTCTGACCTCTTTCCCACGATCAGCGCCAACGCTTCGTCCCTGAACGAGCGCATTTCCACCAACAAACCGTTTTACTTTCCCGGTTTCGACCCCAAATACCGGGATAACCTGCTGGGGGTGGACGTCAGCTACGAGTTCGACGTGTGGGGTCGCATCCGGAATGCCGTGACGGCAAGCAATGCGCTGGCCGTGGCAAGTGCAGCCGACCTCGCCACACTCGATCTCAGCACGCGCGCAGAGCTGGCCAAGGACTATTTTGCCTTGCGCGGGTATGACGCCGAACAGGGTTTGCTCGACAAAACCGTCGAAGCCTATCGAGCCCTGCTTGATCTGACGCAGAAGCTCTATCAGGGCGGGGGAGCCAGCGTCACCGACGTGGCTTTGGCGCAGTTCCAACTGCAGAATGCAGTCACCCTGGCGACGGATACCCGCCTCAAGCGCAGCCAGATGGAACATGCGATTGCGGTACTGATAGGCGAACCGGCGTCCACATTCTCGCTGTCGCCGCAAGGCGAGTTCAAGGTGCTGCCGCCGCCACTGGCGCCAGGCTTGCCCTCCGCCCTGTTGGAACGGCGTCCGGACATCGCTGGCGCCGAACGCCGGGTGGCCGCAGCCAATGCGGAAATCGGAGTGGCCCGGGCCGCATTTTTTCCGGTATTCGGACTGGACGCCATGGGTGGACTGGAAAGTACCACCATGCCCCGCTGGATTTCAGCTCCCAGCCGGTACTGGTCTCTCGGGCCATCGGCATCGCTGACCCTGTTCGATGCGGGGCGACGCCAGGCGGTGACAGACGAGGCGCATGCCGCTTATGACGAAGCGGCTGCCAATTACCGTCAAACCGTGTTGGTGGCCTATCAGGAGGTTGAAGACAACCTGGCTGCCTTGCGTGATCTCGAACGGGAGTTCCAGAGTGCGTCGGCGGCAGGAGCAGCGGCACAGGATGCCCTGAACCAGGCCAATTATCGTTATCAGGGCGGCATTGCAAGCTATCTGGAAGTGATTACGGCCCAGAACGTGGCGCTTCAATCCGAGTTTTCGGTGACGGATCTGCAGGTGCGGCGCATGATGGCGAGCGTGCAGCTGGTGAAAGCGTTGGGCGGCAGTTGGCAGGCCGAATCGCAGGCTGCAGGGGCGTCGCCCAAAGCATATGAGCGCCGATAAGCTTCAGGAGTGCGCCCATATCGAGCGTCGCTGCATGCGGGACAAGATCCGTGACGCCCTCGTGACGCGCATTCTCGATGGCAGCTATGCAGCCGGTGAGCGGTTGATTGAATTGAATCTGGCCCGCGAATTCAACGTCAGTCAGGCACCCGTGCGCGAGGCGTTGCGCGAACTGGAAGCGCTGGGTCTGGTGGAGTCCCAGCGTTACCGCGGCACCCGCGTGAGTTCACCCAAGGCATCCGACCTGAAAGAGACGTTCGAAATGCGGGCGGTCCTGGAGGAGCGGGCTGCCCAGCTTGCCGTGCCTTGTTCTCCAGAAATGCTGGCCTATCTTCGGGATGCCTTGCAGAAAATGCACGCGGCGGCAACTGCTGGCAATTCTGCAGCCTATGCCAGGGAAACCGTTCATTTCCATCGAAAGATCGTCGAGGCGTCGGCCAATCGCGTGTTTCTGCACACCTGGGATGCGCTGCAGGTGGGAGTGCGCATGCACATCGCCGCCCTGCACGTGAGCAGCGATCTGGAACAATATGCCCGAGCGCACGATGCCATTCTTCAAGCACTGTGCGATGGAGACGGGCTACGCGCAGGACAGTTGTTGCGCCAGTTGATTGAACGCTTTCTGGATTCTGCAACCGTTTGATCAGCCTTGCAGTAATGACACGATTCTGGATGCCTCGACCGCGGGGCTGAACAGGTATCCTTGAAACTCGTTACACTTCAGCAAACGGAGCATATTCTCCTGCTCCTCTGTTTCAACCCCCTCGGCAATGACCTTCAGGTTCAGGGAATGCCCCAACGAAATGATGGCGGACACGATGCATAGATCATCCGGGTTCGTGGTCATGTTGAAGATGAACGCATGGTCTATTTTCAGCGAGTTGACGGGCAATTTCGAGATATAACTGAGCGAGGAATACCCCGTTCCAAAATCATCGATGGAAATCTCCACGCCCATTTCCCGCAAGGCCCGAAGCTTTATGATTTTGGCTTCGATATTGCGCATGAGCAGACTTTCGGTGATCTCCAGTTCAAGAACGGCTTCCATGTCTGCGACATTGCGTAATACATGCTCGACGGTGGCGACGAAATCCTTTTGGCGCAGCTGGATTGGAGAGACGTTAACCGCGATTCTGGGAACCTCAACTTCCTTGTCTTTGAAGAGCTTGAAATCGGCCACCGCCTGTTCCAGTGCCCAACGTCCAGCCTCTAGAATGAGGCCGGTTTCCTCGAGAAGGGGAATGAAGCTTGAGGGCGGTATAAGGAGGCCGGTATCGGGATCTTTCCATCGCATCAGGGCCTCAAGCCCTTTAATGCGTCGCGTATTGAGTTCGACCTTGGGCTGGTAATGGAGCACCAATTCTCCGTTTTCCACTGCACGGCGCAGTTTGTTTTCCAATGACAGTTTTTCTGCAACACGGGCGTTGAATTCAGGCGCATAGAACAGATACTTGTCTCCAGAGAGCCTGGTTTTCCCCAATGCCGCCTCTGCGTTACGGGACAGCGTATTGGCATCCACCCCATCGTTGGGAAAGACAGCCACTCCTGCCTTGGCCCCAATGCGAAGTTCTTGCCCGCCAATCACGAAAGGCTGGCCGTGGACACATGACAGAACTTGCTCCAGGATGCGGCCTACACTGCCTTCGTCTTCGGAGCGCTGGGTAATGATTGCAAAGGAGTCGGCACCCAGCCTGGCCAAAATGGCTGATTCATGAAGCCATTCCTTCAGGCGTTGCGCAACCTGGCGCAGCAGTTCATCACCGGCATGCTGCCCCAGAGAATCGTTGATGCTTCTGAACCGTTCAAGGTTGAGCATGACAACTGCAAAGGTCATCTGGACGCCTTGCGCTTCACCTATCCTCTGGCTCAAATGCACGTTGAACAAACTACGGTTGGAAAGGCCGGTCAAGGCATCGTAGTAGGCAAGGTAGTTGAGCCTGTCTTCCTTTTCGAGGTGATCAAGTGCAAATGAGATGTCACTGGAAATCTCGGTGAGCAACTCCATTTCCTCGTCGTCGAAGAAATCCACTTCAGTTGCGTAAAGCAGGAGCAGGCCCATCACCTCGCTCTTCAGTTGCAGCGGAAATACAGCCACCGATCGATAGCCCCGCAAGAGAGCCGCATCGCGCCACGTTGCCATCCGCGGATCGGATTCGACGTCGTTGCAAACCACTACGGTATTTTCCCGCAATGCATGGGCAACGAGTTCGCAGCGATCAGGCTCGTCATCGCGCACGGTTAATCGAATGCAGTCAAGGCAGCCTTCATCAACGCCCGCACGGGCCACGGGCACCACTTCCTTCCCGCCAGGCTCAAGCAGGCCGATCCAGGCAAACCTGAACTTTCCTCGCTCCACCGCAATTCGGCAGGATTCATCGAACAGTTCCTGCCGGTTTCGGGTGCGAACAATGGTTGTGTTGATGCCGCTCAGTACGGCATAGACCCGATTCAGGCGCGTGATTCGCTGCTCACTCTCCTTGAGCAACGTGATGTCACGCGCGATGGTGGACAGGTATTCAACAGACCCGTCCTGGCTTCGGTGAGCGATGACGACTTGTGATAATGGAATCTCCTGGCCACCGCGTTGCAGCAGCGCAGACTCTCCGCTCCAAGACCCATATTCGAGCGCATGAGGAATCGCCGTTTCAGACAGCAGCTTGGCCGCCCACCGGGGATGGGACTGCTCGATGCGAAGATCCGATACGGGCCGTCCTGTTTCGTAGCCCAGCATCTTGAGGCCGGCTTTGTTGATGAAATGCACATTGCCATTGAGATCGCTGGTTCCCACGAAGTCAGGCGTCGCTTCAATGATGGCCACCAGTCGCGCCTGTTCCTTTTCGATCCGTTTTCGTTCCACAATTTCCACATTGAGCTCTTTGGTTCTTTCCTGCACCAGTTGCTCCAGATGCTGGTATAGGCGCACCCGCTCCAGTGCTACCGCAACCTGGTTGCCTACGCCGTACAAAACCCGCAATTCGTCGTCATTGAACAGTCCCTTCTCGGATCCCACAAGATTCATCACGCCCATTGTCCTGTCGCCCAGCCACAAGGGAATACAGGCGTGATAGCGCAGTCCGCGCTTGTCCCCAACCGCCTTCATCAGGCGCTCGCATTCCAGGATGATGGGGCCCGATCCAAGTTCGTCAGAGGCAAGCCGTCTGCAGCACGTGCAATTGCCCTCCATGGCCCCCGGGGATTCCAGCGCCGGGGGCAGATTGCGGGCGGCGATCAGCCTGAAGCCGGACTTGCCCGCTCGCAGGGTAATCCAGCCAGCCTGGACTCCTGGAAGCTCCAGTACCCGGTCCAGAACAGCCCCTGCCACCTCCTGCTCGCTGCTTGCATGGTTTAGCACTTCTGCAATGCGGTACAGTGCATTGAGTACCTGGTTTGATTGCAAGAGTTCCCTTTCACGAAGCTTGAGCTCATTGTTGATGTCGACCGCCTGTTCGTAGGTCGAGATCAGCAGGTCCAGGATCTGCTGGCGTTCCGAACTGATGAAATGTCTCTGGCCACCCAGACTGATTTCAACGCCCATCTGCATTTTCTGGTTTTTGCGCAATTCGAGGTTCATCAACAAATAGTCGATGCGCGACAGCAGGTGGCGCTCGTCATAGGGCTTGCGCAGGAAATTGTCAGCGCCACACTCCAGACCGCGGACCACGTCCTCCGGATCGGAGAGTGTGGTGACCAGCATGACCGGGATGTTTTTCAGATTACTGTCACTCTTGATGGCCTTGCACAGACCGTACCCATCCAGCTCTGGCATTACGACGTCGCTGATAATCAGGAGGGGTTTGTACCGTTCAAGCAGGGCGAGTGCTTCGCGACCGTTAGCCGCAGTTGTAACCTTGAAACCATGTTCCTCGAGAAGGTGTGCCAATTGAGCCGCCTGGGTCGGACTGTCCTCGGCGATGAGGATTTCCTTCATGACATTCGATTTCTGATTGGATTGCATGGAATGATCCTTATGATGTTCTGTGCTTTGCCAGACTGGTCAGGGTCGCAGCGATTTTCTCCAGTGAAAGAATCAGTGTTGCCGCACCAATCTTGATTGCAGCGCCAGGCATGCCGTGTACGACCGAGCTTTCCTTGTCCTGAGCAAAGGTGATGGCCCCTTTTTCTTTTAGCAACTTCAGTTCATCGGCGCCGTCCCGACCCATGCCGGTGAGGAGGCCGGCTACGGCATCGCGTCCATAGACTTCGGCTACAGAACGCAAAAGGTAGGACACCGACGGGCGCAAGCCATTCTCGGGCTCGTCCTTCCTCAGAGCGATTTTTTCGTTCGGATTCACCCGCATCTGATAGCCATCGGGTGCCACATAGGCGTGGCCCGGGCGTAGCTGTTCGTCATGCGCGGCAATATGTACGGGTAAGCCCGATGTCTGCGAAAGCCACTGGACAAACCCCTGAATGAAACCGGCTGCCATGTGCTGGACAATCAATACCGGTACCGGAAAATCCTTCGACAATGCCGCAAGAATGGTTTGCAGCACAAACGGTCCCCCGGTTGAAGCTCCAATGGCGACAACCCTTACCTTTGCATCAACCCCTGCGCAGTCCGCTTTAGCCTGAATCGGTGACATCGGGGGGCGCCACAAATGGGGCCAGCGTTTGACCACCTTCACCTCGGACATCAGCTTCACGACTTGTACCAGCTCGCTGGCTGTGGCTTCGTGATCCGGATGTCCGATGCCTGCCGGCCGTCGCAGAACCGCCACGGCACCCGCTTCCATGGCGTGAAAGGTTGTTGCAACCTGCCGTGGATCCGTGTTTTCGCTGACGATGACGATTGGGGTTGGATGCGTTTCCATGATCTGGCGCGTGGCTGACAAACCGTCCAGCCTGGGCATGTGGATGTCCATGGTGATGACGTCGGGCCGGATCCGTGCAACGCTCTCGAGCGCCTGTTCACCATCGTCCACTGCCCCGATGACCTGGATTTCGGGATCGGCACCGAGAATGTAAACGAGAAGCTCGCGTACCACGGGAGAATCCTCCACCACCAGGACCCTGATCATTGGCTTGTCCCCATGCGTTCGATCATATCAGCCTTCCGATGACTTCCAGCAGGTTGCTCTGGTCAAAGCTGCTTTTGACGATGTAGGCGTTGGCCCCGGCATCAATACCGCGCTCACGGTGCTCACGTGACTCAAGCGCCGTTATCAGCACGATTGGCACGCTCGAAAGTTGCTTATCCGTGCGCACCTTCATCGTGAGATCAAATCCGTCCATGCGTGGCATTTCCACATCCGACACCACAAGATCGAATGTTCCAGCCTTGAGCATGGTGTATGCCTCCGCGCCATCCACCGCGGTGGCGACGTCATAGCCCGCCGCTTCCAGGATATTCTTTATCAATGCCCTCGAGGTAATGGAATCCTCGGCGACAAGGATCGACTGCTTCTCAGTTTTGGGGCCATCGCCGGTGGCACTGGCGAGCGGCGTCATCCCGGGTTTCTTGGCGGACAGCATCAGATCGGGTACGTTTAGAACGGGAATCACCTGGCCTGTGCCCAATACACTGGCGCCGGCGACATGACGCACACGCCTGAGTTGTGGTCCAAGCCCCTTGACCAGTACCTCCTGTTCCGCGAGTACTGCGTCCACCCGGAATGCAATGCGATTGGCCCCGACACGCAGTATCGCAACTTGCAGCTTGTCCCGGCTCTCGCTCTTCATGCGCGGAATTTCCAGAACGTCGCTCAGCCAGACCAGAGCAAGTGCCTGCCCTTCCAGCGTGATCGATTCGCCGTTTCCCACCGTCATGATGTTTTTTCTATCAACCAGCGCCACTTGTTCCACGCTGACGGCAGGGATGATGAACAAACGGTCGCCCGCGAGCACGATGACACCGCGGAATGTGGCGAGGGTCAGTGGCAGCGTGATGCGGAAGGTCGTTCCGGTTTTGGGTTGCGTCTCCAGGGTGACCGTGCCACCGAGGCGCTCAACCTTTTCCCGCACGATGGCAAGTCCCAGGCCCCGACCGGAAAGGTCGGTGACCATGGGGCTGGTGGAGACTCCTGACTGGAACACAAGGGCCAGCACATCACGCTCGTTCAATTTATCGATCTCCTCGGCTGAAAGTATGCCGAGTCTGGCAGCCGCAGTTCTGAGCTTGGCAAGTTCGATTCCGTCCCCATCATCGGCTACCAGGATTTCCACTTTATTGCTGTCCTTGTGCGATATGGCGATGGTGAGCGTTGCATGCGCCGGCTTGCCCCTTTGCTTGCGCACGTCGGGCTTCTCCACGCCGTGATCAACACAGTTTCTGAGCAGGTGATTGAGGGGGTCCTTGATCTGTTCAAGGATCCTCCGGTCAATTTCAATGTCGTCCCCGAGAATCACTAATTCCACCTGTTTTCCATGATCTCGCGAAAGTTCTCGCGCCAACCGTGGCAAGGTTTCGAGAAGCGAAGAGAAGGGCTGCATGTGCATCTCCTTCACGTCGTGAAGGAGGCCATCCACGAGACCGCTCAGGATGCGATGGTCATGCGCGGCGGTCCCTTCAAGTTTTGTCAGCCGATTCTCGAAATGTTTCATTTGCGAGGACTCCGCGTCCAGATACTCGAGCAGTTTAGCCAGGGATTGCTGCTCTCTTGGGGTGCTTCCTGCCATTTCAGATGGCCTGAATGCCCGCCCCACTGCCCGCGCGGCAGACTGGATCCTGGCGAGATCCTTTTTCCAGGAAGCCATCGTGATTCCGAGTTCCCGCAGTTCGCGCGCTCGATTGGCTGCTGCCAGTCGTTGTACGAGCAGTTCTTCTGCCTGCCGCATCACCGAGTCCAGCTTTCTGGTATGCACCCTTATTGTATTTGGCGCGAGGCTTGAAGCCGGCACCGACGTACCACGACCAGGGCTGTCAGCAACTTCATCTGATCCGACAAAAGTCAGGGAATTGAACTCGTGCATCGCAGGAGTGACGCCGATCAATATATCCTCGAGCTGTCGCACCAGAGTGGCAACGGCGTTCTTTTGGGCACCTGCCCCGGCTTGACTGGAGGTGTCCAGCAACCCGCGCAGCACCTTCAGCGTTTGATGCAGCAAATCGAAAAGTGGCAGCGTGGCGGCAACGCAGTTGTTCTTCAGCTCGGAAAACACGCTCTCCAGGGCATGGCATACCGTTTCCATTTCCAAGTGGTTTACTGCGCGTGCAGCACCTTTGAGGCTATGCGCTTCCCGGAAAATCCGTTCCAGGCTTTCGGTGCGTTGCTCCCCCGTGGGCATTCTTTCAAGCTCGACCAATTCAGTGGTCATTGCCTGGATATGTTCACTCGCCTCGACCTGGAAGGTTGCGAGAAGCTTTGTCAGAAATGCGCTGTCTGTGGCCACGGCAGTTATGGTCTGGAGATCCCGTTCAGATCTTCAGCCCTTGCCTCCAATCATGGAACCCAGTTTCAGTCCCAGCTCATGCAGGCTATGTGCGGCGGTCTCGGCCTGCCGGGTGCCGGAGACATTCTGCATGCTTGCCTGCTTGATGTTGTCCATCGCCAGCGCCACCTGATCCATGCCCACCATCTGCTGCTGGCTTGAAGCGGCAATCTGCGTGGCCGCCTGCGCCGCCTCGCTCACGCTTTCGGCAAGCTGACGGATTGAATCGCCTGCATCGCTGGATTGCCTCATGCCGGCCTCCATTGCCTTGTTGCCTTGTTCCGTGGCCATTGCAGTCGTTGTAGTTGCCTTCTGGATGTCGCCCAGGATTGTCCGTACCTGGGCAGTCGCCTGCTTGGACTGCTCGGCGAGGCTTTTGACCTCCTGCGCCACCACGGCAAACCCCTTGCCCTGTTCGCCTGCCCGGGCCGCCTCAATTGCGGCATTTACCGCCAACACATTGGACTGCTCGGCCAGATCGTTTACCGTGGCGATGATCTCGCCGATTGCCTGGCTTTGCTCCGACAGCCGTACGATGCTTTCGGCGATAGCCTCCATCTGCTCCTGAATACGCTGCATGCCCACGATGGCCCCCTCGACAGAACGGCGTCCGTCTTGCGAGACCTGTGAGACCTTCTGGGCGCTATCCGAAACATGTTTTGCCTTCTGGCTTGCCATCAGTGCGGTTTGCTTGACCTCTTCCACGGTGGCGGTCGTTTCGCTCACTGCACTGGCCGTCTCCACCGCGCTTGCGGCAACCTGGGTTGTGGTGGCAAGAATTTCGGACGATGACGAAGCGAGTTGGGCGATGCTTTCCCGCAGTTTCATGGTAATGTTGCGCGTGATTCCGAATCCCACGAATGCCAATAGCACAAAAGCCAGCGGGATGCCGTAAACAATGGCGGAGGTTGTCGTTTTGGCCCGGGATTTCACCTCGCTGTCCCGTTGTTCCAACAGCGTCTTCTCCTCGTTTCGCATTTCAGCGATCACCCTTCGGATGTCATCCATCGTCTTTTTGCCATGGTCCGTCTGGATCACATCAAACGCCGCCTTAAATCCCTTGTCTTTGCGCAGGTCAATGGTCTCCTTGAGCTCGGCAAGCTTGTTGGCAATGAGGGGCTCCATGGCGTCAAGCCGGTGTTGTTGATGGGGATTATCCGCAGTGAGCCTGCGCAGGCTCTGGATGGACTGATACACGACGGTCGAGCCGGCCTGGTAGGGCTCCAGATACCGGTCTTCGCCCACGATGATGTAGCCTCGTTGTCCGGTCTCGGCATCCTTCAGGGCAGAGCTGACGTCTTCCAGATTTTCCAACACCTGATAGGAGTGAACTTTCATTTCCATTGCCCTGATGGTGCCGGTGGTGTTTTGGTATGAGATCACGCCAAGAATAAACAGTATGAAGAGAGCAAGCCCGTATCCGGCCCCAATCCTGTTGCCAATTGACCATTTCATTTTCAGTTCCCCCGTACCCAGATAACCAGCCGCCGCATGACACGGCACATTCGGTGAATGTACTTCCTGTGTTAGCTCGAGGCGACAGTCATGGACTGTTCACCTGTTCCTGCACCACGATTTCTTCATCGGCAAGCAGCTTCAGTGCATCGAGAACCACCGTGCGTTCCGGGGTGATCCCCCTCAGGTATTTTTCCCGGATGCCGGTGAGCGTTGGCAGCGGGGGCTGGATTTCGGCAAGCGGAACGTGGCGCACACCAAGGATGGTGTCCGCGAGAATGCCAAAAACGAGGTTCCCGGACTTTAGCACGATGATTTTGTTGAGGTCGGGCAACTCTTCCACCGGGAAGTCGAAGAACTTCCTGATATCGACAACCGAAAGAATCTCGCCGCGAAAATTAACGATGCCGAGCACAAATGCCGGCGTACATGGCAGGGGAGTGAGGTTTTCAAGGACACCCACCTCGCGCACATAAGAAGATTCGACGGCGTAGCGTTCGTGAGCCAGAAGAAACTCCACCGTTTCGATGCATGGGTCGTGGGTGTGTACCGCATCGGTCGCTGCGGCGAGCGCAATTGCCCTCTCATGCAGGATTGACGCGGCCCCATCAGCCCCGGGATTCCAGGTGCGTTCGCAAGCGGCTTTTGCAGCAGCCAGGCGCCCGTGTATTTTGGCCCAGTCTGTGTCGCCTTTGCTCACGCAATCAACTCCTTACGGGAGCGTGTAAGGCTTGCCTGCACGGCGTCAATGATTTCGATGAGACGGCCTGCAGTCAACCCGTCCGACTCCTGGAGCCGGGCATCGGCCGGGCAGTTTCGCAGCAGGGTCAGGGCGTTGCCGAAGTGCCGTTGCGCTTCTTGCCGGCGCCCTCCGGACAGGCAAAGATTTCCCAAGGCAAAGTGCGCCAGCGCAAAATCGGGGTCCAGGTAAATTGCGCGTCCTAGCGAGCGCTCGGTTTTCTCGATTTGTCCCTGTTCCTGACAGATGACTGCGTGCAGATAATGGTGCGCAGGGTTCAGCTTGTCGGCAGCGATGGCCTTTTCGCACCATTCAATCGCTTCAGCAAGGCTTCCCTCATCGGCGCAAGTGCGGGCCATGCTGAAATATTCAGGCTCTGAAGGCTTGGCAAGCGTCAGCGTGCGGGGCTGCGGGGCCTCCATTTCGTTCCGTGGAGCTTGTTTCCTGGCAGCGGCAGCCGGCCGTTTAACCTGCGCGATATTGCGGTACAGAAACGCACCGGGAAACTCGACGGTGGTCAATGCAGAAAATCGCTGTGTCGAGGTCTCTGCGGGGCTGGTGAGCAGCCATCCGCCATCGATGAGCGAGCGCCGCAGCCTGTCGATGACCATTCTCGTACTGTCCTCGGCGAAATAAATCAGCACGTTGCGACACAGGATCACATCCATCGCATGGGTGTTGTTCACAGGTGATGGATAAACATCCTCGGCGAGGTTAAGACAGGAAAAAGTGACCATCCGCCGTATCCGGGACGCGATCACGAAACGACCGTCCTGTCGTTTCGTGAAATATAGTTCCTTGATGCTGTCGGGCGTGTTGCGGAACGACCATGCGCCATAGGCTCCCTGTGCGGCCATGCGCAGGAACCGTGGGCTGATGTCAGTTGCGAGGAGGGTTACGTTCCATTTTTCCAGATCGGGAATCAGGCGATGAAGGATTATGGCGATCGAATAGGGTTCCTCGCCGGTGCAACAGCCGGCGCACCAGATGCGAAGATATCGTTCTGAGCTGGCGCGAGCATGAAGGAGCTCTGGCAGGATTTGCCGTTCGAGAATGTCCAGGCCTGTTTTCTCGCGAAAGAAATAGGTTTCTCCCACCGTCAGGTGGCTGGCGAGCCCCTCAATGTGTTCCCGCGCCAAAGGTGCCGCCAGCAACCACTGGGCGTAGGCCTCCGTTTTTGCATATCCCGCCTCACGGGAGGCGGCGATAATGCCGCGTTCCAGGTCGCGCCAGCGCTTCCGCGGAAAATGGAGTCCCACCTGAGAGGCAATGAAACCGCTCAGCCGCAACAGCAGTGAATCTGGCAGGGCAGTCGGCATGGGGGTGGTCATGCTTCAGCACCCTCCAGCGCCAGTTCCAGAGACTGCTCTTCCCTCAGGGAAAAGAACCTGTCCAGGTCCTGAATGAGCATCAAGCCATCATGCGTTTTGAGCACGCCCGCGATGTAGCGAGCGCCATGAATCATTTCATCGGTCCCCATCATGGCATTGGCAGGGCGTTCCACTATTTCCAGTACGGACTCGGCAATGACGGCCAGCCGCCTGGTGCGGGTACGCGCCACTACCAGACTGTCTGATATTTCCAATGATCGAAGGCTGATGCCTAGTCGCTTGCGGATGCTGACGACGGGGATGATTTCGCCCCGGATGTTGATGATTCCTTCGACTGCTTCTGGTGCTCCGGGCAAGGGCGTTATCTCGACTGCCAGCACGGCGCGATCAACCGCTTCCAGCGCAAGCGCATAAGCCTGTCCGTCAACCACCCACGAGACAAAACGAAGCATGGTGTTCATCAACAATTCCCCTGATTAACGGTAGGTAGAATACGGATGACACTGTCCAGAAAACACCTTAGACGTAGTCTATACTGTGATGTTGGTTTGAGTCTAACCCTGCTCGTATCAAAATGCACTCGATATCCGTTCGATATCGGACATCCGCGCCATTTTGTGGGGAATGACGCCAAAAAAAACACGCCCGGGAGGGCGTGCTTGAGCGGGTGCCGGGTTGCAGGTGATGGGGTTACTGGCCCCCTAGGAGCACTTGCTGTCGCCGCAGTTCAGGCAGGTCAGGCAGCCATCCATTTTGATGACGGCCTGCGTCGAGCATTTGGCGCAAAGGGTTGCTCCTGCAGGAAAGCCGCTGTCGCCCGCGGGGGGGCTGGCCTGGGCCTGCTTTTCCAGGTATTCCTGCCGCTTGGCATCCAGAAACTCCTTTTGCTGGGCCTCCTGTTCCGGCCGCTTCAACATGCCGATTTCATGCAGGTGTTCCTTCAGCACTTCGCCAATTTCAGCCACGAGGCTGGGAATGTATCGTCCCCCCTTTTTGAAGTAGCCTCCCTTGGGGTCGAACACGCTGTGCAGTTCTTCCACCAGAAAGGTGATGTCGCCACCCTTGCGGAACACCGCTGACATGACGCGGGTCAGCGCCACGATCCACTGGAAATGTTCCATGTTTTTCGAGTTGATGAAGATCTCGAAGGGACGGCGATGCTCCTGTGGCGTGCCCTCGTTCATGATCACGTCATTGATGGTGATGTAGAGCGCGTGATCGGTGACCGGCGTCTTGATCTTGTAGGTGTTTCCCACCAGCTTGTCCGGGCGGGACAGGGGCTCGCCCAGCTGGTGGATTTCAGCGCTGCGGGCTTCGACGGGTGGGGCCGCTTCGGGTTGCTCGATGACGACGGCATACCCGGTGATTTTTTTATCTATCTTGAGTGTCATTGCATTCTCCGGGTCAGAATTTGCCGTAATAACCTTCTTTGAGGGCGTCGTACAGGTTGGCCGCGCTGTGCAGTTCGCCATCGTATTCGATGGTTTCATTGCCCTTGGCCTCGACGGTCGAGCCGTCTTCCAGCGTGAAGCGGTAGGTGGTATTTTCCAGATCCTTTTCAGTCACCAATACGCCCTGGAAGGCCTCAGGGTTGAACCGGAAGGTGGTGCAGCCCTTCAGGCCCTTTTCGTAGGCGTAGAAATAGATGTCCTTGAAATCCTCGTAGGGATAATCCGTAGGCACGTTGATGGTTTTGGAGATGGAACTGTCAATCCATTTTTGCGCCGCAGCCTGGATGTCCACATGCGCGCGAGCCGGGATGTTGGAGGAATCCACGAAGTAATCGGGCAGGCGGCCTTCACCCGATTCGGCAAAGGGCATGGCATTGGGGTTGATGAGGGTGCGATAGGCCAGAAGCTCGAAGGAGAATACATCCACCTTCTCCTTGCTCTTTTTTCCTTCACGAATCACGTTGCGGCTGTAATGGTGGGCAAAGGAGGGCTCGATGCCGTTGCTGGCATTGTTGCCCAGCGACAATGAAATGGTGCCGGTGGGTGCAATCGAGCTGTGGTGCGTGAAGCGCACCCCCTCCGTGGCGATGCGCTCGCGCAGGGCCTCGGGAAACTGCTGCATGTAACGGCTGTAGCGTCCCAGAAGCACCCGTCCCTTGACCTTGTCGCCGGCCTTGACGCCATCGGCCGCCATTTCAGGCCGTTTGGCCAGAAGTTCGGGAGTGACGGTGAATTCCTCATCCATGATGGGGGCCGGGCCTTTTTCCTGGGCAAGTTCGAGACCCACGTTCCAGCCTTCCTCGGCCATGATGCGGGTGACTTCCTCGGTGAATTCCAGCGACTCCGGCGAGCCATAGGTCATCTTGAGCAGGGTCAGTGTCGAGCCCAGACCCAGGTAGCCCATGCCATGGCGGCGCTTGCGCATGATCTCCTGCCGCTGTTGCGGCAGGGGCAGGCCGTTGACGTCCACCACGTTGTCCAGCATGCGGGTGAAGATGCGCACGACGTCGCGATATTCTTCCCAGTCAAAATGGGCCGTGTCGGTGAAGGCGTCGCGCACGAAACGGGTGAGGTTGACCGAACCCAGCAGGCAGGCGCCGTAGGGTGGCAGCGGTTGTTCGCCACAATTATGGACATACAGGCCATTGGCGTCGAACGCGTTGACGCCCGGCACCTGAACGTCATAGACGTCCGCGGCACCGCAAGGGATGAGCGCCTCTACCGTGCCCACAAAGCTTTCGCGACGGGGGCTGCGGCGATATGGGGTGATGAGCTGGGTGAGGCGCTGGTGTTTGGCGCGGTCGGTAAAACCGATGTGGTCGTGAAACCGCACCAGGCTGTCATGGGCGATGATGAGCTCATGCTGCGCCTCGATCCGGTAATCCATGAGGCCACCGCGACCATCGGGCAGGTCCTTGAGGGCAATGTCGTGCCGGTTGGTGCTGAGCACGGTGAGGATGCCCAGGCGTGCCAGCATGCGCTGCACGGCTTCCAGCAGTTCCAGGTCGGGTTGTGCAAGACGAACGCTCAATCCCTGGTCGGTTACGTGCACCGAGCCATCGGCATCGAACAGTCCGCGCAGGAAGCCCGCATAAAAGGCGGAAGAGGCTTCCTCGATTTCAGGGGTGACGGTGATTGCGCGGCCCATGCCAAAGGTCAGGGCGAGTGCGCGCAGGGCTGTCGAGCCGAAGCGATATTCCCGACGCCCCGCCACGCGCTGCCAGCCCAGCGGGGTGGCGCGCTTGTTCAAGGCCGTGGCGGCTGCGGTAACGGCCTGGCGCACGGATTCGGTGCCAGCCCGCTCACCCACTGACAGGACGGCCTGCTCCTGGCGCAATACGCCATCACCCACCAGCAGCCCCAACAGATAGCCCTGCTGTGTTGTGCCTGCCCCTTCCCAACCCGAGACCTCGCGCTGGTTATGCAGGACCACATGATCGCCGGGTGAAAGATGCCGCGCTTCCACCCAGGCGGCATTCTGACGGTGGGCTCCTTCGGCCTTCAGTACACGGTGGTCCCCGGTGAGCCGCACCTTGAAGCCTTCCCTGGTGGTGAGCTGGTACACGGGCTTGAGGCCGGTCTTGAAAAAGCCGGCCGCGGTGGTGCGATAGGGCACGCCATCCACCAGGGCGGTAAAGGGCAGCCCCGTGAGATCGGACACGCGACGCGCGCCTTCGGTGGTCATGACCCAGGTATCGGCCGTGACACAGGGGTTGGTGGCGCGGATGTTTTCACACCACCAGTTGTTGTTCATTTCATTGACGCGGTCGATCAGGATGAAGCCCGGCTCGGCGTAATCATAGGTGGAAGACATGATGACGTCCCACAGCCGGCGTGCCTTCAGGGTTTTGTACACGCGACAGGCCACGAGCCCGTCATCGCGGGTGACGTATTTGTTCTTGACCGGCCATTCACGCCACACGATGTCGGTGGCGAGCGTCAGGTTGATGCCGTCGCTTTCCACTTCGGCCTGTGCGATGGGAAAGGCCAGGCGCCAGTCTGCGTCGGCCTTGACGGCTTCCATGAATTCGCGGGTGATGAGGCAGGAGAGGTTGAACTGGCGAAGCCGTCCCGCTTCGCGCTTGGCCTTGATGAAGTCGATCACGTCGGGATGGGAGATGTCGAAAGTGGCCATCTGCGCACCGCGCCGCCCCCCGGCCGAGGACACGGTGAAACACATCTTGTCGTAAATGTCCATGAAGGACAGGGGGCCGGAAGTATAGGCGCCGGCACCCGCCACGAAAGCGCCCTTGGGGCGCAGCGAGGAAAACTCGTAACCGATGCCGCAACCTGCCTTGAGGGTGAGGCCGGCTTCATGCACCTTTTCAAGGATGCCGTTCATGCTGTCTTCGATGGTGCCGGAGACGGTACAGTTGATGGTGCTGGTGGCGGGTTTATGTTCCAGTGCGCCCGCGTTGGAAGTGATGCGCCCGGCAGGGATGGCGCCGCGACGCAGGGCCCACAGAAACCGCTCGTTCCAGTAGGCCTGTTTTTCGGGGGTGTTTTCGGTGTCAGAAAGGGCTTTGGCCACGCGCCGGTAGGTGTCATCGATTTCGATGTCGATGGGCTGTCCCTGTTTGTTTTTGAGACGGTATTTTTTGTCCCAGATGTCTGCGGAAACCGGCTGCATGGCCACTTCCTGGGCGGTGTGTTGCGTGACTTTGACGGCTTTAAGCATGAGTCCCCTGAGTGTTTGTCGTTTTGGTGAGCAATGTCACAAAACCACAATATGTTGTGGTTTTCGCCAGAAATTAGCCCTTTTTGTGGGGGTCGTCAACACCCCAGAAAGGGCGCGGGTTTCAGACCTGCCGGGCACCCAGGCCGAGCAGGACGAAGTAGATCCGGCGGGGTAACCAGCGCAGCAATTTGAGGAAACGGGTGAAGCGTTTGGGGAAGTGGATTTCGAATTCTCCCTGCTCCAGTCCGCGCACGATTTCATGCGCGGCAGTCTGGGCTGAAAGCAGGGCAGGCATATGGAAACCCACATGGGCCGTCATGGTGGTGGCAACGAATCCCGGACAGATGCGATACACCGAAAGCCCCAGCGGACGCAGTTCAAAATACAGTCCCTCGCACAGGTTGTTGAGCGCCGCCTTGCTGGGGGCGTAGGCCAGCGCGCGCGGCAGGCCGTTGTAGCCTGCCACGCTGCTGATGATGGCGATGCCGCCTCGCCCCTGCCGGGTGAAGTGGGGCAGCAGGGCGGCCAGCACATGGTAGGTGCCCATCAGGTTGACTTCCATGACCGAGCGTACGGCAGGAAGGGCCGCGGCATCGAAGGCAGGGGCGCGTAGCGCATCGTAAATGCCTGCGGCCACCAGTACGAGATCCAGCTCCCCCCAGCGCGACAGAAGACTGCGGGCGGCGGCTTCGACGGCGGCGGCATCCGTGATGTCGAGCGGCAGGACCACGGTGCTGTCCCGGGCGGTGGCGTCAAATTCCGCACGCAGGGATTCCAGCGCCCCGCTGCGGCGCGCCGACAGGGCCACCCGGGCGCCGCGCCGGGCCAGGAGGCGCGCGGTTTCTGCGCCAATGCCGCTGGAGGCGCCGATGATCCAGATGCGCATTCCGGTCCAGTCCGGGATGGGGGGATTCAGCGGGGGTAACAGAGGCATGGCGATAATCCGGAAACGGGAGACGCATTTTAGCCGATTGGGTTAAAATGGCGTCACTTTGACCGACACTTTGACTGCAAATATAAAATGACGACTCAGAACCCTAGCACTGATTCAGCCGAAATTCCGGTGATTGCACCGGACGCGCCGTTTCCCGGGCGCAAGATCGTTCGTGGCTGGCTGATTCCGCTTTGCTCCAAAAGCACGATATGGCCCCTGTTGCTGTTGCTGTTCGACTTCGCCCTGTTTTTCGGGGCGATTGCCGCCACGGTGCTGCTGACCCCCGTCTGGGCCAAGGTGGGCATGGGGCTCGTGGCCGGGTTCATCATTGGCCGCCTCTTCATCCTGGGGCATGATGCCTGCCACCAAAGCTTTACTCCGCACCGCGCGCTCAACAAGGTGCTGGGGCGCATTGCCTTTCTGCCCTCCCTCACGCCCTACAGCCTGTGGGATATCGGGCATAACCTGGTGCACCATGGCCAGACCAACCTCAAGGGGTTTGATTTCGTCTGGGCTCCGTTGTCCGTTGAGGAATTCCAGGCCCTCTCGCCCACGCGCCGGATGCTGGAACGCATTTACCGCAGCGGTTGGGTGCCCGGCCTGTACTACTTCATCGAAATGTGGTGGCTGCGCATGTATTTTCCCACCAAGACCTACATGGGCGCGCGGCGCCCGGCATTCTTCTGGGACAGCATGCTGGTGACGGTATTTGCCGTGTTATGGATCGGCGCACTTGCTGCCGTGGCGGCGGTCACGCAGCAATCCCTCTGGTTGACGGTGGGGGCGGGCTTCGTGGCACCCTTCGTTTTCTGGAACTTCATGATCGGCTTCGTCGTGTATGCTCACCATACCCACACTTCCGTGGCCTGGTATGACAACAAGACGGAATGGACGCGTGCCCAGCCTTTCGTGACCACCACGGTTCACCTGATTTTCCGCTTCAAGGTGGGTGCCCTGATGCATCACATCATGGAGCATACCGCCCACCATCTGGACATGGGCATCCCCATGTACCGCCTGAAGGAGGCCCAGAAGTTTCTGGAAACCCACCTGCCCGGTCGCATCATCATCCAACCGATCTCCTGGGACTGGTATTTCAAGACAGCCCGGCTGTGCAAGCTCTATGATTTCAAGGCAAAACGCTGGCTTGATTTTTATGGCAATCCCACCAGCCCGGCGCTTGCTTCACACTAGGTCGATGCCGCCACGCCGCCACCCTAAACAAGGGCGGGCGGCGTGACGTCAGAGTCCCAACTCAGGGCTTTTCTCGAAGAGGCCCCGGATGCCTTCATCGTCCACGACTTTGAAGGCCGCATCACAGACGTCAACCGTAAAACCTGCAGCCAGTCGGGTTACAGCCGCTCCGAATTGCTCACCATGAGGGTCCTGGATCTTGAACAGGACTTTGACATGCCCACGGCGCAGTCGCTGTGGGGGCGTGCCCAGCCTGGCGAAACCTTTTCCTTCCCGGGTCGGCATCGGCGCAAGGACGGCACCTTCTTTCCGGTGGAAGTCCATCTGAGCGTGTATATCCGCGATGGAATTCGCACCATGGTGGCCCTGATCCATGACGTGTCCCTGCGAAAATCCGTCGAGGCCCAGCGCGAGCGACAAACCCAGCTTTACCAGGCCTTGAGTGAAGTCAATCAGGCCATCGTGCGGATGGAGGACCAGAGCAAGCTGTTTCCCCTGGTATGCCGTATGGCGGTTGATTTTGGCGGCATGAAAGTGGCCTGGATCGGCCTGCGAGACGAGGCCACCGAACGCATTCGCGCCGTGGTGAGTTATGGCGCCGGAGCAGACGAGCTGCGGGACGTGTGGGTGTCCTCCAGAACCGACGTGCCGGAAGGTCTCGGTCCATCGGGCATGGCGTGGCGCGAGCAGCGCAACGTGGTGGTCAACCATTTTCTTGAAAGCCCCATCACCGGGCCCTGGAAGGCCCAGGCCGCGCATTATGGCTGGGGTTCGGTAGGCTCGTTTCCCATCATTCGCTCACGCCGTCCGGTGGCCATCCTGGTGGTGTACCACGAGCACCCCGACGCCTTTGACGAGGGCCTGGTCCGGCTGCTCGATGAAATGGCGCGCGACATTTCCTTTGCCCTGGACAATTTCGACCGCGAAGCGGAGCGCCGCCGCGCGCTGGCGCTGCTGGAAGAAAACGAGGCCCGCCTGCGCCTGACCCTGGAGGCCACCCGCATTGGGGTCTGGGATTGGGACATGCCCCGCGATGTCTGGTATGCCACGCCCATCTATTTTCAGATGCTGGGCTATGCCCCCGACGCTTCGGGGCAAAGCCGTGAGATCTGGGCCGAACGCACCCATCCGGATGACCTGCCGCTCGTGGCGGGCAAGATCCGCGAAGTGCGCGAGCAAAGGCTGGATCATTTCGACGTCCGCTATCGTCTGCGGCACGCCAACGGTTCGTATCGCTGGATCAACAGCATCGGACGGGCCGTGGCTTTTGACGAAAAGGGCCAGCCCCGCCGCATGCTGGGGCTGCAGATCGACATCACCGAGAGCAAGGAAGCCGAGGAGGCGCTGCGACTTTCCGAAGAAAAATTTTCCAAAGTGTTCTCCAACCTGCCCAACCCCGTCTCCATTACCAGACTGGCTGACGGCACCTTCGTGGACGTCAACGCAGCCTGGGCCCGCTTCATGGGCATTCCGCGCGAACAGGCCCTGGGGCGTTCTGCGCTGGCGCTGGGTGTGTGGGGCAATGCCGAGGATCGCGCACAGCTCGTGATGGAGCTCAAGCGCTCCGGACGCGTGGAGAATTTTGAGGCCATGGTCAATGCCCAGCACCATCGCGCCACCTGCCTTGTCTCCGCCGAGACCATCCAGATGCAGGGCGAGCCCCATATGGTGCTGGTGCTGCAGGACATCACCGAAAAGAAGCGCTACGACGACCTCATCTGGAAACAGGCCAATTTCGACCTGCTCACCGATCTGCCCAATCGCTACATGTTCTATGACCGCCTCGACCAGGGCATCAAGAAGGCGCATCGCGACGGCGATCTTCTGGGGCTGCTGTTCATCGACCTTGACCGCTTCAAGGAAGTTAACGACACGCTGGGGCACCATATCGGCGACGTACTGCTGGTGGAAACCGCACGCCGCATTCGGGAATGCGTGCGCGAGACGGATTCGGTGGCCCGCCTGGGGGGCGACGAATTTACCGTGGCGGTGTCGCAAATCCACGATGCGGGATACATCGAAAAGATTGCGCAGAACATCCTGACGCGGCTTGCCGAACCCTTTGCGCTGGACGACAGCCAGGGGCAGGTGTACATCTCGGCCAGCATCGGCATCACCCTGTACCCCCTTGATGCATTGGACGTGGACCAGATGCTGAAGAACGCCGACCAGGCGATGTATGCGGCCAAGAATTCAGGACGCAACCGTTTCAGTTACTTCACGCCCGCCCTGCAGGACAAGGCCCAATATCGCCTGAAGATGCACAACGATTTGCGCGGGGCCCTGGGCAGCCGCCAGTTTGAACTGCACTTTCAGCCCATCGTGGACATGGAGTCCGGGCGCATCGTCAAGGCCGAAGCGTTGCTGCGCTGGAACCATCCGGTGCAGGGCCTGATCAGCCCCGCCGAGTTCGTGCCGCTTGCCGAAGAGACCGGGCTCATCATCGAAATTGGCGACTGGGTATTCAAGGAAGCCGCGCGTTACGCCAAACTCTGGAGAGCCTGCTGCCCCGACTTGCAGATTAGCGTCAATATGTCGCCGCTGCAATTTCATAGCGAGATGCATTACGTGAAAGACTGGCTGGAACATCTCCTGGTGCTGGGTTTGTCGGGGCGCAGCGTGGCCATCGAAATCACCGAGAGCCTGCTGCTTGGTGCCGATACCGGCGTGACCGAGAAGCTGCTGGCCTTTCGGGATGCCGAGATCCAGGTGGCGATTGACGATTTTGGTACCGGATATTCCTCGCTCTCCTACCTCAACAAATACCACATCGATTACCTCAAGATCGACCAGTTTTTTGTGCGCAACCTGGTGCAGGATGGCAACAGCCGGACGCTCTCCGAGGCCATCATCGCCATGGCCCACAAGCTGGGGCTCAAGGTCATTGCCGAGGGCGTTGAAACGGTGGAACAGCGCAACCTTCTCAAGGCAGCCGGCTGCGATTTCGGACAGGGCTACCTTTATTCCCGGCCGGTCCCTGCCACGGATTTTGAAGCCCTGTTGCTGCGTCCGGTGCCCTGGTGAGCCACCCCGTGGCCGCCCCCGCTCCCACGCTGGGCGAAGCCGTGCGTTATTGGCACCGGCTGGGCTGGACCAGCTTTGGGGGGCCGGTGGCGCAGATTGCGATGATGCATGAAGACGTCGTGGTGCGAAAACGCTGGGTGGACGAGGCCCATTTTCAGCACGCCATGAACTATTGCATGCTGCTGCCAGGCCCGGAGGCGCAACAACTGGCCACTTACCTGGGCTGGTTGCTGCACGGTCTGCGCGGCGGACTGGCCGCAGGGCTGCTGTTCATCCTGCCTTCCATCCTCATCCTGCTGGGTTTTGCCACCCTCTATGTGCATTACGGGCAAGTGCCTGGCGTGGCAGGATTCTTCTTGGGGCTCAAACCGGCAGTGCTGGCGCTGATCGTGATGGCTGCCGTGCGCATCGGCAGGAAAAGCCTGCGCGAGGACATCCACGTGTGGACTGCATGCGCTGCCGTGGGCCTGTCCCTGGTCCACGTTCCCTTTGCTCTCATCATCCTGGGCGCGGCGGCAGCAGGCTGGACCTGGCGCACGCGCTATCTGCCTGCCAGTTCGGAGGCCACCCCCACGGCAGGGTTCAGGGCGTCGCACGGCGCCTGGCGCATGCTGCTCTGGGGAGCGCTGCTCTGGCTCTTGCCGCTCGTCGTGGCCACCTTTGCGGGCGCGCAGGGGGAATGGTTTCGCAAGCAGGGCATCTTCTATACCGGCACCGCTCTTTTTTCCTTTGGTGGCGCCTATACCGCGCTGCCCTACGTGTGGCAGGGTGCGGTGCAAGACCATGGCTGGATCACCACCCTCCAGATGATGGACGCGCTGGCGCTGGGAGAGACCACCCCCGGTCCGCTCATCATGATCGTTGCGTTCGTGGGCTATCTGTCCAGCTGGAACCACTTGCATCTGGTGGACTGGACGCGCGACCTTTTTGCCCTGCTCGGTGGGGTGATTGCCGTGTGGTACACCTTCCTGCCCGGTTTTCTGGCCATTCTGGTGGGCGCGCCCTGGGTGGAGCGCACCCGCCACCTACCCAATCTGGGGGCGCCCCTGATCGCGATTTCTGCAGCAGTGGTGGGGCTGATCGGTCTGTTGGCGCTTCGTGCCCTGAGTCATGTGGTGGTGGGCGCGGGGCTGGCCATCAACAGCTTGATGGCGGTGCTGGCCGTGCTGGCCTTTTACCTGCTGTACGCGCGTCCCGCCATCCCTGTCTGGGCGGTGGTGCTGGGATCGGGCGCAGTGGGAGCCCTTGCCACCGTGCTGGGTTACTGACCGACGCTTTTCAAAGGTAGAACTGTCGCAGAAAAAGGAGTATGTTTTCTGCAACCGGCGTTTGATTCCATCTTCAGGAGAGATCCCATGTCCACCCCCCCCGAGCAGCTGCTTAAGGCACAACAGGATCATTTCGAGCATTTGATGAGCCTGTCCAAGGTGTTGCTGGACAGCACTGAAAAAGTATCCGAAGCCAACATGACGGCGGTGCGTGAACAGATCGAGGCATTGCACAACCATGCCAGCCGCCTGGCCCAGGCCAGAACCCCCAAGGAATGGTATGAGCTGCAGGTGGAATTTCTCACTCCCAGCAGCGACAAGGCCAAGGCGCACGCGGCCAGGACCTACACCATTTCAAAGGAAACGGCGCAGGAAATTGCAGGCATGGTGGAAGCGCAAATCAACGAATTCAACCACAAGCTCAACGACGCCTTCAGCACCTTTACCCAATTGCCCCAGGGTTACGAGCCCTTGAGCGCCGCATTCAACTCCCTGATGGCGGCAGGCACCAGTGCCTATGCCTCAGCGCAGAAGACGGCCAGGCAGGCCGTGGATATGGCCGAAGCCAATGCGCGTGCCATGCAGGACGCGCTGGAAAAAAAGCAGTAATCCCTCAGGCGGGTTTTACGGGTTTTTTCATTACGGGAGCGCCTGCCGCCTTCCAGGCGCCAAAACCGCCGTCCATATGGGCCACGCGGGCCAGGCCCATCTCCTGCAGCGTTTTGGTGGCAAGCGCGCTACGCCATCCCGCGGCGCAGAACAGGATGAATTCCCGGGGCTCGCCAAAAATCGCCTTGTAGTAGGGCGACTCCGGATCCACCCAGAACTCCAGAACGCCCCGTGAGGCGTGAAAGGCGCCGGGGATGGTCCCCTCCCGCTCCAGTTCGCGTCCATCGCGCACGTCCACCAGTTGGACACCCGGGTCAGACAGCTTTTGCAGGACTTCAGATACAGAGTAGGTGGTGATCAGGGCATTGGCCTCATCCACCAGGGCTTTGTAGCCATGTTTCATGGGGCACCTCGGCAGGTTATGACGGGCAAGAAAAAAGGCGACGTTGCCGTCGCCTTTCATGATGCCATCACCAGTGAAAACTGGCGAAGAAAGCTTACTTCTTGTCAGCGGCTTTCTTTTCGTCTTTCTTGGCTTCTTCCTTCTTCATTTCTTTCTTTTCAGCCTTTTTTTCTTCTTTTTTGGCTTCTTTTTTGGCTTCTTTCTTTTCAGCCTTCTTTTCTACCTTCTTGGCTTCTTCCTTCTTGGCGGCAGGAGCGGCAGCAGGAGCAGGAGCGTCAGCAGCGAAGGCGGTAGCGGTAAAGGCGGCCAACAGAGCAGCAATCAGAGCGGAACGGATCATGGTATTTTCCTTTTTTAGTGACTCACTATTGGGATTACCCCCTCGAGGGGTGCAGTATCATAGCAGTTTTCCAAATGCAATGGCTGCCTGCCAACAACGGTCAACAAACCCATCGGTTGACACATCTGGTCACTTTAAAAATGCTTTGGGGACGGGGGGTTAGGCGTGCAGCCGACTGCTGCGGGGCACGCCGCTCATCAGGTATTCCATCTGGTCGGCCAGAATCCGGCGGTTTTTGAGGATGAAATGCTCGTAGCGGTTTGGCGCATAGGGCACATAGAGCAGGGCAAGCCCGGCTTCTTCGGGGGTGCGGTTGGCCTTGCGGGTATTGCAGTGGCGACAGGCCGTGACCACGTTGCTCCACTGGTTTTTGCCGCCACGCGAGACGGGCACAATGTGGTCGCGCGACAGTTCGCGCAGCGGAAAATGCCCTCCGCAGTACGCGCAAAGCTGACGATCTCTGTTAAATAACAATGGGTTGCTTAATCCAGGGCTATTGGAGAGCAGGCGCGCGCCATGGATGCTGCCCTTGATGGCGATGATGGATTTGGTCTCGATTTCGGACCGCTGGCCGCTGTGCCCCCAGCCGCCGTGAAAGATGGCGACGCGTTCCCCCAGAGACCAGGCAACCATATGCTTGGCGTGGTAGGTAATGGCCTCTTCTATCTCGACCCAGGCCTGGGGCAGCCCGGACATGTCTACGGTCAGTATGAACGGATCCACGGTCTCGCCTTGCTTGATCTCGAAGTATTGTAGACCCAAGGGGGTCAAATCGGGTCAATAGTCGCTGCTGACAAAATTCTAGCCCAACCCAACTGCCCTGGGAACCGCTCTGGGCGGTGAGTTGAAAACTTTTTTCAGTTTTTTTACGGCAAACCATTGACCGTTTTGTTACGGGCTGTATAATTGCGGTTTTTCGTCGCTCGACATCTGAATTTAGGTGCAAAACGACACGCTCTTTAAAATACAGATAACCGATAGGTGTGGGTGCTGCGGGTACAAGAAGTTTAGCAGCACTCACGAGAAGTAAATTTCCGTCTAGGAACACTTTGAGTGAGGCCCTGAGAGGGGCACAAATGCATAGAGATTGAACTGAAG
>JAJZEH010000029.1 GCA_021805725.1 Pseudomonadota bacterium | reverse complement strand
ACTCTCCGGCTCCAACGTGACGATGACGCTAGTCTCTCCGAACAATGTAAATCTATATCGAGCAATATTAGCGAATACCAAAAACATGTTAGTAATTATGGGATGTTTTCCGCGTGGACCAACTTTGAAGCCAACAGAGCGTAATATTATTTCGGCTTCATCGAATGAAATCCCAATTGGGATGTAATTAGTGACTATGTCGGAAATATCGTTACGCCCCTTACCATTGTGTTTTATTGACCCCGCCGCATCCAGTTTTTTGTACCTTTCATCAATCGCCCTCCTCAATTGCTTTCCACGCGTCTGCAACTCACCAGTTGCCATATGACCATGCTCCTTTTGTGATATGTCATTGAGGGGCGCGTTTTGCTGTTCAGAGCCACCTGCAAGCACTGCATTTGAAATGCTGCTCACTGCAACACTGATTGGTCCGACGTCCCTCCGTTTTCAGCAGTACTCGTCTTTAGAGTCTGTGATTGGTTTATAGCCTGCGTGCAACCAGCTCTTATATGTCCGAATATAAATAGTGTTGGTGATCCATATCTAGACTCTATTACCAGACGGTAACGATTTTTAGCTGCCAAACTTCCGCAACAGGTCTATGTCAGGAATGGTAATGTCTTTGCCCTCGATTTCAATCAGTCCGTTTGACACAAGGTCATGAATCATCCTTGAAAAGGTTTCCGGCGTGATGTTCAATCGCGAAGCGATGACGGCTTTACCCGCCGGCAATTTCAATGTCACTGAAGCATGTCCAGACTGGCTTTTCAATCCTTCCTGGGACAACAGAAACCCGATCAGCCGCTGGGTTGCGGTATCCAATGAATAGGCGGCGACGTCGTGGATAAGACCGTGCAGCCGGATGCTGAGTCCCGCCAGCATTTTCAGGGCGAATGACTTGTTGTGCTCGATTTCTTCGAATACAGCTGATTTTGAAACATGCAGCAGGAGACTGTCTGTCAGCGTTTGGGCGTAAACGGGATACGGTCGCTCCAGAAACATGACCGCCTCTCCAAACGTTTGGCCGGCTGAGATGATTTCCACAATTTTCTCGGCGCCGGTTTGGGACAGGAAGGTGAGTTTGAGCTGCCCGAAGACGACCAAATAGAACCCGTTGGGCTGGTCACCCTTCTGGAACAAAATGGTCCCTTTGGGGGCATGTATTTCACGGCATGATCGGGCGATCCGCTCCACCTCATCGGGCGAGATTTCACGAAACAACGGCGAGTGCGAGAGAATCGCCTGGGTTTTTGAGGGTTGGTTGGTGTCGGCCACACCAAAAGACTAATCCGGACTCCTGATTCTGGCAACCCTTTGCACCTTCAGGAATATTTTGGCGGCATGCAGCATGTTGAATTCCAGCCACAACGCGTTTATGGCCCATAGGATTCCTGCAATCCGGGATAAGGTGGGTACCCAGCAGGATGCTGCCAATACCGTTAGAGCCACCAGATACAGGGCCATTTGATAATGCGCACGAAATCCAGATTGAATCTGGCGCACATTGGGAACAATCCCCGATCGCGAGTGGGCAGACTGCAAGTGAAACCAGGTCAGAAACGGGACGATCTTGTACAGCATGCCATTGATGATGGCCACTGCAAATCCCGGTAGGACTAAAACGCCCAACGTCATGTGCAAGGCTTCGTGGTTTGTGCCATCCGGCAATTGCAGCAGAAACCCCATGGCCCCGGACAGCAGCAGACAGACCATGCCGATCTTCCAGAAATTCAATGTTGCATCTCTGACGATTCGCTTGCGCCGCCATTGCAGGCGCAACGTGATGAACGCAAAGAGAAGCGCACCCAGGACAAGGATCACATCGATGATGCGCGCCAGATTATTTCCCGCTTGGCCAGGTATCCATGCAGCCAGCGTCCTGAGTGCCATACACAGTAGCATGGCACCCACCAGACGCCTTGTTAGGATGGCGGGGTAGGCCGGTGTAAGTTGAAACATGGGCATCAGCTGATAAGCCATTCCCATGACGAGCAGCGTGGTCCAGCCGTAGAGTCCCCAGAGCGGATGAAGATTCGCAAATGTTTGGTAAGGCACAGTCAGTGGCATGTGACGAGCCATTCCGAGAACGAGTCCGAAGCATACCGTGACTCCAAGCGCGACGAGTGCAAGGCGCGTGGCAGAGAGTGATGTTCCTTGAGGCGATACTCTCCAAATGCCGATGGCAACTGTGAGTAGAAGTGATGCAAAACTCACCGCAAGGCAGGTCATTGAAAAATACATAAGCCAGGACAGGTTCCAGAGAAATGCCCCGGCAATTCCGGCGGCGCCCATGGCGAGCGGCGCATGGATCAATCGCGCTTTCCGGAGTGGGTGGGGTAGAACGATGCCAGACAGCACCGGCAAAAGTTGCAGAAGCGCCCCGCACATCACCATGGAGGTGAACCCCAGCGTGACAAGGTGGGTTGCCGCGAGGGTGGCAGGATCATGCCTGTTCATCATCAGGCTTTCGCCATCGAATAGCAGTAGCGAGGCGGCTGCCAACAGGAACAGGGGAGCGGTCAAGAAAAACCTAAAGGGAACCGAGAAGGGAGGGGCTTGCTGGAAGGAAAGACCGACCGGGATCATGGGTTGAACCTTATCCGGAATTCAGTCCTTGCTGTGCCAGATCAGGATTTCGTAATCACCCGTTTCTGTGCAACGGGTTTCATGGGAATAGCCATCACGCGCCAGAATGGGATATAGAAGATGGGGGTCGCGCTGGATCAGCATGCGGATGTGCTGCCCCGAATCCAGTTTGCACAACGCCTCCAGAACCCGTTCCAACGGTTCGGGTGGCTCGAGTTCGCGCACGTCGAGCAGTACACCCTCCGGCATCATGCTGAGACCTCGAGCGCCTGCATGCTTTCAATGACGGCGTCGGCTGGAGTTGTCAGGAATTGACTGAAGCTTCTCACGACGTATCTCCAAGGAAGGATGGGTTAGGGCCATTCTAGTTTTTACTCGCCTTTGAAAAACTTGAGGTGCATCAAGAAAATCACAGTTGCATGCGCGTAAATTTTTTCCTTGGGTGGTCTCTTGCTCATGGGAGACCGGGTCAAACCAGTCTGGGGGAGTGCCGTATGGCGATATCTGGAAAATCAGTGTCCCTGCTGGCAGCGAGCACCGTAGCCTTCACGGTCTGTTTTGCCGTATGGATGATGTTTGCCGTGATTGGCATTCCAATCAAGGTGGCCTTGCATCTCAACGAAACCCAGTTCGGCATGCTGGTAGCCACACCGGTGTTGACTGGATCGCTGATACGATTGCCGCTGGGCATGTGGACCGATCGGTTTGGAGGACGCATTGTATTTTTTCTGTTGATGCTTTCCGTTGTCCTTCCTGTCTATTTCATCAGTTTTGCCACAGAATTTTGGCACTTTCTCGTTCTCGGGTTGTTTGTGGGGCTGGCCGGTGGTTCTTTTTCAGTCGGGATTGCCTATGTGGCCCGCTGGTTTGACCGCAGCCATCAGGGATTTGCAATGGGAATTTTCGGCGCAGGAAACTCCGGGGCAGCAGTGACAAAGTTTGTCGCGCCAGCGTTGGTTTATGCATACGGCTGGACCATGGTGCCCAAGGTCTATGCTGTGGCGATGCTGGTCACGGCGCTGCTGTTCTGGCCGTTCAGCCACACCGACAAGTCGCATCAGGTGTCGTCCCGGGTGACGGTACTGGAACAAGTGCGGGCGCTCAAGGATCCCAGGGTGTGGCGGCTCTGCCAATACTATTCGATCGTTTTTGGAGGGTATGTGGGACTTTCCCTCTGGATGACCAAGTATTACGTATCCGAATACGAATTCAATCTGCAGACGGCAGCGTTGCTTGCCGCCTGCTTTTCGCTGCCCGGTGGCGTTTTGCGTGCGGTTGGAGGATGGTTTTCAGACAAGTTCGGTGCCCACAAAGTCACCTGGTGGGTGATGTGGGTGTCCTGGGTATGCCTGTTTCTGCTTTCCTATCCCCAAACCGACATGGTGATCAAGACCGTGACGGGCCCCGCCACGATTCACATCGGTCTTGGTCCCTGGCCGTTTACCTTGCTGTTGTTTGCGATGGGCGTGGCTTTCGCATTCGGCAAGGCTTCTGTTTTCAAATATATCTCTGACGATTATCCGAAAAACATCGGTGTGATTTCCGGCATCGTGGGGCTCGTGGGGGGGCTTGGTGGATTCATCCTGCCCATCATGTTTGGCATCCTGGTGGATTTAACAGGTGTCCGGTCTTCCGCGTTCATGCTGATGTATGGCGTTGTCACCGTCTCGCTGGTCTGGATGTACTGGGCGGAAATTCGCAAAACCGAACTCATCCAGGATGATCAGACAAAAATCAGGCCCAATGCTTCATGGCACAAGGAACCATCATGACACCACGCTTATTGAAAGTCTGGACTCCCGAAGACCGTGCTTTCTGGGAGCAACAGGGTGAGGCCATTGCCAAGATCAATCTCTGGATCTCCGTACCGGCCCTGTTCCTGGCATTTGCCATCTGGCAGGTATGGAGCGTAGTGGCGGTGAGCTTGCCAACGCTTGGCTTCCGATATTCCACCAACCAGCTGTTCTGGCTTGCGGCAGCTCCTGCACTTTCTGGCGCCACGTTACGAATCTTTTATTCGTTCATGGTGCCCATGGTGGGCGGGCGTCGCTGGACCGCGATTTCCACCGCCACACTGCTGATCCCCGCCATAGGCATCGGATTTGCCGTGCAGGACAATACCACGGCATACCCCACCATGTTGTTGCTGGCCCTGTTATGTGGTCTGGGTGGCGGCAATTTCAGTTCGAGCATGGCCAACATCAGCTTTTTCTTTCCAAAGGAACGCAAAGGTTCTGCGCTTGGCGTCAATGCGGGCCTCGGTAACCTGGGGGTTTCTGTAGTGCAGTTTCTCAGCCCGCTTGTTGTGACCGCCGGCATCTTCGGAATATTTGGGGGAGATCCGCAAACGATCCTCAAAAATGGCCAGATGGAACAGGTGTGGACACAAAATGCTGCTTTTATCTGGGTACCGTGGATATTGGCTGCATCAATCGCGGCCTGGTTTGGAATGAATGACATTGCAGATGCCAAAGCCTCGTTCGCGACCCAGGCTGCAATTTTCGGACGCAAACACACCTGGCTGATGTGCTTGCTCTACCTGGGCACCTTTGGTTCATTTATTGGTTATGCAGCGGGTTTTCCGCTACTCATCAAGAATCTGTTTCCAGGCGTCAACCCCCTGGCTTATGCCTGGCTGGGGCCTCTTGTGGGTGCGGTCGTACGCCCGTTCGGTGGATGGCTATCGGACAAGATGGGGGGTGCCACCGTCACTTTCTGGAATTTCATCGTTATGAGCCTTGCTGTGGTGGGCGTTCTGTTTTTCCTGCCCAAGGGAAGCGCACATGGTGTGATTTCATCCTGGGCCATGCCGTGGGGTCCGCACGAGGGTAGCTTCACAGGGTTTTTCATGATGTTCCTGCTGCTTTTTTTCACCACGGGCATCGGCAATGGATCAACCTTTCGCATGATTCCAGTAATTTTTCTCACTCAGAGCATGCGTGGAATTGATGTTCGTGACGCAACTTCAGTCGCCAAAGCCACACGCGAAGGCAACACTGAAGGTGCCGCTGCCCTGGGGTTTTCGGCAGCCATGGCCGCTTATGGTGGCTTTTTCATTCCAAAGAGTTATGGCAGCTCGATTGCACTGACCGGAGGTCCTGAAGCCGCGCTTTACTGCTTTGCCGTGTTCTATTTGTTCTGCATCGCCGTCACCTGGTGGTACTACGCACGCAAGAGCGCCGAAATGCCGTGCTGATCAAACCAAAGGAATAGCCATGAGCCATTTTCTCGATCGACTCCAATACCTCGCCCAGGCTGGTGAAGGTTTTTCTGAAGGACACGGTAAGACCACGGGGGAGGACCGCACCTGGGAAGACGCTTACCGAGGCCGTTGGCAACACGACAAGATCGTTCGTTCCACCCATGGCACGAACTGCACCGGTTCCTGCTCCTGGAAGGTTTATGTGAAGGGGGGCATCGTCACCTGGGAAACCCAGCAAACCGATTACCCGCGCACCCGTCCCGATCTTCCCAATCACGAACCTCGAGGTTGCGCGCGAGGCGCGAGCTATAGCTGGTATCTGTACAGTGCCAATCGGGTCAAATATCCCCTGGTGCGCGCCCGCCTTCTCAGGCATTGGCGGGCAGCTCTCGCATCGGCAAAAAGTCCGGTGGATGCCTGGGAGAGCATCGTGAACGATCCTGAAAAGCGGCAAGACTGGGTCACGCAGCGCGGCCTGGGGGGATTCGTGCGTTCCACCTGGGAAGAGGTCAACCAGATCATTGCTGCCTCGAATGTCTACACGATCAAGCGGTATGGGCCGGACCGGGTGGTGGGCTTCTCGCCCATACCTGCCATGTCCATGGTGAGTTATGCCGCCGGTTCACGTTACCTTAGCCTGATCGGTGGCGTTTGCCTCAGCTTTTACGACTGGTACTGTGATCTTCCGCCCTCGAGCCCACAAACCTGGGGAGAGCAGACCGACGTTCCTGAATCGGCTGACTGGTACAACTCGACCTTCCTGATTGCCTGGGGCTCCAACGTGCCACAGACGCGTACTCCTGACGCCCACTTCTTTACCGAAGTCAGGTACAAGGGCGCCAAAACGGTAGCCATTACTCCGGACTATGCTGAAATTTCAAAACTGGCTGATCTGTGGCTGCACCCCAAGCAGGGAACAGACGCTGCATTGGCCATGGCGATGGGACATGTGATCTTCAAGGAATTCTATTTCGAGCGTCGGAGCGCCTATTTTGATGACTATGCGCGCCGTTACACTGACTTACCCCTTCTGGTGGAACTCAAACCCCATACGCTGGCGGATGGCGCCACCACACTCGTGCCCGATCGATACCTGCGTGCCAGCGATTTCAACGGAAGGCTGGGTCAAACCAATAACCCGGAATGGAAAACCCTGGGCATGGACAGCGGTGGCAAGGTGGTGCTGCCCAATGGCTCGATCGGCTTTCGGTGGGGGGCTGCGGAGCGCACCGACGCCGGCCGATGGAACCTGGAAAACAGGGAAGCCCGCCATGGCAACCAGGTTCATCTCAAGCTCTCCTTGCTCGAAGGTGATCAAGCCTCTAGCGAGATTGTGGATGTGGCGTTCCCCTATTTTGGAGGGGTGACTGCAAACCCTCATTTCGCAGTCAACCGGCAACAGGGTGATGTGCTCCGTCGGCGTGTGCCTGCTCAACGACTTACGCTCGGAAAAGAGGGGCATCCTCGTGAGGCCATTGTGGCGACCGTATTTGATTTATTGGCTGCCAACTACGGAATCGATCGGGGGCTGGGAGGAGCTGCTGCCCAATCGCTGGATGACGACCTGCCTTACACCCCGGCCTGGCAAGAACCCATCACGGGTGTACCACGCGATCAGGTCACGGCGGTTGCACGCCAGTTTGCCGACAACGCAGACCGAACGAAGGGTAAATCCATGGTGATCATCGGTGCGGGAATGAATCACTGGTACCACAGCGATATGAATTACCGGGCCATCATGAACATGCTGATGCTTTGTGGCTGCATCGGGCAGTCGGGAGGCGGCTGGGCCCACTATGTGGGCCAGGAAAAACTGCGTCCACAAACCGGATGGACTCCATTGGCCTTTGCGTTGGACTGGATTCGCCCTTCCCGCCAGCAGAATGCCACCAGCTTTTTCTATGCCCATACCGACCAATGGCGTTACGAGCGCCTGGGCATTTCAGACATTCTCTCGCCGCTGGCAGACCCAAAAGCCTACGAAGGAAGCATGATTGATTTCAATGTGCGTGCCGAGCGCATGGGTTGGCTTCCTTCTGCACCACAGCTGCAAACCAATCCGCTCAAGGTGGCGAGGGACATTCAGGATGCAGGTGCGGATGCGCGCGAATATGTGGCGAAATCGCTGAAGGAAGGCAGCCTTCGCCTGAGCTGCGTCGATCCGGATCATGAGGACAACTGGCCACGTAACCTGTTTGTCTGGCGATCCAACCTGCTCGGATCCTCGGGCAAAGGCCATGAGTACTTTCTCAAGCATTTGTTGGGAACGACGCACGGTGTTCAGGCAAAACACCTGGGTCAGGAAGAAACAAAACCCTCTGAAGTGGTGTGGCGTGACAAGGCGCCCGAAGGAAAGCTGGATCTGCTCGTCACACTCGACTTTCGCATGAGTACTACCTGTCTCTATTCCGACATCGTGTTGCCCACCGCCACCTGGTACGAAAAGAATGACCTCAACACAAGCGACATGCATCCCTTTATCCACCCCCTCTCTACCGCCGTGGATCCCGCCTGGGAAGCACGCAGTGACTGGGAAATCTATAAAGGCATCGCAAAAGCCTTCTCGGCTGCTTGCGATGGACATCTGGGGTGCGAAAAGGAGGTGGTGCTGAGTCCCATGATGCACGACACCCCCGGAGAGCTGGCGCAACCCTTCGAGGTTCAGGACTGGAAGAAGGGTGAATGTGAGCTTATTCCTGGCAAAACTGCGCCTCAAATCACGGTGGTCGACCGGGACTTTCCTAACACCTACAAGCGATTCATCGCCGTGGGACCGCTTCTCAACAAGTTGGGCAATGGGGGCAAGGGCATTTCCTGGAATACCGATGCTGAGGTGGCGCAACTGGGCGAACTCAATGGACGCATCCTTGAAACAGGGGTGACTCAAGGCATGCCAAGCATCACCAGCGACATCGATGCCGCCGAGATGATCATGATGCTTGCTCCTGAAACCAACGGCCATGTGGCGGTAAAAGCCTGGGAAGCATTGTCGCGCATCACGGGGCGGGCGCATGCCCACCTGGCGCTGCACCGCGAGGACGAAAAAATCCGTTTTCGTGATATCCAGGCGCAACCGCGAAAAATCATCAGTTCTCCCACCTGGAGCGGACTGGAAAGTGAAAAAGTCTCATACAACGCGTGTTATACCAATGTGCATGAATTGATTCCATGGCGCACGCTTACCGGCCGCCAGCAGTTCTATCAGGATCATCCCTGGATGCGTGCCTTTGGCGAGGGATTCGTATCTTACCGTCCTCCGGTCGATCTCAAGGCAGTGGACGTGGTCAAGGGACTCAAACCCAACGGCCACAATGAGATCGTGCTGAATTTCATCACCCCTCATCAGAAATGGGGAATTCACTCCACCTACACCGACAACCTGATGATGCTCACCCTTAATCGGGGCGGCCCGGTGATCTGGCTGAGCGAGGATGATGCCAAGCGTGCTGGAGTGGTGGACAACGACTGGGTTGAGCTGTTCAACGCCAACGGGGCGATTGCCGCCCGCGCGGTAGTGAGTCAACGCGTCAATCCGGGCATGGTCTTGATGTACCACGCCCAGGAAAAAATCATCAACACCCCGGGATCCGAGATTACCGGGACTCGAGGGGGCATTCACAACTCCGTCACCCGCGTGGTGTTAAAGCCCACACACATGATAGGCGGCTACGCCCAGTACAGCTACGGGTTCAATTATTACGGAACCATCGGCACCAACCGTGATGAATTCGTGGTGGTACGCAAGATGCGCCCGGTGCAGTGGCTGGATGGCGAGCCTCCAGCCCTCGCCGCAAAATAAGGAAATTCGCCATGAAAATTCGCGCTCAAATCGGCATGGTTCTCAACCTCGACAAGTGCATCGGCTGCCATACCTGTTCTGTGACATGCAAGAACGTCTGGACCAATCGCCCTGGCATGGAGTATGCGTGGTTCAATAACGTCGAATCCAAGCCGGGCATTGGTTACCCCAAGGAATGGGAAAATCAGGATAAGTGGCAGGGTGGCTGGCGGCGTCGCGGGGATGGCAGGATTGAACCGCGGCAGGGCGGCAAGCTGAAGGTGTTGGCCAGTCTGTTTGCCAATCCAAATTTGCCGCAGCTCGACGACTATTATGAGCCATTCACCTTCGACTACGATCATCTGCAAAGCTCGCCTGAGAGCAGGGCTGCTCCAACGGCACGACCGCGTAGCCTGGTTACGGGCAAGCGCATGGAAAAGATCGAATGGGGTCCAAACTGGGAGGAAATCCTTGGGGGTGAATTTTCAAAGCGCAGCCGGGATGCCAATCTGGCAAACTTTGAAAAAACCCAAAAGGAAATTGTAGGGCAGTTCGAAAACACCTTCATGATGTACTTGCCCCGCCTGTGTGAACATTGCCTTAATCCAACCTGCGTCGCCTCCTGTCCTTCCGGCTCGATTTACAAGCGCGAGGAAGACGGCATTGTGCTCATCGATCAAGACAAATGTCGCGGCTGGCGCATGTGCATCTCCGGCTGCCCCTACAAGAAAATCTATTACAACTGGCAGACGGGCAAAGCTGAAAAATGCATTTTCTGCTATCCCAGAATTGAATCCGGCCAGCCCACGGTCTGTTCTGAAACCTGTGTTGGTCGCATTCGTTATCTCGGCGTGATGCTCTATGACGCCGACCGCATTGAGCAGGCGGCCAGCGTTGCGGATGACAAGAGCCTCTACCAGGCCCAGCTAGACTTGTTCCTTGATCCTCACGACTCCGCAGTTCAGGCGCAAGCACTTGCCGATGGTGTGCCTGCACAATGGCTTGAAGCCGCGAAACGCAGTCCCGTGTATCGAATGGCCATGGAATGGAAGGTTGCCCTGCCTTTGCACCCGGAATACCGTACGCTTCCCATGGTCTGGTACGTGCCACCACTTTCCCCAATCAGCAGCGCCGCCCATGCCGGGCAGATCGGGGTGAATGGCCTGATTCCGGATGTTCATCAGTTGCGCATCCCGGTGAGCTACCTCGCCAACCTGCTCACTGCCGGTGACCAAAAGCCGGTGGTTTCAGCCCTGGAGAAAATGTTGGCCATGCGCGCGTGGCAGCGCGGCAAGCATGTGGACGGCGTTGAAAATCTTGCCGTTCTGAAACAGGTCGGACTGTCCGTGGACGAAGTTGAGGATATGTACCAGACCATGGCCATTGCCAATTACGAAGACCGCTTCGTGATTCCCACCGCCCATCGTGAATATGCCGAGAATGCTTTCGATCTGCGCGGTGGATGCGGATTTTCTTTCGGCAACGGCTGCTCTGATGGCGAATCAGGGCAGAGCCTGTTTGGCGGGAAAAAACGCCGAACGATCCCCATCAAGTCCATTGTTTAGGAGATGCGCATGAACAATCCAATGACACTGAGGGTTCTGGCGCGCCTGCTGTCGTATCCTGATGCCGAACTTGTGGCTCATCGCGAGGATCTTGGAAAAATTCTCCAGGCGGAAAAGACTTTCAGCCTGGAGGTATGGCGTGGGCTCGAGGCCTTGCTGCAGTGGCTGGGAACTGCAGACTGCTATGAAGTTGAAGAGGCTTATGTGGAATGCTTTGATCGGGGGCGGTCCTCCTCGCTGCATCTTTTCGAACATGTCCATGGGGACTCTCGTGATCGGGGCCAGGCCATGGTCGATCTGCTTGACACTTACCGCATGGGCGGAATGGTTCTCGCGGCACGGGAATTGCCAGACCATTTGGCAGTGCTGTTGGAGTTTGCCTCTACCCAGCCGGTTGGGTCAGCGAAGGACCTGTTGGCCGAAGTGGCGCATATCCTCAATTCCATTCACACCGCCCTGGTGCGGCGCGGCAGCCGTCATGCGCCACTGCTGGCAGCGGTTCTTGAACTTTCTGGGGAACCCATCAAGCGGGTCCCCCTCGAAACCGAGCAATCCGTGGATGAAGCCTGGGAAGAGCCTCCCGCATTTGGAGGATGCCCATCCCAGGGCCAGTCTGGCCCAGGACAGGAGCAGGCCATTCATTTTTCACCGCGCCAGCGTACAACCTCAGGAGCAAGGCCATGAACATCCTGGACACTTTCTGGTTTGGTCTTTATCCCTACATTTGCCTGTCAGTATTTTTCATTGGCAGCCTGATACGCTATGACCGTGACCAATACACCTGGAAAAGCGATTCAAGCCAGTTGCTGCGCCATGGCCAGCTACGCCTGGGGAGCAACCTGTTTCACGTGGGTGTGCTGTTTCTCTTCTTTGGGCACCTGATCGGTCTGCTAACACCACACTTTTTGTATGAATCCATCTTGAGCGCCGGTGACAAGCAATTGCTCGCCATGGTGAGCGGCGGCATTGCAGGGGTGCTGGCTTTCATCGGCATCACGGTGCTGTTGTACCGTCGCCTGGGAGACGAGCGCATCCGAATCAACTCAAAACCCAGCGACATCGCTCTGCTGGTCATTCTCTGGGTTCAGCTTGCGTTGGGGCTGGCCACCATTCCCCTCTCCGCACAGCATCTTGACGGATCTGTGATGCTGTTGCTCGCCGATTGGGCGCAGCGCGTCGTGACCTTCCGTGCGGGCGGTGTCGATCTTGTGGCGAATTTAAGCTGGGTCTATCGCGTACACATGGTCCTTGGAATGACGATTTTCCTGATATTTCCATTTACCCGGCTGGTACACATCTGGAGCGGCTTTGCGTCGGTAGTCTACCTGCCGCGCGCCTATCAGCTGGTGCGTAGCCGGCGTATTGGAATCAGGCCACGATAAAACGGTTCTAGCCACCTGGCCGCAGGTCGTCCAGGGTCAATGGGTTCTTGTGGTTTGAGGAGGTGCGGGCGTAAAATCGATTCGTGTAAATAACACTATACGGAAAAATAGAATGAGATGCTGAGCGAAAAACGAGGGAAACTCGTAATTTTCGGGGTGAGCAATATGCTTTCAGATGTGTTCGATTGCGCGCTCGCCAATGGGCTGACACTTGGTAAAGTCATCATTCATCTGCCGGAAGTTGCTGGAGACCGCGGTCGTACGCTTGCAGACCGGCTGGTCGCGCTGAAAGGCCTTTGCAAGCCTCCAACGGTGCAATTGCTGGATGATTTCGTTCCCTGCGCTGATCATGAACTCTATCTGCTGGGCCCAACAACGCCCACCCGTGCAGAGCTGGCGGCCGAAGTGAAACATCGCTTCAATCTGGTTTTTCATACGATGGTTCACCCTTCTGCCTATGTTTCACCCTTGGCGAATCTCGGAGAAGGTGTCTTTATTGGCGCAAGGTCCGTTATCGGTTCGGGTGCCGATTTAAGTGAGCATGTGTTCGTTAATCGTGGCGTCACGATTGGTCACGATACCCGCATCGGGGCCTTTTCGCGCATCCAGGCAGGAAGCAATATCGGGGGGCTAAGCCACCTGGGGATTGGTGTGACGGTAGCCCTGGGCTCAACGCTGATCGAGCGTTTGGTGGTAGGCGATCACGCATTCATCGCCGGCGGGGCGGTGGTGATTTCCGATGTCGAGGCCAACACGCTGGTTGCTGGCGTTCCCGCAGTTTTCAAGAAGTTATTGAGTTAGCGCGCAGCTGGTGGCGCTCCAGCGCAAGTTCACAGGCTGCCAGCAGGGAAGCGCCAGACTTCTGGAGATCGAGTCTTTGTGAGAATATCCTCCGCATTTCCATTCCCTCTTGCTTGCGCAAGTCCGAATTGTGCAAAAGCAATTCCAGTCGTGAAAAATAATCGGCATCACGCGTCACAGCTGCGGCACCCATCTTGTCTCCGCCGTCGGAATGGGCGTACGAAACAACGGGAAGTCCTTCGGCCATGGCCTCCGCCACACTGAACCCGCCGCCCATTCGCGGAGGGTTGATGTAAATGTCGCTGCATCTGAGAAGGCCTTGAATCGCGTCTTGGTTGGGTATCAAGCGCAGCTGCTCCTGCGCAACTTCAGCAAGTGCTGGTGGCAAAAGGCCTTCCCCGCCCACCAGTAGCCACACAATATCGGGGTGGGCCCTGAGTAGCTGTTCCATTTGCCTGGCCCAGCTTCCAGTGATTTCTCGCGGCAGCCGATAACCCGCGGTAATGAGTACAAGCGCATCCTTCGGCAAACCGGGGTCAATTTGTACCAGACGCTCGGGGGTTGCCTTAAGGGCAACCCGGTAGGGATGATGGAAAGCCCAGGCCCCGGGAAGGGCGGGCCCCCATGTGTGACTGATCTGGTTGGATAATTCGGCGCGGGAAGTCAGCCAGACATCAACTGGCGCCATCGGCTGGACGGAATGCACGTTCAGGCCAAGTACGGGCCGTGCCTGATACAGGGGGGTCATCAATGGAGAGAATAGACCAACAAAAAACACCAGGTCAGGATCATATGCCGAGATCAGCTTCAGCATCCCGGCCCATCTTTCCATCAACGAAAAATGTTCGATGCTGAAAGTCACTGTGAGCTTGTCGGGAATATGGTTCCTCAATTCACTGACATCCGGCGGCGTTACAACAATGGTGCCCTTGTTTCCCAGATATTCGTGCATCTGCGCAGGCCTTGAATCCTGTGCAGAAAATATGTGTACGTCAAGGCCAAGGCCAATTAACAGGCGTGCGTGGTTCAGCGCTGTTGTAGTTGGGGTATGGCTCGAATTGCTGATGTAAGGGGTTACCATTGCGACCCTGCCCACACGGCCAGGTGTACGCAGGACCGGACGATCCGAAACTTGATTGGCCAGGTGCTCGCCGGCCTGCGAAACAATTTCTGGCAGGGAGGCTTGCCGCAAATTCCGGACGAATCCGGTACGGTCCATCTGGGTGCGCACTGCAACGGCCCATTGATAGACAAGAAAACTGACCGACCTTTCGGCATCGAATGGTTCAATGGTTTGTACAATCCGACCCGCTTCGGCAACATAAGCGGTATTCCCTGTGAGCCCTGCCAGAAATGTTGCACAAAAGAACCTTGCTACACCTCCATCAGGAATGTGTTTTTCCAGAAATTCCTGTATTGAAGTGCGAACCGCCTGGTCGGCATCACTGCAGAGATCGAAGAGTCCATGCCAACAGTGGGTTGCCGTTGGGTTGGCGACAATCTGGCCCAATGCATCGGCCAGAAACGGGGGGAGTGGAGGGCTCATTAAAATCGCGACCAGGCACTTCGCCAAACCGCACTTATTCCAGAAGAGACCAGCCCAGAGTATAGCGTACGCGCCCCTTGCCGATGTAAATGGGCCATAACTTTTCCGTAGTACCGTGTAAAATGGTCCGGTGATGCAACTTGTGTTGCAAGTCTGGGCGGGAAAGCGCGTGGGTTGAGATTTGAGTCCTTCGCGGGTCACTACGCAACATGTTGATATTTCTGAACATTGCCTGCTTCGGTTGTTCCTGTCCGAGTCCTGAATGAATTTCCTGAGCCTGCAGGTCTAGATGATTACCCTTAAAAATGTTGTGTTGCGCCGCGGCGCCAAAGTCCTGCTGGACGGTGCATCCGTTTCGATCAAGCCTGGCGAAAAGGTGGGCCTGGTGGGACGCAACGGCGCGGGGAAATCCTCGCTCTTTGCCCTGCTCAATGGTTCGCTTCATGAGGATGGCGGCGAATATGCCATTCCTCCCCAATGGCGCATGGCCCAGGTGGCACAGGACATGCCTGAAACGGCACAGAGCGCCACCCGTTTTGTGGTGGAAGGTGATGTCACGTTGCATGCGGCACAAACCGAGGTGGCGGCAGCCGAAGACAGCGGCGACGGTGAGCGCATGGCACTGGCCTACATGCATTTGCATGACGCAGGCGCGCACGATGCCGAGGCTCGCGCCCAGGCCCTGATTCTCGGGCTGGGCTTCAAGATCGGCGAACTCAACCAACCCGTCAACAGTTTCTCGGGGGGATGGCGCATGCGCCTGCAGCTGGCGCGAGCCCTGATGTGCCCCTCCGACCTGCTGCTGCTGGATGAACCCACCAATCACCTCGATCTGGACGCTCTGGTCTGGCTGGAAGCCTGGCTCAAACGCTACAACGGCACCCTGCTCGTGATCAGCCACGATCGCGAGTTTCTTGACGCGGTCACCACGGTGACGGTACATATCGAAAATGCCAAATTGGCGCGTTACGGAGGCAACTACAGTACCTTCGAAGACCTGCGCGCCGAGCAGATGGCGCTGCAGCAAAGCGCCTACGCCAAACAGCAGGAAAAAATCGCGCATCTGCAGAAATTCATTACCCGCTTCAAGGCCAAGGCCAGCAAGGCCAAGCAGGCCCAAAGCCGGGTCAAGGCGCTGGACCGCATGGAAAAGATCGCGCCGCTACTCTCCGAAGCCGACTTTACTTTCGAGTTCAAGGAGCCATTCCATTTGCCCAACCCCATGCTGACCATGCACCAGGTCAGCTTTGGCTACCCCGCGCCCGCTGATGCGCCTGCCGGGACGCCGCCCACGGTGATTGTGCGCGACGTCAGCAAGACCGTGCTGGCAGGCCAGCGCATCGGCATCCTGGGCGCCAACGGCCAGGGAAAGTCCACTGTGGTCAAAACCGTGGCGCGCGCGCTGGCTCCCCTCGACGGCGAAATGACCGAGGGCAAGGGGCTGAACATCGGTTATTTTGCGCAGCAGGAAATGGACGTGCTGCAGCCTGCCGACACGCCGCTGGAGCACATGATCCGCCTCGCAAAAACGGTGACTGCGGCGGGCAAGATCAGTGGCCAGAGTACGCGCGAGCAGGATTTGCGAACCTTTCTGGGCACCTTCAATTTTAGCGGTGACATGATCAAGCAGGCGGTAGGTTCCATGAGCGGCGGCGAAAAGGCGCGCCTCGTGCTGTGCATGATCGTCTGGCAGCGCCCCAATTTGCTGCTCCTGGACGAGCCCACCAACCATCTCGATCTCGCCACGCGCGAAGCGCTTTCCATGGCGCTCAATGAGTTTGAAGGCACAGTGATGCTGGTCAGCCATGACCGCGCCCTGCTGCGGGCCGTATGCGACGAGTTCTGGATGGTGTCACGAGGCGGGGTGTCGCCCTTCGACGGTGACCTTGACGACTATCAGCGCTATCTGCTCGATGAAGCAAAGCGCCAGCGCGAAGATGCCAAAAAGCCGGCTCCCGCAACTGCTGCACCCGTGGCTGCTGCGGCAAGCCCGGCCAGGGCCACCAAATCACTGCGCCGCGAACTGGACAAAATCGATGCCGAGATTGCATCACTCAGCAACGAGCAGGTCCAGTTGCAAGGCCTCATGGCCAAGCCCCAGTCTGCCGCAGAGATCGCCAGGGCGGGCAAGCGCCTGAAGGCAATCGAAAACGACCTGGGCCTTCTGGAAGAACGCTGGCTTGCGCTGACCGAAGAGATTGAGGCGGCGTCAACACATGCAAAGCTTTAAACTGTGGGATCGTCGATTGATGAGTGACTGACAGGAGTGCGTTGACATGGCCCGACAGCAGATTCCCCTAGGCAGCATCCTGGGTATTCCGGTAGGCCTGGATTATTCCTGGTTTCTCATCTTTGCATTGCTTACCGCGCTTCTGGCAAACAGCTATTACCCTGCCGAATTTTCCGCGTGGCCCCAGCCGTTGTACTGGTTCATGGGCGCGGTGACGGCGTTGCTTTTTTTTGCCAGCGTGCTGCTGCACGAGTTGGGACATTCCCTGATTGCGCTCATGCATCGCATCCGGGTGCGCAGCATCACGCTGCATATCTTTGGCGGGATTGCCGAAATTGCCGACGAACCCCCCAGCGCGGCTGTGGAGTTTCAGGTGGCAATGGCAGGACCCCTCACGAGCTTCATCCTGGCGGGAATTTTTTATGCACTGAAGCCTCTCCTGACCTCGGTGCAACCCTTGCTGGGCCTTGCCGAGTATCTGGCCTACATCAACCTGAGCCTTGCGCTGTTCAATCTGGTGCCAGGTTATCCACTGGACGGCGGTCGCGTGTTTCGGTCGCTGGTATGGGCAGTCACCGGCAGCATGCGGCGCGCCACGGTGATCGCGGCGAATGTGGGACGCGGGTTTGCCTTTCTGTTCATTTTTCTGGGACTCTGGCAGTTCTTCTCGGGCAATCCTGGCGGGGGACTCTGGATTGCCTTCATTGGCTGGTTTCTCAACACCGAGGCACGTGCCGAACTGATGCGCTGTACGGTGAACCGCTAAAATGCAGCATGGCGCACACCTATAAAATCCTGTTGAGCAACCTCGGATATGCCCGCGGCATCAGCGGGAAGTTCTCGCACCATGTGCGCTACCTGCATCGCCATTTCTACTGTTCGCCGACGGTCCAAAAAAATGCCCTGCGGCAACTGGGCACTCTCATCACCCGTGAAGATCCCGATTTGTGCTGTTTTGTGGAAATCGACAAGGGCTCCTTCACATCGGGGGGGTACAACCAACTGCATGCCCTGATGGATGCGAAGTATCCCCATTTCGATATCGAAAACAAATATGGCCCCACCAGCCAACTGCGTTCCTTCTTCGTCACCCGTGGCAAAAGCAATGGGTTCATGGCCAAACATGATTTTCCGCACGAAAGAATCTACTTTCGCCATGGCACCAAGCGCCTGGTTTACAAGATTACCCTTGCTCCACGGTTGTTCCTTTTTTTTTCCCACCTCTCGCTCAACAGATCAGTGCGACGCGCGCAACTCCTCGAGGTGCGTGAACTGATGGACGGTGTTTCGGGGGAGGTCGTTTTTCTTGGGGATTTCAACATTTTGTCAGGCCTCTCCGAACTCTCCGCGCTGTTGGAACACCCGGGCATCGTTCTGCTCAATCAGGAAGACGTGCCCACGTTCACCTTCCACAAACGCGAGCTGTTGCTGGATCTGTGCTTTTGTTCCGTCGGGCTTGCTGCATCCTCACGCCTGACCGTCGTGCCCCAGGCTTATTCAGATCACGCGGCCCTGGTGCTTGAAGTGACTGTGCCGGAGGAGGGCGCATGACGGCGGCGATCAGCGCACTTGTGGCCTCCTACGGCTACCTTGCCGTCTTTCTGGGCACGCTGCTGGAAGGGGAGACGATCCTCCTGGCGGCGGGATATGCGGCACAGCGGGGGTTGCTGCACTGGCCCGTGGTCATTGCCATTGCCATCGTGGGGGGAACCCTGGGAGATCAGATCGCTTTCATGGTGGGACGCTGGAAGGGAGCCGTTTTGATTGCCAGGTTTCCCAGCCTGGCGCACCGTGTGCCGCAGGTCCATCGCCTGCTGGAGCGCTATCATGTGGTTCTGATTCTGGTGATCCGCTTTCTCTATGGTCTGCGCATCGCTGGCCCGATCATTCTGGGCACCAGCAATGTGCCCTTTTTCCGGTTTGCCGTTCTCAACTTCGTGGGCGCCGTCCTGTGGGCGCTCATAGTGTCCGGTGCAGGCTATTATTTCGGCGTGGCGCTGGAGGTCTGGGTTGCAGACATAGAGCATGTGGAGCTGTTCATTCTTTTGGGCATCCTGCTGGCGGGGTTCATTGCTGCACTCTGGCTGTACCGGCGCTCGGTACACTATGAGGACGATTCAAACAAACCTGGGTGAGGTTTTTCTCAATGCAGTGGGCCACCTTCATTCATGAGCTTTCCTATCCTGTCCTGGCGCTGGAGCATAGCGCCCTGGTGCTGGCAGGTTTGTTGACCTACTTTCTGCTGACCAAAATCGGGCAGCAGCGACGCCCTCCCGCTTCGGCCATTGCCTGGGTGATGGTCATCGGACTGTTTCCCTATCTGGGCATTCCGCTGTTCCTGCTGTTTGGCATGCGCAAGTTTCCGCGGCCGCGGCGCCTGCCAGGTCGCAGGCAAACCTCTGCATCCCAAGCGGGAGAGCCGCCGTGGGCCACGAGCCTGCTCACGGCAATGGATATGCCGCCCGCCTGCAGTAATCATGAAGTCGTTTTTCACGAGGATGGTGCGGCTTCGAAGGCATCGCTGCTCGCCCTGGTCGAGGGGGCCACGGCGCAGATTGAATGTTGCAGCTTCATCCTTGCCCCGGATGAAGTGGGTCGCGAAGTGGTGGCGGCACTGGGCCGCGCCGCCACACGCGGCGTGAAAGTGCGCGTGTTGCTCGATGCCGTGGGTGGGCTGCAAAAATCGCGACGCCATATCCCGCTTTTACGCGCTGAGGGAGTGACCGTGCGCTGGTTCATGCCGCTATTGCATAACCCCCTGAAGGGCCGCAGCAACCTGCGCAATCACCGCAAAATGCTGATTGCCGACGGGGCCCGATTGTGGAGCGGCGGACGCAATCTGGCTGCGGAGTATTTCATTGATCGCCCCGGGTGCCCTGCCTGGACGGATTTGAGCTTTGAAGTGCGCGGGCCCCTGGCCAAACAGGCGCAGGGTTTGTTTGAGCGCGACTGGAAAATGCCCGGCGGAATCGGACAGGCCAGGAATGCAGATGCTGACGATGTGACTGGCGCGATGGGTGCAAGAGCACAACTCGTGCCCAGTGGTCCCGATCTTGCAGATGATACCGTATACGACCTGCTGCTGACCTCGGCCTATCAGGCCAGGCGACGCGTTGTCGCCGTCACCCCATACTTTGTGCCCGATGAGGCGCTGCTCCTTGCCTTGTGCATGGCCTGTCGACGCGGCGTGGCGCTTACGCTGTTGTTGCCACGCCGCTCCAATCACATGCTGGCCGATCTGGCCCGTGAGCAGGCCTTGCGAGAGCTGGTGCATGCGGGGGCTGAAGTGATGCTGTACCCCGACATGATTCACGCCAAGGCGGTCATCGTCGATGACGATATGGCCTTGTGCGGATCGGCCAATCTCGATGCGCGCAGCCTGTTCCTGAACTTCGAACTGATGACGGCATTTTATGGGGCGGCTGAAATTGGCTGGTTGTCGGACTGGGTGGCACGGCAGCTGAAGCTGTCAAGACACTACAGGCCCCGTATGCCCACCTGGAGGCGGGATATCATCGAAGGCTTGGCGCGGACGGTTGCTTTTCAGCTCTAGGGCGACCGCCTAGAACTGCAGCGCAACTTTCCTGAGCGCCTCAAAGCAGGTGCGATCAATGGCGCTGTCCAGATTTTTGGACATGATGTCAAGGGTTTGTGGCACCGGGATGGCGCCCCGATAAGGGCGTTCTGCAGTGATGGCATCGAAAATGTCGGCAATGGTAATGATGCGGGTCTCCAGGGCAATCTCCTCTGCCTTGAGGCCCATGGGATAACCTGTTCCATCGAGGCGCTCGTGATGCGCGCTCGACACGCCTGCCAGTTCCCTGAAAATGCTGATGCGCCCCAGGATGGCGCCGGTGAATGCGGCATGCTGCTTGACGGATTCCCACTCGTGGTCATCGAGTTTTCCGGGTTTGTCCAGGATGGCGTTGCTCACCCCAAGCTTGCCCACGTCGTGCAGCAGTGCACCGCGTCTTAGCCAGCGGCGACGGGATTCCGAAAGGTCAAGCTCCTGCGCCACCAGTTCGGCATACAGGGCTACCCGAACGCTGTGCCCCTGCGTGTAGGGACTTTTGGCATCCACGATCTGTCCGAACCCCGCTGCGATTTCGTCCAGATAGGCCTCATCGACCGGGGCTTCATACCGCCCTGGGGCGAGCTCGAAGACGGATTGGTGAAGCGCCGGCGAGCTTAGCATGGCCCAGAACTCGGGGCGGTCAGCCAGCGACTCCAGCACGCTGACCAGTTCGGGGTCAAACCAGGAGCCTGCACGATGGCGGGCTTCCCGCAGGGCTCCTTCAGCTCCCGCGACGGTGTGGAACACGTCCACCACTTGGGACAGCAAGGCAATGCGCGAATAAACGGGAATGGCGCCTCCCGACAGGCCATCCGGGCGGCCGGCCCCGTCCCAGTGTTCGTCCAGGGCGTGGATGCCCAGTGCCACCGCTTCGTTGAAGCGCAGCTGACGCGCAATGTCCGCGCCGCGCTGGCAGCGTGTCTGGATCAGTTCCTGCGCCATTTCGTCACCATGACGCACCACGTTGAGGAGCTTGCGGAAACGATCCGCGAGGCCGGCCTGCAGCCCGGTATGGTTGAGTACGAAACTCAGGGCTTGGTTGAGGCTGCCGTCCAGCAGTTTGTAATCCCGTTTGAAGGCAAGATCGTCGGTGATGTAGAGTTCGCAGATGCGCGCTGCGTTACTGCTGCATCCAAGATCCTTGAGGAGCAGGGTGTAGTAGAGTTCCCACAACGACTGTTCGGATAGCCCCAGAGACTGGCCCACATGCATGCCGATCCAGCAGCAACGCACGCAATGACCTGCGGGCTGTCCTTCAGTCATGTCGAGGGCATGGCTCAGGGAAGCGATGAGTTCGGAGAGTTTGAGTCCGCCGAGGGGCATAGGGCAATTCAGGGATTCAATGTTTACGAATATAACTGAAGGCAGGATCGCTGGTACACTTTTCTGTCGCAACGTCATTTCAATTCGGGAGGTTCCATGAATACGATCCGTCCATTGATCCAGGGGTCACGCGTCCTCGCGGCGGCCACCTTGCTATACCTCGCCGCGTCAGCGCTTGCCGCACCCATGGCCGATCCGCAGCTGGAAAAAGCCGTCCAGCAAGGCAAGGAGTTATTCACCCACAACACCTTCAACGGCAATGGCCGGGTGTGTCAAACCTGCCATTTGAGCGGCGGCCTGGCCCCGGGCAAGCTGCCCGATGGCAAGGCCATTCCCAGTCTCGCCAACGCAGCGGCGGTGTTTCCGCTCTTCAAGCCACGCCAGGGTAAGGTGGTGACCCTGCCGGACCAGATCAGGAACTGCGTCGGAGGCGCGCTGGAGGGACAGGTCCCTGCCTACGGCAGCGACGAGCTCAATGCGCTGGTGGTTTATGTGACCTCGCTCTCCCAGGGGAAGGCCATCGACATGGGTGGAAAGCCCCAATGATCCAATTGACTTGTCCTCACTGCCAGGCGGTCAACCGCGTTCCGCCCGAGCGGTTGGCCGAGCAGCCTACCTGCGGGGCCTGTAAAAAGCCCTTGCTTGCGGGTGTCCATGCCCTTCAGACTCACACCATCGAAGGGGTGCTGCAGCAATCAGCGTTGCCGGTGATCGTTGATTTCTGGGCCCCCTGGTGTGGCCCTTGCCGCAGCTTTGCCCCGACTTTTGCCGCGGCTGCCCAAAAACACGGCGGGCGTCTGGTTTTTGCCAAAGTGGACACCGAGTCCGAACAGGCGCTGGGGGCACGCTTCAACATCCGTTCCATTCCCACCCTGGGCGTATTTCATGGCGGGCAGGAATTGGGCCGGGTTTCCGGCGCGCTGCCGCCAGCCCAGCTCGAAGCCCTGATTGGCGAGGTTTTGAAGCAATCCAGCGTTTGAAATCCAGAGGAAAAAAATCGTGAGTGATGAACCCCAGGTGGTCCTGGAACAGCAGGAGGACTATCGTTTTGCAATCCATTGGACGCCCCATCGGGGACAGACCCCCGCAGGGGGTCTGTCCCCTTCCATCGCCCCCCTCGTCGCCGACGAAAGTCCGCCGCTGGGTGGCGGTGCCGGACCCACGCCGGGACAACTGTTGGTGGCCGCCGTGGCCAACTGCATGAGTGATTCCCTGCTGTTTGCCCTGCGCAAATTCAAGCAGCGCCCCGAACCGCTGCGCACCGAGGGGCGTGCCGAGGTGGGTCGCAACGAAGCGGGGCGGATGCGGGTTTTGAGCATTCACATCACGCTTCAACTGGGCGTGCCGGCCGCGAGCCTGGAGCACCTGGAGCGGGTGCTGGATCAATTTGAAGGATTCTGCACCGTAGGGCAGAGTGTCGCCCAGGGGATTCCAGTGCATGTTTCCGTGATGGACAGTCTGGGCGCAACCCTCAAGGCGCCCCCGGGGCTTGCCGCTTAAACGCGGGTCAGGAGGACTGCCAGTTCCCTCCAGCCCGTGGGGTGGGGTATGGCAGGGTGGGGTGGTTCCGGCCACAGCCAGAGCGGGCTGGGGAAGAGGGCCTGCATGGCCGTCATGTCGCAATGGTAGGGCGGCCCCAGCACGCGGCCTTCCGTTTCGGCTTCGGGGCGCCGCACCTGCATGAACAGGGCCCACAGGTTGCCGCCCGGGCGCAACCATTGTCGCAGCTGTTGGGCATAGGTCGTCCAGAAAGCGGGATGAATGGCGCACAGGCAGGTTTGCTCGTACACCGCATCCAGCGGCCGATCCGGTTGCCACTGCAGGACGTCAGCCTGAACGATGGGAGGGTGCAGCCCCTGTGCCGCGAGCAGGGCGCGCACCCGGGCCACTGCAGCGGCGGTGTAATCGATGCCCACCACCTCAAAACCGCGTCGTGCCAGTTCAGCCACTTCCCAACCCGACCCGCAACCGGGTACTGCAATGCGGCAGGGTTTGAGCGCGCCAGAATCCAGCCAGGCCAGCAGTTGCGGACTGGGTCCACCGCGATCCCAGGCGATCTGCCCCGAGAGAAAGCGCTCTTGCCAGAATGCCGGGTTGGGCCCGGGGGGCGTCACGCCAGCGGCCTCGCGGGTACGGGCCCGGCACGCAGTAGTTGGCTGGGCACGGTGCGCCCCACCAGCCGCTCCAGCAGCGCGGCGCTCTCCAGCACCAGCGGCAAATTCATGCCGGTGTCGTAACCCATCAAGTCCAGCATGTGCACCAGTTCCTCCGTGCAGATGTTGCCCGTGGCACCCGGTGCGTAAGGGCAGCCCCCCAACCCTCCAAGTGAGGCATCGAAATGGCGAATGCCGGCCTGCAGGGCTGCCACCACGTTGGCCAGGCCCATGCCGCGGGTGTTGTGAAAGTGCGCGGTAATCTGCAGCTGCGGGAATGCGTCCACGGCACGCGTGCACAGGGTGCTCACGGCTGCCGGGTCAGCCATGCCGGTGGTGTCGCACAGCGAAATGCCCCGCACGCCAAGATCGGCAAAGCGCCGGGCCCAGCGCATCACTTCGTTCGGGTCCACCCATCCGGCAAGCGAGCAGCCAAAACTGGTGGAAAGCGATACGTTGACGGGGGTCTGGTGTGCCGCTGCAAGGGCGATGACTTCCTGCAGTTGCACAAAGGATTGTTCACGGCTCATGCGCAGGTTGGCCTGATTGTGGGCCTCGCTGATGGACATCACCAGGTTGAAGGCGTCCGCCCGGGCCGCCAGCGCCCGCTCGGCACCGCGCAGGTTGGGGACGAGGGCAAGGTATTCCACGGCGGGGCTGCGGGCAATGCCGGCAAACACGGCGTCGGCATCGGCCAGCATGGGGATGGCCTTGGGGCTGGTAAAGGAGCTGACCTCAATGGCGGCGTAACCTGCCCTGCTCATGCGGTCGATGAGGGCAATTTTGTCTGCAGTGGGGATGAACTGCGCTTCGGACTGGAAGCCGTCGCGCGTCACCACTTCGGCGATATGGACATGCCCTGTGCGGGGTGCGGCGCTCATGCGATGACTCCGGCGTCGCGCAAGGCCTGAAGGGCCTTGGCGTCGTAGCCCAGTTCTGCCAAAAGGCAGTCCGTATCTTCCCCCAGTACCGGGGCACGCATGCGGATGCTCCCGGGCGTGCGCGACAGTTTGGGGACGATGCCGGGCACTTCCAGTCGCAGCCCCTGCGCCGTTTCGCTCTCAAGGATCATGTCGCGGGCGCGGTAGTGGGGGTCCGCGGCAATGTCCGCCACAGTGTAAATGCGCCCACCCGGGACGTTGGCCCGCTGCAGCACCTGCAGAACCTGGGCAATGGACAGGGTCTGGGTCCAGGTACCGATGGCGGCGTCGATTTCGGCAGCGCGATTGCTGCGCCCGTCGTTGTGGGCGAGTTCGGGATCCTGCGCGAGATCCGTGCGTTCGATGGCTTCCATGAGGCGCCTGAAAATGCTGTCGCCATTGCCTGCCACCAAGACCCAGCCGTCGAGGCATGGGTAGGCATTGCTGGGTGTGATGCCGGGCAGGGCGCTTCCCGCCGGTTCGCGCACGGCGCCAAAGGCGCTGTACTCCGGCAACAGGCTTTCCATGCAATTGAACACGGCTTCGTAGAGGGCAATGTCCACCACCTGCCCCCGGCCGCCATTGCGCGCGCGTTCGTGCAATGCGGCAAGCACGCCGATGGTGCCGTGCAGGGCAGCGAGGGTGTCGCCAATGCTCACTCCAACCCGCACCGGAACCTCTCCGGGCTGTCCGGTGAGGTGGCGCAATCCCCCCATGGCTTCTCCCACCACGCCAAAGCCTGGCTGGTCGCGATAGGGTCCTGTTTGCCCAAAGCCTGAAATGCGCAGCAGAATGAGGCCTGGGTTTTCGGCGGCAAGTTCGTCATAGGACATCCCCCAGCCTTCCAGCGTGCCGGGACGAAAATTTTCCACCAGGATGTCCACGCGCGCTGCGAGGGCCTTGACGATCTGCTGCCCTTCGGGGCGGCGCAGGTCAATGGCCACGGATTGCTTGTTGCGGGACTGGACTTCCCACCACACCGAGGTTCCCTCGTGCAGCATGCGCCATTGGCGCAGCGGGTCGCCTGTGCCTGGAGGCTCGATCTTGATGATTTCTGCACCCAGGTCGCCCAGCGTTTTCGTGGTGAAAGGCCCGGCAATCAACTGGCCCAATTCCAGAACGCGCAGGCCTGTCAGGGGGCCAGCAGATTGGATGTTCTCCATCGAAGGGTCTTCGTCCTTGTGAATGACGCAACGGCGATAACGCTCGAAGCGGATGCCGAATAATGCTACCCTAATTCGCCTTATTCTGCGGCATTCAAAATCCAATAAGGGCGCCGCCCCCCTGACTGAGGAGAGCACTGATGAGCACAGCGTCCTGGCGCGATGGTTTGACGCCGCAGCACTGGAAGGTACTGACGGGAAGTTTTTTGGGATGGGTGTTTGACGGCTACGAGGCCTACGCGCTGGTGGTGGTCCTGCCCATGGCCCTGAAGATGCTGCTGCTGCCTGATCAGTTGGCCTCGCATGCCATTTACGCCGGCGTGGCCATCGGCATCACCCTGCTGGGGTGGGGCATCGGTGGTTTGGCGGGCGGTGTTCTGGCGGATTACCTGGGGCGCAAGCGGGTCATGCTCTGGTCGGTGTTCCTGTATGCCCTGTTTTCCGGACTGACGGCGTTGGTGTCCGATTTCAATCAGCTGGCCTTGCTGCGTTTTGTGACGGGACTGGCCATGGGCAGTGAGTGGGCCACGGGCGTCTCCCTGCTGGCAGAAACCTGGCCAAACAAGGCGCGCCCCAAGGGGGCCGGATTCCTCCAATCGGGCTTTGGCTGGGGCACCTTTCTTGCTGCGCTGATCTGGTTTTATCTTTCCACCGCCCTGCCGCTGGGAGCGGACAGCTGGCGCCTGATGTTTGTGGTGGGAGCCATCCCTGCACTGTTCGTGCTGTACATCAGGCGCACCCTGGACGAGTCGCAGAAATGGAAGGATGCCATCGTGGCCAGGCGCTGGTCGGCCACCGCGGACGGGAAGACGGCAGCCGGTGCCAGGCGGCCCTTCACCCTGTTCCAGTTGTTTCGCGAACCCGAAGCCCTGCGCCGCACGCTCATCGCCCTCGCCCTGTCGGTGACCACCACCACGGGTTGGTGGGCCATTTCCAGCTGGCTGCCGGTCTACACGATCGGCCTTGCCAAAGCGGCGGGCATCGAAAGTCCGGTGGCATGGGGGGCGCGCATTGCGCTCATCTACACGGCGGGTGCCATTGCGGCCTACCTGCTGGCCGGCTTCATCATTGACCGTATCGGCCGGCGCTGGTTTCTGTTCCTGACCTATCTGGGCAGCCTCGTGATGACCTGGGTCACCTACCAGTGGGTGACGGATGTCGCCACCATGGCCTGGGTGGCCCCCATCAACGGGTTCTTCACGCTGGGTTGCGCCTATGTGTGGATGGCCATTTATCCCCCCGAACTCTTCGCCACCTCGGTGCGCGCCACCGCGGCCAGCGTCATCTTCAACGCGGCGCGATTGATCGCCTGGGTGTTTCCGATCATCGCCGGCAACCTGATCAAATCTTTCGGCGGCGTGTCCCATGCCGCCATGATGATTGGTTTGATCTACCTGTTGGGCCTGGTCCTGCCCTGGTTTCTTCCGGAAACCACGGGCAAGGATTTGCCGGACTGAAGCAAACTCCACAGAAGCATCCCCTGGAGGCTCAAAGCGGCCTATAATGCTGCATTGCAGTATTTATTAATGGATTGTTTTGAAAGGGAAATGATGAGACTAGGGGACAAGATCGCGGTGATTACAGGGGCAGCCAACGGAATTGGCCTCGCCACGGCAAGAAAGTTCGCGGCGGAGGGGGCCACCGTCATGGTGTGCGACCTCAACCTGGATCAGGTGCACCATGCCGTGGGTGACATTGAGGCCACCGGGGGTCGGGCCGAGGGATTCCAGTTGAATGTCACGAACCGGCCGCAGGTGGACGCCGTCATGGCCCAAGTGGTGCAAAAGTACGGGCGCATCGACATTCTCATCAATAACGCCGGCATCACCAAGGACGCGCGTCTCGTCAAAATGACCGAGCAGCAGTTTGACGACGTCATCGACGTCAACCTCAAGGGCGTGTTTCACTGCACCCAGTCTGCGGTGCCCTATATGCTGAACCAGGGCAAGGGGGCCATCGTCAGCGCCTCCAGCGTGGTGGGACTGTACGGCAATTTTGGCCAGACCAATTATGCGGCCACCAAATTTGGCGTGATCGGGTTTACAAAAACCTGGGCACGCGAACTGGGGGGCAAGGGCATCCGCGTCAACGCGGTCTGCCCCGGGTTCATCGCCACCCAAATCCTGTCCACCATTCCGGAAAACGTCCTGGACACCATGCGCGAGCGGTCCTGGATGCATCGCCTGGGCACTCCTGAGGAAATGGCCAACGTGTATGCGTTTCTGGCCAGCGATGAAGCCAGCTACATCAATGGCGTAGCCCTCGAGGCGAGCGGGGGCATTTCGCTCTAGGGCAACCCTGCGCCGTGGACAGCACGGGGGGTTGGGTGGACAATGCCCGTATGTCCCTGATCAATAAAATCGGGTTGGGCATCGCAGGCGTTGTCGCGTTGCTGGCGGCGCTGGCCTATTTTGTGTTGCCGGGCTTCCTCCTGTCCCAGGCCGAACAGAAAGTCGCTGATTTCACTCATCGGCGACTGATCCTGCAGAAAGTGGAAATCAACCCGTTGGCCCTGTCCCTGACGGTGCGCGGGTTGAGCCTGTATGAGCCCGACGGGAAAACGGTCTTCGCCGCATTCGATGAGTTGCAGGTCAAGGCGTCCCTGGGCTCCCTGCTCCATTTCGCTCCGGTGATCCGGGAAGTGCGTCTGGTTCGCCCCAACCTCCATCTTGTTTTGCTCTCCCCTCATCACTACAATTTTGACGACCTGCTGCAGCTTGCCCTGAAACCAGCTCCTGCCCCGGCAGCCACTGGTCCCGCACGGTTCGCCATTCACAACATCCAGATCGAGGAAGGCGCACTCACCTTTGAGGATCGCCCCCGTAAATTGACCCACGAAGTCAGCCGGCTGAAGTTGGGCATTCCCTTCGTTTCAACCCTGCCCTCCCATGAGGAGGTTTTTGTGGAGCCGGTCCTGAGCGCACGCATTGACGGCACCGACATGCAGCTCCAGGGAAAGGTGCTGCCCTTCGCGGTTCAACCCCAGGCCAGTGTGCATATGGACCTGGAAGGCGTGGACCTGCCGCACTATCTGGATTACCTGCCGGCACCATTGCCCATGGGCCTCGTGCAGGGGCGGCTCGACGTCCATCTGGACGCCCGCTTTCAAACCCGGGCCAAAGAACCGGCCACGCTGGGGCTTGATGGACAGCTGCGCCTGCATGGCTTGAATCTGTCCGGCGGTACTGGCGCGCCCAAGCTGGCTTTCCTGATGGATGAGGGCACGGTGGACCTGCACGGCGCCACCTTCAATCTGGGAGACCAGTCCCTTGACATTGCCAGGCTCGAACTTTCCGTCCCCTCGGCGCGGATCGAGGACAAAGGCCCCCGTCGGCCCATCACCACCATGCTCTCCGCACTGACGCTGGCGCTTCGGGATGTTTCCACGGCATCCGGAAAAACGGGCATGGTGGACCTGGCTGCGCAGGTTAACGACACGGGGCAGATCCATCTTGCCGGGGTTGTGGGTTTGACCCCCGCGAACGCTTCGCTCGACGTGGATGTTCGGAAACTGGACCTGCTGCCGCTGCAGACTTACCTCACCGCGCATACCAACCTGCTTTTGGCGCGAGGAAAACTGACCACGCAGGGCAAACTCAATCTGACCCAGGGGGGCGGTGGAAAAATTCAGGGTGGGTTCCAGGGACAACTGGCGCTCACCGACCTCGTCACCCTCGACCGGATGAGCGCACGTGAACTGCTTCGCTGGAAATCCCTGTTCCTCGAAGGTATTGATGTTCGCCTGGTGCCGCTTGCCATCTCCATCCGCCAGGTGGCGCTCAATGACTTTTTTGCCCGGGTCAGCATCAACCCGGACGGGCGCATCAATCTCCAGGACCTCCTGCGTAGCGAATCCGCCGCAGGCCCCCCGGCCCGGTCCACAGCTGCCCCGCCAGAAACGGCTGCCAGCGCGACGGCACCGGCAGGCTATTCCGTCAGGATCGGCAAGGTGTCATTGCAGGGCGGAGCAGTGCACTTTAGCGACAATTACATCAAGCCTCACTATAGCGCTGACCTGGAAGCGCTGGGTGGGGTCATCAGCGGCCTCTCTTCGGCCCAGGCGAGTGCTGCCAGCGTTGACCTGCGCGGGCAGGTCAACGATGCGCCGCTTTCGATTGCAGGGAAAATCAACCCGTTGCGCGGCAATCTCTTCCTGGATATCCGGGCTGACGTCAACGGCATGGACATGGTTTCCTTCAGCCCCTACTCCGGAAAATACATGGGGTATGACATCGAAAAGGGCAAGCTCTCCTTCGAGGCCAATTACCAGGTGCTGGACCATGCCCTGACGGCACAGAATCACCTGGTGCTGGACCAACTGACTTTTGGAAACAAGGTGGAAAGCCCGGATGCCACCCAGCTGCCGGTGCAGCTTGCGATTGCCCTGCTCAAGGATCGCAACGGCACCATTGACGTCGATTTGCCGGTGGAAGGCTCGCTTAACGATCCACAGTTCTCGGTGGGCGGAATCATCTTCAAGATGGTGATCAACCTCATTACCAAGGCGGTCACTGCGCCGTTCTCGATGATCGCCTCCTTTTTTGAACACGGGGCATCCGCTTCCTTCATGACCTTTGCACCGGGGCGGGAGGTCATCGATACGGCGGGAGCGGCACAGCTGCGGTCCCTGGCACGGGCCCTGACGGAACGTCCTGCCCTGAAACTGGACATTGCCGGGCACGCGGATCGCGTCACCGATGCCGAAGGGTTGCGGCGCGCCGGCATCGATCAGAAGGTGAGGGCCCTGTGGATGAGGCAGAAAATCGCCCGGGGCGAATCGGTCAGTCCGGATGCCGTGGAGGTGCCTCCAGGGGACTACCCCGCCTTGCTGGCACGGGTGTATCACAATGAAAATTTCCCCAAGCCGCGCAACATGATCGGACTGGAAAAATCCCTGCCGGTGCCGGAAATGGAAAAACTCCTGATGGCTAATACAGTGGTGACGGACGATGATCTCGCGGCGCTGGCAAACCGTCGCGCGGAGGCGGTGCGCGATTGGCTGGTACATCAGGGGAAAATGCCCCGCGAGCGGTTGTTTATTGTCGGGGGTGCTGCGGGGCCGGCGCCAACTGCAGATCAGGCCAGTCCGGCCAGGGTGGATTTTTCGCTGAAGTAAGTCGCGCCTGTCTCAAATTACCAGGTTATGGGTGATGGCGTAGTGGATCAGTTCCGCATTGGTTTTGAGATTCATCTTTTCCAGCAGACGGGCGCGGTAGACGCTTACTGTTTTGGCGCTCAAGGACATGGTCTCCGCAATCTCACTCAGTTTTTTCCCCGAGGCAATCAGGCATAGCGTTTGATATTCCCGATGGGACAGTATTTGATGCGGAAGTTCCACGTGGCCATGGGACAGATTGTCGGCCAACTGCATGGCAAGCTCGTTGCTGATGTACTTTTTACCGCCCGCCACCTGGCGGATGGCCGCGACCAGTTGCGCCAGGGCGCCCTGTTTGTTGATGTAGCCCGAGGCCCCTGCCTTGAGGGAGCGCACGGCGTACTGCTCCTCCGGGTACATGCTCAGGATCATGACGGGCAGTTTTGGGCGTATGCCCTTGATTTGCTTTAACACGTCTATGCCGTGCTCTCCGGGCATGCTGATGTCCAGCAAAACCACGTCGTAATCGTGTTCCCGGATCAATTGCAGGGCATCTGCGCCATTTTCGGCCTCGCCGGTAACGCGCATGTCCTGCGTGTCCTGAAGCAGTTGGATGATGCCCTTCCTTATGATGGAATGGTCGTCAACTACCAGTACGTTGATCATTGCCCGCTACGATCCTTCGGTTAAGTTTCATGGATTGGTGAAAAGTGTCAAGGATTGTAACGGACTATGGGGGGTTCTGACCATCTAAAACGTGTAACTGGCGCTGACGCCAATCAATCCGTTACGTCCTGGCGCCGGTTCGTAGAATCGGCCAAAGGCATCGCCGATGATCACGCTCCCCACATAGGTTCGGTCAAACAGGTTGTCCACCCGGGCAAATTCTTTCAGTTTCCATCCTGAAACCTCCTGGTGCAGCAGCAGCCGCCACGAGACAATGGCATAACCCGGGGCGGGCATTTCTGTATTGCTGTCCTCCACGAACATGCGTCCGCGCGCAGTGAATTCAGCTGCGGTGCTCAACCCGGGAAGCGGATCCCAGGCCAGTTCGGCATAGGCGTATTTTTCGGCAACACCCGGAAGGGTGTTGCCTGCAGCCACGGGCAGGCTGCTGGCCGCAGGGCCGACCACGGTGGTGGTGGCACCAGGGTTGGTGAAGAAGGCGTGCAGCAGGGTGATGGACAGTTTGCTGCTGACGGTGGGCGAGAGTTTGCTGTCGAGACTCCATTCGGCACCGTCGCGTTCTGTTTGCGCATTTTTATACGCCGCGGCCCCATTGACGTTGATGTCCACCACGGCTTCGTTGTCCACGCGCACGTGATAAACGGCAAAAGTGGCTTCCGTGTCCGCGCTGAGCATGGATTTGACGCCTGCTTCCAGAGCATGGACGGTGGCGGCTTTCAGCCCGAAATTAAAGACGTCGGCCACGTTAGCTCCGTTGCGGGAATAAAACATTTCATTGAGGGTGGGGGTTTCAAATCCCTGCGAGCCGCTGACGTACAGATTGGTGGCGTTGTTGAGCCGATACAGCGCGGAGAGCACCGGGGTGGTATGGGTGAAGGTAACGTCGCCACTTGCGGCTCCCGTGGCCTGGCTGGAGGTAAGGCCGTTGGAGAGCGAATTGTTGACGTTGAAATTGACGCGGCTGTAGCGAAGTCCACCACTCAGAACCCAGGTTTGAAGGTCCCATTCGGCCTGGAAATACGGATCAGTGCTGCGTACGGTATCCATTTCCTGTCGCTTTTGGTTGCCGAACACGCCACAGGTGGCATTGGAGCCGCACACCAGCGTGCCGCTGGTTTCAGTTGTCGTGAAATTGGTAAAGCCCTTGCGATTGTCCTGGAACTGGTCGTTGTCCATGCCGGCTGTGAGCGTGAGCAATCCGTGATCACCGAGGGAACGCACCCGGGTCCAGCGCACATCGGCGCCGTAAAAGTCGCGGGCGTAGTCGATTACGCCGCTATTGCTGCTGAAGGAGGCCATGGCCGACTGGAATTGCGTGACGTGACGGTTGCCCGAGTAGAGCGTGGTTTGCAGGTGGTCTTCGCCGAAGGCCTGATCATAGGTCACCCCCCCCTGCAGATGGTTGATGCTTTTGCGTGTGCCATATGCTGCAGCAAGGTCAGGATAAGTAGTACCCCCCTGGCGGGCTGCCAGGGGGCCAAAGGGATTTTGCAGGTAGGCCGCACGGGTTAGCCCCAGAGGATCCTGTGTGTCGTGCTGCTGGTTGGCGTTGGCCACCACCGTCAGCTTTCCGCCCTCCGTGGGGGAGATCGAAAACTTGGCCATTTGCTGGTCGCGGTTGGCCTGGCTGTCGGGGCGATAGCCATCCGTATGGAAATGGGAGCTGTCCAGAAGGTAGCTTACTCCCCCCTCCGAGCCCAGCGCAGCAAGATCCCGTTTCCACAGGCCAAAGCTGCCAAACACCATGGAGGCCTCCGTAGTGGGAGGGCCATGCCCCTCCCGCGTAAAGAGCTGGATGATGCCACCGGCCTGATTGCCATAAATGGACGCCAGGGGACCCTGCAGGATTTCAATGCGTTCGGCCTGGTCCAGGTTGAAGGTAGAGGTTTCCCCCTGACCGTCTGCCATGCTGGCAGGAATGCCGTCGGTATAGAGTTTGATGCTGCGGGTGCCAAACGGCGCACGGGCACCAAAGCCGCGCGATGAGATTTGCAGGTCCTGCGCGTAGTTGTGACGGTTGAGTCCCTGAATTCCCGCCACGCTGCCCAGCGATTCCGTCAGGTCCACCCGGGGTTGCGCATCCACGATCTCGCTACGATCAAGGACAGTCACCGAAGCGGCCACGTCCATGGGGTCGCGCGCCACCCGGGTACCCGTCACCACCAGGGGGCGCAATGTGGTAGAAACTTCTTCGTCAGCCAGGGCCTGGTGCAATGCGCTGGCCACCAGGGCAACCAGCCAGGGGCGGGCCCGGGCAACCACCATCAGTCGCGATCGGGCGTTGCGCTGATCTTGTGGATGGCCAGATCCGCGCCGATGTACTCGGATTCCTGGTCCAGACGAATCCCCATCAGCGACTTGAGCGTGCCGTAGATGATGAACCCTCCTGTCAACGCGATGACGATGCCCAGCAATGTGCCTGCAACCTGGCTTTCCAGGGTGACGCCACCCAGGCCCCCCAACGCCCTGGAGCCAAAGATTCCGGCAGCGATACCGCCCCAGGCGCCGCACAACCCGTGCAGGGGCCAAACGCCCAGGACATCGTCAATTTTCCATCGATTCTGCACCAGGGTAAACATTTTCACGAACAGCACGCCAGCGACGCCACCCACCACGAGGGAGCCTAGCGGGTGCATGATGTCCGACCCCGCACAAACGGCCACCAGGCCCGCCAGGGGGCCGTTATAGACGAACCCCGGGTCGTTCTTGCCCACGGCCCAGGCTGCGATGGTGCCGCCCACCATGGCCATGAGGGAATTGATGGCTACGAGTCCGTTGATCTTGTCGATGGTCTGCGCGCTCATCACGTTAAATCCAAACCAGCCCACGGCCAGGATCCAGGCACCCAGCGCCAGAAACGGAATGTTCGAGGGTGGGTGGGCGGAGATCGATCCGTCCTTGCCATAACGTCCGTGGCGGGCACCCAGCAGCAGCACGGCAGGCAGGGCAACCCATCCCCCTACCGCATGCACCACCACGGAGCCGGCAAAATCATGAAAGGCGGCGCCGGTTTGGGCCGTCAGCCAGGCCTGTATGCCAAAACGCTCGTTCCAGGCGATTCCTTCAAACAGGGGGTACACCAGAGCCACCAGAATGAACGTGGCGATCAGCTGGGGCTCAAACCGGGCCCGTTCTGCAATGCCGCCCGAGATGATGGCGGGAACCGCGGCGGCAAAGGTCAGCAGAAAAAAGAATTTCACCAGCTCAAAACCGCTTTTGGCCGCCAGGGTTTCTGCACCGGTAAAAAACTGCGTGCCATAGGCCACCGTGTAGCCAATGAAGAAGTAGGCGATGGTGGATACCGCAAAATCCATGAGGATCTTGACCAGCGCGTTGACCTGGTTTTTATGCCGGACGGTACCCAGTTCGAGGAAGGCAAAACCAGCATGCATGGCAAAGACCAGAATGGCCCCCAGCAATATGAATAGCGTATCGCTTCCAGACTTCAACGTTTCCATGATTCAGGGGCTCCTTGGGCTGGCCATGCAAAAGAAACCGCTAACATAATGCAAAACGGGGTGGATGCACAGATTTTGTGCAAAAAAATGCTTCAGATTGGTGCGGTTTGCCCCAAAAAAACCTCGGTGACGAGCAGGCTACGACCATACCGGTAAAACAGGGAGCGTCGGGCGGGAAGGAGGCGGGCCTGGGCAGCTATGCGGGGGTTAGACCCCAACCGCCGATACAGCGGGTGGCGTGCTGAGAGGTTTTTGAAGTGCAACGCCCGGCGGGCCACGCGGGGGTCGGTGAAAAGGACTTCACCCAGGGGGCGCGCCCCCAACCCGGCAAAGAGGTTCCACGCTCCGCGGACATGGGCGCGGGGGAGGATGGAATGCGCAAAGACCAGCGGCACGTCTCCATTGCACAACAGCACTTCGCGGATCCAGGCCAGTTCTCCCTGGCGCAGCCCCAGAAGCGCGCGCTCGTCTTCCAGGGGGCGCCCCAGTTCCTGGCGCAGGACCTTGACCCGGAACTGGGTGCATTGGGCCTTGAGGCGTTTCGTCAGGGAGCCGCGGTGGGTCAGCAAGGGGAATAGCGGTGCTGCCACCATCGGACGCAGCAGTGCGGATTTCCAGGGGTCTTGGCAGGGGTGGTGGCGCATCCTGCAATTATCCCACAGGCAATGGTATTCTCCACGGGATCAACCGTGATTCGTCCCACTCGTTCAGGAATACACTCATGTCCGTACCAGCTCAAATGCGATGCGTCGAAATTTCCCAGGCAGGCCCTCCCGATGTGCTAAAGCTGGCCCAGCGTCCCACCCCGCTGCCCCAGGCGGGCGAAGTCCTGATCGAGGTGGCCGCAGCCGGCATCAACCGTCCCGACTGTTTTCAGCGCGCGGGTTTTTATCCGGCGCCCCCTGGCGCTTCGGACCTTCCCGGCCTGGAGGTGGCGGGACGCGTGGTGGCCCTGGGGGAGGGAGCGGGCGGTATCGCCATCGGTGACGAGGTTTGCGCCCTGGTGCCGGGAGGCGGCTATGCCGATTATTGCACTGCCCCCGCAGCCCTGTGTCTGCCGATACCCAAGGGTTTCAGCGCCGTCGAGGCGGCAGCTTTGCCGGAAACGTTTTTTACCGTGTGGAGCAATGTGTTCGACCGCGGCGCACTGCAGCCCGGCGAATCGTTTCTGGTACAGGGCGGTTCCAGCGGCATCGGGACTACAGCCATTCAGCTCGTCAAGGCGTTTGGACACCCGGTTTATGCCACCGCCGGCAGTCCGGACAAGTGCGCCGCCTGCGAGGCGTTGGGCGCGGATCGTGCCATCAATTACAAAACCGAGGACTTTGTGGCCGTCCTCAAGGAAGTCACGGGAGGGCGGGGTGTGGACGTCATCCTCGACATGGTGGCAGGCGATTACACGCCGCGCGAATTGAAGGCGCTGGCCGACGATGGACGGCTGGTTCTGATTGCCTTTCTGGGCGGCGCCAAATCCCAGGTCAACATGGCGGAAGTCATGCAACGCCGCCTCGTCATCACCGGCTCCACGCTGCGTCCGCGTTCCGTGGCCTTCAAGGCGGCCATTGCCGCGCAGTTACGGGCCAAGGTCTGGCCGCTGCTCGATGCCGGTCGCATCAAACCGGTGATTCATGCCACGTTTCCCATGGCTGAAGCCGCTGCGGCGCACGCCCTCATGGAATCCAGTGCCCATGTGGGCAAGATCGTGCTGACGCGCTAACGCCCTCCTTGGACGCCTTCACCTTCTCGGGATTCTGGGTGGCGTTGTTCCAGATCATCGGCATAGACATCGTCATGAGTGGGGACAATGCGGCCGTCATTGCACTGGCCGCGCGCAATCTCAGGGGGCGTCGGCGTCGCACGGCGGTGTTTCTGGGAAGTCTGGGTGCGGTGATTCTGCGCGTGCTGCTGACCTTTGGCGCAGTGCAACTCCTGACGCTGTCTTATGTGCAAACCCTGGGGAGTCTGCTGCTGTTGTGGGTGGCCTATCGGTTGGTCCTGCCGGGCAAGCGGCAGGAGCCGGGCGAGGAAATTCGCGATCCGGGCCTGATGGAGGCCGTGCGGGCCATCATCGTGGCTGACGTGATCATGAGTCTTGACAACGTTCTGGGCCTGGCCGCAGTGGCGCGCGGCAACTGGTTTTTGTTGACCATTGGCCTGGCCATCAGCATCCTCCTGATCGTGGTCGGCAGCAGCGTGCTGATGCGCCTGATGATGCGCTATCCCGTCATTGTGATCATGGGAGGCGCGCTTCTGGGCTATGTGGCCGGGGACATGTTGCTCTCCGACCCCATCTGGAATGCGCTGGCATGGCTGAAGGATCCCTGGGTCCACAACAGCCTGCCGGTGATGTTGGCCACCGTGATTGCCTTATTTGGTGTGCGGCGGCCGGCCTGACTTCTCTTCTCCGCCGTCGCGACGGCGGTGGCTGAGATGGGCAAATTGTGCATCGTAGGTCTTGCCGACGATGCGCACCAGCACCCCCGTAGTCCAGCCAAAAGTAAACAACCCCGACATGGCAATGAACAAGGCCAGCTGGCGCCAGCCAGGAGGTAGCAACACGTCGCCATAGCCCAGGGTGGTGTAGGTTTCTCCGGCAAAGTAGAACGCCGTACGAAAATCTGGCATGGCATGAACCGCTTTGATGACGATGGCGATGATCAGGATCTCCGTCAGGTGCGCCATTAGAATGATCGTCACCAGGAAAAAGAAATAAAGCTGCCTGCGAAACTCGTTTCGGGCGTTCAGATAGTTGGGCCAGTTGATTTCAAACCGGTGCATGACCTGGTACATGCCGACGCTGTGGATCAGCATGGAAATCAGCAGCATTGAAATGCCCAGCAGGACTTCTACGACAGGCCACATGTTTTCTTTCCCGGTTGAAGTTGGCGTCCCCGGCGGGAATCGAACCTGCATCTGCCCCTTAGGAGGGGGCTGTTATATCCATTTAACTACGGGGACCCGGGCGAATACTAGCATCAATTCCAGCGCGGCAATCACGAATTAGGGGCTTTACATGAGAATGATTATCATTTATGATGGCCCCATGCATGTTAAACCAAAGATAAAGGCTAGAGAGATCATGGTGTTAGCTTTTCATAAGCGAAATGTTCTGGCAATGTTTGCCGGAGTTTGCTTGTCGGGTATGGCGCTTGCCGATGGCGCTCCCGTCATTACCATTCACAACGCCCGGTTTGAACCGGACGAACTTGTCATTGCCCAAGGCGTGCGTACCCAGGTCTTGATTCGCAATCAGGATGCAATCCCTGCAGAGTTCGAAAGCTATGACCTGTCGCGCGAAGTCGTGGTTCCCGCCCACGGCGAAGTGTCCTTTTTCGTGGGCCCGGCAGAGGCAGGGCGCTACGAATTCTTTAACGATTTCAATCGCGACATGAAGGGTGTTGTCGTGGTCAAGCCTGCGGCGGGAGAGCGTTAAGATGCTTGCCACGGCCATCATCCTGTTTCGCGAAGTGCTGGAGGCAGCACTGATCATTGCCATCGTGCTGGGAGCGAGTCGCGGCATTGCCCATCGGGGCCGCTGGGTCAGCGGCGGCGTGGGTATCGGCCTGCTTGGGGCTGCGGGGGTGGCCTACCTTGCGTCCACGGCTTCTTCCCTGTTGTCTGGAGACGGGCAGGCGCTGCTCAACGCAGGCATTCTGCTCACGGCGGTAGGAATGCTGACCTGGCATAACGTATGGATGGCCTCCCATGCGCGTGAACTACGGGCGGAGCTCAATGCGGTCGGTGCCGAAGTGGGGGCCGGGAGCAAGCCCCTGACGGCACTGCTTCTGGTAACCGCCATGGCCGTCATGCGCGAGGGATCCGAGGCGGTCCTGTTTTTGTGGGCCATCGCTGCGGGAGGTGGCGAGTCTTCCAGCATGGGGGTGGGCGCCCTGGTGGGAATTGCCATCGGCGTGCTGGCTGGTGTGCTGCTGTATCGCGGCCTCCTGCGCATTCCCGTGCGTCATTTCTTCAGCGTGACGAGCTGGCTGATCCTGTTCTTGGCGGCCGGTCTGTCTGCGCAGGCAGCGGGGTTTCTCAACCAGGCAGGCTGGCTGCCCGCCTTGGGCCATGGCATCTGGAATACCTCTCGCTGGCTTGACCAGAACAGCCTGTCTGGACAATTGCTGCATATTCTGGTGGGTTATACGGCGCGACCATCCGGAATTCAGATCGTGTTTTACCTGGCAACGCTTCTGGTGATTCTGGCCCTGATGTACCGGCCTCGCTGGAGGTCCATGTAACATGCGATTATTCCTTGGAAGCATCAGGGCACTGGGCGTGCCGGGGAAGGTTGCGGCCTCCGTTCTGCTGGGAGTACTGTCCCTCGCGGCGTTCGCAGACGACGACTTCATCGTGTATTCGCCTCACGTCACTCAAGGTCAGTCCGAAGTGGAAATGCGCGGCTATACCTTCAGCGACGGTCGCGCTTCACTCGACCGGGTTGGCGCCTTTGAACTTGCCGTTGCGCACACGTTTACTCCCTGGTGGAAAGCCGAAGTATATGTGGGCGAGTTCAGCCACGATCCGCTCATGGGGACGCATCTGTCGGGTCAGGAATTCGAAAATATTTTCCAGTTGGCCGATCCTGGCGAGTACTGGGTGGACCCCGGGTTCGTGGCGTCCTACATCCACAATCAGCAGGCTGGACTGCCGGATGGCGTGGAGTTCGGTCCCTTGCTTGAAAAACAGTCCGGGCATCTGATCCAGCGCCTCAACCTGATCTGGCAAAAGGACATTGGAGGAGAGGCCAGCGGCAAATACAATTTCCGCACGGCCTACAGCGCCGGGTATAAAATCGAGAGCGCCATCGTCCCTGGCATCGAAGCCTACTATCGTCCGGCAGACGACGCGCATCAACTGGGTCCCGCATTTGCCGGAGAACTCCACTTGGGGCACGGGGACGAATTGGAGTACAGTACGGCTCTGCTCTACGGCATCAACCATGGGGCACCCGACCGAACCGTCATTTTGCGGGTGGCCTACGAATTCTTTTAAGCGATTCACCCATCATGCCCCTGCTCACACTGTCCCATGCTTTCCTGGCTTTTGGCCACCACCCGCTGCTTGACGATGTTGAATTCATCGTCGATGAGGCGGACCGCGTGGGGCTGATTGGCCGCAACGGCGGCGGCAAGAGTACCCTGCTCAAGGTGCTGGTGGATGAGGCCCGGCTCGATGACGGCATCCTCTGGAAATCGCCAGGCCTGAAAGTGGGCTACGTGCCCCAGGAGCCCCTGCTGAACGACGGCGATACGGTGTTTGAAGTGGTTTCCCGGGGTGTGGGCTCCGGCGAGGATTGGGCGCAGCACTACAAGGTGGACATCGTCCTGTCGCAACTGGGCCTGACGCCGGAGCGCCGCATTTCAGAACTTTCGGGGGGCTGGAAGAAGCGCGTGGCCCTGGCCCGCGCCCTGGTCGCCGAACCTGATCTGCTGGTGCTGGATGAACCGACCAATCACCTCGACATCGCATCCATTGAATGGCTGGAAGGGCTGTTGCGCGGTTTTCGCGGCAGCCTCGTTTTTGTCACCCACGATCGCCAGTTTCTGGACCGGGTGGCCACCCGGATCGTGGAACTGGACCGGGGGCACTTGAGCCAGTTTGGCAACTCGTTTGCCGAGTACCAGCGGCGCAAGGCAGAGCAGCTTGCGGCTGAGGCCACGGTTCAGGCCAAATTCGACAAGGTGCTGGCGCAGGAAGAAGTCTGGATTCGCAAGGGCATCGAAGCGCGCCGCACCCGAAACGAGGGCCGGGTGCGGCGTCTCGAGGCATTGCGCGTGGCCCGTGCGGCCCGCCGCGAGCAGCTGGGCAGCGTGCGTATGGCGCTGGCCACGGGGGATCGCTCCGGCGAGCTGGTGGCAGAACTCTCCCATGTGACCATTCGCTATGATGACCGGGTGTTGGTAGGGGACTATTCCACTCGCATCATCCGCGGCGACAAGATCGGCCTCATCGGCCCCAACGGCGCAGGAAAAACCACGCTGCTACGGGTGCTGCTGGGCGAACGCGCACCCGATGGCGGCACCGTCCGGCTGGGCACGCGCCTTACCTTCGCCTATTTTGATCAGCTGCGCGCACAGTTGGATCCGGAGGCCACCCTGGCCAACACCATCAGCCCAGGTGCCGATTTTGTGGAGATCGACGGGGTGCGCAAGCATGTCGTGAGCTATCTGGGGGATTTTTTGTTTCCGCCCGAGCGCGTACGCGCCAAGGTCAAATCCCTCTCAGGTGGCGAGCGCAATCGCCTGTTGCTGGCCCGCCTGTTTACCCAGCCCGCCAACGTGCTGGTGCTGGATGAACCCACCAACGACCTTGACATCGAAACGCTGGATTTGCTGGAGTCGTTGCTGGCGGAATACACCGGCACCCTGTTTCTGGTCAGCCATGACCGCGCCTTTCTCGACAATGTGGTCACTCAGGTCATCGTCCTGGACGGGGAGGGCGGGGTGACGGAAAATGCAGGCGGCTACAGCGACTGGGTGCGCTACCTGGAGTCCCGAAGTGCTCAGGACGGGACCGAGCTCACCAGGACGCCCGTGGAAGCGAGGCCCAGGGCCGAAGCCGCGCCGGGTGACGAACGTACCCGGCAGCGCCCGGCAAAGATGTCATTCAGGGAAACCCGCGAACTGGAATCCTTGCCAGTCCAGATAGAGGCGCTTGAGGCAGAGCAGGCGGGCATTGCCACGCAACTTGCGGACCCGACGATCTACAAGGGGGATCCGCAACGCTTGAAGCAATTGCAGTCACGCCATGCCGAGATCGAGCAAGCGGTGGCAGATGCCATGGCGCGCTGGGCCGATCTGGAGCAAAAGCAGGCCCGTTTGAACGCCAACACGGTATAATGCCCGGCTCGGAGAGGTGGCAGAGTGGTCGAATGTACCTGACTCGAAATCAGGCGTAGGTGTATGCCTACCGTGGGTTCGAATCCCACCCTCTCCGCCATTTTCCCTTGAATGGCTGACGAATGTGCGCCGCAACGGGCCTCATGACTGAACAATAACAATCCTATGCGCACTGTCCTCGTGTTGGTGTTCATCCTGCTTGGATTCACTTCCTCCCATGCAGGGATGCTGGATGAAATCGAAAAATCCAGGGTATTGAAGGTCTGCATGTGGCCTGATTACTTTGGGATCAGTTACCGCAACCCCATGACTGGCGAATTCCAAGGTATCGATATTGATTTATCGAGAGAATTTGCCAAGGATCTTGGGGTCAGGCTGGAATATGTGGTGACCGATTTCAGTCGGCTGATGGGGGATCTTGAGGCGCACAAGTGCCACATCGCCATGATGGGGGTGGGCGTCACGGCGCAACGCGCGGCCAGGGCCGATTTCTCTGCCCCGTATTTGCATAGCGATGTCTATGCAATTACGACCAGTTCCAATAGTTCAATCAGGCAATGGGATGACATCGACCAGCCGGGACGGGTGGTTGCAGTGCAAAAGGGAACCTATATGGAACCCTTGATGCGGAAAGTCCTCAAGCGCGCCACGCTGCACGTGGTTGCCCGGCAGGGCGAACGCGAGCGTGAAGTCGAGTCGGGCAGCGCAGACGCTTTCATCACCGACTATCCCTACAGCCAGCGCATGTTGATGAATACCGACTGGGCACGGTTGATCGAGCCCTCCCGACCGATACAACTGACCGACTATGCCTATGTGGTGCCCAAGGGAGAAAAGAGCTGGCTGGCGAGGGTCAACCACTTCGTGAGCCAGATCAAGAAAGACGGCCGACTTTCCGATGCGGCCCGTCAACAGCATCTTTTGCCCATCATGGTCAAGAATTGAAGCATGGCTGACGGTCATGAATTTCACGTTGAGCCGAAAAAATTTCGGCTTTTTTTTACGGCACTGCTGCTCGTTGGCCTGCTGGTGATTTGGTCCGCATTCGTCATTGGTGTCCACTTTGAGGAGCGGAGCGAAGAGGAGAGTCTGAAAAACCGCATCGAGATCAACACGCTCATGCTCGAAGATCACGTGTCGCGAACCCTGGATGCCCTGGTGGCGCGTCTGAAGTCGGTTTCGGCGATAACAACCCCGTCGTCGCTCCGTGAAGGCAGGCTTTCCACCGGGATGCTCTACAAGCTGATTTCAGAGGACCACGTCATTCGAAGCATCTCGCTTGTCGATGATTCAGGACGCGTGGTGGCGAGTTCGCTGGAGAGAAACGACGGCAAGCTGTTGCCAGACAGCATGTTGCCAGATCGGTCGGGGCAGCTTGACGCCTCTGAGGTTAGGTTTGGACAGGTCTTTCAGAATCGTGACCTTTACGATGTGGGTTCTCCGGCGCCCTCCGGAGACGTGAAGTTCTGGGTGGCGACCGCGGCAGTTCCAATGGGTCAGAAAACATACCATTGGGTTGCCGTCATCAATCTTGGATTCTTCAAGAACCTCTGGGCGCGAATAGACAACGACGACGCGACGGAGATTGGTTTGTTTGATTATCAGGGACAAAACCTCATCTCATACCACGACGCGATGGTGCCCCATTTCGACAAGGTGGTCGCCACGATTGTAAATACCGTCAAAAGCCGCCAGCGTGGTTTCCTTGACTTTGGTGAAGGCCATCATCTGATGGTGGCTTACCGGACCAGTCTCACCCATCCAGTGATTCTCGCGATAGCCGGTGACCGGCAACGCCTGTTCGCACAGGGAGCAAAGGACCGGCAGTTTCTGGCTACTGTCGCCGTGATCGCTTCCCTGCTTGTTTTTGCGGTGCTCGGGGTTTTGTATCGCTGGTATTTGCGTTACGAGGCCTCGGTCATCGAAATGGCCAATCAGGCCAAGGCGATCAGCGCGCATCTGATGGTCAGTGAATCGGCTCAAAACGGAAAGATCATTCGGGTGAGCGATACCTTTCTCGAGGTGAGCGGCTACTCGAGGGAGGAGGTTATTGGTCAGTACCATGGGATGTTCAATTCCGGACTATATTCGAAGGAGTTTTACAGGAGCCTGTGGAATACGGTGAGCTCTGGCAATATCTGGAAGGGAATCTTTCGTAACCGCAAGAAGGCAGGGGGCTATTACTGGGTAAACGCCACGATCGTGCCGTTTACCGATGCCTGGGGAAAGGTTTCCAGATACGTTTGTTTTTACAGCGACATCACGGAGGCCATCGCCCTGTCGGAAAAGCTGGACCATGAGTACCGGCTTCGCGAAGAACTGTCCCAGATGAACCGTGATCTGGTCACGGATTTGAACACGGACCCGCTGACCGGGGTGGCGAATCGCAGGGCATTAGACAGTTTTACGCGGCAGGCGATTGCCCCCGACAGAAAGCTGACTCAGCCGATGTCCGTCATGATGCTGGATCTGGACAAATTCAAGTCTGTAAATGACACCTATGGGCATGGTGCCGGAGATGCG
>JAJZEH010000066.1 GCA_021805725.1 Pseudomonadota bacterium | reverse complement strand
GCTGAATTCCTTGCGAAGCGAACGACTGAAGATCATAATTTCCGTTTTTATTCGCAATATTAAGCAAATCGCCTGGAGAGATACTGTGGAATTTAGCATAAAAGCTCAATCGCCCGAGAAAGTCCGTACCGGATGTGTCGTCGTCGGTGTTGCCGAAGGCCGTCGCCTGTCGCCGAGCGCCAAGGCCTTGGACGCCGCGGCAGGACAGCATCTGTCCCGCCTGCTCAAACAGGGCGATCTTTCCGCTAAATTGGGCCAGTCCCTGCTGCTCTTCGGTGTTCCTGGAGTCGCCGCAGAAAGGGTTCTCCTGGTGAGCACCGGCTCGGAAAAAAAACTCAATGACCGTGAATACCGCACTCTGGTGCGCAGCGTCGTACAGACGCTCGATGGCACAGGCGCCAAGGACGCGCTGTTTTGCCTCACAGAAATTTCCGTGGCAGATCGCGATGAAGAATGGAGTCTGGAGCAACTGATTCTGACCGTCCGTGAATCCAGTTATCGCATTACAAGAGTGGCCGACAAGCAGGACCCCGCCTGCACGCTATCCCAGGTGGCCATTCCTGCTTCCGAAAAAATCAAGCCGGCTGCGCTTGCCACCCTCATCTCACGCTGCCAGGCCATTGCCAACGGCATGGCTTTGACACGCGATCTTGGCAATATGCCCCCCAATCTCTGCACTCCATCCTATCTTGCCCAAAGCGCAAAATCCTTGGGCAAACGATGGAAATTGAAGGTTGAAGTACTGGAACAGGCCCACATGGAAAAACTGGGCATGGGTGCGTTGCTCGCGGTGGCCGCAGGCAGCCGTCAGCCCCCCAAGCTGATCGTCATGCACTACGCCGGCGCGGCAAAAAACCAGAAACCGGTGGTGTTGGTAGGCAAGGGCATCACCTTTGACACTGGCGGCATTTCGCTTAAGCCGGCACCGGAAATGGACGAGATGAAATTTGACATGTGCGGCGCTGCCAGCGTTTTTGGCACCATGCGCGCCGTGGCTGAAATGAAACTCCCCATTAACCTGATTGCCGTCATCCCCACCTGTGAAAACATGCCTGATGGCAATGCCACTCGGCCGGGCGACATCGTTCGCAGCATGTCCGGGCAAACCATAGAAATTCTCAATACGGATGCCGAAGGCCGCCTCATCCTGTGTGATGCCCTCACCTACGCAGAAAAGTTTCAACCCGACACCATCATCGACGTGGCCACCCTGACGGGCGCTTGCGTCATCGCACTGGGGCATGAAGCGGCTGGGCTGTTTGCCAACGATGACAAGCTGTGCGAAAAGTTGAAGGCAGCAGGCGATTACACCGGGGATCGTGCCTGGCCCATGCCCCTGTGGGAAGAGTATCAGGACGGACTTAAAACCAACTTTGCCGACATGGCCAATGTGGCAGGCAGGCCTGGTGGCAGCATTACCGCAGCGAGTTTTCTGGCCCGTTTTACCCGAAAGATGCGTTGGGCCCACCTCGACATCGCTGGCGTCGCCTACAAGGGCGGCAAGGACAAGGGAGCCACAGGGCGTCCGGTCAAGTTGTTTTGCCGCTACCTGATCCAACGCAGCGGACAGTAATGGCATCGTGACTCGGATCGATTTTTATACCCATGTACTGGACAAGCTGCCCGTCGCCATCCAACTCATCGGCAAAGCCTGGGATCGCGGTTTGAACGTGTGGGTGCGGGTAGCCGATGATGCCGCCGCTTCCAGGCTGGATCAAGGATTATGGACTCACCCTACGACAGGGTTCATCCCGCACTGCAAATCGGACCATGCTCTGGCCAAGGAGACGCCCATCATTATCGATGCTGCTGCAGTGGAACCCAGTACCGATCAGATTCTGATCAACCTGCATCCGGAGCGCCCGGAATATTTTTCGCGATTTGAGCGCCTGATCGAGATCGTGAGCCTGGACGACCAGGATCGCAAACTGGCCAGGGAACGCTTCATATTTTATAGGGACCGTGGATTTGAAATTCACTCCCACGATTTGAGCCATTCAAAGATCTAACCCCATGGAAATCGCAAAAAGCTTTGAACCCCACCCCATCGAGGCCCGCTGGTACGCCGAATGGGAATCACGCGGCTATTTCAAGGCCTCCATGGATGCAAATGCCAGACCATACTGCATCCTGCTGCCCCCACCCAACGTCACCGGCACGCTGCACATGGGTCACGCTTTCCAGCACACCCTCATGGATTGCTTGATTCGGTATCGCCGCATGATGGGAGACAACGTGTTGTGGCAGGCCGGCCCGGACCATGCCGGCATCGCCACCCAGATCGTGGTGGAAAGGCAGCTGGAAGCACAACAACTGGATCGCCGTACGATGGGACGCGACGCTTTCCTCGAGCGGGTATGGCAGTGGAAGGAACAATCGGGTTCCACCATTACCCGCCAAATGCGCCGTCTGGGCAGTTCCTGTGATTGGTCCCGCGAACGCTTCACCATGGACGAGGGCTTGAGCAGGGCTGTGGCTCGGGTATTTGTGCAGCTTTATCGCGAAGGGCTGATCTACCGCGGCAAACGTCTGGTCAACTGGGACCCCGTGTTGCAAACTGCCGTGTCCGACCTGGAAGTGGTGTCGGAAGAAGAAGACGGCAAGCTCTGGCATATTCGTTATCCGCTCGCATCCGGCCAGGGCGCGCTGGTAGTGGCCACCACCCGTCCTGAAACAATGCTGGGTGACATGGCCGTGGCGGTTCATCCGGATGACCCGCGCTACCGACACATGATCGGACAGCATGTACTGCTACCCCTGACCGGGCGCAACATTCCCATTATTGCCGACACCTATGTGGACCCCGCTTTCGGCACCGGCTGCGTGAAGATTACGCCGGCCCACGATTTCAACGACTACCAGGTAGGACAGCGGCATCAGCTTGAACCCATTTCCATTTTCACCCTGGACGCCCGCATCAACGACAACGCACCCAAAGCCTACCGCGGCATGGACCGCTTTGAGGCGCGTACCCGCATCCTGGCCGATCTTGAAGCCCAGGGTTTGCTGGATAGTGTGAAGTCGCACAAGCTGATGGTCCCGCGTGGGGATCGCACCCGACAGGTCATCGAACCCATGCTCTCCGACCAGTGGTTTGTCTCCATGGCGGGCATGGCTGACAACGCCCTCTCAGTCGTCAGGGAAGGGAAAATCCGTTTCGTTCCCGAAAACTGGACCAGCACCTACAACCACTGGCTGGACAACATCCAGGACTGGTGCATTTCCCGCCAACTCTGGTGGGGGCACCGCATCCCCGCCTGGTATGACGATGAAGGACGCGTGTATGTGGCTGAAACCAAAGCTGAAGCGGTCATCATTGCTGGCGGCAAGACACTGACACAGGATGAGGACGTTCTCGACACATGGTTTTCATCGGCACTCTGGCCTTTTTCCACGCTGGGATGGCCCGATAAAACTGCCGAGCTGGGCACATTCCTGCCTTCGAGCGTGCTGGTCACGGGCTTTGACATCATCTTCTTCTGGGTGGCACGCATGATCATGATGACCACCCACTTCACCGGCCACGTGCCCTTCGAAGAGGTCTATGTCACCGGATTGGTGCGCGATGCCCACGGTCAGAAAATGAGCAAGTCCAAGGGCAACATCCTGGACCCCATTGACCTGATCGACGGCATTGGCCTGGAATCGCTGGTGCAAAAGCGCACCAGCAACTTGATGGACCCCAGGCAGGCTGCCGCCATTGAAATAAGCACCCGCAAGGAATTTCCGGACGGCATTCCAAGTTTTGGCACCGACGCGTTGCGCTTTACCTTCGCCAGCCTCGCCACCCATGGGCGCGACATTAAGTTTGATTTGCAGCGATGCGAAGGCTACCGCAACTTCTGCAACAAGCTTTGGAATGCCACACGCTATGTACTGATGAACGTGGAGGGACGGGATTGCGGACTAGACCCTGCCCTGCCCGTCTCATTGTCCGTTGCAGACCGCTGGATCATCAGCCGCTTGCAGGATGCCGAAACCGCCGTGCACGAAGCGTTCAAAACCTATCGTTTTGACCTGGCAGCGCGGGCGCTTTATGAATTCCTGTGGGACGAATATTGCGACTGGTATGTGGAGCTTGCCAAGACCCAACTCGCACAGGCGGATGATGCAGTTCAGCGCGGTACGCGCCGGACGTTGGTTCGTGTGCTGGAGGCAACACTGCGCCTGGCGCACCCCATCATTCCGTTCATCACGGAAGAGTTATGGCAAAGGGTTGCACCGCTCGCCGGCAAATCGGGGGCCAGCGTCATGCTTCAGCCCTACCCTCAACCCCAGAATGAAAAGCGCGACGCGACTGCTTCGGAAGCCTTGGGGCTGCTCAAGGAACTCGTCAACGCATGCCGCACCCTACGCAGTGAAATGAACGTGGGGCCTGGCGAACGCGTTCCTCTCCTGACAAGCGGTAACACCCAAAAGCTTTCGGGCCTGGAAGGTTACCTGCAATTCTTGGCCCGTCTCTCAGAAGTCTCGCCACAGTCAGCAGGGTTGCCCGATGCCGATGCCCCCGTTGCCGTGGTAGGCGACATCCAGCTGATGCTGAAAATCGAAATTGACGTGGCCGCCGAAACGGAGAGACTCAACAAACAGATTGCCAAGCTGAAGGAGGATCTCGTCAAGGCTCAGGCCAAGCTCGACAATCCAGGGTTTGTGGAGCGCGCACCTGCTACGGTGGTAGCCCAGGAACGAGAGAGGATGGAACGCTTCTCTGTAACCCTGAAAGAGATTCAAGGCCAACTGGCACGGCTGCAAAAACGGGGCTGATCAGTGCCCGGTAAAGGAACCGCTCAGCTTTGAGCGGTCCCCTTTCTTGTTTTGCGCATTGAGCTCTTTTTTGATTTCGCGTATGCGCGCTTCCACGCTGGAATTTTGGTAAAAGTCGCCGTCATCGCTTTTTACTGCAATTTGCAGCTGATCCAACGCCGCTGTCAGGTTGCCCTGGCGTAAATACGACTCAGCCAGAGCCTGGTGGCTCAGCAACTGCTTGTCGAGATGTGCATAGGCCCTGGCCTGCAAATCATACAAATGGTAATCGCCGCGCGACAACATCAGCCTGTTATTGATGACATCTAGTGCTTCCTGATCACGATGTGCATCGAGTAGCGTTTGGATGTACCCGTAATTGAGAGCCCGTTGATCCGGATAATGGCGCAACGCTGTATGGTACATATTGATGGCTTCATCGAGGTGGCCCTCATCGTGCACAATCAGGGCTGCCAGACTGTCAAACAGGGCATTGGGCTGAGACACGGCCCTCACTGCAGCCAGCGTGCTGGCTGCAGCATCCAGCTTGCCTGCACGCCATAAGGCCACCGCCTTGCCATAAAACATCGGTCTGTCTTCGAGACGCTTAATGTCGAGGCTGCGCCCATCGAAATACCGCAAAGCTTCACGCGGGGTCCCCGTCAGCGCAGCAATCCGGGCACGGATCAGCTGAAAATCTGGGCCGTCCTGTACCTGTCGATAAGGCAGGTTCTGTATCTTGTCCTGAATTTCGGCCAGACGTTCGGTGGTGAGGGGGTGGGTCTTGAGGTAGGCCGGAGAAGTGCCCTCGTAGAATCTGCCATAACGCTGCAACTTGCCGAAGAAGCTGGCCATGCCTCGAGGATCGTAACCCGATTTGAGCAGGCGCTGGATGCCCAGGCGATCGGCTTCGCGCTCATTTTCGCGAGTAAAGTCCAGTTGCGCCTGAACCATTCCCGCCTGGGCTCCCATCACGGCACCAATGCTGGCATCGGGGTTGCTGCGCGCCGCCAGGATGGCTGCTGCCATGGCGGCTATCGATAACGGCATGTTCTTGCTTTGGGCCTCGATCATGCGCGCAATGTGGTGTTGCGTGACGTGAGAAATTTCGTGCGCGAGCACGGATGCAAGTTCGGATTCGTTTTCCGCCGCCAGCATCAGCCCGGTATGAACCCCGATATACCCTCCGGGCAGCGCAAAGGCGTTGAGGCTTGAATCCTGGATCAGGAAAAACTCGAATTGCTGGCCGCCCAGATCATCGCTCACTGCGAGCAGCCGGTTGCCCACGCTGTTGAGAAAATCCACGCTCTCCGGATCATCAAAATAAACCCGGTCGCTGCGAATATCGAGCATGATCTCGTGCCCCAAGGCCTTTTCGTCCTGGCTGGAGAACACCGTCGACGAACTGTCGCCCAGGTCGGGCAAATCATAGGCAGCAGAACCACCCACCAGGCAACAGGCCACAATAAATACAAGGATTGAACGCATCTTGCTATGATAACTCGGGTTGCACATTGTTCCCCTGGCCTTTATAAATCCTTTAATTACCCCGTTACCGAGTACATCTCCGTCATGAGCCCCACACCCACATTGACCCATTTTGACAGCGAAGGCCAGGCCCACATGGTTGACGTGGCCGACAAGGCCGAAACTCACCGTGTGGCGCGGGCAACCGGCAGGATCGTCATGAAACCCGAAACCCTCAACATGATCAAGCACGGTGCAGCAAAAAAAGGCGACGTTTTGGGTATCGCCCGACTTGCCGCCATTCAGGCCGCAAAACGGGCTGCCGACCTGATTCCCCTGTGCCACCCCATCCCGCTGACCCGGGTGGCAGTGGAATTTTCACTGGACCATGCCCAGTCGGCCATCCACTGCACCGTCACCACCGAAACCGTGGGCCGTACGGGCGTTGAAATGGAGGCCCTGACTGCCGTACAGCTCGGTTTGCTCACTATTTACGACATGTGCAAGGCCGTGGATCGCGGCATGATCATGGGCGAGATCCGCCTTCTTGAAAAATCAGGCGGAAAATCAGGTGCTTGGACAGCTGACGCGCCCTGATTACAGCAACCTGAAGGCCTCTTTGGCTGCCGCAAGCCCTTCATCCGCCGGCACGACCCAGACTTCCACCGCACTGTCCCTGGCATGAATGGCTTCCACCTGATCTTGTCGGCCTTCCCGGTTCTTCACCGGATCCAGCACCACGCCAAGGTAGGTCAGCCGCCCGGCCACATCGCTGCGTAGTCGGGCGTCATGTTCGCCAATGCCTCCCGTAAAGGCCAGCAGGTCCAGCCCACCCAAAACCGCCGCCATGGCGCCGGCCTCGCGCACCACACTTGCCGTAAACAAATCAATGGCACATTTTGCCAGATCGTTGCCAACGGCCGCACGCAAAACCCGAAAGTCAGCGGACAAACCCGACACGCCCAGCAGGCCTGATTGTCGGTAGAGCAAGGTTTCCAGGCGTTCCTGGCTCCAACCCTGGTTCATCAGGTACAGCAACACACCGGGATCAAGCGCGCCGCACCGGGTTCCCATCATCAGGCCGTCCAATGCGGTAAACCCCATGGTACTGGCCATGCTGCGCCCCTTGCGCGCAGCGCACAGACTGGCACCGCTGCCAAGATGGGCCATCAACAACCGTCCACCAGCCCGGGCGCTGCGCAGTGTCAAGGTGTCTCGAACATGCTGGTAGGACAACCCGTGAAATCCGTAACGACGGATGCCTTGTTGGAATAATGCTTCAGGAAGCGCAAAGCGGACCTCCTGTGCTGGCATGGAAGCATGGAATGCCGTGTCGAAACAGGCAATCTGTGGCACCTTGGGCAATGCTCGCCAAAAGCGGCGGATACCCTCCAGGTTGTGTGGCTGGTGCAACGGAGCGAGCGCGTTCAGCTGTGCCAGTTCCTGCAGTACCGATTCGGTGACATGCACGCTGGTTTGAAATTTTGGCCCGCCGTGTACCACCCGATGCGCCACGGCACGCAGGCGCAACGTGGGCGTGACTTCGGTAAGTCGCCTGATCAAACTGTCCAGGGTGGCATCAAAAGCCGCTTCATCCAGTTGCAGCGTGTCGATCGTACCCACCTGTATGGCTGCCTGGACACCATCGCCAGTCACGGGATAAAGCGCAAACTTGAGCGTGGATGAGCCCACATTGACCGAAAGAATCCCTTCCTGGGCAGCAGAAAAACGCATCTGGTCGTTACGGACGATGTTGACGATGGTGATGGGCGATCAACTGGGCCAGCAATGCCGAGGCGATGCGTGCATCAGCACCATCCGCCCGACTGGTCAGTGCCACGGGTACCCGACCTCCCATGACCACGCCGCTGGCGGTGCCCCCAGCCAGGTATTCCAGTTGCTTGGCCAGCATATTGCCGGACTCCAGATCAGGAACCACCAGAATGTCGGCAACGCCAGCGACGGAAGAAGTGATTTGCTTGATCGCAGCCGCTTCACCGGAAATTGCAGTGTCAAACGCCAGGGGGCCATCCAGGACGGCATCGGTGATTTGCCCGCGATCAGCCATTTTACAAAGCGCCGCAGCGTCGACCGTGGAGGGAATAGCGGGGTTGACGGTTTCCACTGCGGACAAAATGGCCACCCGCGGCAATTGGATGCCCAAAATCCGGGCCAATTCGATAGCGTTCTGCACAATGTCCACCTTGTCCGCCAGGGTGGGCCTGATGTTGAGCGCCGCATCCGTTATCAGCAAGGGTTTTTCATAAAGCGGCACTTCAAAACGAAAAATATGCGACATGCGCCGCTTGGTACGAAAATCGCGATTTGAGAGTGCCGCATGCATGAGTTCATCCGTATGCAGACTCCCTTTCATGAGGGCTTCGACCCTACCCTGGACGGCCATCTCCACCGCGACTTCAGCCGCCGCGTGGCTGTAGGGTGTCGTGACCAGTTCGATGCCGCTGATGTCGGCGCCAATTTGCGCTGCCACTTGCCTGATCCTGGCTTCCGGCCCGATCAGCACGGGAATAATCAACCCGGCTTCACCGGCTTCCAGTGCGCCTTGAAGAGAACCAGCCTCGCAGGGATGCACCACGGCACAGCGCACGGGATCCAGTCCGGCGCTCATGGCCAGTAACGCTTTTAGCAATTGCTTGTCGGTTTGCATGGTACCCTGCTCTCGCCAAGTGCCTCCATAAGCTTTAATATTAACATTGTGGCCGGTGATCCCGGTTGCCTGTCCATATCAACAACCGCTGATCGCGAGGTATTTCGAATGTCCGCCCTGCCTGATAACGATAAACAAGAAACCCAAGAATGGCTGGACGCCCTGGAGAGCGTCCTGGAACTGGAAGGCCCCGAACGCGCCCATTTCATCCTGGAGCAGCTCATTGACAAGGCCCGTCGTTCCGGCGCCTTCCTGCCCTACAGTGCCAATACGGCGTACATCAATACCATCCCGCCAGCGCTTGAAGTGCCTATGCCGGGAGACCCCGAAATGGAGCACCGTATTCGCTCGCTCATCCGATGGAATGCCATGGCCATGGTGGTGCGGGCCAACCGCTCATCCAGCGAACTGGGCGGTCATATCGCCAGCTTCCAGTCGGCTGCCACCCTCTATGACGTAGGTTTTGATCATTTTTTTCATGCCCCCACCGCAGACCATGGAGGTGACCTCCTTTACATCCAGGGCCATTCCGCACCAGGGATTTACGCCCGCGCATTTCTGGAAGGACGGATCAGCGAAGAACAGATGAGCAAGTTTCGCCAGGAGGTGGACGGCGGTGGATTGCCAAGCTATCCCCATCCATGGCTCATGCCTAATTTCTGGCAAATGCCCACGGTATCCATGGGCCTGGGCCCCCTGATGGCCATCTATCAGGCGCGCTTCATGAAGTATCTGCAAAACCGTGGGCTCGCCAATGTGGAAAACCGCAAGGTATGGGCCTTCATGGGCGACGGGGAAATGGACGAACCCGAATCGCTCGGAGCGATTTCGCTTGCCACGCGTGAGCGCCTGGACAACTTGATTTTTGTCGTCAACTGCAACTTGCAACGCCTCGACGGACCGGTTCGCGGCAACGGCAAGATCATCCAGGAACTGGAAGCAGACTTCAGGGGTGCGGGCTGGAACGTCATCAAGGTCATCTGGGGCAGCCAGTGGGACGCCCTGATCGCCAAGGACCGCAGCGGTCTGTTGCTGCAACGGATGATGGAAGCAGTGGATGGCGAATACCAAAGCATGAAAGCGCATGATGGCGCTTACGTGCGCAAGCACTTTTTTGGCAAGTACCCCGAACTGGCACGTCTGGTGGCCAACATGTCCGACGACGAAATCTGGCGTCTGACCCGCGGCGGCCATGATCCGTTCAAGATGTACAACGCCTATCTCTCAGCGGTACGCCACACCGGCCAGCCCACGGTTATTCTGGCAAAGACCATCAAGGGCTACGGCATGGGTGAATCTGGCGAAGGCCAGAACATTACGCACCAGCAGAAAAAAATGGGCGAAAACGCCCTCAAGCAGTTCCGGGACCGATTCCAGATTCCAATTTCGGACGAGGTGATTGCTGAAACGCCGTTCTATCGCCCTTCCGATGATAGCCCGGAAATCCAGTATCTCAAGGCCCAGCGTGAAGCGTTGGGCGGCTACCTTCCCGTACGGCACAGCGAAGTGCCTTCGCTCAAGGTACCCGAGCTCTCTGCATTCCAGGCGCTGTTGGAAAGCAGCGAAGAACGCCAGCTTTCCACCACGATGGCTTTCGTGCGCGTACTGACAGCGTTGACCCGTGACAAGGAGATCGGCAAGCTGATCGTGCCGATCGTGCCGGATGAATCCCGCACATTTGGCATGGAAGGCATGTTCCGCAGTCTCGGCATCTATTCTTCCGTAGGCCAGCTGTACCAGCCGCAGGATCACGACCAGCTCATGTATTACCGTGAGGACGTCAACGGCCAGATCCTGCAGGAGGGCATCAACGAAGCCGGCGCCTTTTCTTCCTGGATTGCCGCTGCCTCGGCTTATTCCAGCCATGGCGTCACCACCATTCCCTTTTACATTTTCTATTCGATGTTTGGCTTCCAGCGCGTGGGCGACCTCGCCTGGGCGGCTGGAGACATGCGCTGTCGCGGTTTTTTGATTGGCGGCACCGCCGGCCGAACCACCCTCAATGGTGAAGGATTGCAGCATCAGGATGGCCACAGCCAGGTCCATGCCTCTTTCATTCCCAACTGCGTTTCCTATGACCCCACATTCGCTTACGAAGTGGCGGTCATCATTCAGGATGGCCTACGCCGGATGTACCAGAATCACGAAAACATTTTCTACTACATCACTACCATGAATGAGAATTACAGCCACCCTGCCATGCCCGAAGGCGTGCAGGAGGGGATTCTCAAAGGGATGTACTTGCTGCAGAAGGGTGAAAAGGCCAAGGGCCCCGTAGTGCAACTGATGGGATCAGGCACCATCCTGCGCGAAGCGATTGCGGCAGCAGCATTGCTGGAAAAGGACTGGGGAGTTTCAAGCAATGTCTGGAGCGCGCCCAGCATCAATGAATTGGCTCGCGAAGGCCAGGCCACCTTGCGCTGGAACCGCCATCATCCTGACCAGCCCCAGCGCAAATCCTATGTGGAACAGTGCCTGGAAACTACCAAGGGGCCCGTGATTGCAGCCACCGACTACATCAAGACCTTCACCGAGCAGATTCGTGCCTTTGTGCCCCGTCGATATGTGACGTTGGGTACCGACGGCTTTGGTCGTTCGGATACCCGTGCCAAGCTTCGCGAATTTTTTGAGGTGGATAGCCGCTATATCACGCTGGCCGCATTGCAGGCTCTGGCCGCAGAGGGCACGATTCCGACCGCGCGCGTTGCGGAGGCCATCAAAAAATATGGCCTTGATCCGGAGAAACCCCTCCCCACCAACGTCTGATCATGATCCAAAACCTTGCCAGAAAGATTTCGGGGGTGCTGTTTGGCCCCCCGCGCGATCCGCTGTCCCCTGAAACGCGCCACAACATTGCACTGGCTGCGTTCTTTGCCTGGGTAGGTCTGGGTGCTGACGGACTGTCTTCATCGGCGTACGGTCCTGAAGAAGCCTTCAAGGCGCTGGGCACACATACCCACCTCAGCCTGTACCTTGCTCTGGCCACGGCCTTGACCGTCTTTTTGATCTCCACGGCTTACAACCAGGTCATCGAGCTATTTCCCACGGGAGGGGGTGGCTACAAGGTAGCTACCCAGCTGATAGGCCCTTATGCCGGGCTTGTGAGCGGTGCAGCCCTGATCGTGGACTACGTCCTGACCATTGCCATTTCGGTGGCCAGTGGCGTGGACGCGGTTTTCAGTTCGTTGCCTACGAGTTGGCAAGTTTACAAACTCACCACCGAACTGGGGCTTACATTGCTGCTGATGGTTCTCAACCTGCGCGGCATGAAGGAAAGCATCAAGGTTCTGACTCCGATTTTCTTAGGTTTTGTTGTCACTCACGTGTTCATCATCATCTACGGCGTGTCGGTACGCGGCTCGGAGCTGCCTATGATTGTTTCCGAGACCCTGTCAGAAACTGGAGCGCTGGCCGGTCAGATGGGCTGGGTTTTCGTGGCTTCATTGTTTTTGCGCGCCTACTCCCTTGGAGGCGGTACTTACACAGGGATCGAGGCCGTTTCCAACAACATCAACGCGCTCAAGGAACCCAGGGTGCACACTGGCAAGCTGACCATGTTCTACATGGCCCTCTCTCTGGCGTTCACCGCGGCTGGCGTCATTCTGTTGTATCTGCTCTGGCAAGCCCAGCCATCTTCCACC
>JAJZEH010000033.1 GCA_021805725.1 Pseudomonadota bacterium | reverse complement strand
CAGGCCATCCCGGTATTCACAACGATAGGTGGCCGCCACATTCTTTTTTGTTGTTCCCACGGAGACATTCAGCAGTTCTGCATCAGTCTCGATGATCACGCCATCCTGGGTGCGCAGGGTGCGCTCTCTGATGTTTCTGGCTTCAGTGGCAGGAGAGGCGTTCAGCATGGATAGGGGGCAGGCTTGTTCCATTGCGGCCATGTCCTTGCCTGGTTTGCTGGCGATGACCCTGTTCTCTGGGTGGTCGAGTTTGAGTTCTGACGGATAACCTTCTGCATGGGCGGCAGCGGCAAGCGTCAAGAGCAACATGAACGACATCCTGGAAAGCTGTTGCATGGCAATGGGCTCCTGGTGACATGAATCAGTGATGAATTCTAGCAAAATGCCGGTCTGCCAGAATTTTTTGTTCGGGCGTCAACTTTCTGTAAAACTCCTTGAGCGCATCGTCCATTTTCTCAAAACTCGCCAAACGATCTTTCATCAAGGCGATGTGACGGTCAAAGCGTTCGGGCGCCGTTTGGGGCTTGTCATGCATGGCGCCAATCATCTGATCCCTGATGTCCCTGACATTCTGTTTGGTCTTTTCGGCATAAATATTCCAGGCCTGTTCCTGATCATTGGTGATTTTGAGCTCGGCCTTGAGCGCCGAAAGACGCTTTTCAACATTTTCAACCGGGTCTGAATGTTCATGTGGGGCACTGCATGCTGCGTTGCCCATCAGCCCTTCTGCACGAACAGGCGTGATAGAAGCCACCCCCAGGATTGAAAAAAACAGGAATATAATTTTCTGAATGTTTTTCATTTGCATCACCACAAAAAACGCATCTGAAGTTTCCTTTTAATGGCGTGTTGGGCCGGATTCAATCATCATCCATGCCCCCAAAACCGCCATCGCCCATGCCGCCAAAGCCTCCATCATCCATGCCGCCGAAGCCGGCATCATCCATCCCGCCAAAGCCTCCAAAGCCCTCACCTGCATAGCCAGGATCAAAATTACTGTATCCGTAGCCGATAGGCATGCCGCCGCAACCTGACAAAGCCAGAAATAACGCGCTCGCCAAAATCAAATTTTTCAAATTAGCAGGTGACATGAAATAACCCAATCGTTTTTCCCCTGGCTTTATTGTATGCCACCACAGCGTCCGTCGTGGGTCGCAATAAGACCCGGCACTCATGGTGCCTGAAGTACGCTTCTGCTTCGGGCGACAGCTCAAGGTTCTTGAACTGGCCGGCCCCCAGCACAAGGGTTTCGCATCCTTTCTCGAAGATGAATTCCGCCTCTTCGCGCGAGATGATGTGTGAGGTGTTGTAGTACTTTTTTGAAAACCGTTTCTTGCGTTTTAGCACCTCGCCCGACAAACGGATGACTATATCGTACGGGTAGCTGGCCCCATTGACCGTAATGCTGCCGTATTCAGTAGCGTCTATTTTCATGACCGGCCTCCTGATCAAGTAGCCTTGATTATCCGAACCTATTCGCATTACTTTCTTCACAGAATTGTTACGACTTATGAGAACCGGCATTGCCCCGAAGTGGAACATCTTCGTTTACACATTGCTACGCAACGAGACAGGGCGGGCGGGGTGGCGATGATACGATCAGGTCCATGCAAATCAAAGACAATGTCATCGGCCCGGCAAGCCGCCCCTTCATCATTGCCGAAGTCGCCCAGAGCCATGAAGGCAGCCTTGGCCTGGCGTTTTCATTCATCGACGCAGCCAGGGAATGCGGTGCGGACGCCATCAAGTTTCAGACACATATCGCCAGTGAAGAGAGCACCCCTGCAGAACCCTGGCGGGTCCGTTTCAGCCGTCAGGATGCCACCCGCTACGATTACTGGAAACGCATGGAATTTACCCGTGACCAGTGGCATGAATTGAAAGCGTATGCGGACAGTCGCAACATCGTTTTCCTGAGTTCGCCGTTTTCCATTCAAGCCTGCCAGTGGCTGGAGGAAATTGGCGTTCCCGCCTGGAAAATCTCTTCGGGAGAAGTCCATAACCAGCAACTGCTCAAATGGGTGCTGGCCACAGGAAAACCCATCATCCTGTCGAGTGGGCTGAGCGCCCCGGCCGAGACCATTGCACTGGCCCGCGCCATTCGCGATCAGGGCGTGGCGGTGGCGGTACTGCACAGCACGCCCATGTATCCCACTGCGGCTGAAGCGGTCGGACTCAATCTGGTGGATCTGCTTGCTCGCGCCCTGCCCCATGTTCCCATTGGTTTGTCCGATCACTCCGGCGTGCCATATCCCGGCATTGTGGCAAGCTACCTGGGCGCTGCGATCATCGAAGTGCATTTCACCCTGCATCGCAAGATGTTTGGACCGGATGTGTCCGCGTCCTTGACACCTGAAGGGCTTGCAGCCCTGGTGGAAGGATCGCGTTTTGCCTGGCACATGCGCCGTCATTCGGTGGACAAGGTCCAGCAGTTGCGCGAACTGACCTCGGAACGGGTGATGTTTAGCCGAAGCCTCTACACCACCCGCGACATCATCGCGGGCGAGCTGATTGCCGCTGCGGATGTGGCATACAAAAAACCTGGAGGGGGGCTGTCTTACGACCATCTCGAACAGATTGTGGGGCACCGGGCACGGCAGGCGCTACCCAACAATCACCCCCTGAGTCTGGACGATGTCCTGTAAGCGCCGGGTCTGTGTGGCCATTACGGCCCGGCCCAGCTATTCGCGCATCCGCACGGCCCTTGAACATCTCGCGCAGTATTCCGCCATTGATCTGCAGATTCTCTGCTCGGGGTCGGCGCTGCTGGATCGTTATGGCCGGATCATCGACTTGATTCGCGCGGATGGCTTCAACGTCACCGAAGAGCTCTTCACTTTCATCGAAGGCAATGAGCCCATCAACATGGCTTTGACCACGGCCAATACCATCCAGGCTACGGCTTCAGCCATTCGCAGAATCAACCCGGACTT
>JAJZEH010000077.1 GCA_021805725.1 Pseudomonadota bacterium | reverse complement strand
GGAGATGCGGTGCTCAGGGAAGTGGCTCGCCGGTGGACGCAACAGATCCGTACGTCGGATATGCTTGCCCGTTTTGGGGGGGAAGAGTTTTGCGTCGTTCTGCCCCAAACGTCCAGTGCCCAGGCCCAGCGGGTGGCAGAGAAATTAAGAGCGGTTACTGCGGCCACGCCGGTGGAAATCATGCACAACGATACGCCACTTTTTTTGAACGTGACGGTGAGCATTGGCCTGGTCAGCACGGACTGGCCGCAGCACCTGGAGGTCAAATCCCTGCTTCAGGCTGCAGATGAAGCGTTGTACGAAGCCAAACGCGGCGGGCGAAATCGCGTGGTATCGCGTCGTGCAGCCTAGGCCTGTCAGCAGGTCTTTTGGGTACCCGGCGCTGCATGACGCGTTGGTGAAAACGGGGCTACAATGTAACGCGAGGCAATCTGGATTTTCCGTATTCATCGATCACTCGGGGTTGGTCGCCCATGCGCAGTATCGCAAAATGCATTAACTCCACAGTGCTGCTGGCGGCATCCCTGGCGTTGGGGGCCTGCGGTGGTGGAGGCGGGTCGTCGATGGCAGTGATCGTGCCCGCGGGCGCGTTGGTCACGGGCTCTGTGTCGCACGGCTTGCCGATGGCGGGTGCGACATTAACCTTGAGGGATGCAGCCGGAGTGTCCATGACGGTAACCACTGCAGCCGATGGCACTTATACTTTGGATGCCTCAAACCTGACGGCCCCGGTGGTGCTGGTTGCCGTGGGTAGCAGCACTTTGGTGTCCTGCAAGGACGTTATTGCCGCATCGGCCACCACCGTCGTCAACGTCACGCCCTGGACCACCGCCATCTGTGCGGCGCTCTCCAGCACGGGCAAGGCCACGGACCTCGACCCCATCAAGGATCGGGACAGAATTCGCACCATGCTCACCCTGGTGGACAACTATACGAAGGCCCTGCTGGCCCCCACCATGATCACGGCGGGGTACCTGACCACGCAAGGCCCCATATCCACTCCGTTTGCCACGATGGGCATGGGCTACGACTCCATCGACGACAACCTCATCGTGGGCGAAACCCCTGCCCATGCCATTTTCATGGCGGACAGGAACTTGCCGGGCTGTGCGTTGAACCAGGTGCGGGGTTGTGTGCAGTTTGCGAATCCGGCAACGCAGAGCGCCACCAGTCCCAACGTTTGTGGCGCTGATATCGCCACGGGCGTACCCATTGCCTGCAACGCCGCACTTCCCTTGACGTCGATGCCGCCTGCCAACAACATCGCAACGACAAATGCCTATGCCTTTGGCTGCATCGGCTGCGTATTTTGGGGGCCCCTGGACAATTTTTCAGGGGCCCCCAGCCAAACGCCGCTTTCATTGACAAAAATCATCCCGGCCTCCACCAATCGTGGCAGGTAAGCTGTCGCGCCTCACTGTTCTTGTCCTGGCTTTGCTGGTGGCCTTCCCTGGCCACGCTGTCCATACTCCCGAAACGGTCTTGAGCGTGAAAGCTACGCAGCTGGGCGAGACGATTACCGTTGATGCAACACTGGTTGTGGGGGTGTCCCTGAATACCGCCTGGGAGGTTCTGACCGACTTTGATCACATGGCTTCGATCCTTGAAAATCTGGCATCGAGCGAAGTGCTTTCGCGCAACGGGAATCTTTGGATCATTCGGCAGAAGGGCGTGGCCAGGTACGGGTTTCTCTCCTTTCCCTTTGAATCGGATCGGGAAATCTATTTGGAACCCATGAAGCGAATTTTGGCAAGAAATCTCTCGGGAACCCTGAAGCGGATGGATAGCGAGGCCAATCTTGCTTTCCAGGACCAGGCGGTGCAGTTGCTCTACCACGCAGAGATCGTGCCGGACTCGTTGCTGGGACGATTCTTTGGGGCCACCTTCGTCCGGCACGAAGTGGAGGAACAGTTGCAGAAAATGGCCACGGAAATGAGGCGTCGCGAGTCACAAGCCAAACAAGCCCGGCGCTAGCGTGGCATCACCCGGTTAACGATCTTTCAGGAAGCGGTTTTTCGTATGGTCACAAGGAAAGGCAGTTCCACCCTGGGCCGGATTCCAGCAGGGATATGGGTTCTGGGCTTCGTCAGCATGACGATGGACATTTCCTCGGAGATGATCCATAGCCTGCTGCCGTTATTCATGGTGTCCAGCCTGGGGGCAAGCGCCCTTGCGGTCGGCCTGATTGAGGGTTTGGCCGAATCCACTGCACTGACCGTCAAGATATTCTCCGGCGTTCTGAGCGATGCCATTGGCAAACGCAAAGAGTTGGCCCTGTTGGGCTATGCGCTGGGCGCATTGACCAAACCCCTGTTTGCCCTGGCGCCCACCATCAGCGTGGTGCTGACGGCCCGCGTGCTGGATCGCATTGGCAAGGGTGTGCGCGGTGCGCCGCGGGATGCCCTGGTGGCTGATATCGCACCGCCGCAATTGCGCGGTGCCGCTTTCGGTTTGCGTCAGTCCCTGGATACCGTGGGCGCTTTTCTCGGGCCGTTACTGGCAACCGGATTGATGTTGCTGTGGGCCGATGATTTTCGTGCCGTATTTTGGGTTGCGGTCATACCGGGTCTGTTGGCCGTGGCGTTGCTCCTGTTCGGTCTGCGTGAACCGGGGCATCGTCGCACCGAAGTACGCAGCAACCCCTTGCAACGCGCAAATCTCAAGCGCCTGGATGCCTCCTATTGGTGGGTGGTGGGCATTGGGGCCGTCTTTACCCTGGCGCGATTCAGTGAGGCATTTCTGGTTTTGCGCGCCCAGCAGGGGGGGGTTCCCGTCGCGCTGGTCCCTCTTGTGATGGTGGCCATGAATGTCGTGTATGCATTGTCAGCCTTTCCCTTTGGTCACCTCTCCGATCGCATGAGCCATACCCGATTGCTCATGCTGGGCTTGCTTGTGTTGTTGGCTGCGGACCTTACCCTGGCCTACAACGAGCGCTGGCAGATGGTGCTCGCGGGCATTTTGTTGTGGGGGCTTCATATGGGCATCACCCAGGGCCTGCTCGCCACCATGGTAGCGGATACGGCTCCTGCCGACCTGCGCGGTACGGCCTACGGCTTCTTCAACCTCGTCAGCGGGCTTGCCATGCTCCTGGCCAGCCTCGTTGCGGGTTTTCTGTGGGACAAGTTCGGGGCATCGCAGACGTTTTATGCCGGGGCTGCATTCAGTACAATTGCACTGTTGGGCGTGGCACTGCATCCGCGTCGGCCGTCCCCCTCGTAGGAGGGCGAGAGGCATTGCTCAGCAGCGGGCCAGGACGGCAATTCCCCGTACCGGTTTGCAGAATTCGTTGCGCAACGTCACTTCCTGAATGCTCAGTGGTGGCAAGCCTGCAGCCTCAAGGGTCTGCCTGACGTAATCTGCGCTGTGGCTGAAGCGGCCGCTGGGATCGAGGCGATAAGGCACTTGCACCCCAGGATGCATTGCACATTCCACGGTGAAGGCAAACCAGCCGTTGGGCCGCAACGCCTGTTTTGTGGCCTCGAAAACCATGGCCAGATCGCCAAAATAAATCAGCACGTCGACCATGACGACGAGATCGAAGGTATTGGGTTGGCCGTCCAGATAGGCGGTCAGTTCCCCTTGCGCCAATTCGGTATACAGTTGTCGTTCCCGCGCTTTCGCCAACATGGCGGCGGAGAGATCCACACCGGTGATGCGGCGCGCGTAGGGCACCAGCAGGGGAGCGCACAGGCCGGTGCCGCAGCCGCCGTCCAGAACGTTCAGTGCCTGGTGCGGGCTGAGATGCGCTTCAAGCAGGCCTGCGATGATCTGCGGGCCCCGGTAGGCCAGGCCACCCACGAGCTTCTCGTCAAAGGATTCGGCCATTTCATCAAAGAGCTTCGTTACGAAACCGTCGGCAGCCCGGGCAGGGACTTGTTCCCGGGTGCAGGCAGCAAGATGATGCTGCGCGATGGGATGACCAGGTTCGGCCTGCAGCCAGGCCCGATAACATTCGGCAGCCTCGGCAAGGCGACCCAGGCGATAGTAGGCAATGCCCAGCATCTTCGGGGATTTTTCAGAAAGCGGCGGTTGAATGAAGGCTTTGCAGGACAATAGCGACGATTCTTCGTCGCGTCCGGTTTCAGACAGCAGGCGCGCGAGGTTGCTCAATGCGGGAACAAAATCGGCAGCGTGATGAAGTGCCTGGCGATAGGCAGACTCGGCTTCGGCGATCTTATTCTGTCGATGCCGAACCGAACCCAGGTTATTCCAGACGTTGGCATCGGCGCCGTTGAAATCCAGGGACATCCTGAACGCCACCGCGGCATGGGCCAGGTCTCCCGTTTGGGTCAGAACGTTTCCCAGGTCGTTGTAGCGCGTGGCATGACCAGGTTCCGCTTCCAGGCAGCGCAGGATCAGTGCTATCCCCGCCTGCGATTGCCCCATCTGATGGAGCAGAATACCCAGATGATGCTGCGCATCAAGGTGTAATGGATCCACGGCCAGAATGTGGCGGTAGGCCAATTCTGCATCTTCGTGCCGGCCGGCTGCATGCAGCGCGAAGGCTTTCTCGAAAGGACTGCGTTCGTTCAAAAGGGTAACCATGTACGGGAAATCCGCCATCCTACGCCAATGCGCCGGAGTGCGCTGGGTTGCGACATTGCTACCCGTTCAATTGCCAAATCTTTTCAGCATATTGCATGATCGTTCGATCACTCGAAAACTCTCCCATGTGGGCCACGTTGAGAATCGCCTTGCGCGCCCAGGAATCGCGATCACGGTAATGCCGGTCTACGCTTTCCTGGGCGCTGATGTAGGATGCGTAATCTGCCAGAAGGAAGTAGGGGTCGCCAAGGTGCAGCAGGCTGTCTACCAGGGACTCGTAACGATGATGCTCGTCAGGCGAGAAAAATCCGGATGAGATCATGTCCAGGGCCGTCTTCAGCTCGGCGTGGGCATGGTAGTACTCCAGGGGATTGTAATCGCGGCGACATTGATCCACCTGGCCAGCATCCAGGCCGAAAATGAACATGTTATCTTCGCCCACTGCTTCCAGAATTTCGATGTTGGCACCATCCAGGGTACCGATCGTCAATGCGCCATTCATGGCAAGCTTCATGTTTCCGGTGCCCGAAGCCTCGGTGCCTGCAGTGGAAATCTGCTCGGAAAGATCTGCGGCCGGAATGATGTCGAGTGCGGTGGAAACGTCGTAATTCGGAATGAACACCACCTTGAGAAGATGGTTGACGGCAGGATCGTTGTTGACGATGTCGGCGACGTCATTGATGAGTCGGACAATGCGCTTGGCCGTCACGTATCCTGGGGCGGCCTTGCCGCCAAAAATGATGGTGCGTGGCGTGAGTTCTCCCACCCCAAGGCGAATTCTGTTGTAGCGCGTCACGATGTGCAGAACGTTGAGCAATTGACGCTTGTATTCATGGATGCGTTTGATCTGAACGTCAAACAACGAATCCGGATTCACCGCAAGCCCCAGCCTGTCCTGAATGAGCCCCGCCAGTCGGGTTTTGTTGGCCAGTTTGACGGCCATGAACTTGCTTCGAAATTCGGCGTCTTCGGCCAGGGGGACGAGTTGGCGTAATTGATTGAGATCGCTGATCCAGTCTTTGCCGATGCAGGAAGAAATCAAGCCGGACAAATGGGGGTTGGCTTGCTTTAACCATAGGCGCGGTGTCACGCCGTTGGTGATGTTGATGATCCTGCCCGGAAAATACCGGTCGAAATCATGGAAGATGGAATGCTTCATCAATTCGGTGTGGATATGAGACACACCGTTGACCTTATGGCTGCCAACAATGGCAAGGTGGGCCATTCGCAAGTGGCGTTGCCCATCTTCCCCGATGATGGACATGCGTCGAAGAATGTCGCCATCGCCGGGGTTGTGATGCATGACGTCCTTCAGGAAACGGGCGTTGATTTCGTAAATGATCTGCATGTGCCGCGGCAGGATCCGCTCAAACAGGCTGACTGGCCAGGTTTCAAGGGCCTCGGGCATCAGGGTGTGGTTGGTGTACGAAAATACGCGCTGGGTGATGTCCCATGCCTTGTCCCACGGCACATGGTGAACATCCATTAAAAGGCGCATCAACTCGGGGATGGCCACGGAAGGATGGGTGTCGTTGAGCTGGATGGCCACCTTGTCCGGAAGGGTGTCGAAGACCGTGTGATATCTGCCAAAGCGGTGCAGGATGTCCTGCAGCGATGCGCTGACGAAAAAGTACTGTTGCTTGAGGCGCAATTCCCGCCCCACCAGGGTGGTGTCATCCGGGTAGAGTACCTTGGAGAGGTTTTCCGATTCGTTCTTGTCCTCTACCGCCTTGATGTAATTTCCCTCATTGAAGTAGCGCAGCTCAAAATCGCGGGTTGCCTTGGCCGTCCATAAGCGCAGGTTGTTGACCACGTCGTTGCCATGTCCGGGAACGGGCGTGTCAAAGGCCATGGCCATGACTTCCTCGGTATCCACCCAGTGATGGCGATTGTGTCCCGAGTCGTCGTCATATTTCATGACCTTGCCGAAAAATTTTACCGGGTAGAGCACTTCAGGCCTGGAAAACTCCCAGGGATTGCCGTAGCGCAGCCAGTTGTCCGGGTGCTCGATCTGTTCTCCATCCATGATTCTTTGATTGAACATGCCGTATTCGTACCTGATGCCGTAGCCATAGCCATGCAGCCCCAGTGTTGCCATGGAATCGAGAAAACAGGCGGCAAGCCTTCCCAGGCCACCATTGCCCAAGGCTGCATCGTGCTCGACTTCGTGCAGCGCATCAAGATCCAGGCCCAGCTCATCCATCAACTTTTGGCATTCTTCAAGGAAGCCGAGGTTGGAAAGGCTGTTGACCAGCATGCGCCCCACCAGAAATTCCAGCGAAAAATAGTAGATGCGTTTGGCGTCGTCACGATAATAGCCCCGCATGGTTTCCATCCAGCGTTCGGCCAGACGATCCCTGACCATGTAGGCCACCGCCTGGAACCAGTCCCGTTCGGTTGCCGTGATCGGATCTTTGCCGACGGTGTAGGTCAGACGGTTGGAAAGTGAATGCCGCAGCGTCGTCGCGTCGCATCCCAGTTTTTCATAATGGAATTCAATGGACTTTGGGTCTTTTTTCATGGTTTGGCGTGCCTCATGATGGCATTCAACAACTTTGCATAAGCGTCGGAAAACAGGTCCACCCCTTCCGTCAGCAGTTTCCGGGTGACCTCATCCAGCGAAATGCCAAGGTCGCGCAAGCTGGACTCGGTTGCGATGGCCTGTTCCAGACCTTCTTCAAGCGTGGCGCTTGCCACGCCATGTTCGGCAAATGCCTGTAAGGTGGCTGGAGGGACCGTGTTCACCGTGTCGGGGCCGATGAGGGATTCCACATAGAGGATGTCGCTATAAGCCGGATTTTTGGTGCCGGTGCTGGCCCACAGCAGGCGCTGTGACTGCGCCCCCCTTTTTGCCAGCGGACGCCAACGTGCTCCGTCCACCATTTGTCGGTACTGGTGGTAGGCCAGTTTGGCATTGGCAATGGCGGCCTTTCCCAGCAGGTTATGCAAAGCGGCCTGCAGTGCCGGATCCTCGGCTTCCTTGATGCGGGCAAGAATCATGGCATCCACTGCGCTGTCAACCCGGCTGACAAAAAAGCTTGCAACGCTGGCGATTTTGGCAAGCCGCCCTCCCTTGTGGGCAAACTGTTCGAGTCCGGTAAGCCATGCCTCCATCACGCGACCGTACATATCTCTTGAAAACAGCAGGGTAGCGTTGACGTTAATACCCTCGGAGAGCAGTGTGGTGATGGCGGCAAGTCCTTGCTCCGTGGCAGGAACCTTGATCATCAGGTTTTCGCGGTGAACGGCCATCCATAGCCTGCGTGCTTCCAGAATGGTGCCTTTGGTGTCGTAGGCCAGTTTTGGGGAAACCTCCAGCGAGACATAGCCGTCGCGGTAGATGGTTCGTTCGTACACGGGATAGAGGATATCTGCGGCAACCTGGATGTCGGCGATGGCAAGGCGCTCAAAGATCTTTTCCGCGTCCTGAAGCAGGCCGGTACCGCTTTCAAGATCCTTGGCATATGCGCCATCCGTGGCCACAGCTTTTTCGAAGATGGCGGGGTTTGAGGTCAGCCCCTTCAGATCATCCTGTGAGATCAATCTGTACAGCGCTCCGCTGTCGAGCAGCTGTCGATCGATGTAATCCAGCCAAAGCGATTGGCCCAGGCCATTCAGCTTTTTCAATTCATTCATCAGGGTCTCCGCAGGTGAAATACAAAACCAGCGGACTAACTTAATCTGTTTTGGCGTTCCAAAGTGTTTGCAATGGTTAAGTTATGTGTAGGCAGCCTTGCAGCTCAGGGGGCCTGGCACAGGCAATGGGTCAGAGCCAGGAATGCGCTGTGGCCATCCGCCAGTTGGGAGAGCCAGGACAGGGATTTCACGATGTCCCGGGCTGGATCAGGCAACACGGCCGTCGGTTCCAGGTGGCTTTGAAGATATTGGTGAGTGAGTCGCGTCGTGGAAAACCCCAGCCATTGCGTCCAGCGATCCAGGCCCGTGGGCTTGGGATCAAGATAGGTGATGCGAAAATCCTTGCCCAGCCTGGCCCGGGTTGCGGCAGCCTGCAGGGCCTCGCCGTAACTGCCCAGGCGATCCACCAGGCCGCGTTCCAGGGCCTGCTGACCGGTCCACACGCGTCCCTGTGCCACGGCATCGATCTTTTGCGGCGTGGTCTTGCGGGCCGCTGCGGCCTTGGTGGTGAACTCGTCATAAATATGGTTGACGCTGCTTTGCACCAGCGCGCCAAAGCGTGGGTCCAGCGGGCGCAAGGGGTTTTGGGCATCGGCAAGCCAGGTGGTGGTGACGCCATCGGTATGGATGCCGATCTTGCCCATCATCTTGTCTGCCGTGGGAAAGAGCGCAAACACCCCGATGGAACCCGTGACGGTGGTGGGGTCTGCAATGACTTCGTCTGCGGAGAGCGACATCCAGTAGCCACCCGAAGCGGCGAGATTGCTCATGGAGATGACCACGGGCTTGCCGGCGGCGCGCGTCAATTCAAGTTCCCGACGGATCAGTTCGGAGGCGTAGGCACTGCCACCGGGGGAATTGACGCGCAATACAACGGACTTGATTTGATCGTCATCGCGCGCGGTGCGAATCAGCTTTGCCGTTGAGAGGCCACCCACTGCACCGGCAGGCGCCTTGCCATCGCGAATTTCGCCTTCGGCGACAATGACCGCCACCGCATCGCCGCTCTTTCCTGTCTTCTGGCGGGCCAGGTAATCTTCAAAGGAAATCTGCCGGAAGGTCTTGGCCTCGCTGTCCTCTGCTCCCTTCGCAGTCATCAATTGCCGAAGTTCGTCGCGGGTCTTGAGTCCATCCGCCCAGTGCACCGAAAGCGCCAGCTTGCCTGCATCGCCGTGCGCAGTGGCCATGGCTTGCGGCAGGGAGTCTATGGTTTGCTGGACGCTCCCCGCAGGCAGCTTGCGCGCCTTTTCCACCGCTTCGGTATAGGCGTTCCACAGGGCGGCATAGAGTGCGCGATCCGCCTCGAGTGCGGCCGAGGAAGGTCCATTGGCCACGAAGGGTTCGGCAAAGCTTTTATAGGTGCCCACGCGCATCAGGTTGACGGTAATGCCCAGCTTGTCGAGGGCTTCGCGATAGTAGTTGCGATAATGTCCGAACCCCTCCAGCAGGATGTGCCCCATCGGGTCCAGAAACACCTCGTTGGCATGGGAAGCCAGAAAGTACTGGCGCTGGTCGTACGATGAACCCCAGGCGACCACGGGCTTGCCACTGGCCTTGAAGCGTTCCAGTGCGGCAGCGACCTCGCGTAGCATGGGCAATCCTGCTGCGCGGAGTTCATCGGGCAGCAGCACGACGCTGGTGATTTTTGGGTCGTGCGCCGCCGCCTCCAGCACCTGCAGGATGTCACGCAGCTGGATGTCTCCCTGTTCGATGCCGTCGTCCATCCCCGCAAGCAGGCGGGCATCCACGTTGGCAGCGTGCTGCTCCACCAGATTGCCCTTGAGGTTCAGCACCAACGCCGTCTTTTCTTCCAGGCGACGGGGCATGCTGTAGATCAGTGCAGCCAGCACGACCGCGACAAAAAGCAGGAACAGAAGGTTTGAAAAGACGCGCCGTCCGGTATCCAGCGCGTGCCACAGGGCGGCAAGGAAACGGTAAACCAGACGGAGCAGATACGAGGTCATGAGTCGCTATCCCTACTTTCGTTGCTGGGGGTAAAGTAGACCGAAGCAATACGGGCAGACACCAGAACGGCCAGAAGTGCGGCCAGCGCCATAATATCCTGCCACGACAGGCTGCGGCCATAGAGACCGATGAAGATGTCCCGCAGGATGAAAACGATGGCCACTTCGGTCAGCACGCGCAGGCGGATGCGGTGAAATTCCAGGTAGTCGGTGAAGGTGCGGAACAGTTCGATGAGTACGAAGACTGACAGGATGGAAATGACCAGGGTTTGGATGGCCACCTCGTGGCGCAGGTTGCTCAGGGCGTCGTAGAGATCATAGAGCACCCCGATGAACGCCACGCCCAGCGTGACCAACATGACCAGGATGAGAAACACCACGATGACATCGATGATCCGTCCATAAACCCTCAGGATCTGGCCTTTCGCTCCGGTAATGTTGGATAGGTCCATTGCAAATCTCCTGGCTAGCGCCTAAGTGCGATCATTACGGGGCCGCATGATTGAGCAGCGTGTTGATGGATTCCAGGTCGGCCGCCGTCAGGATGCCCGCTGCAGCCTTGAGATTGACCCGGGCCACCACATGGGCGTAGAGCGCAACATTATAGTTTTGCTCGGCGCGGATGAAATCCGTGGCCACGTTCAACACGTCTATGATGGAGCGGGTTCCCACTTCAAATCCTGCGCGCGTGCCTTCCAGCGAGACCTTGGCCGAGGTTGCAGCCACTTCCGCTGCCTGTAATTGGGCCACGCTGTCCTGCAGGTTCAGGAAGGCGGTCTGGGTGTTGAGCGTCACTTCGTCGCGCAGGCCCGCCAGGGCCTGGGTGCTGGCTTGGGCCTGGGCTTGCGCCTGATCGACCGAAGCGGAAATCTGGCCGCCATCGAAAATCGGCATGGAAAGGTTGAGGCTTGCACCCTTCTGGTTGATGTCCAGGTTGGGAAAAGGTGAACCCAGGGAGTGTTGCGCGATGCCTTGCAGGCTGACCACGGGCCAGCGGGCACGGCGATTGAATTCCACCTGTTCCTGGGCAATGCGGAGTTGCGCCTCGTTTTGATGGATGAGGGGCTGGTTGGCCAGTGCCGTTTCCACCCAGGGGTCGCTTTTCGCGGGCTCGGGTGGCATCGCTTCAAAATGACCCAAGTCATCCAGGCGGCCCACCGGCTGGTGGGTCAGGCGTTGCAGGCCGCGACGCGCCACCGTGACGGCGTTGCGTGCCTTGATCAGGTCGGATCGGGCGGCATCCAGGCGGGCCTGGGCTTCATGCACCGCGATGATGTCGCCGGTGCCCACTTCCAGGGTGGCCTTGGTTTGCTGATTGATGTTGTCCAGCAGTTTTTCCTGTTCCACTGCCACCCTTTCCTGGGCTTCGGACTGCAACACGTCAAAATAGGCGATGGTGACCTTGAGGGCCAGTTGCTGTTCGGCATAGACGAGGGCGGCTTCGCTGGCCTGGATGCGATTGCCGGCCTGGGACAGGGCGGTCCAGGCCTGGCCATTGAACACCGTCTGGGTCAGGTTGACGCTGAAATTATTGGATGGGTAGCTTTGCGAAATGGGATTTCCAAACCCCGTGATGTTGGCGGTGTTTTCTCCAAATCCGGTGGCAAGGCCCATGTGCGGCAACAGGGCTGAACGTGCCAGGGGTCGGTTCTGCATTTCGGCATCAAGGCTTGCCTTGGCCTGGGCCAGGGAGGGGTCGGTGGCAAAGGACTGGCGATAGGTTTCAAGCAGGTTATCCGCCCAGGTCGGCTCCATGCAAAGGGTGGACAAAATGAGAGCCAGGCTTGAGCGCAATCGCCGCGGAATACGGACAGACATCACAGGACACCATTTGAAGGTCGTTTTAAGAGAAACACCCTTGATTCTACCTAAAGAATTCCTGGAATTGATCGATATCAAGTGGGTGATGCCCCAATAACTGCATGCCACACGGATGCCTGCAATGAAAAATAAAATCACGCCCAGCACGGTCGAGCGGGTCATGCGGGAGGATGATTTCATCGTTTCAACCACGGACCTGAAAGGCCGGATTACCTACGGTAACCGCATTTTCATCGAATTTTCGGGTTACACCGAGCAGGAATTGCTGGGCGCCCAGCACAACATCGTACGCCATCCCGATATGCCCCGGGCGGTCTTCAAACTGCTCTGGGATCGCATCGAGGCTGGAAACGAGTGCTTTGCCTACGTTAAGAATCTGGCCAGGGATGGCAGTTTCTACTGGGTATTCGCCAATGTAACCCCACTGTTCGACCCCAAGGGGGGCATTGAAGGATATTTCTCGGTGCGTCGCAAACCCAGGACCGAATCCCTGCAAATCATCAGTGCGCTGTACCGTGCCATGCTGGCAGAGGAACAGCGGGCCGGGGCGCGGGATGCCATCTCCGCATCCACCGCGCTGTTGCATAAAACCCTGTCCGACAAGGGGCTGAGTTATGACGAATTCATCCTTTCAATTTAAGATCGTTGCGCTGTTGTGGATGAATGCGCTGGCAGCGCTGCTGGTGGTGGTGGGCAGCCTGGTCTGGTTTCCGTTCACCCCCCTGCTGCTGCTGTTTCCCCTCGTCGCGGGCGGGTTGGCCATGGCGGGTCAGATCATGGTGCGTCGCTGGCTGGCGCCGCTTGCCAAACTTCACAATCTGATCGCGGAGGTGGCTCAGGGGCGGTTCAATAACCGGATCACCGGAGTGTCGGATCAGGGCGAACTGGGCCGGGTGTGTTGGGGCCTTAATGACATGCTGGACCAACTGGGGGCTTTTTTTCGCGAACAGGAAACCACCTTCCGCAGCAACCTGGAAGGGAGGTTTTATCGCAAGACCCAGCAGGTGGGGCTGCATGGGGGCTTCAAGAAGGGACTGCAAAACCAGGATATCCTGCTGGAGAGCATGACGGCTCAAAAGTTGGCGGCCATGCACGACAGCCTGATCTCGCGCGCCCACCATCTCAATACCGCAAATTTGCTGCAGAACCTTGCCTCCACCCAGGATGACCTCAAGGTCATCACGGACAGGATGCAGGTGGTGACGGACCTCGCGAGCCGCACTTGCGAAGATGCGGAAGCAGGCAAAGGCCTGGTCCATGAAGTGGTGGACCGCCTCAAGGGAATCGGCGAGCGCATCATGCGTGCCAACGAAACCATCACCCAGCTGAATTCGCGAGGCGCAGAAATCAGCAGCGCCGTGGAATTGATCAACACCATTGCGGACCAGACCAATCTCCTGGCGTTGAATGCCGCCATCGAGGCGGCACGTGCGGGCGAGGCCGGACGCGGTTTTGCCGTGGTCGCCGACGAGGTGCGCAAACTGGCTGAGAACACCAAGCTGGCATCCAAATCCATTGGCAAAATCATGGAAACGCTACAGACCGAGGCCTCGCAAATGCAGGTGGATTCGGAAGAAATGCGCGCCAGCGCCACTGCTTCGCAATTCGTGATCACCCAGATGGAAACGCGCTTCAACGAGTTCAACCAGTCCTCCGCGCAGACGCGGGCTTACGCAGATTACGCGCATGACCTGAGTTTTTCGTCGCTGGTCAAAGTGGATCATGTGGTGTACAAGCAACGGGCATATGTCACGCTCAACGAACCCAGTGACGAGTGCCTGCAGGCGGTTGGCGTGGATCACCGCGGCTGCCGCCTGGGCAAGTGGTACGAGGGTTCCGGGAAGGCACTTTTCGGCCACCTTGCTTCCTACAAGATCATTGAAACTCCGCATCGCAAGGTCCACGACAGCGTGCACCAGATGGTGCAATTGATGAATGGTGCATGGCAATCCAACCAGGCCCTGCAAGACAGGATCATGGAGCTCCTGGAGAGTACTGAAGCAAACAGCCTTGAGGTCATGCGGCTGATCGGCGAGATCGTGCGCGAAAAACACCCTGACATTGCCGGCGAATCAAATAGATAGACTGCTGATTCTGGATTACAATGCGCCAGGACGGTGCGTTGAGACCGGTGAGTTTGATTTTGGGTGGACCCCATTACGATGACGGGTAGCGACAAATTCAGGGTTTTTCTGGAACAGGCGCCAGACGCATTTTTTGCCCATGACCTGTTGGGAAGGATCACCGACGCTAACCGCAACGCCTGTGCCAGTCTGGGCTACACGGCGCAGGAACTGATGGGCATGTCCCTGCTGGACGTTGAACAGGATTTCGACCCGGCTTCGGCAACGCGGCTTTGGGCCGGAATTGAACTGGGCAAGGCCATCCAGTTTACCGGCACCCACCGTCGCAAGGACGGCAGCACCTTTCCCGTCGAAATCCATGCTACCGGCATCATGCAGGACGGCCAGAAAACCATTTTTTCCCTGGTACGAAATGTCAGCGCGCGCTTGCTCGTGGAGGAGCGCCTCGAACGGCAATCCAAACTCTACAAGGCATTGAGCGAAGTCAATCAGGCCATCGTGCGCATGGTGGATGAAAAGGGGCTGCTCCCCCTGGTATGCCGGATGGCGGTGGAATTTGGCGGGATGAAACTGGCCTGGATTGGTCAGGAGCGCATCGCCAGGACGATTTCCCCGGCGGCAAGCCATGGGACTGGGCAGGAAACCATCAAAAACACCGCCATCTCATCGGAGGGCCCGCCGCTTGAAACGGCGCATCCCGTGGCGATGGCCTGGCATTCGCAGGAAGCCGCCGTTGTCAACGCATTTGGGCCGGAGGCTGCGCCCTGGAGGGCCATGGGAGCCTTTCCCATCCTGCGCAAGGGAAAAACCTATGCCGTCCTGGCGGTCTATCATGATGTGGCTGGAGCCTTCGACGACACCATCATTCGCCTGTTCAACGAGATGGCGCGCGACGTGTCCTATGCGTTGGACATTTTCGATCGCGAAGCTTCGCGCAAACGCGCCTCCGAGACCATCAAGGCCCAGAACGATTTTCTCAAGGCCATTCTGGAAGCCGAACCCGAATGCGTCAAGGTGGTGTCTCCCGCAGGAAAACTGATCCACATGAACCCGGCGGGACTTGCCATGCTGGAGGTGAGCAGCCTGCGTGAAGCCCAGAAATCCGGGCTGGACGCATTCATAGAACCCAAGCATCTGGGCGCTTTCCGGGAGTTTCATCGGAGTATTTGCGCCGGGGGCAGCGGCACCATGGAGTTTTCCCTGGTGGGCAAGAGGGGGACGCAGCGCTGGCTGGAAACCCACGCCACCCCGCTGCGCAACGCCAAGGGAGAAGTGACGGCGTTGCTGGGCGTGGCTCGCGACATCACCGAAAAGAAGCGAACCAATGAACTGATCTGGCGCCAGGCCAATTTTGATCAGTTGACCGAATTGCCCAACCGCAACATGTTCTATGACTTGCTGAGCCACGAGATCAGGCGTGCAGAACGGGATGGAGCCATCGTCTGTGTTCTGTTCATCGATCTCGACCACTTCAAGGAAGTCAACGACACAATGGGGCATCAGGCCGGTGACGTGCTGCTGATGGAGGCTGCGAGCCGCATCGTCTCCTGCGTGCGCAAATCGGATACCGTGGCGCGCCTGGGAGGCGACGAATTTACCGTCATCCTGCCCCAGTTGCGCGGTACCGATCATGTGGAAAAAATCGTCCAGGTCATTCTGGATCGCCTGGCGGAGCCCTTCCAGCTTTCTGAAGACAAAGGGCAGATCTATATTTCTGCCAGCATTGGCATCACCATGTATCCCATGGATGCCAGTGACATCGAGTCGCTGATCAGCAGCGCTGATCAGGCCATGTACGCCGCCAAAAATGGCGGGCGCAATCGTTACAGTTTTTTCACCCACGCGCTGCAGGAAAGAACCCAGTCCCGGCTCAGGCTGCTCAACGATTTGCGCATGGCACTCAAAAAAAATCAACTCGTCATGCACTTTCAGCCGGTCGTGGATCTGGCCACTGGCCGCATCGACAAGGCTGAATCACTGATGCGCTGGAAACATCCTGAACGCGGGATGGTCAGCCCCACGGAGTTCATTCCGCTGGCTGAGGAAACCGGACTGATCGTGGAGATTGGGGACTGGGCCTTCAGGGAAGCCTCGCGCTGGGCCAGCCGCTGGGCAAAAAAGCGTCCCGGATTCAAGGTCAGCGTCAACATGTCTCCGGTACAGTTTCATGACAAGGTGAGCGGCCTTGGGGCATGGCTGGATTACATGCGGACATTGAACCTGTCGGGAAAGAATATCGTCATTGAAATTACCGAGGGCTTGCTGCTGGAGGCCAATCCCACGGTCAATCTGCAACTCAACGACTTTCGCGATGCCGAGTTTGAGGTGGCCATCGATGACTTTGGCACGGGTTATTCCTCGTTGTCCTACATCAACCGCTTTCCCATCGACTATCTCAAGATCGACCAGTCCTTCGTGCACGATCTGGAGCCAGGCTCACAGCATCATGCCCTGTCCAAGGCCATTATCGTGATGGGGCACGAATTGGGACTCAGGGTCATTGCCGAAGGCATTGAGACGGATGCCCAGCGCGACATGCTGCGGCTGGCCGGATGCGATTTCGGGCAGGGTTTTCTCTTTGCCCATCCAATTCCCCCTGCGGAGTTCGAAAACAGGGTGTTCAGGTAAGCGGTCTCCCGGGTCTTCTGGGCCCATGCAATCTTCTGTAGCCGCTCCTTGTCATGAATTTGTCAACTGGCAGAGTTAGGGTGGCCCGGGTTCCCGCTGGTCCCGTGCAGAAGGAGGTTTGTCAGAATGTGGCATCTGGAGTTGGACGACCATGATTTGTTGAAGGAAATCATCAACACCGAACAACTGACGGCGCTATATCAGCCCATCGTCGATCTCAACAGCGCAGAAATCTTTGGCTATGAAGGGTTGATTCGCGGCCCTTCCGACAGCCCGCTGCATTCCCCCATCAGCCTGCTCAAGGTGGCCGCTCGGTGTGGCTTGCAATACGAGACCGAGCAGCTTTGCCACAAGGTCCTGATTGAATCCTTCCAGCAGATGCACCTGCCTGGCCGCCTGTTTCTCAACATCAGCCCCGACATCCTGGTGCAGCGCAGTCTCATTGAAGGCGCCGGGAGCATGGGTCTGTATCAGTGTGGTCTGGAGGCTTCGCAGATTGTGATCGAGCTGACCGAAGGCGAGCGCATCGTGGACTACGGCCCGGAAAAACTGAGCCAGGCTGTCTCGCAATGCTGCAGCGAGGGGTTTTCAGTGGCTATTGATGATTTGGGCGAAGGGTTTTCCAGCCTTCGCCTGTGGTCCGAATTGAGGCCTGCCTTTGTAAAAATTGACCGGCATTTCGTGCAGAACATCGAGCACGACCCTGTCAAGGCGCAGTTCGTGCGCTCCATCCAGGAAATTGCAAGGCGCGCCAAATGCGAAGTGATCGCCGAGGGCATCGAGACCCAGTCAGAGCTGATGCTGATCAAGAGCCTGGGGGTGCCCTACGGGCAGGGCTATTATTTTGCACGACCCCACGCCAATCCTGGCAGGGTCGTTTCTGAGGGCGTGGTGCGAACCATCAAAAGTGTTGCCATCTCGCCCATGCATGGCGAAACGTCCTGGGGCAGGGATTCCATCGTTGCGCGTGACGTGATTCATCGAATCACGCCAGCCAGGATGCAGCAAACCAACGATGAAGTGTTTCACCTTTTTGAAGAAAATCCCCAAATCGAGTCCATTCCGGTCGTTCAGGAAGACGACGTTCCCGTGGGCCTGATCACCCGGTCCGCGCTGTTTGGCAGTTTTGCCCAGCGTTACCGCCACGAACTGTTTGGTAAAAAATCCTGTACCCAGTACATGGATCCCAAGCCGTTGCTGGTTGATAAAACGGCAACGGTGCAGGAGATCAGCAAGGTTCTGGGAAGCGCTGAGCGACGCCACCTGGTACAGGGCTTCGTCGTGACCGACGGCGGGCGGTATTACGGCGTGGCCCATGGCCAGGATCTGATCAGGGTGATTACCGAGATGCAGATCCAGGCGGCAAAATACGCCAATCCGCTGACGCAGCTGCCGGGCAACGTTCCAATACATGAACACCTGGATGGCCTGTTGCGCAGCAAAATTCCATTTTGTGCGTGCTATTGTGACCTGGACCATTTCAAGCCCTACAATGACATCTACGGATTCAGCGCCGGAGATGCCATTATTCAGCTAACTGCCAATATTCTTGCCAGCGTGTGCGATCGTGACCAGGATTTTCTGGGCCATATCGGCGGGGATGATTTCATCATCCTGTTTCGAAGCACGGACTGGGAGGCTCGTTGCCAGAAGGCTCTAACGGAGTTTGGCCGAACCGTGCGCGCTTACTTCAGCCAGGATGATCTGGATCAGGGCGGATACTTTACCGAAAATCGCCGAATGGAAAAGGAGTTCCACGAACTTACGTCGCTCTCGATTGGTGCTGTGGCGGTAGCGCCGGGGTTATTCACCTCCTATATGGAGGTTTCCCGCGTGGCCTCCGGTGCCAAGAAACAGGCCAAGCTCATGCCCGGCAACTCCTTTTTCGTCAATCGCCGCTATGAACACTAAAATTTTGCTTGGAGTGGTGCTGCTTTTTTGGGGCATTGGGGCTGTGGCTGCGGATCTGGTGGTTTCGGCAGCAGCAAGCCTCGCAGCCACCTTGAACGAGGCCAGGCCGGTATTCGAGGCAACGCACCCCGGAACGCGCCTGTTCTACAATTTTGCCGCTTCGGGAATCCTGGCGCGGCAGATTGAGGGTGGGGCGCCCGTGGATGTCTTCATCAGCGCCTCGCCCCAGCCCATGGATCAATTGCAGGCACATCGGCTGGTCCGGGAGGGGACACGCATCGGACTGCTGTCCAATGAACTGGTCCTGGTGGTGCCCAAAGGGGCCCAGGGGCGCTTCAAGGGGTTTTCGGACCTTTCCAGTGCCGAGCGGGTTGCCATGGGCGATCCGGGGTTTGTGCCTGCGGGTCAATATGCCCGGGAGATTTTGCGCCACCTGGGGTTATGGGAGTCGCTTCGGCCCAAACTGATTTATGGGCAGGATGTGCGCCAGGTCCTGGAGTATGTGGCGCGCGCAGAGGTGGATGCAGGCATTGTTTTTGCCACGGATGCGGCGCTCATGCCTGACAAGGTGACGCTCCTGGCACGGGCCCCGGCGGGTTCCCATCAGCCTGTACTCTACCCGGCAGCCGTCATGGCGCAAAGCAAAAACCCGGAACAGGCTCGGGCATTCCTCGAGTTTTTGACGCGCCCAGAGGCCCGGGCGCTTTTCGAGAAACACGGCTTCGATTGGGCGCTAAAATAGCGCTTGTTGATCAGAGGAGCACATCAGTGAAAATCAGCGGACAGAACAAACTGGCAGGGGAAGTCATTGCCATCAAAATGGGCGACGTGGAATGCCAGGTCACCATGAAATCCGGAGAGCACCGGATCGTGTCCATCATCACGCGTGACAGCGCCGAAGAAATGGCTTTGGCGGTGGGCGATCAGGTGGTGGCCCTCATCAAATCCACCGAAGTCATGATCATGAAGTAATGGAAGCCATACTGACGGCAGCGAAGCTTTCGCTGTGGGTGTCGGCCAGCGCCACGCTGCTGATTGCGCTGGTGGGTATCGTCCTGGCATATTTTCTGGCGCGCCGGAATTTTCGTGGCAAGCATCTGCTCGATGCCCTGATTTCCATTCCGTTGGTGCTGCCACCTACCGTGGTGGGCTACACCCTGGTGGTGTTGTTTGGCCGGGAAGGCTGGATCGGCGCACCGTTGTACCGCCTGACCGGTTGGTCTTTCGTCTTTACCTGGCAAGGTGCGGCCCTGGCGGCATTCGTGGTGGCATTGCCCCTCATGGTGCGCGTGTCTCGGGCCGCCATCGAGGCCGTGGACCAGGACTTGATCAATACCAGTACCGTTCTGGGAAAGTCCGAATGGGAAACCGTGTTCAAGGTGGTGTTGCCGCTGGCCCGGGGAGGCATCATGGCCGGGGTTTTGCTGGCCTTTGCGAGGGCCCTGGGAGAATTTGGCGCCACCCTGATGATTGCCGGCAACATCCCGGGAAAGACCAGTACCTTGCCGCTGTCCATCTATTCGGCGTTTCAAGGCGGAGACGATGCGCTGGCACAAACACTCGCCATCATCCTCACGGTCATTTCCGGAACCGTCATCTACCTGGCGGGTAAGTGGACCTCAAGCCGATGGATATAGTGCTTTCCGTTCAATTCAAGAAGGCGTTTGCCGGTGGCTTTTCCATGGATGTATCGTGGCAGGCCGCGCGGGAAATCGTGGTGTTGTTTGGCCCCTCTGGTGCCGGCAAGTCGCTTACCTTCCAGGTCATCGCAGGGCTGGTGAGGCCCGATGAGGGGCACATCCAGCTGGGGGATAAGGTCTTCCACGATGCGCGTGCGGGTATCGAACTGCCTCCCCAGTCGCGTGACATTGGTTACCTGTTTCAACACTATGCGCTTTTTCCGCACATGACGACGCGCGAAAACGTGCTGTACGGACACCGGCAGCCGCGTAGCAGTGAGGCGGCGGCAGATTTTGCGGCGATGCTGACGCGCTTTCACCTGGAAGGGCTGGAGCAGCGATATCCTGCCGCGCTCTCTGGTGGCCAGCGTCAGCGGGTGGCCCTGGCGCGCGCCCTGATGCGCAAGCCCAGGGTGTTGTTGCTGGACGAGCCCCTGTCTGCAGTGGATCTTTCGGTCCGGCGAAGCATTCGCAACGAACTCAGGAATCTGCAGCGCGTACTGGACATTCCCATGGTGATCATTACGCACGATCTGGGCGAAGCGCTGGCGCTGGCAGATCGCCTGGTCATTTATGACCATGGGCGCGTGGTGCAATCCGGGACGCCGGATGCGATTGTGCAGGATCCGCAAAACGAGATCATCGCGGCATGGGCAGGTAATACCCGGCTGCATGGCGAGCGGACTTTTTCGTTTTAACTGGGCATGGGGTGCGCGTGAAAAAGGTTTCCGGACTGAAGGGCAGGCTCCTGCTGGAAAAGGATGGGGCCTCATTTCTTGGAGGCAGGCGGGTGGACCTGCTCGAAGCCATCGCCGAGGCTGGCTCGATTTCGGCCGCAGCCCGTACCGTGGGTATGAGCTACAAGGGGGCCTGGGACGCCATCGATGCCATGAACAACCAGTCCGAGCAGCCGCTGGTGATCTGTTCGGTGGGGGGTAAGGATGGTGGCGGCACCCGCCTTACCGAACATGGGCAGCAGATCGTTCGTCTGTTCCGTGCGGGTGAAGCGGAGTACCAGCGCATCCTGGATGCGTTGATGACGGGCGTGGAACACTTCGACGCCTTTCAACACATGCTGCGGCGTTTTTCCATGCGCACCAGCGCGCGCAACCAGTTTGTCGGCAAAATCACCAGGCTCACGCGGGGGCCGGTCAACACGGGGGTACACCTCAAACTCGACAGGAAAAACGCGCTCATGGCCGTGGTCACCAGCGAGAGCGCTGCCATCCTGGAGCTCAAGGTGGGGCTGGAAGTCTACGCCCTGATCAAGGCCCCCTCGATCATCCTGACCACGGATACCACGGGCAAATTCAGCGCCGAAAACCGCCTGTGCGGTCGCGTGGCGCGCATTCACCAGGACGAGGTGAATGCGGAAGTTCGGCTTGCGCTGGACCAGGAAAAGACGGTGATTGCCACGGTAACCCACGAGACGGTGGACAAGTTGCAGCTTGCCGAAGGAACTCCAACCTGCGCGTTATTCGCCGCTTCCAGCGTGATCCTCGCATTGGTCCAGTAGGCTTCCTATCTAAAATGGCGTTCGTGCGGTCATTTGCCACGCATTGTTGAAGGTCTGGAAGCCCCCTATGGCTTTCTGATACCCAAGACCGATGACAAATTTCATGCGGTCGACGAGTTCATAACGACCCAGAATCAGCCCGGGGGTGAGAACCGTCTGATTTTTGCCATTATTGGGTCCGCCGGAGAAATGGGTGTACTGGGTTTCGAGTTCAGGCCACCAATATTCTGAAAAATGCCCCTGGAATGCCGTATTCCAGACGATCGGCTCGCCCAAGCGGCTCATGTCCCGGTCAGGTACAGTGATGGCGAGCGTGCTTTGAATGTCAAATCCGGATTCTCGCGTGCCCCAGCCTTTGCCAACGGCCAAAGTCGGGGTGTAGGCGTAATGTCCCGTACTCAGGGTCGAATCGCCGGTAGGCAGGCTCACTCCCATGAAGCCCGTCACGATATAATTTCCGTTCTCTTCGTTGGCGGATAGCATGCGGTATTTGAACAGCAGGGTTTCGTCAGCCCAGCCCTGGGTGCTGATCCCTTTGGGTTGATTCGTGACCTGGTAGCCGGGAACCCCGATGATGATTTCGGAGTTCATGGTGGGGATGAGTTCAAGCCCCTTGTTCAGTCCGTAATTGCTCACACTGACCCCGCCTGACTTGGATTGCGTCAATTGGTCGTAACGGAACTCCTGTTCAAGCCTGGGGGTCACCGTCACGACGGGGGTCATCCAATGGGGCTGCGATTCCTTTGCTGCGTCAGAGATTGCAAACCAGGAATTTTGAGCGTCATCCGCATGTGCCGTAGTCGTCAGGATGTTCATGGCAGCAATCGTCAGCAGTGTTTTTTTCATTCTTGTCCTCATTTTTAGCAGGGTCTATCGTTATAAATAAGAAAACATAGCGAATAATACTTGAGTATATAGCGATAACCTCTTGATCTGGATCACCTGGAGGAAAAATTAATGCCGGTTTGATAATGGCGGCTGCCCCGATAGAATGTGAGCACCATAGCGAGGAGGGTGTGCATATGAATACCGTGAATCGGCATTGGCGGTTTTTTCGTGCTGGCGGCTTCGATCAGGTTCGACTGGACGATGCCGAAGATCTGCTGGCCATCGGCGAGCTTGACCAGAAGCTGTGGGTTGCGTTGTCCTGTCCCGTCAAGGGCATTCAGTTTGATGAACGCACCCTGACGCTCGTTGATGCCGATGCAGACGGACACGTGCGGGCCTATGAGCTCATCGCCGCAGTGCGTTGGGCGGCTGAGCGCCTGGAAGACCCCCGGTTGCTGGGCAGCGCGCAGGACGGGCTGTCCCCTGACGACATCAGCCATGAAACGGAGGCAGGGCAGCGACTGGTGGCTGCCGCAAGGGTGCTTGCAGATGAGCTGGGAAAATCCGGAAACGAGCGCTTGAGCGTGGCGGAGGTCAGCACGGCCCAGGCGCGGCATGCAGCCCGCGTGCTGGCGGGATGGGAATCCGCCGGGACGGCGAGTGCGCCCCTGGGGCAGGATAGCGAGGCTGCCTACGGGGCGCTGGTGGCTGTGACCGACAAGATCGACGACTTTTTCCTGCGCTGCCGCCTCGCAGCTTTCGATGCGCGAGCCAGTGAAGCGCTGGATGCCTCGGACGAAACCTACAGGATGCTCGCAGCGGATGCCCTGCTGCAGGAGGCAAGCCTTGCGCGCCTGCCCCTGGCCCGCGTGGAGGCAGGGGGTGTGCTGCCGCTACGCTCGGGCCTCAACCCGGCCTGGGCTGCCGGCATGGCATCCTTTTGCAGTCGGGTGGTCCAGCCGCTATTGGGCGCGTGCGAAACGTTGACCGAGGCCGAGTGGCTTGGCATTCGGGAAAGGTTTTCCGGATATGCCGCCTGGCGTGCCTCCCGTCCCGATCAAAAAGACGACGATGCCGTGCGCGAACTGGAGCAACTGGTGCGCTATGTGCGCGACCTGCTGAAGCTCGCCAATAATTTCGTGGCCTTCAAGGATTTCTATACCCGTCAGGGCAAGGCCACGTTTCAGGCGGGCACCCTCTATCTGGACGGGCGCTCGTGCGAACTATGCGTGGCGGTGGCGGACCCCGCCAAGCATGCTGCGCTTGCAGCCCTGTCGCGAATCTGTCTGGTGTATTGCGATTGCATCCGGGGCAGCCAGAAAATGACGATTGCCGCTGCCTTTACCGCCGGCGATTCGGATCAGTTGATGGTGGGTCGCAATGGCGTATTCTACGATCGCCACGGCGACGATTGGGACGCCACCATCGTCAAGATCATCGACCATCCGATCAGCCTGCGCCAGGCCTTCTGGTCGCCTTACAAGCGCCTCGTCCGGTTGGTCGGCGAGCAGTTGCAGAAGCTCGCAGCCAACAAGGCCAGGGAAAGTGAAGATCGCATGGCCCTTGCAGCCACGAAAGGGGTGGCGCCACCCGCACAGCAGGCTTTTGACGTGGGCAAGTTTGCCGGAATCTTTGCGGCGATCGGTTTGGCCGTGGGGGCCATCGGTACCGCATTGGCCTCCGTTATCGTGGGCGTGCTGGCCCTGAAATGGTGGCAGGTTCCGCTGGCCCTTATCGGACTTATGTTGATCGTCTCGGGTCCTGCCGTGCTTCTGGCCTGGTTCAAGCTGCGCACCCGCAATCTTGGGCCCATCCTGGATGCCAACGGTTGGGCCATCAATGCGCGTGCCTGCATCAACATCCCCTTCGGGACGTCGTTGACGCAGATTGCCGCGCTCCCGCCCAATGCAGAGCGCTCGCTGACCGATCCCTACGCAGAGAAAAAACCTCCGGGTTGGTTTTATCCGGTGCTGCTGGTGCTCCTCATGGCCGTCATTGCCATATGGTGGGCGGTGCGCGTCATGCTGTCGTAACGATCCGTCCGTTACTGTTTGATGGCCTCGACTGAAACCGTGACGGTGACGTCGTCACCCACATAGGGTGCGTATTTGCCCATGTTGAAATCGGTGCGCTTGAGGTGTGTAACGGCATCAGCACCGCAGGCGTCTTTCTTGACCATGGGGTGTGGCATGCATTTGTAGGAGGTGATCTTCAGCACCACGGGCTTGGTGATGCCCTTCAATGTCAAATCGCCCACCAGTTCATCGGGGGTGTCACCATTGAACTTGATGGTATTGGCCTTGAAAGTGGCCGTGGGGAACGTGGCGGTATCAAGAAACTCTGCGCCCTGAATGTGTTCGTTGAATTGCGCCGAGCCGGTGCTGACCGAACGAGTGTCGATGGTGATGTCAGCCGAACCGGTTTTTGCGACGGGGTCAATGATGATTTTTCCTGAAACCTTGTCGAAACGGCTCAACTGGGTGCTATAGCCCAGATGGCTATAGGAAAACCGGGCAAAGGTGTGGTTTGGATCGGTGAGGTACGTGTCTGCGGCCAGGGCAGGGACTGCGATGGCTGTTGTCAGGGCGATTGCAAGTAGCGACCGTTGCATGAAAGTCTCCTTGTTGGTTTTGGTGGGTAGATAAATAGTACGCATGCGAACAATATAGCTCCAAGCGCAATTAATTGCAAGCAGCCTTAAAACGGATCCAAATTGCTTTGACTGCGATCAAAACTCCTGGAGTTTTTCCATGGTAGATTGCGCGATGATGCGGGTTAGTGCTGCCAAACGGCGCCAAATCGGGCAAACGGGACATCCAGCGTGACTGGAATTCTGAAAGTGGCTTTCAAACTCCTTGTCAACGACAAGGGAAAGTTCTTTGCACTCCTCATCGGCATTACCTTTGCAGTATTCCTCATGGTCATGATGACCTCCATGTTTGCCGGCATCCTCAAGCGTGCTTCCGCCACCGTCCTCAATGTGGGTGCGAAAGTGTGGGTGATGGACCCCGCGGTCAACAACGTGGTCAGTACCATTCCCATGCCGGATTACGTGCTCGATGCCGCCCGCAGCATCCAGGGCGTCAAGTATGCAGTGCCGCTCTATTCGGGGGCCGCCCTCGTCAAGCTCAAGAGTGGAACCTACCAGGCAGTGACCATCCTGGGGCTGGATGATGCCACCCTGTTTGGCAGGCCCCAACTACTGGAAGGCAAAATCGAAGACATTTATGCTGAAAACGCCTTCTTCGTCGTCAAGGATTCTGAGTTTTCAAAGCTCGACAACCCGAAACTCGGGACCGAGTTCGAGATCAATGACCATCGTGGCACGATTGTGGGTATTGCCAAAGTCAACACTTCCGGGCTGTTTGGCATTCCCACCCTCTACACCACCTTCAACCGCGCAATCACCTATATTCCCTCTACCCGGTTTACGGCTGGATATGTCCTGATTGAGCCCAAGACCGAGACCGCAGTGCCCTTCATCAAGGCTGAAGTGGCCAAGCTGGGCTATGAAGCGCTCACCAAGGATGATTTCATCAAGAAAATCTCCGATTTCTACACCTACCATACCGGGTTGGGCACCAACGTCATGCTCATGACGATCATCAGTTTTCTGGTAGGTCTTTCCATTTCAGGGCAAACGTTCTATACCTTCATTCTCGAGAACCTGGAAAAGTTTGGCGCCCTGAAGGCCATCGGCGCCAAAGGCAGCGAACTGATTGCCATGATCCTGTTCCAGGCCATTTTCACGGCGTTGACGGCCTATGGTCTGGGTGTGGGACTGGCCACCCTGATGATCACGGTGGCTAGGCTCAGATTGCCGGATTACGCTGCAGAAATCACCTATTTCAACCTGGGGCTGGCATTCGTCATGGTGCTCATCATCGCCGCCATTTCAAGTTACATCGGTATCCGGAAGGTAATCAGGATCGAGCCTTTTGATATTTTCAGGGGATAGCGTGGCTACGATAGCGGTCAAGGCAGTGGAACTGAATAAGTGGTTTGGCGATGGCGAAACCAGAACCTTTGCGGTCAGGGACGCCAGTTTCGAGGCCTATTTCGGAGAAGTTCTCTACATCGTGGGTCCTTCCGGAAGCGGCAAAACCACGCTGCTCAGTATCATTTCCGGAATTCTGCGGCCCAATACAGGCCAGGTGATGGTGGAGGGGCGGGACCTATGGAGTTTGTCTGACGACGCAATTGCAGATTTTCGTTTGGAAAAAGTGGGCTTCGTGTTTCAGGATTACCATCTTTTTCCAAGGCTCACCACCGCAGAGAATGTGGCCATTCCGCTCATCCTCAAAAAAATCAACTGGGACGAAGCGCTCAAAGTGGCTGGGGAATACCTGGAGATCGTTGGTCTTCAGGACAAGGTGGGCTTGCCCCCGGTCAAGCTCAGTGGCGGCGAGCAGCAGCGGGTGGCCATTGCCCGCGCCATTGCAAGCCACCCGGATATCCTGATTTTTGACGAGCCCACGGCATCACTGGACGGCGATACCGGAAAGCGCATCGTGTCCTTCATCAAGGAGAAGATCCTGAATGACAAGCGCTGCATCATCATCGTGACCCATGACAGCCGGATATTTGAATACGCCGACCGGATCATGAACATGGAAGATGGAAAGATCAGCGGATTGCGCAACGGAGGCGTTCATGAGAGTTAAAGTCATTTTCGCATTGGCGGTACTCGGCATCATGGCAGGGCTCATTGCTGCATATGTTTTTGGAGTCCAGCATAAACCGCAGCCTCCAGCCTTTACGCCGGCATCGAATCCTTACGAAAAGGGAATTTACGCCAATGGCCTGATCGAAAGCATCCAGGGCAGTGGTGAAAACATCAATCTCTACCCGGAAGTGGCAGGGACCGTGGTGGAAATTCCGGTGACGGAGGGGGCAAAAGTCAAGGCCGGAACGCCCCTGCTCAGACTTGACGCGCGGCTTCAGCAGGCCGTGACGGAGCAGCTCAAGGCCCAGGCCGACGCGGCAACCGCGCAAACGGTGCTGGCCCGCGCCAGCTTCAGGAACATGCAGGACCAGTACGACAAACAGCGGACATCCCGCGAGCTGGATCCACGCTCCGTGAGTCGGGACGCATTCGACTCGGCCCAGCATGCAATGGAAGTGGCTGCTGCGGGTCTTGATGCGGCGCAAAAGCAGGCAGTGGCCGCACTGAAAGCCTACGAGGCTGGCAAGGTACTGCTTTCCAAATACACACTCATGGCCCCAGCGGATGGTACCGTTCTGGCCGTCAATGCGGCGGTGGGCGGGTATCTCTCGCCGCAGGGTGCCTATGACAGTTACACCGGCGGGATGACCCCCGCCCTGGTGGTGGGCAATGCGCAGCAGTCCATGGCTGTACGCTGTTATGTGGATGAAATCCTCATTTCCCGCATCCCCGATGCGTCGCACATGAATGCCCGCATGTTCATCAGGGGAACGGACATCAACATTCCGCTGGAGTACGTCCGGCTCCAGCATTATGTTTCGCCCAAAATTGAGCTGTCCAACCAGCGCACGGAACGGGTGGATGTGCGTGTGTTGCCGTTGATTTTCAGGTTCACGAAACCGGATGGCTTGGCGCTCTATCCTGGCCAGTTGGTGGATGTGTACATCGGGGAGAAATGAATGAGAACCGCATGGAGGTTCCTCGGGCCATGCTGTGGGACGCTCCTGGCGCTGCTCACGGGTTGCGCCCTCGGCCCGGATTTCAAGGCGCCCGAAGCGCCCGTCGCCGACCACTATAACCATGGTGGCGATCCTGCGGTAACCAGGGACGCCGATGGCCAGGCCCAGCACTTCGAAACAGGGGTAGGGCCCACGGCGCGCTGGTGGCAGCTATTCCATTCCGCGGCCCTCGATGCCCTGGTGACCCAGGGATTGGAGCACAATCCCGGTGTGGAGGCGGCGCAAGCCAGTTTGCGCCAGAGCCAGAGTGCCCTGCAAGCGGGTTACGGCGTGTTCTATCCGCAGGTGAATGCCGATGCGGGTGCGGCGCGCGAAAAATTTTCCCCGGTACTGTTTGGCGGGACGAGTCCAGGCCCCACCTTTAACCTGTTCACCCTGTCAGCTTCCGTTGGCTACGCCCTGGATGTTTTCGGTGGGCAGCGGCGTGCCGTGGAAGGCCTGGCTGCCCAGGTAGATATGCAGCAGGCCCTGCTGTTGGGAAACTACCTGGCGCTTTCGGGCAACATCGTCAACACGGCCATTGCGCGCGCAGCCTACGAGGCGGAAGTGGTCGACACGCGCGCATTGATCGATCTGCAGCGCGCGCAGGTGTTGCTGGCCGAAAATCAGTTTGAAGCCGGCACCACTGCCTACGGCACCGTGTTTGCGTTACGCAACCAGTTGGCCCAGTTCGAGGCATCGCTCCCGCCGTTACAACAGAAAGCCGATCAGGCAGAACACCTGCTGGCAACGCTGGGCGGCAGGCTGCCCTCTGAATGGCAGCCTCCGGAGGTGAGGCTATCGGAGCTTGCCCTGCCCAGTCATCTGCCACTCTCGCTCCCCTCAGAGCTGGTACGGCGTCGTCCTGACATCATTGCCGCCGAAGCGTCATTGCACAGTGCAAGCGCCAGTATCGGCGTAGCCACGGCAGCCTTGTTTCCAGCCCTTACGCTCAACGGGGGTTTTGGACAGTACGGCACTTCCACCAATACCCTGTTCGCAGGCAATGGCAACTTCTGGAATCTGGGTGTAGACGTGACGGCACCGATATTTGACGGCGGGACCTTGCGCGCGCGCAAGCAGGCTGCAGTGGATGCCTATCAGCAGAACCTGGCGCTCTACCGACAGACCGTACTGGGGGCCTTCGGCCAGGTGGCGGACACGATACGGGCCTTGCAGCATGATGCCGAAGCCTTGCGGTCTGCCACTGAAGCCCTGACCGCTGCGGAAGGGGCCTGGCACTTGCTCGAGGCCAATGAACGGGCTGGCCTCGCCAACGGCCTGGCCGTGCTCGCCGCAGAGATCCAGTATCGACAGGCCAGAATCAGCTACGTCCAGGCGCAGGCATTGCGTTTCCAGGACACTACGGCCCTGTTCATTGCCTTGGGTGGAGATTGGGAAAACCCTACAAAAACCGGAAATTGATACGGTTTTCGCCATGAACCGCCCATTTTACGCGTAGAATGTACATCGTTTGAGTCTGTTGGACTCCCTGTAAACCCTCTATCTGGCTGTTGATATGGATTTCTCTGAACTGAAATCTGTTTGTGGTGGCTGTACCATCCGGGAATTATGCCTGCCCGCAGGCCTGTCTGACGAGGAAGTCCTGCTGCTGGACCAGCACATGGCGCATCGCCAGGTGGTGAAGAAAGGGGACTCGCTCTATCGCACGGGCGATGCGTTCCGTTCGCTGTTTGCGGTCAGCACGGGGTTTTTCAAGACCAGTATCCTGCATGAAGATGGCCGCGCCCAAGTCACCGGTTTCCAGATGGCGGGCGAAATCCTGGGCCTGGACGCCATCAGCACCGACCAGCACATCTGCGATGCCGTGGCTCTGGAAGACAGCGCCGTGTGCGAAATCACTTTCGACCGCTTTGAGGAGCTGGGCCAGTTGATGTCCAACCTCCAGCATCGTTTCAATAAAACCCTCTCGCGTGAAATCGTGCGGGACCAGGGTGTGATGCTGTTGCTGGGCAGCATGCGCTCAGAAGAGCGTCTGGCCGCATTCCTGGTCAACCTCGCCAAGCGTTTTTCGATGCGCAAGCAGTCCGGTTCTGAACTGGTGCTGCGCATGACGCGTGAAGACATCGGCAGTTACCTGGGCCTCAAACTCGAAACTGTCAGCCGCATCCTGTCACGCTTTCACGATCAGCAATTACTCGATGTCAAGGGACGCAACGTCCGCATTCTTGATCAGCAGGGCCTGAACAAGCTCATCGAAGGCAGTTGAACAATTCTTCTTGTTTTTTGATCCATATCAAAATATAGACCGTTGCAAGTTCATACGATGTACGCCAAGGGGAGTAGCGGCGTAGATCGTAAGGTTCCCCTTACATCATCCGATTTGGGGGGAAATTATGAGAACAGCAATGGGAAAACCGAATTTATATGCAGCACTGGCGTGGGCCACCGTAGCGTGGTTCGTCGCTTCGAGTGCGGCTGTTGCCGAGGAGTTAAGCCCTTGGCTGGTGCGCGTGCGCCTGCTGGATGTGGTTACTGAACGCAACAATACGGCGGGCGGTGGCGTGGGTTCGGATACCCTCAAGGTATCCGATCAGGTCCAGCCTGAAGTGGACGTGACCTACTTCTTTACCAAGAACATCGCCGCCGAGCTGGTAGCCACCTATCCGGTGAGCCACAGCATCAACCTGTCAGGCAGCGACATTGGCGGCCTGAAAGAGCTTCCGCCCACCCTCAACCTTCAGTATCACTTTGATCCGTTGGGAAAATTGACCCCCTATGTTGGCGCAGGCGTTACCTACATGCGCACCTGGGATTCGCGTGCTGCAGCAGGGACGCTCACCACCTCACAAAGCAATTGGGGTGGGGACCTGCAGGTGGGCCTGGATTACGCCATCGACCAGCATTGGTCATTCAACGTGGACGTCAAAAAGGTCTGGATCAGTGCCGATGTGCAGACCGTGGGTGGGGCCACTGTTCTGACCGCAAACATCAATCCCCTGCTGGCCGGGATCGGTGTGGGCTATCACTTTTAAACCACCGTCTTTTCCGTCGGCACCCCCTCGCCGGCGAAATCGCGCCACCGCACGCAGCTTCGCGGTGGCGTTTTCATGGGTTCCCGGTTCACGGCAACCCAAGGGGCATGGGTGAGAAAAACGACGCCGAGAAGCTGTAAATTTGATCTTGATCAAATTACCCAACCCAGGAATGAGCCATATTACGAAAACCAACAAGGATTCTCGTAAGACATGGAACTGATTACCCCTGATTTGATGCGCAGGTTTGATATTCCAGGCCCGCGCTACACATCTTATCCCACGGCAGACCGGTTTGTTCCGGACGTTCAGGGCAAAGCCCTGATCGGCGCATTGCAGGAACGTGCCTCCGGTCCCGCCCTGCCCATGTCTTTATACATCCATGTGCCGTTTTGCGAATCCGTGTGCTACTACTGTGCCTGCAACAAGGTCATTACCAAGGACCATGGCAAGGTGCGCGATTACCTGCGCTATCTGGAAGTTGAAATCGACCGCGTCTCACAGCATCTGGCAGGCCCGGAGGGGGAGTTGTCTCCCGTGTCCCAGCTGCATTTTGGCGGGGGCTCGCCCACCTTCCTGAGCGATGAGGAGCTTGCCAGCCTGGTGGCGCGCCTCAAGGCACGCTTCGAGTTTGTGGCGGGCGCCGAGTGCTCCATTGAAATCGATCCGCGCACGGTGAATGGCGCGCGTCTGGCGCATATCCGCCAGCTGGGTTTTAACCGGGTCAGCTTTGGTGTGCAGGACTTTGATCCGCTGGTGCAGGAGGCCATCCACCGCGTGCAGCCCTTCGAGCAGGTGGAAGCGCTGATGAAAGAAGCGCGCGCCCTGCACTTTGACTCTATCAACATTGACCTGATTTATGGCCTGCCGCATCAGGGCCCCACCTCATTTGCGCGGACCCTGCAGCAGGTAGTCAGTATCCGCCCCGATCGCATCGCGCTCTATGCCTATGCCCACCTGCCTGCACGCTTCAAACCGCAGCGGCGGATCGATGCGTTCGTGCTGCCTGGGGCAGATCTCAAACTGCGCATGCTGGATCAGGCCATCGAAAAATTTCTGGAGCAGGGCTACGAGTACATCGGTATGGACCACTTTGCGCTACCCGGGGATCAGCTAGCCAGGGTCAAGCGCGAGGGTCGGCTGCAGCGCAATTTTCAGGGATATCACACCAATGCAGGCTCGGATCTGGTGGGGTTTGGCGTATCAGCCATCAGCCAGGTGGGCCGGGCCTACAGCCAGAACGTCAAGACCCTGGCGGAATACTATGCTGCGCTGGATGAAGGGCAATTGCCCGTGGAACGCGGACTGACGCTGACCGACGACGACCTGTTGCGCCGCGAGGTCATCATGGGGCTGATGTGCCAGGGCCGGGTGCACTTCGCGCCCCTGGAGCGCCGCTACGGCATCCAGTTCATGGAATATTTTGACGAAGCGCTGGAGCGCATTCGTGAGTTTGAGAGTTTTGGCCTTGTGGTTCGCACAGAAGCGGGCATTGAGGTCAGCAAAGCGGGGTGGTTCTTTGTGCGGGCCGTGGCGATGGCCTTCGACAAATATCTCTGGCAGCACGCCGACCATCATCGTTTTTCAAAGGTGTTGTAGCAGTCTCCTAAAGTGGTCTTTCCGCCCTCAGCTTACGCTGCGGGCGGTTTTCTTTTGTGGGGCATCCAGTGTTATCATTCCTCGCAAAGCAGCATAACCATCGGCCAGAGTGGCTGGCCGAAATCGAGTGGAGCACACGATGAAACTGATTACAGCGGTCATCAAGCCCTTCAAGCTGGATGAGGTCAGAGAAGCGCTGTCCGAGGTCGGGATTTCCGGCCTGACCGTGACGGAAGTGAAGGGGTTTGGCCGTCAGAAAGGCCATACCGAGCTTTATCGCGGCGCCGAGTATGTGGTGGATTTTCTGCCCAAGGTCAAGGTCGAGGTTGTTGTATCTGATAGCGCCGAAGAAAAGGCCATTGAAGCCATCGTGCGTTCTGCGCGTACCGGCAAGATTGGCGATGGCAAGATTTTTGTGATGGACGTGAGCCAGGCGGTTCGCATCCGCACCGGTGAAATCAACGACGACGCAGTCTAATCCGTAATTCCCAAAGCGGTGCGCAAGCGCATCGCTTTTTCCAGCGCCTCGCTGGCGCTGTTCCCCAGGACGGTAAAGTGGCCCATTTTGCGGCCCGGTCGTGGCGCCTGTTTGCCATAGAGATGTAACTTGGCATCGGGTTCCTGAAAAATCACTTCCCAGGGCGGCGTGCCCCGGGCCCACAAATCTCCCAACAGGTTGACCATGGCCGCCGGCCTTAGCAGCTCGGGGTTACCCAGCGGCAGGCCGCACAGGGTGCGAACCTGCTGTTCAAACTGGCTGGTGATGCAGGCATCCAGGGTGTAATGGCCGCTGTTGTGAGGCCGAGGTGCCATTTCGTTGACGAGCAGGGTATCGATTCCGGTGACGAAAAATTCCACCGCCAGCACCCCTACGTAGTCCACGCGATCAGCAATGTCCGAGGCGATCTTGCAGGCGCGTCCCGCCAGTTCCTCGCGAATGCGTGCCGGTGCGATGGTGAGATCGAGGATGCCATTCTGGTGGCGGTTTTCTGCCACGGGCCAAAGTGCAATCTGTCCATTGGCACCGCGGGCCAGCAGTACGGAAATTTCCAGGCGCAGTGGCACCAAGGCTTCAATCACCACCGGCAGCAGGTTGGGTTGGTCAGCCAGTGCTTGCAGCGCTTCCGTGGCGGACTGAATCCGGACCTGGCCCTTGCCGTCGTAGCCATAGCGCGCCGTTTTGATGATGGCAGGGTACTTGATATCCTCTATGACCTGATGGAACTCCTCGGAGTTGCGCGCAACTACAAAAGCCCCTACTGGAAAGCCGTTGTTTTGCAGGAAGGTTTTTTCCTGGATGCGGTCCTGCGCGATGGCGACAGCGCTGGCTGCAGGGCGCACCGGGCAATGTTTTGCGAGGGCCTCGAGGGAAGCAGCCGGAGCATTTTCAAACTCGGTAGTCACCGCAGCACAGGTACGCGCCAAGGTGTCCAGGGCCGCAGCATCGTCATAGGGGGCACACAGGTGGCGGGTGGCGAAATGGGCCGCCGGGGCGTTGGGATCAGGGTCGAGGACTACCACATCATAGCCCATGGTGCGGGCTGCGCTGGCAAACATGCGACCTAGCTGACCGCCACCCAGAATGCCCAGGGTGGTGTGTTGTTCACTCATCGTTCGGGAGGAAGGATCATGGCTTGTACGGTGCTCACCAGTTCGGCGCGGTAATCGTCCAGCCGTTGGAGCAGGGCGGGTCTTGCGCAGGCCAGCATGCTGACGGCAAAGAGGGCGGCATTGGTGGCCCCTGCTTCGCCGATGGCAAAAGTGGCCACGGGAATGCCCTTGGGCATCTGGACGATGGACAGAAGCGAGTCCTGCCCGGCAAGGCTGGTGCTGGGGACGGGTACCCCCAGTACGGGCAGGGTGGTTTTGGCGGCCAGCATGCCTGGCAGATGGGCTGCTCCACCCGCGCCGGCAATGATGCAGGCAAGGCCGCGCCCACGGGCCTGCGCTGCATATTCAAACATCAGGTCCGGCGTGCGGTGGGCTGAAACCACGCGGGATTCGTAGGGAATGCCAAAACGATCCAGCATGCGGGCGGCATGTTCCATGACGCTCCAATCGGAGTTGCTGCCCATGACGATTCCAACCTGCGGCGCGGCACTCATGGCGAGTCAGTCCACCAAACCACGCGCTTCAGCGACCTGGCTGCGATAGGAATCGAAAATGAAGCGCAGTGCATCGGCCATGGTCACCTGGGGTGCCCATTCCAGCTCGGTCCTGGTGTTGGTGATTTTGGGGACGCGGTTTTGCACGTCCTGATATCCCTTGCCGTAATACGCCTCCGAGGAGGTTTCCACCAGCTTGACCTGCTTTGCCGTGTCGCGATACTCGGGATACTCCATGGCGAGCTTCAGCATCATCTCTGCCAGTTCCTTGACCGAGTAGTTGTTGGCGGGGTTGCCCACATTGTAGATCTTGCCGCTGGCGACGCCGTTTTTATTCTCGATGATTTTCATCAGGGCCGAAACGCCATCGTCAATGTAGGTGAAGGCGCGCTTTTGCGTACCGCCGTCCACCAGCTTGATGTTCTCGCCGCGCACGATGTGGCCAAAGAACTGGGTGATGACGCGCGAGCTGCCTTCCTTGGGAGTATGAATGCTGTCGAGGCCGGCACCGATCCAGTTGAAGGGGCGAAACAGGGTGAAGTCCAGGCCATCCTGCATGCCGTAGCCCCAGATGACACGGTCCATCAGCTGCTTGCTGCAGGAATAGATCCAGCGCTGTTTTTCGATGGGCCCCAGGATGAGTTCGGAATGATCCGGGTCAAACTCGCTGTCGCGGCACATCCCGTACACTTCTGAGGTGGATGGAAAAAGGATGCGTTTCCTGTATTTGACGCAGCTGCGCACGATGGGCAGGTTGGCTTCGAAATCCAGTTCGAACACGCGCAGTGGCTGCTGCACGTAGGTGGCCGGGGTGGCAATGGCGACGAGTGGCAGGACCACGTCGCATTTCTTGACGTGGTACTCGATCCATTCCTTGTTGATGGTGATGTCACCTTCAAAGAAATGGAAGCGTGGATGGTCGATCAGGTCGGACACCCGTTCGCTTTGCATGTCCATCCCATAAACCTCCCAGTCGGTGGTGTTGAGAATCCGTTGACTGAGGTGATGGCCGATGAACCCGTTGACCCCGAGAATCAGAATTTTTTTCATGTGATCCAGCCGCAGATAAAACCGCGATTATACCAGTCAGTGCGGATGCACGCCGAGGGGAAAGCGGTGCTGGAATTCGACGGCATCCATCGGTTTCCCATCAAGTTCCATGGCCAGGATGTACAGTGGGGCGCCATCGCCTCCCGTCGTGCGGGCGATGGCGTCATTGCTTTGAGTGAGGCTGGTGCGCAGAATGCGCGCGATATGGCCTGCAAGGCGGGTGAAAGCGCCGGGGTAAGGGGGGGCCACGCCGCGCACCAGGTTATGGATCGCCTGCGCCGGCTGGCTCCAGTCAATGCAACCGTCCTCGGGGCGGCGTCCGCCATGATAAGAGCCAGCTGCAAGGTTTTGGGGGCGGTGGTGGGCCTGGCCGGAGAGCAGGGGGCCCAGCGCCTTTTTCAATGCCACCACGCCCGCCTCCGCGACCCGTTGAAACACCTCGAAGGCCGTATCGTCCGGTCCGATGGGAACCCGCTCCTGGGCCACGATGTCGCCTTGGTCGGGTTTGACGGTCATGGCGTGCAGCGTGGCGCCGGTCTCGGTTTCACCCAGTATGACCGCCCAGTTGATGGGCACACGCCCCCGAAACTTCGGCAGCAGCGAGCCGTGCAGGTTATAGGCACCGCGTGCGGGGAGTGCCAGCAGTGCCGTCCCCAGCATATGGCGGTAGTAAAAGGAAAATAGAAAGTCCGGTTTGAGGTCGCGAATTTTCTGCACGATGTCAGGATCATTGGGATCCTCTGGGGTGATCAGTGGAATGCCTCGCAGGCGGGCGAGATCAGCCACGCTTTCAAACCATATGGTTTCCCGTGGGTTGTCCTGGTGCGTCACTACCAGGGACACTTCCACGCCATTATCGAGAAGGACTTCCAGGCAGCGTACGCCGATGGTGTGGTACGCAAAAACAACGGCGCGCGTCATGCGTCTCGCGCGCCCTCTTGGGGCGCTTCCAGGATGGCTTCAATGAGAAAACGAGGGCGATCCCGCACCTGCTGGTAAATTCGGCCCACATATTCCCCCAGAAGACCGATGCCAAAGAGCAGAATGCTGATCAGGAAGAAGGTGATGGCAAACAGGGTAAACAAGCCCTCGGCTTCGGGCCCCACTACCAGCCGACGAATGAACAGGTACGCTACAAAGAGGCCGGACAGTAGTGACAGGACCATGCCGAGCAGGGAAAAAAGTTGCAGCGGAAAGACGGAAAACCCGGTCACGAGGTCGAAGTTGAGGCGCACCAGGCTGTACAGGGAATATTTGGATTCACCTGCGGTTCTTTCCTCATGTCGGACCGCCACTTCGGTGGGGTGCGCAGAAAAAGTATAGGCCAGCGCAGGGATATAGGTGTTTACTTCACGGCACGAGGCAATGGCCCGGACGATCTTGCGATCGTAGGCGCGCAGCATGCAGCCCTGGTCGGTCATGCGGATGCGCGTGATGCGCTCACGCAGCCGGTTCATCAGGCGCGAGGCCCAGCGGCGCCAGGCGCTGTCCTGGCGGTTCTGGCGCACCGTGCCCACATAATCATGGCCGGCATCCATGGCGGCAAGCAGCTTTCCAATTTCCTCCGGCGGATTCTGCAGGTCGGCATCCAGCGTCACAACCCGGTCGCCGCGGGATTGCTCAAAGCCCGCCATGATGGCCATGTGCTGGCCATAGTTGCCGTTGAGCAGAATGACGCGCGTGGCATCCGGGCGTTTTTCAAACTGGCCCCGCAACAGGGCAACTGAGCGGTCTGTACTGCCATCGTTGATGAAGATGACTTCGTAGGGGACACGCAAGGCATCCAGCGCCACGTAAAGCCGGTCAAACAGGGCTTGCAGCCCCTCTTCCTCGTTGTAAACGGGAATGACCACTGAAAGACTCGGGTTGGACATGGCGATCATCGTTTGGCGGCGTGAAGGATGGTCCGCAGCGTCTGACAGACCCGGTCCACATCGGCTATTTCCAGGGTGGGATAGAGTGGCAGGGTCAGGGTGGTGCGGGCAATGTGTTCGGCATGGGGAAAATCTCCCTCATGATAGCCCAGCTTGCGGTATTGGGTGGTGAGATGCACGGCTTCGTAGGAGATGCCGGTGCCAATGCCTTCGGCCTGCAGTGCATCCATGACTTGTTTGCGCGTCAGGGTGAGCTGGTCGAGCGGTAACAACGGTGCAAAGAAATTCCAGCTGTGGCCAGCATCGCCCCGCGCCGGCAGCGTACAGGGCGGGTCGGTTTGCAGTTGCTCGAAATACCGGGTCACCAGTTGTTGGCGCCGCGCGGTGAATTCGTCCAGTCGGGCCAGTTGCAGCAGCCCCAACCTTGCATTGACGTCAGGGAGGTTGTACTTGCCTCCCAGCACCGTGACGTCGCGGGTGCCATCCGGGTTGCGAGCGATGCCATGAAAACGGAATCGCTCGGCAAGCAGTGCTTCGGATTCGTCCTCAAATACCAGCGCACCGCCTTCGATGGTGGTCATGTTTTTGTTGGGATGAAAGCTGAAGCTTGCAATGTCCCCAAAACTGCCGATGCGCCGCCCCTTCCATTGGCTGCCGATGGCCAGCGCGGCATCCTCGATGACCCGCAGGTTGGTGTCCCCGGCCAGTTCATGGAGCGCGTCCATGTCCATGGGCAGTCCTGCAAAATGTGTGGGTATGAGTGCACGCGTGCGCGTATTGATGGCCGCTTCGGTGGCGTTCAGGTCCATGTTGCGGGTGACGGGGTCCACATCCACGAACACCGGCCGGGCACCCGTGCGGGCGATGGCATTGGCGCAGGAAAAAAAGGTCTGGGCGGGCATGATGACTTCGTCGCCCGGGCCGATACCCGCGACGAGCAGGGCCACTTCCAGTGCGGCTGTGGCCGAAGTGAATACGCGAACCGGACGGCCACCGTGATATTCGGACAAGGCCTTTTCAAAGGCAAGCACCTGTGGCCCTGATGTGATCCAGAGGGAGCGCAAGGTATCTGCCACGGCCGCCACCATGGTCTCATCGATGGTGGGTCGGGCAAAGGGCAGAAAGGGTTTGGCCCCTTTTGAATCAGCTGCGTGCAATGAGGAATACTCCCAGAATGATGACAAAAATTCCCGTCAGCCGCATGGCGGAAAATGATTCTCCCAGCAGCCAGTAGGCGGCCAGGGCATTGACCACATAGCCAATGGAAAGCATGGGATAGGCGATGGAAACAGGGACGCGCGACAGGGCCAGGATCCAGACCACCACACTGACGGCATAGCAGAAAAGGCCGCCCAGAATGTGGGGTTCTGTAGCCACTTGCCAACCGATGGGTACGACGTTACGCCATTCGAAGGAGAAATGGCCAATGGCGTTGGTGCCGGCTTTCAGCAACAGTTGTGCGACGGCGTTGAGCAAAACGCCGGTGAGGATCAATGAAAAACTGGCCAGGCTCATATGCGCGCCACTATAACACGGCGGGTGTCCCGGAAAATTACGCGCATGGGTAATCCCTCCGTGGACAGCATGTCGTAAGTGGTGGGGGCCATGATGGCAAGCGCGCTGGTGTCGTTCTGCCATGTGGCGCGAAACGCCATGAGCGTGGGAATGGAACGCCAGGGCTCAAGCGTCAGACCGAAAGCCAGTTCGTCCTGGAATGCCACCAGCACAACGGTGCGTTGAAGGTAGTAATCCAGCGTCTGGTCATAGGTGCCGACGCTGTAGATATGGGAGGCTGCCCGAAATTCCGCGGCATAGTCCGTGGCGATGCCGCGGCTTGAAGTGACGTCGGAGAGGCTTTCGCTTCCCTGCATCAGGAGTTGCACTGCCATGAGGGAGGCGAAGGCCAGTGCCGTGAAGGCCTTGAACGCCACGTCGCGCCAGCGCAATGCCAGCAGTATGCCTGCCATGAGGGCTGCGCTGGCAGCCAGCATCCAGCCGGAAAAATGCTGGTAGGACGTTACCATGTCCGCATCAATGTCAGGCTGGATTCCCCACTGGGCGGCGATTTCCGGAAAGCGCAGTACGGCCGCGACAAAGATGAGGGTTGCTGACCACAGAAGCGCCAGCCCCATGGCGCTTGTGGGCAGCCTCGGCCGCTGTGCCAGCGTGCGTCCCATCAAAAGGGCTATGACGGGGAAAGCTGGCAGGATGTAGGAGGGCAGTTTGGAACCGGAAAAGCTGAAAAAGGCCACCACCAGCAGGGCGTAGAGCGCCAGAAATCGCTGCGGCGAAAAGACCCGCGAATGAAATCCGCGCAGTGGGCGGATCACGCTGTTGTAGAGCAGGCCGGTCCAGGGCAGCCAACCGGCCAACACGACCGGCAGGAAATACCAGAAGGGTTCCACGCGCTGGTGGACGGTACTGGTAAATCGCTCGAGATGTTCGTGAATGAAAAAGAAGTGAAGGAATTCGGGATGCTCTGCCCCGCACAACAGAAACCAGGGGGCGGCCAGCGCCAGTAAAATCAGCACGCCACGGATGGGATCGAGGCGTCGCCAGGGCGAGACGTCGCGGGTCCACAGGGAATACAGGATCAGGGCCCCACCGGGCAACACCAAAGCCATCAAGCCCTTGCTCAGCACAGCCGCCGCAGCTCCGGCCCAGGCCAGCATCATCCAGCGCCGGTCTTCCACCTGGGCGCGTAAAAAGGCGCAGACGGAAACGGTCATCCAGACGCTCACCCCCATGTCGAGCGAATTGATGTGACCCAGCGCTGCGTAATATAGGCTGCTGATGAGGACGAGAGCCGCCCACTTGCCGCTGCCATGGCCAAAGAGGCGGTCGCCCGTGCGCCACACCACCCATACGCCCAGCAACCCCATGAGGGCGGTCCACAGCCGCGCCGCCAGTGCGGTGGGGCCCAGCAGCCCGATGCTCAGGGTGGTGGCCCAATACTGGAGAGGGGGCTTCTCGAAATAGGGGATGCCGTTCAGGCGTGGGGTGACCCAGTCGCCCGAAACGGCCATTTCACGCGCAATCTCCGCGTAGCGGCCCTCGTCAGGACGGGTGATGCTGCGGGTTGCAAGCGCCATCCCCCACAGCAGGACAAACAGCAGCGCGATGGCCAGGGGGCGTTTCATGCCGGGCGGGCAAGGTTCTCCAGATAGCGCTGGGCATCAAGCGCTGCCATGCACCCTGTGGCAGCGCTGGTGATGGCCTGGCGGTAGACATGGTCCTGTACGTCGCCGGCAGCAAAGACGCCGGGAATGCTGGTTTGGGTAAATCCGCCGATGCGCCCGGTCTGGGTCACGATATAACCGTTCTCCATGGCCAGTTGTCCGGCAAACAACTCGGTGTTGGGGCGATGGCCGATGGCAATGAACACTCCCTTGAGTGGCACCTCCTGAGTGGCCTGGTCCGCGGTGCCCTTAATGCGCATCCCCGTAACGCCACTCTCATCGCCCAGCACTTCGTCCAGCGTGTGGTTCCATAGCAGGCGCACGTTGCCGGTGCGGGATTTTTCCAGCAGCTGGTCCACAAGGATGGGTTCGGCCCGCAACCTGTCCCGGCGATGGACCAAGGTTACGCTGCGCGCGATGTTGCTGAGGTAGAGCGCTTCCTCCACTGCAGTGTTCCCACCGCCGATGACCGCCACGTCTTCGCCACGGTAAAAGAAGCCGTCGCAAGTGGCGCAGCCCGAAACGCCGCGACCCATGAACGCCTCTTCGGAAGGCAGGCCCAGGTAGAGCGCGGATGCTCCCGTGGCAATGATCAGGGCATCGCAGGTGTAGGTGCCGTTATCCCCCTGCAGGGTGAAGGGGCGCGCTTGCAGGTCGGCGCGGTGGATATGGTCGAACAGGATTTCGGTGTGAAATCGTTCGGCGTGCTGCTGAAAACGCTGCATCAGCTCCGGTCCCTGGACGCCCATGGCGTCAGCGGGCCAGTTGTCCACTTCGGTGGTGGTCATCAACTGGCCGCCCTGGGCCAGTCCCGTGATCAGTACGGGATGGAGGTTGGCGCGGGCGGCATAGACGGCGGCGGTATAACCCGCTGGGCCCGAGCCCAGAATCAGTAGAGGGCAGTGGCGAGGCGCTTGGCTCATGGGACACACCTGCAAAAAGTGCAAAGTATAACATCCGGCAGACAGGCTATAATCCGCGCATGTCTGCCACTCCCGTTCCTTCAAAGCTGGCGCGTCTGCTGCGTGAGGCCCTGTTGGGCCTGGTGGTTCTGGCCGCCGCGTACCTTGCCATGATTCTGGTCACCTACCATCGCAGCGATCCGGGCTGGTCGGTGGGGGCCACTTCCCGCGTTGTATCCAATGCTGGCGGGCGTATTGGCGCGTGGGTTTCCGATTTGCTGCTCTACCTGTTTGGCTACTCCACCACCTGGTTTGTGGTGGCCCTCATCATGGCTGTGTGGCGCGGCTACCGCACGCTCGCCTCCGACCGCGAAAGGGAGATCGGCATAGCGCAGCCCGCGCGTAGCCGCCACTGGGTGATGGCCATGGTGGGCGGGTTCTGGCTGCTACTGTTGACCAGCGCCGCCATCGAAGCCATGCGCTTTGCCGGTAGCCAGTTTCAATTGCCGCTCCAGCCCACGGGTGCAGGTACCTGCAGCGGTGCGGGCGGCGTGGTGGGTTGCGAGTTTGCCGACATGGTGGCAAGCGCCATGGGAGTCAGCGGCGCATTGATGTTTTTCCTGACAGGGTTTGCCATCGGTTTTTCGTTGCTGACGGGGCTCTCCTGGATTCAGATGGCGGAATGGCTGGGCACCCAGGTGGAACGGGGCGCCTTGGGACTGGTGGAGCAGTGGCGCGCCTGGCAGGATCGCCGGGCAGGACGGAAAGCGGAAGTGGCCCGTGAAGCGGTGGTGGTGGAAGCGCGCAAGCAGATGGATACGCAGGCCCCCTTGATGATTGCGCCCCCTGTTGCACAGATTCCCCAGTCCGCCCGCGCAGTGAAGGAAAAGCAGGCTTCGCTGTTTCGTGAATTGCCCGATTCCGACCTGCCGCCCCTGTCCCTGCTGGACCAGCCTGAGGCCCAAAGCGAGACGGTTTCGGCCGAAACGCTGGAATTCACTTCCCGCCTCATCGAGCGCAAGCTCGCCGACTTCAACGTGGAAGTCAAGGTGCTGGCGGCGTACCCCGGACCGGTCATTACCCGTTACGAAATCGAGCCTGCCGTGGGGGTGAAAGGAAGCCAGATCGTCAATCTCGTCAAGGATCTGGCGCGCGCCCTGTCGGTGGGTAACATCCGGGTGGTGGAAACCATACCCGGAAAAAGCTGCATGGGGCTTGAAATTCCCAATCCCCGTCGTGAAGTGGTGCGCCTATCCGAGATCATCGGTTCTGAGGCCTACGGTGACATGGGCTCTCCCCTGACCCTGGCCATGGGCAAGGACATTGCGGGGCGCCCCGTGGTGGTGGATCTGGGCAAAATGCCTCACCTTCTCGTGGCAGGCACTACGGGGTCTGGCAAGTCGGTGGCGATCAACGCGATGATCCTGAGCCTGCTGTACAAGGCAACACCGCAACAGGTGCGCCTGATTCTGGTGGATCCCAAGATGCTGGAACTGTCAGTGTACGACGGCATCCCGCACCTGCTCGCCCCGGTGGTGGTGGACATGAAGGAGGCGGCGCACGCATTGCAGTGGTGCGTCACAGAGATGGACAAGCGCTACAAGCTGATGTCGGCCCTGGGCGTGCGCAATCTTGCGGGCTACAACCATAAACTCGAAGAGGCTGAAAAGGCCGGCGAAAAAATTACCAACCCCTTCACGCTGACGCCCGAGGATCCCGAGCCGCTTTCGTCACTGCCCAATGTGGTGGTGGTCATCGACGAGTTGGCGGACCTGATGATGGTGGTGGGCAAGAAAGTGGAAGAGCTCATTGCGCGCATTGCGCAGAAAGCGCGCGCAGCAGGCATCCACCTCGTGGTGGCCACTCAGCGACCCTCCGTGGATGTGATCACGGGGCTCATCAAGGCCAACATTCCCACACGCGTTTCCTTTCAGGTGTCCAGCCGCGTCGATTCGCGCACCATCCTTGATCAGATGGGTGCCGAGGCATTGCTCGGGCAAGGGGATATGCTCTACTTGCCCACCGGGGCAGGTTATCCACAACGGGTTCATGGCGCTTATGTTGCCGACGATGAAGTGCACCGTGTAGTGGAATTCCTGAAGGCACAGGGCGAACCCGATTATGTTGAAGGCCTGCTGGATGGCGGTGCTGCGGCTGCAGCTGAGATGGAGATGGGTGGTGGCGAGACGCCAGCGGGCGGTGAGGCTGATCCGCTTTACGATCAGGCGGTGGCCATCGTACTGCAGTCGCGACGCGCTTCCATCTCGCTGGTGCAGCGTCACCTGCGCATTGGCTATAACCGGGCGGCACGCCTGATCGAGGACATGGAGCGTGCCGGGCTGGTGTCATCCATGGCCACCAATGGCAATCGTGAAGTGCTGGTGCCCGGAGGAATCGAAAAGTGAAATTGAAAAGTACGCGCCATATGGCGGTGGGGCTGATGGCGGTGCTGGCCGGCCTCTCGATTTCGGCCTGGGGTAGTGGTCTGGATCGCCTCAAAAGCTTTGTACAGGACACGCAGTCGGGACAGGCGCAATTTACCCAGACCAGCCTTGGTGCCAAGGCTTCCTCGACTGCGCAGAGCAGCAGTGGCATGTTCCAGTTTTCGCGGCCTGGAAAATTTCGCTGGGAATACCAAAAGCCTTACCCGCAAACCATCGTGGGCGATGGGCGCACCTTGTGGATATGGGATCCCGACTTGAAACAGGTGACGCGCAAGAAACTCAATGAAAGTCTGGGTTCCACCCCGGCGGCGATTCTGGCGGGCGACAATGCTCTCGAGAAGGGGTTCCACCTGGAGGAGGCTGGCGCTTCGGAAGGTCTGGAATGGGTCATGGCCACCCCTAAAACCGCCGAGTCCGGCTTTGAAAAGATCCGTCTGGGTTTTGACGCGTCGTCGCTCGCACGCATGGAATTACAGGACAGCTTCGGCCACACCATCGTCATTCGCTTTACCCAGTTCAACAAGGCGCCGCATTTTTCGCCGGATGCATTCCGTTTTACCCCGCCTTCGGGCGCGGATGTCATTCAATGATTTGATTTTTGAGCGCCCAACCGGGATAATCGCGGGTTCGGGGTGTAGCGTAGCCTGGTAGCGCGCCTGGTTTGGGACCAGGATGTCGGGAGTTCGAATCTCTCCACCCCGACCAGATTTTAGGGTGTTCCTGACAGGTGCCCGTAGCTCAATCGGATAGAGCACCAGCCTTCTAAGCTGGGGGTTACAGGTTCGATTCCTGTCGGGCACGCCAATGCGGTAGAATGT
>JAJZEH010000024.1 GCA_021805725.1 Pseudomonadota bacterium | reverse complement strand
GGCAAATTGGTGGAATGGTTTATCGCTCAAAAGCAAGCTGCAGATTCCGATCCAGTTGATCATCCTGGTCATCCTGATCGTAGCCCAACGCCTGATTTTCAACGAGTTTGAACAGCGCACCCTGGATGAATCCCGTCAGAAAGCCTTCGTGTCCGCCGATGGAGTCATCAACGGCCTTAACATCATGATGGAGACCGGGGTGATCAGCGACAAGGAAAACCGCAAGCTGTTCATCACCAAAATGGGCGCCTCGTCCAGCGTCAGCGAACTGCGCGTCATCCGCAACAAACAGGTCTCGGACCAGTACGGCCCCGGCATGCCCGAAGAAGAGGCCAGGGATGCCATGGATCATGCGGCACTGGATACTGCCAAGGTCCAGACCCTGCTTCAAGCCACTGGCGACAAAATGACCCTGCGCGTGGTGGTGCCCTTCATCGTTTCCACCAATTTCCGCGGCACCAACTGCCTGCTGTGCCATGTGGTCAAGGAAGGCAGCGTCAATGGTGCCGCCAGCATCACCCTCGATCTCCAGAGGGAGTATGATCTCATCCGCAAGGGCAGCATCCTGCTGTGGAGTGCCCAGATTGCTATGCAGGTCATCCTGTATTTCGTCATTGGCTGGAGCATCAGCCGCGTCACGCGCCCCACGCGGGAGCTGCAGCAAACCATGCATGCCATGCTTGCCAGCGGCGATCTCACCCGTCGCGCCCCGGTACGCAGTGGCGATGAAATTGGCCAGACAGCCAAGGCCTTCAACTCGTTCGTTGAAGGGTTCCAGCGCATCATCACCCAGCTTCAGGGCTACTCGGAGCGGGTTTCTGCCTCGGCGCAGGCGTTGTCGAAGAACACCAGCGCAGTGGAAGCCAGCACTAACCAACAAAGCCAGGAAGCTGCGGATGCATCGAGACTGGTGGTAAGCATGAGCCAGAATATTGCGTCGGTAGCCGAAAATGCTCTGGAGGTGGCAAAACTTTCCCAGGAAAGCCTGCAACGCGCCCAACTGGGACAACAGAACCTGCACGAAATGATGAACGAAATCGAGCATGTGGAGACCACCGTCAAGGAAATGGCCGGATCGGTGGACGATTTCGTCAAAAATACCCAGTCCATTACCAGCATGACCCAGCAGGTGCGTGACATCGCAGAACAGACCAATCTGCTGGCTCTCAACGCAGCTATCGAGGCTGCACGCGCTGGAGAACAAGGTCGAGGGTTTGCCGTGGTGGCCGACGAGGTTCGCAAACTTGCCGAAAAATCGGCACTCTCCGCCAGCCAGATCGATGTGGTCACGCAACAGCTGAGCGTGCAGAGCGCCCAGGTGGACCGGAGTGTGCAAAGCGGTCTGAGCTCCCTCCAAAGCAGCCGGACGCACATGCAAACCGTGGCTGACGTACTCTCCGAATCCACCGAAACAGTGAATAGCGTCAGCAAGGGCGTGGACGGCATTTCTGCCTCGGTGAATCAACAGAAAGTGGCCAGCCAGGACATCAGTCGCAACCTGGAACACATGGCCTCCATGGCCGAAGCCAATACGGCCTCCATCCAGAGCACCGTTCAGGCTGTCAAGGAGATGGAGACGCTTGCCTCCAGCCTCAGGGAAGCCGGCGGCCAATTCAAGGTATAACAGGATCGATCATGTCTGAACTGCTCACCAACATAGACGCCAGAACCAAGCTGGCAGGTACTAACAAGCTCGAGATCTTGATGTTCACTCTGGGCACGGACCGGCATACACAACGCCGCGAAACGTTCGGCATCAATGTGTTCAAGGTGCGCGAAGTGCTGCGCGCACCGACCATTACCCAGGCTCCTGACATGCCCAAGGCGGTGGAAGGCATGGTGAGCTTGCGTGGGGCACTGGTTCCGATCATTGATCTCGCCAAGTACGCACGCGTGGAAGTCGAAGCCAAGCCCGAAATCATGATCGTCACGGAATACAACGGCCACATCCAGGGGTTTCTGGTGGAGTCCGTGGACACGATCCTCCGGCTGGACTGGTCTGCCATGAAGGTTCCCCCCGACATGATGAATGCCAATATGGGGGGGCTGGTCACGGCGGTGACAGAACTGCCTGATGGCCGGCTGGTCATGATGCTGGATGTAGAACGCGTGCTGGCCGAAACCTCGAATGCGGGCGAAGACGACATGATTTTCAAAAATGTCCAGCCGCTGGGGCTGGCCAACTGCCGGGTGTTTTATGCCGACGATTCGTCGGTGGCCCGGCGACAAATCGAGCGCACGCTCGAGGCCATGGAAGTCAAAGGCATCTCGGCCGTCAATGGACGCCAGGCTTGGCAGGAACTGCAGAAGATGGCAGATTACGCAGAAGCTGCGCACATTCCCGTCAAGGACATGGTCCAACTCATTCTCACCGACGTGGAAATGCCTGAGATGGACGGGTACATGCTGACGCGCAAGATCAAGGAGGACAAACGCTTCGACGGCATCCCGATTTTGATGCATTCATCGCTGTCCGGTAGCTCCAATCAACAACTGGGCAAGGCCGTAGGCGTAGACGAGTACGTATCCAAATTCGAACCCAATCGCCTGGCGCAAACATTGGCGCGCCTGTTGATGAAGTAATCAGGAAAGATCATGAGCCTAGCCGATTACCGTAATGCAGCAGCAAACGACCTCCCTGCCACCTCCCCGGATGGCGGCGGATTGCTCGATGCCGTGGATGCCCGCACCAATCTTGCGGGTTCCAACAAGATGGAGATTCTGCTGTTTTCCCTGGGCACCCAGGAACATTTCGGCATCAATGTCTTCAAGGTTCGTGAAGTGACCAATGCCATGAAGGTGACCCGAACCCCCAATATGCCGGATGGCGTTGCGGGGATCGTCAGTCTGCGGGGGCACATCATTCCCGTGCTGGACCTTGCCAGCTACATGAAGCTGGAAAATGCCACCCAGCATGATCGCACCACCATGATGGTGACGGAATACAGCCGGCATACGCTGGGATTTCTGGTCCAGGGAGTCAACCGCATCATCCGGGTGGACTGGGACAAGGTCCATGCCCCGGAAAATGCCATGGCAGGCGGCGGAAACCTGATCACGGCCATTACCGAGTTGCCCAACGGAGACCTCGTTTCCATCGTGGATGTGGAACAGGTCCTGGCCAACGCCTTTGGCGAGGATGTGGTCGGCGCAGTCACTAAAATCGAAAGAGGGCATGAAATGTGCGTCTTTTTCGTGGATGACTCATCCGTTGCACGCAAGACAATATCCGAACTCCTTGACAAAATGGGGGTTAAGCACCTGCGAGCCAATAACGGTCGGGAAGCCTGGGAGCGCCTTCAGGGACTCGCTGACAGTGCGGCGAATTCAGGAACCCCCCTGCGCGACCAGATCCAGGTCATCCTGGCGGATGCAGAAATGCCTGAAATGGACGGCTATGTGTTGACGCAGCACATCAAGGCTGACCACCGGTTTGACGGCATCCCGGTGGTCATGCACTCGTCGCTGTCATCTCAAGCCAACCGAACCATGGGTAATCGGGTTGGCGTGGATCATTATGTGGCCAAGTTTGACGCAGCCATGCTGTCTGATACCCTGCGTCCCTTGTTGACCTGAAGCGTTTGATTGGAGAGTTCGAGTGGTTGAAGCAAACATGAAATTCCTGGTTGTGGATGATTTTTCCACCATGCGCCGCATTGTCCGCAACCTTCTGAAAGAATTGGGTTTTACCAACGTTCAAGAAGCGGAGGACGGGGTTGATGCGTTGCAAAAGCTAGGCGATGGCAACTTCGATTTCGTGGTATCGGACTGGAACATGCCCAATATGACCGGCATCGAATTACTGCGAAAGATTCGCTCGGACCCTGCACTCAAGCATTTGCCTGTCTTGATGGTCACTGCTGAAGCCAAGCGGGAGAACATTATCGAAGCGGCCCAGGCCGGCGCCAGCGGTTACATCGTCAAACCCTTTACCGCTGCCACGCTGGACGAGAAACTCAAGAAGATTTTCCAGAACATGCAGAAGTGAGCCAGGCCATGACTTCAAACACCGCCCAGAACCAGGACAACGACAACCTAGAGGCTCTCTTTGACAGCATCATTGCCTCCACACAGGCGCCCGCGCCATCTGCGGCAGAGGGCCATCCAGTGCCGGAAGGCTCTGAAAGGGTTTTTAACCAGCTGGGGCATTTGACTCGAACCTTGCACGACAGTCTGCGTGAACTGGGCTACGATAAAAACCTTGAGTCCATGGTGTCCTCGATTCCCGATGCACGCGACCGCCTGAGCTATGTGGCCGCCATGACGGAACAGGCCGCCGAACGCGTGCTCAATGCCACCGATGCGGCGCAGCCGATCGTCGCCCAGCTCGAAACCGAGGCCCACCAGTTGGCTTTGAACTGGCAGAAACTTTTTGACCGGCAACTCGACGTGGAACAATTCAAGGCCCTGGCGACGCGAACCCATGCCTATCTGGTGGAATTGCCCAAGCAGACCAAAGCCACCAACGGTTATTTGTTGGAAATCATGATGGCCCAGGATTTTCAGGACCTGACAGGCCAGGTGATCAAAAAAATCGTCGACGTCACCCAGTTGATGGAAAAGCAGCTGGTCTCCTTGCTGGTGGAAAACGCACCGCCCTCGATGAGGGTTGAATCGAGCGGTCTGCTCAATGGCCCGGTGATCAATCCACAGAACAGATCTGATGTCGTGACCAGCCAGGATCAGGTGGATGATCTGCTGGAAAGTCTGGGGTTTTGACATGAATGATTTCGCAGGCATGGAAGAGCTGTTGCAGGATTTTCTTCAGGAGTCCTCGGACCTGCTGTCCGACGTGGATAGCAAGCTCCTGAGTCTGGAACAATCGCCCAACGACAGTCATCTGCTCAATGACATTTTTCGGGGATTTCACACCATCAAGGGCGGCGCCGGTTTTCTGAATGCCAATGAGCTGGTGTCGCTGTGTCACCTGACCGAAAACCTGTTCGACCGTCTGCGAAATGCCGAGCTGAGTCTCAACGCCGAAATCATGGATGCCATCCTGGCGGCGACGAGTGAGATTCGGCACATGTTCAGTGCGCTCGCGCAGGGTGTCCAGCCCGCCGCAGCGCCCCCGGATTTGCTGGCCGCCTTGCAGGCTGCCCTGGATGGACAGCCGCCTGCCGTCGTCCCCCCGGCCGCCGCTTCCGCCCCGGTGACTGCAGCGCCTGCCGGGCCCGACTGGAGCCAGCTTTATGAAGCCCTGACGGGCACTCCGGCCAGTACCACAGCAACAGTCACCACGCAGCCATCGCACGCAAAGCCCTCTGCCCCGGCCCCGGCAGCACCTGCAGCCGAACCGGAAATTGATGAAGCGCGCCTCAAGACCAGTGCCTTTGGCCGACGCGCATCCGACATTCCGGGCAGCAGTGCCCAACCCACCGGGCGCCGCGACGCCGAGAGCGCCAAAGAAAATACCATCCGCGTGGATACCGAACGCCTGGACCAGGTCCTGAATCTGTCCGGCGAAATTGGACTGACCAAGAACCGGCTCAACCAGTTGCGCACCGAAATCCTGCTGGGTACAACCGACCCGGGCACTTTGCGCGCTCTGGACGAAGCGGTGAATCAGCTGGACATGCTGGTGGTCAGCCTGCAAAACTCGGTGATGAAAACCCGCATGCAGCCCATTGGCCGCCTGTTCAAGAAGTTTCCACGCCTGGCCCGCGATCTTGCGCGCCAGCTGGGCAAGGAAGTGGAACTGGTGCTTTCCGGTGAAGAAACCGAGATCGACAAGACCATGATCGAGGACCTCAACGATCCCTTGGTCCACCTCATCCGCAACGCGGTGGATCACGGCGTTGAAGATACGGAACAGCGCATTGCCGCAGGCAAAAGCGTCAAGAGCCTGGTTCAGCTCCAGGCACGCCAGGTGGGTGATCACATCATCATCGTGATTGCCGACGATGGCAAAGGCATGCACCCGGATACCATTCGCGCCAAGGCCATCGAAAAGGGACTGATCACTGCGGAAGTCGCCAATAATCTGGATGAAACCCAGTGCCTGGAACTGATATTCCTGCCGGGTTTTTCCACCAAGGACCAGATTTCCAGTGTCTCGGGGCGTGGCGTGGGCATGGATGTGGTCAAGACCAACATTCAGAAGCTGAACGGCACCGTCTCCATTCGCTCGGCAGCAGGCAAGGGCACCGAGCTCACCATCTCGCTGCCGCTAACCCTGGCCATCCTGCCCGTGTTGTTGGTGCGATTGGGGGAACAATCCTTTGCAGCCCCCCTCTCCATGGTGCGCGAAATCATCTCCGTCAAAGCCGAGCACCTGCAGCATGTGGGCGGGAAAGCCAACATGGTGGTTCGCGGAGAGGTCCTGCCGGTGGTCTCCCTGGCCAGCATGATCGGTTGGGAAGAATCCGGAACCCCCGAGGTGGGCGTGCTGATGCATGTGGACAGCCACAGCTTTATCCTCTCCGTGGACGGATTTGACGGCCATGACGATGTGGTCATCAAGTCCATGGACACCTTCCGGCCCAAAGGCGTGGCCGGCGTCACCATGTCCAGCGATGGCGAAATCGTGCTGATCCTCGACATCAAGGAGTTGCTGGGGATGACTCCGGCGGCGACCCACTAAGCCTTTTACGCAAGGCAATGCAGGGGTCCGGTCGATTCTCTGCAGGAACCAGGAATACGGCGTCGTAAACTGCTGCAGGATCAAAGGACTGTGGCGTTCCCTGTTCCAGTATGGCCACGCTCACGATGCTGGATTGGGGTGCGCGTTGGCGTAACCAGACCGGGACAGCCAGATCCCGGCGCAAGTGCCCGTTGCCTGCCAGCAGCACCACCGGAAGCCCGGTGCGCTGGTGTTCGGCAATCATGGCCCGGGCCATCTCATCATCACGCGCACGCTGGGCTGCCGCCATCGCCGGGAGCTGCGCTTCCGGCATCAGGTTGCAATGGCCTTCCCGCACTTCCTGCAAGAGGTCCTGGCGCTGTTTCTCCGTCCAGAGATCAGGCTCGGGTGGAGCGGGACGGTTCCCGCCCATCACTGCACTCATTTTTGCCCGTGACAGGTTGGCCGCACCCATGGGTAACCCCTGCTGCAATGCCAGGGTCACCACAGGTGCGTAAAGGGGCCATTTCCATCCCTTGAAATTGAAGGCAGCCGCTTCAGCTATGATTCGTGACGCTGCATCGTCCGCAGGTGCCCGGGAAGTTTGCCATTGCAGGATGGCCCAATCCAGTGCCGGTTGTGATTCCAGATCGAACTGTTCAAAAACCAGGGCCACCCTGCGTTGCTTCACCAGTTGCTGCAGCCAGTGCAGGCGCAGGGCATGTCCTGCGCCATTGTCGTGCACTTCACCCAGCAACAGGTAATCGGCTTTCAGCCAGGCGGCGGGAAGGGCTGGAGGCTCTCCCTCATCCGGGGGTGCCCCCCAGAGTGCCACGGGAAAAGCCCCTAACATCGTCAAAAGACAGAGGACTCGAAAGATGTGCTTCATGATGTTCACCATCATACAAAACAAAACGCCAACTGCAAGCAGTTGGCGTTTTGAGATGAGGCGAGACCTTCTGATTAGAACTTGAAGTGCAGGCCCGTGCTGACACCGATCAGGTGGCAACCACCCCAGGTCGTGGGACCGTTACTCGTACCGTCGGTGACAAGGCTACCTGCGGTCGGGGAGTTGGTACCGTCATGGCAGTCCGTGGTCACGCCGCGGCCACCTGCACCCAGGTCATAGTGGGCGTTGCCATGGTTGACTGTGGTCGCTGCATTGAAATACCAGTACAACTGCTTGTCGAGCTTGCGCTTGTAAGCCACGGTGTACATATCCGCCGTATCTGCACCACGGGTCGGATCGTAGTTATGCTGGCCACCAGGATCTCCCGGCGTTGCTCCGGCATGGCCCCATCCAAAGCTGACCTCATCCTTGGGTGAAATCTTCTGGGTCAAAGCCAGCCAGGTGCCGTCACGGCTCCGTTCGTTCTGGAACTGGTAGTAAGACGGCAGGTCGCGACGCAGACGCTCCACGATGCCGCTGACCGTCAGGCCAAAGTCAAACATGTACTGTGCGCCAAACTTGGCCGCCCATTCGTTGGCGATGTCATTGAGGTAAGGCGGTGTTCCACCATTTTGCCCAAACACGGTATTCGCGCCATACAGGGGGTTGCCCGAATCAATCTGGCTGGCAATGGCGGGAGTCGGTGCGTTGTACCACTGGTTGTTGGCGCCGATACCATCGCTGTTACGGTTCACGCCCTGGTGCATTTCGTAGGCCGCAGTTGCGTAGAAGCGCTGGGTTTCGTATTTCAATGCGGTACTGAAGGAGTTGTTGAAGCCACCGTCATCGCAATTCATGGGCAGGTTGCCGCTGCCCGGAATGTTGCCGCCGTTACAATCCGGTGATCCTGCGGAGGTCACTACGTTGTCATAGGTACGGTTCTGGCCCGGCGAGTACAACACATCCATGCTGAACCCATTGTATTTGTTGGATTCCCACCAGATGGAATGGTCCTGACGGGTTCCGAACTCCACACGATTGTCACCGCCGCTGTTACCCATGATGACGGCATAATCACCCAGCATCCCCGAGAAGGGGTTCAGGCGATCGGTAGACTTCTTGTAAGGGGTGTAGGTGGTACCAAACTTCAGTGAGCCCCAATCCCCCTGCTTCAATCCGATGAAGGTGTCGCCAAAACCCACCAGGCCGCGAGCCGTATTGGATTGGTTGGTGTAAGACCCACTCAAGCCCGGCGTTGCGGTAATCGATACCGCCGTTTCAAACTGGTAAATGAACTTGACGTCGCTGTCGCCGATCAGGTGGTCGCCGCGATAGCCAAAACCCGACTTGTTGGTGGACAACTGCGGCATCCATCCCATGCGACCCACCGGTCCGCTCTTCAAGCCGCCCTGGGTGTAGCTGCCAGGGGTGGGACCCGGATTCCAGTGGGAAGCGGTCATGCCGCCCATCCCCTTGGTGGTGTCGTCAATGGACGCATCCATCACGCCATAAAAACCGCTCAGGATCTTGTCAAGACGGTCACCGCCACCGCCACCCGAACTGACGACCTTCTTTTCAATCTGCTCCTGCTTCTGTCCCTGGGAGTCCTGCTTCTTGGACAAATCTTCCAGCTTTTGCTGGAGGGCGCGCATCTGCTGCTTCAGCGCATCAACTTCGGACTGCTGGTCTGCTGCTTGGGCTGCTAGGGGAAAAACCGTCGTTGCTCCCAGTGCCATGGCCACTGCCATCGCGCCGGGACGGAGCTTGATGCGCTTCGTCATGCTGTGATCTCCTCAGGTTGGTGCAGCACTGACCGTTGCTTTGGCCGGACCGCTTAGTATTAGGAACTGCAAAACTACTGTCAGTCCCGGAAAAACGCAAGCACATTCAGATACAAAACCGAAACACGATTGACACAAGTCAACCAAAATGCAACAAAAAGGCCGGGCTTTGTTACGGCCCGGCCTTGCTTTCAAACCAATTACTTATGGTCTTTATAGCCCAAAGGATAACTCAGACTCTTTTTAAATTTGTATCACTTCCACCACACCTCGGTCTCAGATGCCCACCGACAGGCTCAATTCAAAATTCCGTTCGGGAATGTTGAAAAACATGGGGGTTCCGCTCGGATCCGTCATGTTGGCAAAGAATGGCTGGTTCTGATTGAACAGGTTATTGACCTGCAGGCCAATCCGGGCGTCTTTGCCCAGGAACGCGGATTTTTCCAGCTTGTAGTTCAGATTGAAGTTGGTGATGGTGTATGAACCAAACTGGATGGGGGCACCCGACGCATAGGTCACGTCTGCCGTGCGTGAACCCACTTCCTTCGCAATCAGGGAGCTGTACAGCCCCCCTTTCTGATAGATCACGCCGGCTGCCGCAGTGGTTTGGGGCACATCGGGCAGCACAGAGCCATCGCTCGTGGAATAGTTGTTGACGCCATAGTTGCCGTAGAGGCTCACTCCCCCGCCAATCGCCCAGGTCCCCTCCACCTCGCCCCCATCGTACTTCACCCCGCCCGTATTGTAGAAACACGTAAACGGACTTCCGACGCCGCATGAGGTATGGCTGATCTGGTTGGTGAAATCGATCTTGTAGAGATCAAAACCCAGGGTCAGTGTCGGCGTGGACCAGGTGGTCCCTACCTGGTAGTTGGTGGTTTGCTGTGGGCTGAGCCCTCCCAGCTGCGGGCCCTGTTTGTAGAACACGTTGAGGTTGGGCGCCATGAAACCTTCGGCATATTGGGCGTACACCGACCAGTGGGAAGACAGCATGTAGCGCGTCACCAGGGCAGGCAGCGCCTTGCTCCAGCTTTCCGAGCCGGTAAAGGGTTGTCCTGTTCCCTGGTTTACGGTGGAATCCACGGCACGCCGGAAGTAGTCGTACTTAAGTCCCGGGGTCATGCTCCAGACATCGCTGATGTTCCAGGTGTATTGCACATAGGGCTGGATCGTTGTCAATGTGTCGTTCATCAGCCGGTCGATGTACCCGCCGTTCGCGGCGCCATTACCGGTGTTGAATGCCTGATTCAGCGTCCAGTCGATCTCGTACTGGGAGCGCGAGTTGGTCTGGTAATCCACCCACATCCCGAAGTCGAGCACCCCGGACCCCATCGCTTCGGAAAGGCGCAACACATCGCCAAATGAACGGTAATTCATGGTCATGGACTGCCCGGGAACATCGTTGGGCTGGGCCACACCGCCCACTACCGTGCCAAGACCGGTATTGAGCGCGCCCGGTGCATTTGAATTGTAGCCGTTGTGATAATAGGCGTAGGTATAGAGCTTGTTGTCCACACTCCATGAACCCAACCTGGATTTCAGTCCGATGTACTCGAAATCCGAGGTGATGTCGTCATAGTTATATCCTGCATTGTTCTGGCTGCCCGGATTCGTATCCAATGCAAAGTTATTGCCATACAGCGCCATCTGCGTCGTCGTGGCACCATAAGGGACGTTCTGGCGCACCTTGTTGCCCATGGCCACGAATGACAGCGTTGTGTCCTGCCCCAGGGAATTCTCGAACTTCATGAAAATGTTTTGACGGCGCTGACCGCTGTTGGTCAGATAACCATCGGTCGTAAAGTTCTTGTAGTCGATGAACGCGCGACCGTCGTTGTAATTCTGCATGTTACCGGTATCGAACTGTGCGCCAAACAGGTGGGTATTCCAGCTTCCCGTCGAACCATACAGGGTTGTTCCCGCTGCGGCCAACGGCAATTTCGAAGTGACCGCCACCGTGCCGCCGAAGGTTGCGTTCCCGATGTTGCTGGCATCGCCCGGCCCCCTGTCTATGACGATGCCACCAATGTCCTGGGGCATGAAATAAGAGGTGGAGTGATGGGTGAAGTCATTGGAATCCCCCCAGGGAATGCCATCAAACGTCACGTTGTACTGTCCGTCGGAAAATCCGCGGATCGTCATGCTTTGGGTTTCCATCATTCCAGGACCGTTGGGGTTGATGCTGACAACGCTCGGTGCAATGGAAATGATGTCCGTGTAGTTGGATCCTGCCGAAGCATTTTCCTGGATGAAATGCTGTGTGATGATGGACTGCGGCTGAGTGGCCGTCAGTGAAGCTTGCGTAGGTGCCTGATAGATGGCTGATGCAGGGTCTTCAGTCGCCGTGGCAACCCCTGTCCCCGATGCCCCCACTGCCCCCAGATCCACAGTCTGGTCTGCAAAGACCGGCGCCACCACCCCCAACAAGGCCCAGGCCGAGATCACGGCATGGCTGGCACCACGCAACTTGAATTTCGTTTTGTTATGCATGAATGATCGCTCTTCTTGTCAATTAGAAAATCCGGCCTGAAGAAAAATGGCCGGTGCGCGCTGGTGTTTGCGCAGCGATTATTCAGTGTGAAGGTTGCAGGAAGATGAGCAACAGATTGCAGATTGATGAATTCAATTTGCCGGGTCTTGCAACGGCGATGCGCTGCATGCGTACTTGTAAGGCGCCTCCACCAGTTGCAGCAGGCAACGCATTCGGGTGCGGCCTTCGATGTCTTTCTCCAGCAAGGTCCAATGACCCTCCTGCTGTTCCAGCACCGTGTATCCGTACTGCTGCTCCGATCGGGTTTCGGCCAGGGTGACTGCTGGAGCCATCTGAAAATGGGGCGGCACGCCCCTGGGAAACTGCGGCTCCAGCAGCGAACCTCCAAAACCGGTAATCAGCGTCATGGGTTCGCGTCCTTCAAAACGGTTCAGTTCGAAGGTGTGAATATGGCCTTGCAAGGTCAACTGTATTCCCTCGGGAAAAAGCGTTGGGTAATGATTTTCCTGCAGCGCGGCAAGAAGGGTGGGATTCCCTTTCTGGTATCCCGCCAACGGCAGATAGCCGTAGCCCAGCACGGGGTGGTGCAATACCAGCCAGTTGTAGGGCCGGGTACTTGCCAGTGCAGCAACCTGCTCAAACTGGGCCGCATAAGCAGCCACTGCCGGAGCGCCCGGTCGCTGGGGTTTTTCTGAAGCTGCCGCCGAATCAAAGACGATCAACTGCTGTTGGGGCCCCAGAGGTACCGCGTAGGGTGCAGTCAGATCCCCCGCCTCCTGCGCGGGATCATCGCAGGAATGTCTGGCGTCAAAGGGCCGGGGATCGAGAAATCTGAACCAGCCCTGTCCGGCCCGCATGCAGGATTCATGATTGCCGCGCGCAAATACCCAAGGCGCGGCCTGCAATAATGGACGCAGCGGGACAAAAAAATCCGCTTCCCAGGTGTCGGATCCATAGCCTTGGGGGCTATGGGCACAGCCCTCTGACAAACAGGGGCTTTCACGATAGTGATAGTCCCCGACATGGATCACGAGGTCCGGCTTTTCTGCTGCTGCGCTCAGGGCAACCCGGGCCAGGGGCCAGGCTTCGGTGTCGTTGCAGGACTGGTAGGCTGCAGGCCACTTCATGCGGCAACCGGTATCTCCCAACAATACGATTTTCCGGATGACCGCTTTGACGAGGGGCAATTCCCTGCCATCCAGCCGCACGTTGGTGCTGGTCGAGGACAGATTGAGTTCACAGACGCGCGTCAAAAAGACGGCCGGCCTTTCTGACGAGAGAGGCGTTTGCCTGGGCGCGACGCGCGTGTCCATAACCTTGTGAAGGCCATCCACTTCCAGCACGGGACAGGTTGTTGCCTGCGTCACCACCCGGACAATGGCCCGTCCCTGCGGCCCCAGGGCTACATACGATGAAACCTCGGAACCCGCAATCACGAACTGGACCCACCCCGACAGACCCAACCCGATGATCACCTTGAAGATGTGTAGACGCACGGACCCCTAACGCCTGAATTCCACCCAGATCTGAAACAATCGTGCCTGCTCCCGGAGGGCTTCCGGGGGTTGCGGAAAGACCGCATCCTGCACGGCCTGCAGTGCAGCACGATCAAACATGTTGATGCCACTGGATGATATCACCCGGGCACCACTTTGCCGTCCCTGAAACAAGCGAAACTCCACGCGCGTCCGCCCGGTGTCGTGGCGCGCTTCCGCCGCCTTTGGAAAAATCAGGGCCGCTTGCACGGCATTCCGGATTTTGGCAGTGTAATCCGCCAGCACATCGGCTTCCGTTGGATGCGGGGCCGGGGCCGATGGGGTTGGAGCCGGCTTTTCGGCAAAGGGGGATGGCGCTGCATCCTGGGCCACGGGTGGCTCTGTCATGGGTACCGGAATGGGCTCGGGTATTTTCCTGGCCACGGGCGGCGATTTTTCGACCTTCCGGGGCGGCGGCGTGGGGGGTACGGGTTCTGGTGCGAGACTGTCCAGCTGAAGCGTCACCGTATCCTTCATCACAGGTGTGGGGCGGAGCATGCCGGAAATGTAGACGGCAGCGACCAGGCTCATCAACAGAAGCTCCAGCAGCAACGCCAGTGCCAAGGCCTTGAGCCCATCGTTTTGCGCATTTCCCAGGGCATGCGTGCCTGCAAGCACCCCGCTACTGGACACGACGGGCTGCAATGGAAATTTGGGAAACCCCGGATGCCTTGACTGCATCCAGCACCGCCATCACCTTCTGCAAGGCAACCTCCTGGCTTCCCGCAATGGTCACCGCAGTCTTGCTACCCAGGGCTTTCAGTCTTGCCGTTAATTCCTGCAGCCCGATAGGGGCATGGTCCACCCGAACCGACCCATCCTCGGACAGTTCCACCAATAACTTGGGGGCTGGCAACAATTCGGCGGTACTACTGGTGGGCAGCTTGGTCACCTGCCCGGAGGTCGGTATCATCTTCAACATCAACATTGCAAAAAACACCAACAAAAACAGCATGATGTCGATCATCGGGATAATCTCGATGCGGGCGCGCCGCTGCTGGAGATAACGCATATGAAATTATGCGGCCGATTGCAGGTTGCGTTGAATCGTCGTATCCGAGCGATTCAGGATCATGACCTTGAGGGTTTCCATCTGGTGTACCACCAGCCGGATTCTTGAATTGAGGCTGTTGAAAAATACCAGCCCAACCATGGCCACCACCAATCCTGAAGCTGTAGCCAGCAAGGCCTCTGCGATACCCGAGGTGATTTCGGTTGCAGCGTTCTGGCCTTCGCCCAATACGCTGAACGCATTGAACATGCCCACGATGGTTCCGAACAATCCCAGCAGCGGGGCCAGGGTGATGATGGTATCGAGCATCCAGAGCGAGCGGTCCAGTTTGGGGACTTCGTGCATCACCGCTTCTTCCAGCGTGCTGTCCATGGAGTCGCGATCTGATCGCAAGGCAGGCGACGCGCCTGCTGCCGCATCGATCAGGGTCAGGTGGGGCAGTTTTGGGTGCTGAAGCGTAAACTCCATCAGCCCCAAATGCCCCTCGCCCTGTCTGGACCGGAGCAAGCGGATCAGATGGTCCCCTGCTTCGAGCATATTGGACAGGTAACGACTGCGCTCGATGATCACGGTCAATGCCAGGGTCAGGAGCACCAGCATGAGGTACAGCGTCCCTCCGGAATCGTTGGCAAGGTCAATCAGATGGGTCAGGTTCATCATCTCGGAGCTCGGATTTGAATCCCGCCAGTATCCCCATTTCCGGTTTCATCATCATGACATTTTTTTGACTCGCAGATGACAGGGAAAAGTTGTCAAGAGCCCCGTCCCTGCGATAACCTTACGGGTTTTCCTGTAACATTCTCCACCCGGAGTCCGTCATGCCCTTCTTCAGCCAGAACCCCACCACCGAGGTCGTCAGCGCACAGTTTCCAAGTTCGGACAGGACCGCCCTGCTGGCTATCCTGGCCAGGACGCATGCAGCCCAACAGTCCTGGCGCCACACATCGTTTTCCGAGCGCGCGCAGGCGCTTCGCCGCCTGGGGCAAGGCCTGCTGGCGCGACGGGATGAATTTGCCCGGCTAATCACCGAAGAAATGGGCAAGGTCACGCGCGAAGCCCGTGCCGAAGTCGAGAAATGCGTCACCATCTGCGACTATTACGCCAATGAGGGAGAGGGGTTTCTGACGCCCGAGCCCATGACTGTTCCCGGAGCCCGCAGCTATGTGGCTTACACCCCCATCGGCGTGGTGCTGGGCGTCATGCCCTGGAATTTTCCCTTCTGGCAGGTGTTCCGTTTTGCCGTACCCGCCCTGATGGCAGGCAACGGCGTGGTCTTCAAGCATGCCCCCAATGTCCCGCGCTGTGCCCTGGCCATCGTTTCGCTGCTGCAAGACGCCGCCATGCCCGATCATCTGATGTCCCACCTGTTTATCGAAGATGCCCTGGTTGCCGATGCAATCGGAAGCCCGCATGTGCATGCCGTTACCGTGACGGGCTCGGAGCGCGCTGGCCGCGCCGTAGCTTCCATCGCCGGAGCACACCTCAAAAAGTGCATTCTGGAGCTGGGGGGGTCTGACCCCTTTGTGGTATTGGCCGATGCCGACCTGGAATGGGCTGCGCGTCAGGGACTGAGTTCGCGATACATGAACTGTGGGCAGGCCTGCATCGCAGCCAAGCGGTTCATTCTCGTGCCTGAAATTGCCGATGCCTTTCTGGAGATGTTTACCGAACGGGTGGCCACCCTCAAACCCGGCGACCCCTTCGACCCCGGCGTGACGCTGGGGCCCATGGCCCGTCGGGATTTGCGCGACCACCTCGACCTGCAAGTCAAGGCAGCGCTCTCGGGCGGCGCCGAAGCCCTGATGGGAGGTCATGCGCTGCCTGGCCCTGGATGGTTTTACGCCCCTACGATCCTCGACGGGATCACCCCGGAGTCACCCATCTGGCAGCAGGAGCTTTTTGGACCAGTGGCCCTGATCGTTCGCGCCAGGGATGAGGAAGACGCGCTGGCATTGGCCAACAATACGCCCTATGGGTTAGGTTCCACCGTATGGAGCAGGGACATTCGGCGGGCCGAGCAGCTAGCCGGACAAATTGATGCCGGTTGCACCTTCATCAACGGATTGGTGAAGTCGGACCCGCGACTGCCCTTTGGCGGCACCAAGAACTCCGGTTTTGGTCGCGAACTTTCTTCTCAGGGCATTCGGGAATTCACCAACCTCAAAACGGTCTGGATCAGAAACCCGGCTTAACCCAGAAACAGGGCATAGGCCGGGTTGTTGCTTTCATCAACCCAAGGATACCCCAGGTTGGCCAGGAATTTCTGGAAGGCCCGCTTGTCCTCGGGAGGCACTTGCAGCCCGACCAGCACTCTGCCGTAGTCCGCCCCATGGTTGCGATAGTGAAACAGGCTGATGTTCCAGTCCTCACTCATGCTGTTGAGGAATTTGGGAAGCGCACCGGGGCGTTCGGGAAACTCGAAGCGGTAGAGCATTTCGTGCCGCGCCTGTGGCGCCCGCCCCCCCACCAAATGGCGCACATGCAGCTTGGCCATTTCGTTGTCGGTCAGGTCCAGAGTCTTGATGCCATGCGCATTGAAGGACTTCAGTAAAGCCCGCGTCTCTTTCGCGTGCGCCACTGAAATACCCACAAAAACATGGGCCTGGCGCTCATCGGCGTACCGATAGTTAAACTCCGTCACGGCGCGATCACCCAATAGCTCGCAAAACCTTCTGAAGCTTCCTGGCTGTTCCGGTATCGTGGCTGCGAAAACCGCCTCGCGTCTCTCTCCAAGTTCGGCACGCTCCGCAATGAACCTCAGCCGGTCAAAATTCATGTTGGCACCGCAGGCAATGGCTACCAGCGTTTTTTTGCTGAGCCGGTCACGCGCCACCACCTGCTTCATGCCGGCAATGGCCAGCGCCCCCGCCGGTTCCAGAATGACCCGTGTCTCGTCAAACACGTCCTTGACGGCAGCACAGATGGCATCCGTGTCCACGGTCACGATTTCGTCCACCAGCGTCCGGCACAGCCGAAAGGTTTCCACACCCACCTGGCGCACCGCGACGCCATCAGCAAACAGCCCCACCTGATCCAGGCGAACGCGTCGCCCGGCGGCCAGGGATTGCTTCATGGCATCCGAATCCTGCGGCTGAACACCGATGATGCGGACATCTGGCCTCACCCGTTTGACATAGGACGCCACCCCGGAAATCAGCCCGCCCCCCCCGATCGCCACGAAAATCGTTTCGATGGGGCGGGAGTATTGGCGCAGAATTTCCATGGCGATGGTGCCCTGCCCGGCAATCACCTCGGGGTCATCATAAGGATGAACGAAGGTGTATCCGTGCGTCCTGGCAAGTTTTTGGGCATGCTCCTGCGCTTCGGAATAAGACACGCCTTCCAGAATCACTTCGGCGCCACGAGCGCGCACAGCTTCAATCTTGATGGAGGGTGTCGTCGTTGGCATGACGATCAGGGCGCGCGCTGAAAGCCTCTGCGCCGCCAAAGCCACTCCCTGGGCGTGATTCCCTGCACTGGCGGCAATGACCCCAAGCGCCAGTTCACGGGGGCTGAGGGAGGCCATTTTGTTATACGCGCCGCGCAGCTTGAAGGAAAATACGGGCTGAAGGTCCTCCCGTTTCAGCAGCACCGTATTGCCCAGCCGCTTCGAGAGCAGCGGCGCAACCTGCAGCGGACTTTCGATGGCCACATCGTAAACGCGGGTCGCATTCAGGATGCGTTCCAGATAATCAATTTTCATAATTGTTTCACCCCAGAAGGCCTTGAGGGTAGCAAACTTTTCCACATTTCCCAAAACCGGTTGAGCGCGCCTCCGCTTGGGGTTATGCTGCAAGCTTAAAGCGAGAACCATGGATGACCCAGGACGACTTGAAATTTGCTGCAGCCCGCGCTGCGCTGGACTATGTTCCCGATGATGCCATCGTGGGTGTGGGTACCGGTTCTACGGTCAATTTTTTCATTCAGGAACTGGCCGGGATCAAAAACCGGATTGAAGGGGCCGTTTCCAGTTCCGAGGCTTCGACGCAGCGCCTGAAGGCTGCCGGCATCCGGGTTTTCGACCTCAACAGCGTCAACGATCTTCCCGTCTATGTGGATGGGGCTGACGAAATTACGACCCACTTTGCCATGATCAAGGGCGGGGGTGGCGCCTTGACGCGAGAAAAGATCGTGGCTGCCGTGGCCCGGCAATTTATCTGCATCGCCGACGAAAAGAAGCTGGTGCCGGTGCTGGGAAACTTTCCGCTGCCGCTGGAGGTCATTCCCATGGCGCGCAGTTACGTGGCCCGGGAAGTGGTCCGTCTGGGTGGGCAGCCTGCCCTGCGTGAAGGGTTTGTCACGGATAATGGCAACCTCATTCTGGATGTTCATCATCTTGAAATCCAGAACCCTGTTGAAATGGAAACGCGACTGTCCAGTATCACCGGCGTGGTCATGTGCGGTATTTTTGCGCGGCGGCCGGCCGATGTTTTGATTCTTGCCACAACTGAGAGAGGGGTTCGCATCACAACCCGTTAGCCAGGAAAACCCAACCATGCCTACAGAACATATCGCCAAACAATTTGATGTCGAACTGGAAACCGTTCGAGCAAAAGTCCTCAAAATGGGGGGGCTGGTCGAAGAACAGATCGAAAAGGCGGTGGAAGCGCTGCACGAAGGTGACATGGCGCTGGCCGACGAGGTCATTGCCCACGATCATCGCGTCAACGGCCTGGAAGTCAGCATCGACGAGGACTGCACGCACATCATCGCGCGCCGCCAACCTGCAGCTGGCGACCTGCGACTGGTATTGGCCATCATCAAAACCATCACGGATCTGGAACGCATCGGCGACGAAGCTGAAAAAATTGCCCGCATGGCCAAACTCATCCATGGTGCGGACCGCCTGCATGCCCCCCGCCCGGTGGATCTGCGCCACGCCGCACAGCTGGCCGTCCACATGCTGGGTCGTGCCCTGGACGCCTTTGCCCGCCTGGATGCCAACAGCGCCACCCAGGTACTACGTGACGATCAGGACGTGGACGAATCGTTCCGCGGCATCCTGCGACAGCTCATCACCTTCATGATGGAAGACCCGCGCACCATTTCCAACTCGATTGAGATCCTGTTTGCCGCCAAGGCCATCGAACGCATTGGCGACCACGCCAAGAACATGGCCGAATACGTGATTTTCCTGGTCAAGGGCAAGGACGTCCGTCACACTTCGGTAGAAGAGATCGAACGCACCGTCACTGCCTGAGGCTCAGGCGCTGGGGGGGACGTAGCCGGCGGCCTGCTCGGCTCCGGAACCGAAAAAGTGGGCTTCCATCTGCTGTGCAAGATATTGACGCGCCTTGGCATCCGCAAGGTTGAGGCGGTTTTCGTTGATCAGCATTTTCTGCATCTCAAGCCAACCCTTCCAGGCCTCTTCAGAAACCTCGTTGAAAATTCGCGCCCCAAGCGGTCCCGGATAGGGTGGAAAATCCAGTCCCTTGGCTTCTCGTTGCAGCTTGATGCAGTGAACAGTTCGACTCATGGCTAGACCTTTGCGACGGTATTGTCCGAAATTTGTTTGATGAACACTTTGGAGCGTCTTTGATAGTTGTAGAGATCCTGTTTGGCCTGCGGCAGTTGGTCGATGGAACTCTCGACAAAGCCGCGTTCGGCAAACCACTGTCCGGTGCGCGTACTCAGCAGAAACAGGCGGCGAATGCCCATCTTGCGCGCCTGTTGCTCCACATGGCGCAGCAGGGCGTCTCCCCGCCCCAGGTTCCTGAAATCGGGGTTGATGGCAAGGCAAGCCAGTTCTCCTGCCCCTTCACCGGCAAGGGGGTAGAGTGCCACACAGCCGATGATTCTGCCGTCGTGGGCCAGAACGGAGAAACGGTCGATCTCGGCTTCCAGAAGCACCCGATTTCGTTTGACCAGCACGCCGTCCGACTCCAGCGGCTCGATCAGGGACAATATTCCCGGGACATCCTCCAGTCTGGCAGAACGCAGCACATCGTGCGTGTCGCGCATCACCATGGTGCCAATGCCCTCGCGGGTAAACAGCTCCTGAATCAGCGCGCCATCCACATGGCGCGTGATCAGATGCACCCTGGGCACGGTGCTGCGGCAAGCCCGCACGGCACAGGGAAGATAAAACGCCACGTCTTCCGGTTGTGGCTTGCCGCTTTTCAGCAAGGCCTCGGCCTCCTGTGCGGTCAACTCTGAAATCGTTTCCCCCTGGCCGTTCAGAACCCCGGGGGTGTCCGTGAGGAAAATCAGTTTTTCTGCGCCCAGCGCGATTGCGGTGGCAGTGGCCACTTCTTCCACGGTCAGATTGAATATTTCGCCGGTGGGGGAATACCCCAAGGGCGGCAACAGCACGATTTCCTCATCATCCAGTCGCCTGCGAATGCCCACGGCATCAATTTTTCGAACCAGGCCCGTGTGCTGGAAGTCGACGCCATCCACCACGCCAATGGGGCGGGCCGTGACAAAGTTACCGCTGGCAACGCGGATGTCCGAACCCGCCATGGGCGAGTTGGCTACGCCCATGGACAGCAACGCCTCGATTTCAAAGCTCAGGGTGGCAGCCGCCTCGATGACGCAGCCCAGGGCGAGGGCGTCAGTCACCCGCGTGCCGTTGACATAACGGGGTTTGACACCCCGCGCGGACAACCGCGCCTCGGTTTGGGGTCGTGCCCCATGCACCAGGACCAGCCGAACTCCCAGACTTTCCAGCAGGTTGAGATCATGGGTCAGCGCAATGAATTTGCCGTCGGCAACCACCTCTCCGCCAAAGGCGATGACAAACGTGCGGTCCCGAAATGCATTGATGTACGGGGCGGCAGAACGAAACCAGTTGACGAAGGAATCGGATCGGGTCATGGGCCGATTATAACGGTTGCGGCGCCTGCGCTTCCACAAAATCACCCCACAGACCCTGGAGCGTTGCCACCAGGGCCAGTGCAGCCGTTTCCGTGCGCAAAATGCGCGGCCCGAGCCTGAGAGCCCTGAACCCCGCCGCACGCGCAAGGGTTTCTTCTTCTGCTGTCAGCCCCCCTTCCGGCCCCACCAGGATTGCCACTGTGCCGGAGGGGCGCGCGAGCTGCGACAGTACGGACCCGCCTTGAGGAGACAGCATCAGCCGCATGCCCTGGTCGGGCAGAAGGGAAAGCCACTGGTCCAAGGATTGGACGGAATCCACCAGAGGCACGCGATTGCGGCCTGATTGCTCACATGCGGCGCGGATGACACCCTGCCAGTGGGTCTGGCGGCGCAGCGCCCGTTCCGGTGACAGGCGGACCACGCTGCGCCCGGTCTGGAGCGGTGAACAGCGGGAAACCCCCAGTTCGACTGCTTTCTGGAATACCCAGTCCATTTTTTCATTGGCGCACAGCGCTTGCCCCAACCACAGGTCCAGCGGCGATTCTGCCTCGCGCGGGCTGAAAGCCTGCCGGAACACGGTGACGGCAGAACCCGCGATGTGATCGATACGCACCAGATGCTCGCCGCCCGCACCATCAAACAGGACAAGCTCGTCTCCCACCTTCAAACGCAACACGCGTACGGCATGATGGGCCACTGCCTCTGGCAGCCCGAATACGGCTGATTGCCCCAGCGGCATGTCGCAATGGAATCGCGGAATTGTCATGTGCATCTGCAGGTCGAAGGACGCCCTCATGCTATCATGAGCCCATGCTTGAACAGCTCATCAAGGTCGTCAAATCGGTTGCTCATGAGGAGGTCATGCCGCGATATCTCAAGGTGGCGCATGACCGCAAGAATGACGGCAGCCTGTTTACCCAGGCCGACCTTGCAACCCAGGAAGCCCTGGTAAGCGCCCTTTCAGCGCTCCAGCCCTGTCCCATCCTGGGGGAAGAAATGTCCGAAACCATACAGCGCAGGCTCTGGCAGGAAAGCCATGAGGGCATCTGGTGCGTGGATCCCATCGACGGCACCTCCAACTTTGTCCACGGCATCCCCTACTTTGCCATTTCCGTTGCCCTCATGCGGCAGGGTCGTCCTGTGCTGGGCGTTGTCTACGATCCGGTCGCCGATGAGGCTTTTTCTGCTGAAAAGGGCAACGGCGCCTGGCTCAACGGCGTTCGGTTGCCCATCAGGGTCTCCTCCCCTCTGTTTCGGGAAGCAATTGCCACGGTGGATTTGAAACGGTTGCCCGAAAAGCTTGCTCTGGCCTTGAGCAGTCACCCGCCCTATGCCTCACAGCGCAACTTTGGCGCAAGTACCCTGGAGTGGTGCTACGTGGCCGCCGGGCGCTTTGATCTTTCGCTTCACGGCGGGCAAAAGCTGTGGGATTACGCGGCAGGCTCGCTGATCCTGCAGGAGGCAGGAGGCAGGTACTGCACGCTGGATCATGATCAGTTCTGGGAGGTTTCGCCCTGGAACCGATCAGTGATTGCCGCCCTGCACCCGCCCCTGTTCAATGAATGGCGCGAGTGGTTGCGCGACCGCGCCTAGCATCTGCGGGGCCTGTTCCAGCAAAAACTGCTTGAAAGCCCGGGCCACCGGTGACAGCCGCTTTTCCCTGTGATGGACCAGATACCAATCCCGCACGATGGGCAGCCCCGGAACGGGAAGGATGATGAGGCGCCGCGTCTCGAGTTCGAGGGTCACCGTATGCTCTGACAGAAAGGCAATCCCCATGCCGGCGATGGTGGCCTGCTTGATGGTTTCGTTGCTGCTCATTTCCATGCGCGCGTTGACCGTCAGACCATGGGACGACAGAAACCGTTCCAGCAACTGGCGCGTCCCTGAGCCCTTTTCACGCAGCAGAAAGGGTTCCTCTGCCACACGCTCCAATGTCAGGGATTTCGCCGCAGCCAGGGGATGGTGAGGGGGGGCCACGATGATGTGCGCATTGCGCGCAAAGGGTTCGGTCACCACCCCCAGCGCCTCGGGAGGCTGCCCCATGATGACCAGGTCCACTTCGTTATGCATCAGCTGATGCACGATGCCTTCGCGATTGCTCACGGACAATTTAAGCTGAACCGCGGGGTGCATCTCGCAAAATCGGGTCAGCAGCGTCGGCGCAAAGTATTTGGCGGTACTGATGATGGCAATGTCCAGACGCCCGCTCACCCCTTCACGCAAGCTTTCAATGGCCTCCTGGGCATCCTTCATCTGACGGGAAATGATGCGGGAGTGCTGGTAGAGTTCTTCGCCCGCCTGGGTCAGAAAAATACGCTTGCCCATTTGCTCAAACAGCGCAATGCCTACCGCATCTTCCAGCTGTTTAATCTGCATGGACACGGCGGGCTGGGTGAGGTGAAGCTCTTCGCTGGCTCGGGAAAAGTTCAGCAAGCGTGCCACGGATTCGAATATTTGTAGTTGTCGAAACGTGAAATGCACCGCGCCCTCCCGCTTTTTATAAGGTCATTTTATAATGGCTTTATAATTTCATCATCATTTTTTATAATGAGAACCAGAACCCAAGCCCCCCCCAAAGACCGGGGGAGATGACCGCAGCCTCTGGCTAGTGGATAATTGAGCCTATTGCACCCCATACCAACCCAATTCATCTAAAAATCGCACTTACGAGGAGAAGTCCCATGGCAGTTCGTGTCGGAATCAACGGTTATGGCCGCATTGGTCGCAATGTCCTGCGTGCCCTCTACGAATCGGGAAACAAGCACGGCGTCCAGATCGTGGCCATCAACGATCTGGGAAACCCCGAAACCAACGCGCATTTGACTCGTTACGACACGACCCACGGCAAATTCCACGCCGATGTTGCGGTGCAGGGCGATTCCATGATCGTCAACGGCGACGTCATTCGGGTCTTTTCCCAGCGCAACCCTGCCGAGATCCCCTGGGGCAGCGTCGGCGTGGACGTCGTCATGGAATGCACCGGTCTGTTCACCAGCAAGGAAAAGGCCGCGGCACACCTCAAGGGCGGGGCACGCAAGGTGGTCATTTCTGCTCCCGGCGGCAAGGATGTGGACGCCACAGTAGTCTATGGCGTCAATCACCAGATCCTGCGCTCCGACATGACGGTCATCTCCAACGCCTCCTGCACCACCAACTGCCTGGCCCCGCTGGTCAAGCCCCTGCACGAGCATATCGGCGTCGTCAAAGGACTCATGACCACCATCCACGCCTATACCAACGACCAGGTACTGACCGATGTGTACCACTCGGACCTGCACCGCGCCCGTTCCGCCACCATGTCCATGATTCCCACCAAAACCGGCGCAGCTGCGGCCGTGGGTCTGGTGCTGCCGGAACTCAACGGCAAGCTGGACGGATTTTCGGTGCGCGTGCCGACCATCAACGTCTCGCTGGTGGATCTCACTTTCGAAGCAGCGCGCCCCACCTCCGTCGAAGAGGTCAACGCCGTCATGAAAGCGGCTTCCGAAGGAGCCCTGAAGGGAATCCTGAATTACAACACGGCCCCCCTGGTCTCCGTGGACTTCAACCACGACCCTGCTTCCAGCACCTTTGATGCCGGACTGACCAAGGTTTCGGGCGGCAATCTGGTCAAGGTGCTGGCCTGGTACGACAACGAGTGGGGTTTCAGCAACCGCATGCTGGACGTGACGGCGGCCTGGATGGCGGTCGAGTAACGCCATGAGCATCATTCGCATGCAGGATCTTGATCTTGCCAACAAGCGCGTGCTGGTTCGGGTGGACTTCAATGTACCGCTGAAAGACGGTGTCATCACCGACGACACCCGCATCCGCGCCAGCCTGCCCGGTATCCGTCAGGCCCTGTCCTCCGGTGCCCGGCTGATGTTGATGTCGCATTTGGGTCGCCCCACCGAGGGCACCTTTGAAGAGGCCTATTCCCTGGCACCGGTTGCGGCGCGACTTGGCGAATTACTGGGCGTTTCCGTGCCGTTGGTCCCACGCTGGCTGGACCATGAAGTCAACGTGGCCCCGGGCAGCGTGGTGATGTTTGAAAACGTGCGCTTCAACTCTGGCGAGAAGAAGGACGACGACGCCCTTTCCCGGCGCATGGCCGCGCTATGCGACATCTTTGTGATGGATGCCTTCGGCACCGCACACCGGGCCGAAGCCTCAACCCATGGCGTTGCCAAATACGCACCCATTGCCTGCGCGGGCCCGCTTCTGGCGGCAGAGCTCGATGCGCTGGGACGGGCACTCAAAGTGCCCGCCCGCCCCCTGGTGGCCATCGTTGCCGGTTCGAAGGTTTCAACCAAGTTGACCGTGCTGGCCACGCTCTCGCAGAAAGTGGACCAACTCATCGTCGGCGGCGGCATCGCCAACACCTTCCTGCTCGCCGCCGGTAAAAGGATCGGCAAATCCCTGGCAGAGCCGGACCTGGTCCCTGAGGCACGCAGGATCATCGAGGCCGCCAAAGCCCGTGGCGGAAATGTTCCCATCCCGGTGGACGTCGTGGTCGGCAAGGCGTTTTCAGAACATGCGGAAGCCACCCTCAAGTCCGTCGACGAGGTGGCTGATGACGACATGATCCTTGATATCGGGCCGAAGAGCGCTGCTCAGCTGACTGAAATTCTGAAAGGTGCCGGCACCATTGTCTGGAACGGTCCAGTGGGCGTCTTCGAATTCGACCAGTTTGGCGAAGGCACCAAGGCCCTGGCCCTGGCAATTGCGGAATCCCCTGCGTTTTCCATTGCCGGTGGCGGAGATACCCTCGCCGCCGTTTCCAAGTACCATATCGCCGACCGGATTTCCTATATTTCCACCGGGGGCGGCGCATTCCTCGAATTTCTGGAAGGGCGCGATCTCCCTGCCGTCCGTATCCTGGAATCCCGCACCCACTAAACCCAAATACACACCCAACAGGAGTTTCAAGCAGATGCCTCGTCGCACCAAAATTGTTGCCACCATCGGACCCGCTTCCAGCAGCCCCGAAGTTCTGGAACGCATGATCCTGGCCGGCATGGATGTTGCCCGCCTCAATTTTTCCCATGGAACCGAACAAGACCATCAGGATCGCATCGAGCTGATCCGTTCCATCGCAAAGAAGCTGGGGCGCACCGTAGGCATTCTGGGGGACTTGCAAGGACCCAAGATTCGCGTGGGCAAGTTCCGTGAGGGCCGCATCGCATTGAAGGCCGGAGACAAGTTCATTCTGGATGCAGACTGTGCCCTGGGCGACCAGGAGCGCGTGGGTCTGGACTACAAGGAATTACCCCGCGACGTCTCAAGCGGCGATGCCCTGCTGCTGGACGATGGCAAGATCGAACTCCGTGTCGATCATGTCAGCGGCAATCAGGTTCACACTACCGTCGTTCAGGGCGGCCCGCTGTCCAACAACAAGGGCATCAACCGGCGTGGCGGCGGCTTGACCGCACCCGCCCTGACCGAAAAGGACATGGAGGACATCAAGCTTGCGGCACGATTGCGTGTGGATTATCTGGCCGTGTCCTTTCCACGCTCCGGGGCGGATGTGCAATGGGCACGCGACCTGATGGTGAAGGCCGGTGGCCATGCCCAGATCCAGTCCAAGATCGAGCGCGCCGAAGCCATCGACGCCCTGGAAGACATCATCGCAGCGAGCGATTCCATCATGGTGGCACGCGGTGATCTGGCCGTCGAAGTGGGTGATGCGGCCGTACCGGCCATGCAGAAGCGCATGATTCGCCTGGCGCGCGAAATGAACAAAACCGTCATCACTGCCACCCAGATGATGGAATCCATGATTTCCAGTCCAGTCCCCACCCGTGCTGAAGTCTCTGACGTCGCCAACGCCGTTCTGGACGGCAGCGACGCCGTCATGCTTTCTGCTGAATCGGCGGCGGGCCAGTTTCCGGTGGAGGCGATTGCAGCCATGGCAAGGGTATGTACCGAAGCCGAGAAGCAGGACACACAGACCTTTGTGGAACGCCAGGAACTGGACCGCATCGAACGCGTGGAAAAGGCGGTGGCCCGCGCCGTGATCCACACGACACGCCACCTGGAAGTCAAGGCCATTGCCGCACTGACGCAAAGTGGCACCACGGCCCTGTTGATGTCCCGCGCTGACGTCAATGTGCCCATTTATGCCATGACGCCCGTGGAAGAAACGCAGCGCAAAGTGACCTTGTTCCGCGGCGTTTACCCGGTGGATTTCCAGCATGGAGAAGAGCCCGCGGAAATCATGGCCCAGGCCGAAGCCCAATTGCTGCAACTGGGCGCCGTCAAGAAGGGCGATTTGATCCTGCTGACCATTGGCGAGCCCATTGGCAAACCTGGTGGAACCAACACCATGAAAATCATCAGGATTGGTGAGGGCAACTGAAGGCCATGACCATGAAACCCGTCTATCGTACCGAACTCCATTCGCTGCCGCTGGTTGCCCGGGGCAAGGTGCGCGATATCTATGCGGTAGGCGAGGATCACCTGTTGCTGATCACCACCGACCGGCTATCCGCCTTTGACGTGGTGTTTCCAACACCCATCCCCAACAAGGGGATCATCCTCAACACGCTGACCAACTTCTGGTTTTCCTATTTCCAGGATCTGATCCCCAACCATCTCAGCGGCATCGACCCTGAAAGCGTGGTGGCTCCTGCCGAACGCAGTCAGGTTGTGGGGCGCTCGGTGGTGGCAAGACGCATGCAGGCATTGCCCCTGGAGGCCGTGGTTCGTGGCTACATCGAAGGCTCGGGCTGGAAGGAATACCAGGCCAGCGGCGCGGTTTGCGGCATATCCCTGCCCGCAGGGCTGGAGCGGGCTGCCAGGCTGCCAACCCCGCTGTTTACCCCGGCCACAAAAGCCGCTGTGGGGGACCATGATGAAAACATCGATTTTGCCAGGGCCTCCCAGCTCGTGGGGAGCGCCGTTGCAGCTCAAATTCGCGACAAGTCACTGCAACTCTATGGGGCTGCTGCGGATTACGCCCTGGCGCGCGGCATCATCATTGCAGATACGAAATTTGAATTTGGCCTGGACAAGAACGGCACGCTCACGCTCATCGACGAGGTAATCACCCCCGACTCTTCGCGTTTTTGGCCCAAAGACACCTACCGCGTCGGAACCAGCCCCGAAAGTTTTGACAAGCAGTTCGTCAGAAACTGGCTGGAATCCATTCACTGGAACAAGCAGCCTCCTGCACCGGAGATTCCCGCCGACATCGCAGCAGGAACCAGCGAGCGCTACCAGGAAGCGCTCAATCGTCTGACGAGCGCTTGAGCATCTGCTGAATCAGGCGCCATTCCTCCCGGGTGACCGGGGTGATGGACAGGCGGTTGCCGCGCGCCAACAAGCGCATGTGCTGCAGCCCGGGTGTGGCGCGCAATTCATTCAACGGCAGCAACCGGGTTTTACTGAGCAAGCGAACCTCGACACAAAACCAGCGCGGCTTATCGGGCGTGGCTTTCGGGTCATAGTAGGGGGAATCTGGATCAAACTGGCTTTTGTCGGGGAGCGCGCAGCGCGAGACTTCGGCCAGACCCACGATGCCAGGTTCAGCACAGCTGGAATGGTAAAACAGCACCCCATCTCCCAGTTGCATGTCGCGCATCATGAAGTTGCGGGCCTGGTAATTGCGGACCCCGAACCAGTCCACGCACTGTCCGGGCATCCCCATAACATCATCGACACTGACCTCGGAAGGTTCAGATTTCATCAACCAACAGGCCATGGCATGGGGGTCCCCCGCAGGTGCCGTCCGGTCTGCATCTTGAACCCAAGCCTCTAGAGAAGGTGGCTATCCACCGGGTGCATCAGGCGATTCCAGCAGGACGCGCGCAACAGCACCCATCGGGTCAATAGCCGGGTTAGATGATTATCGGTTCAAAGAATTAAAACCGTAACGAACACCCCAGGGGAATCTCAAAAAAGGGACTCCTGCTCAAAGAAGCATCGATCCAGCCGCTCCTCCAAGCCTTTTATTCTACGCTTTACATCGCCAACATCCCAGCTGCTGGCTGCTTTTTGTTCAAGCATTTCGTAAACGGCATTCAGCCCTGCCATGACTGCGGCTCGTTCCGGCCCCACGCCCTCCGCATGGCCACGCACTTCGCGCATGCGCCGGTCCAGTTCCTGAGCCGCCTCCTGAAGCAAAGTCCGATGTTCAGGGTTGCATGACACCTTGTAGGACCGGCCCAGAATGGAGATTTCGACCATGACGGATTCCATTTTGACCCCGCCTATTCCGGAACCTGCGCCACCAGTTGCTGCAGGCGATGCCTGGCCTCTTCCATCCTGTCCGTCAGCAGGCGCACCTCATCGACCTTGAGAATGAGCTCCTGTCGCAGCTTTTGGTTTTCCGCGCGCAACAGATCGCACTGACCGATGACGCGATCGATTTTTTGCTCCAGGCTGGCAAATAGTTTTTCCATGGTCCCAATATAAGGGGGCGAGCGTTCCGGCGTCAATTGTCCAATACTGCTTTGTCCTGCATCCATATTTGGTTACAATCGTCCTGGCAGATGTGAATGGTTCACATCGGGGTGCCTGGACGTCTTCTCTGAGTCCGGGTTAAACGGGAAACAGGTGAAATGCCTGTGCTGCCCCCGCAACGGTAAGTCCTGATCACTTCGTCATAACAGTCACTAGGTCGGAAGGTTCACGCCCACGGCCCGGGAAGACGACGAAGGTTTTCGGATGAGCCCGGATACCGGCCCCACGCTCCAAGACGCCAGATGGTCTGGCGCACTGGAAATACTGCGGGGTAGCAGTATTCAGGCTAGCATGTCATCGGTAAAACCCGGTTTGTAGTCCGCCTCGAATTATCCCTGGTGTTTCCCTGTCCTCTACAGGGAGATCATTTTGACAATTTGCACCCGTCGTCCGGCCTTCAGGCCCATTGCACTGTTTGTTTCAGCTGCCTGTGTATTGCACTCCAACCATGCCATAGGCGCCCCTGAGGACATTGCGGGTTTGTCACCCATCACGGTGACGTCCTCGCGCTTTGACGAATCCCTGGCCCAGTCGTTGCCTCAGACCACCATCATTACTTCCGGAGACATTGAACGCAGCGGATTGACCGATGTGTCGCAAATCCTGCAGAAGCTCGGTAATGTTCCCACCCGAATCAGTTTGAACGGCACTCAGGACCAATCCATCGACCTTCGCGGCTACGGCATCACCAGCGACAACAACGTGGTGGTGCTGCTCGATGGAGTTCGCCTGTCCGAAATCGAGCAGACTGCCGCCCGAACTTCCATGGTCCCGGTGGAGTCCATCGATCACATCGAGATCACCCGCGGAGGCTCCAGCGTGCTCTACGGCGAAGGCGCCACCAGCGGTGTCATCAACATCGTCAGCAAAAACCATCCTGGCGATAGCGCAGTCCTGTCGGGCGGTTTGGGTAGTTTTGCCACCAAGGAGAGCAATGCCTGGGTGTCGCGTCAAGTCGACGGCACCTCCATTGCCCTTTTCGGCAAAACCCTCAATACCGACAATTATCGTGCCAACAACCAGGCTCAGGTCAGGACGGGGGGCGCTTCCCTCCAGTGGCAGCCTGACGCCGACCGAACCCTGGGCGTCCGTCTGTATTCGGATTCAGAAGACACGCGATTTCCCGGCCCCCTGACGCTGCCGCAGTTCCAGCAAAACCCCAGACAAACCGTCACACCCAATGATTCCGGCAATGTCAGTGGCAATACCATCACCCTGTTCGGCAAAGCCATGGTGGGTAACACCGAGTGGGCTGTGGACGCCAATGTGCGCAACAAGCAGTCGGGCGCCAATCTGCCCAGCCTTGGTGGTACCACCGACATTTCGGCAAATTTTCAGGACCTATCCCCCCGGGCAAAAATTCACGATGCAGGAATCAAGGGTAATGACCTGACGCTGGGGCTTGATCTGTCACGCTGGGATCGCACCTACTCGTCGGTCTATCCTGCCTACCCCCAGTATTCCACTGTGGGGGAACATCTGATTCAGAACAGCGACGCCCTCTACCTGCAGGACAACTGGATCCTCACGCCTGCAGATCGGCTCGTGGCGGGCGGACGCGTGGAGCGCATCCAGAAAGAGATTGCGTCCACCGACTCGTCCAATCTGCACGCTTTTGAACTCCAGTACATTCGAACCCTGTTTGAAAAAGTGGAGTCCTACGTCAGAACGGGACAAAGCTACCGGGTCGCCAACATCGACGAATTGCGTGGCGCCGCAGGCAACTTGCTGCCACAGACATCCATGGACTACGAAACCGGCATCAGCTGGAACCGGCTGGAACCCAGTAATGCCGCGTTGCGCCTGTTCCGCAGCGACATCCACAACGAACTGGTATTTGACCCGGTACAATTCATCAACATCAATTTGCCCCCCACCCAACGGGAAGGGCTGGAGCTGGAAGGGCGCTACCAGGCCACGCCAAATCTGGCCTTACGCGGGTCGGGACAATGGATCAGGGCAGTGTTTTCGGAGGGTGCGTATCAGGGGCACCGGGTGCCGCTGGTTCCCCAGTTCAATATTCAGACAGGGGCCGAATGGAAACCTCAAGAACGTCAAACGCTGGATCTGTCGGCACGTCTGGTGGGCCAGCAATTTGTGGACTCCGACTTCATGGGAACGCTCCCGCCGATTCCGTTCTACTGGACAGCCGACCTGCGCTATACCACCGCCCTCACGAGGCAATGGAATCTCGTCGCCTCTGCCAATAACCTGCTCAACCGGCAGTATTACGACTATGCCAACAGCTACGGGGCTTACTACCCCTCTCCGGGAAGGAATTTCGGGATGCTGTTGAAATACGTCTTTTAGACGGAACGGCGCAAAGCCGAAGCGCCGTACAGGAAGCGAACTGCTGCATGGATCGGGGCAGCGACCCCGATCCAGAAGACGAAAGATTCAAGGGTTTGCGGTACCCAGGTCAGAAGATACGTCGCCAATCCGCCCAGGCTGATCTGCTCCATGCGTCCTGACAACAGGTAAAAACTGCCGCTCGCCAGAATTTCGGCCGCCACGATACCGGACAGGCCCAGTGCCAACGCCACGAGGCCGCGCCGGTCCAAACCCACCCCATTCGCGGCGCAGGTCCGTCCCGCCAGCCAAAGCACGCCATAGGCTGGAACCATGAACACGTAGGCCGGGGACAGACAAAAGTCGCTGACCCCACCCCATGTCACGGCAGCAAAATCCAGGGCGCCCACAAGGCCCAGGCCCAGCATCCAAAGCCGCACATGGCGCAGGTAGAACCCACCCAGAAAAAAAGCTGCCCACGTGGCTTGGGGCAAATGCAGCGGCGTTGCGTCATGCTGGCCGTGCGTGACCAGGACCATCACGGCCAGCAACACGCCAATAGCCCATTGGGCACGATAATGAAGACTCATGTGGATCCTGGCTCAAGAATTGGGTAAATCACCTGCGGGAATGTTATCAGATTCCTGGCGGCACGGGGGTTGCGGTACGGTATACTGCCCCTCTCTCGTTTCAGGATCACGGCCAGTGCCCTCGTTCACGCTTCCGGTTCATAGCGCCGCACTGTATCGGCGCTTGTTGCGTTACGTCGTCCCCTACCGCTGGGAATTTGTTGCCGCGATCGTTGCCATGGTGATCACGGCGGCTACCGAGCCTCTGCTCCCTGCCCTGCTCAAACCCATGCTCGACATGAGCTTCGTGCATAAGGATCCCGCCTGGATCCGTTGGGTTCCGGTGATGTTGCTGGGGTTGTTCGTGGTGCGCGGGGTTGCCAACTTCGTGTCCAAGTTCGCCATGAACTGGGTGGGCAACAAGGTCGTCATGGACCTGCGCCGGCAGATGTTTGAACGCCTGCTACAACTGCCGGTACGCTACTTCGATGACCACCCCTCCGGGGTCCTGATTTCAAAGCTGGTGTTCGACGCCAGCCAGGTCATGACCGCTGCCACCACGGTGGTGACGAACCTCGTCACCGATTCCTTCGTGGTCATCGGGCTGCTGGGATGGCTGGTCTACCTCAACTGGAAGCTCACCAGCATCACTTTGCTGGCTGCTCCGCCCATTGCCTGGGTCGTCAAAAAATTCAACACCCGTCTGCGCAACGTCAATCGCGACAGCATGAAAGCCATGGGGGGCATCACCACCGTACTGGACGAGTCGATCGGCTGCCAGAAAGTCATCAAAATCTTTGGCGGCGTGCCCGTTGAAACCGAGCGCTTCCATGATGCCAGCAATCGGGTACGCCGCCTCAACATGAAGCAGGCTGCTGCCGGCGCAGCCAATGTTCCATTGGTCCAGTTCTTTGCGGCCCTGGCCGTGGCCGCCATCGTCTGGCTTGCAACCTTGCAGGCCAGTGCCGACGAAACTTCCGTGGGCGGCTTCGTCTCTTTCATTACAGCCATGATCATGCTGCTCGCCCCCCTCAAGCGCCTGTCCGACATCAGCGAGTCCCTCCAGCGAGGACTCGCAGCCTCGGAAAGCGTCTTTGAGCTCATAGACCAAACGCCTGAGGTGGACACGGGAACCTTTGTCCTGGAACGCGCAGAAGGCGCACTGCAATTTGATCAGCTGTGCTTTGCCTATCCGCGTGGAAACCGGCTGGCCCTCGATAACTTCACCCTAGGCATCCGGGCTGGAGAAACCGTTGCCCTGGTGGGCCAGTCAGGTAGCGGTAAAACCACCCTGGCAACGCTGATTCCCCGCTTTTATGCCCCCACCTCGGGGCATATCCTGCTGGACGGGCACCCGCTGGCGTCACTCACTTTGGCCAGCCTGCGTGCCAACATTTCCCTGGTCAGCCAGGACGTGGTGCTGTTCAACGATACCGTGGCTCATAACATCGGCTACGGCGCTTTGCGCGGTGCGTCGATGGACCACATTCGGGCCGCGGCCAAAGCAGCCCATGCCCTGGAATTCATAGAACAACTGCCGGACGGATTCGGCACGCTGCTGGGGGAAAACGGTGCGCGCCTTTCGGGAGGGCAACGCCAGCGCATCGCCATCGCGCGCGCGATCCTGAAGGATGCCCCCATACTGATCCTGGATGAAGCCACCTCGGCGCTGGACAGTGAATCAGAGCGCGCTGTACAGACCGCACTGGACGCCCTGATGCTGGGGCGCACCACCATCGTCATCGCCCACCGGCTCTCCACCATCGAAAATGCCGACCGTATCGTGGTGCTCCATGAGGGCAAGATGGTCGAACAAGGTACCCATCGCAGCCTGCTCGAGCTCAACGGGTACTACGCCAGACTGCACCAGATGCAACCGATCACCGGCGCTTGAGCCACAACTTGGCATAACGGTAGAACGTGGCGTGCGCATTGGATACCGCCAGCAACAGTCCCTGTCCTCCGTCCAGAAATCCGCGACGCAGCACATAGGTTCTGAAAAAGGCCCAGAGCCCGTGGCCCAAGGCCGTCATCAGGCTGGCCCGCTCCCCCCTCGCAAATGCTTGTTGTGCGCCCAGGGTAGAGTAGCGGTTGGCTTTGTCCAGCGCCTCTTCCAGGCTGGCGTAGGTGTCATGCAACAGCGGCTGCGTCAACGTGCCCACGTCCTGCGTACAAAGCAGGCGCTCATGGACCAGATCCTCTGAAAACCGCGCCTCTCCCCGACGGAACAAGCGGATCACGTAATCAGGCCACCAGCCGCCATGGCGCAGCGTGCGTCCGCAATAACTCGAGGCCCGCGGCATCCTGTAAACAGTTGTGCCGGACACCCTCATCGCAGCCTCGATTTCGTCCTTCAACGCAGGGCTCACCCGTTCATCGGCATCCAGGGACAACACCCAGTCGCCGGTGGCAAGCGCCAGGGCACGGTTTTTTTGGGGGCCAAACCCAGGCCAGTCCGTGGCCACTGCCACTCGTGCACCCAGTGCCTTGGCAATGGCCACGGTGGCATCGGTACTTCCGCCATCCAGTACGATGCATTCATCGGCCCAGGCCACCGATTTCAGGCAATCCCCAATCGACGCCTCTTCATTCCTGGCGATTACAATCACCGAAAGCGTCATGAATAGTAGCTCCGATACCAGGAAACAAATCGCTCGAGCCCGGATTCCAGTGGGGTCTGGGGCCGGTATCCCACCGCCTCGGCAAGGTCGGCAATCTCGGCAAAGGTTTCTTCCACATCACCGGATTGCATGGGTAAATACTCGCGGATGGCCTTTTTGTCGAGACAACGCTCCAATACATCGATAAACGTCTCGAGCGGCACGGGTTGGTGATGACCCACGTTGTAGATCCGCCACGGTACATCGCTGCTGGCCGGGTCGGGGCGCATGCGGTCAAAAGCGGGATCGGGAGCGGCCGGTTGCGCCAACACCCGCACCACGCCTTCCACGATATCGTCGACATAGGTGAAATCCCGGCGCATGTGTCCCTGGTTGAAGACCTGGATCGGACGGCCCTCCAGAATGGCCCGGGTGAACAGGGCATAGGCCATGTCAGGCCGACCCCAGGGGCCGTACACGGTAAAGAAGCGCAACCCCGTCGAGGGCAAACCAAACAGGTGACTGTAGGAATGCGCCATCAGCTCGTTAGCCCGCTTCGTAGCAGCGTAGAGGCTGGCTGGATGATCGGCCGGATCGTGCTCGCGAAAGGGCAGTCGTGCATTGGTGCCGTAGACGCTGGACGTGCTGGCGTAGACGAGATGTCGGATCTGGTGGTGGCGACACCCCTCCAGCACATGGGCAAATCCAGTCAGGTTGGAGTTGACGTAAGCCAGTGGATTTTTCAGTGAATAGCGCACCCCGGCTTGAGCCGCAAGATGCACCACATGGGAAAAGCCGCCTTCCGAAAAAATCGTTGCCATGGCGCGTGCATCGCTGATATCCAGGAGGTGAAAGCCGAATTCGGACTGGTCGGCCAGCCGGCTCAGGCGCGCCTCTTTCAGCGCCACTTCGTAGTAGTCATTGAGGTTGTCCAGTCCAATGACGGTATGTCCCTCCAGCAGCAGTCGCCTCGCCACGTGCATGCCGATGAATCCCGCAACTCCGGTAACCAGTATCCTCATGGGCAAATTTTAGCATGGGGTCTGCCATGGGTAGCCGCGGTTTGGCGCACAGCCTAGAATGTCGGGATGCGCAAAATCCTGATTATCAAAACATCCTCACTGGGTGATGTGGTCCATGCCTTGCCGGCCGTTTCCGACATTGCTCGTCATTGTCCCGACATTGCCGTGGACTGGATGGTGGAAGAATCTTTTTCCGCCATCCCGGCGCTCCACCCTTCGGTACGGCGCATCATCCCGGTTGCCACCCGCCGCTGGCGCAAGGCCCCCCTTTCGCGGGACACATGGCATGAACTGGCATCCCTGCGCCGCCTGCTGCGGGATGGCGCCTATGACCTCACCATTGACCTGCAGGGCCTCATCAAAAGCGCTTTGCTCGGATGGCTGGCTCCAGCGCACCACATGGGCTATGCCTGGTCCAGCGCACGCGAGCCCTGGGCCACCCTGGCCTACCAGGAAAGATTTGCGATCCCCTGGGACTTGCACGCAGTTGAACGCAACCGGCTGCTGACGGCCCAGGCGCTGGGCTACGCACCCGATCCCGAAGTGCGCTACGGTCTCAAATTCCCCAGCGCACCGCCGGATTGGACGCCAGCCGGACCTTACGTGGTTTTGCTGCACGCCACCAGCCGCCCCCACAAGGAGTGGCCCGAAAGTTACTGGATCGAGCTGGGTGTGCGCCTCCATCAGCAGGGGCTGCGTGCCATCATCCCCGGAGGCAGTGCCATCGAGCGTGATCGTGCCGCGCGGCTGGCCAGCCGCATTCCCGCTGCCGTGGCAGCCCCTGTCCTGAATCTGGCAGCACTCGCTGCCCTCCTCGCACACGCGCGCTGCGTGGTCGGAGTGGATACCGGCCTGTCGCATTTGGCGACCGCCCTCAATCGCCCGGTGGTGGCCATATTCACTGCAACCCGGCCCGAAGACACTGGCGTGTATGGCAGCCCTGTGGCGGTCAACTGCGGCGGTAAAAAACAGATCCCCTCAGTGGAAAAAGTCATGCGTGCCCTACCTACCCCATGGTGACCACGCGCCGCATCTACGGGCTCCTCGTCTGGGCAATGTTGCCACTGGCGTTGATCCGTCTGCTCTGGCGCAGCCGTCGTCAACCCGCATATCTGCACCATTGGGACGAACGCCTGGGTCGATATGCAATGCGTCCCACGCGTCCCATCCTCTGGTTACACGCAGTCTCGGTGGGCGAGACACGTGCTGCGGCCTCGCTCATCCAGCTGATTCGCAAGCAACATCCCGAATATCAGCTGCTCCTCACCCACATGACCCCCACGGGACGCGAAACGGCGCCCGAATTGATTGGCCCCGACATCCTGCGCTGTTACCTGCCCTATGACTTGCCATTTGCCATTCATCGGTTTTTGAATCACTTCAAACCCCGGATCGGGGTGCTGCTGGAGACCGAACTCTGGCCCAATCTGATCCACTGCTGTGCCGAGGCAGGGGTGCCCGTACTGCTGGTCAACGCACGCCTGTCCGAAAAGTCGGCGGCACGATACCGGCGTGCCCAGCCACTCACGGGAGAGATGCTCTCGCAACTTTCCCTGATTGCGGCACAAACTGAAAATGATGCGCAACGCTTTACCCGCCTCGGCGCGCAACGGATTTCCGTGGCCGGAAACCTTAAATTCGACACGCCGCAAGCCCCTGATTCAGAAGCCGCCCTGACCTCACTGCGTGCCCTGGTCGGCGGCGGACGCCCCATTTGGCTCGCGGCCAGCACCCGTCCCGGCGAGGAGCGCCTGCTGCTGGAGCTGCTTCCCAAGCTGGCTTGTCCTGGGGCCCTCCTGATCCTGGTACCGCGCCATCCACAACGCTTCGACGAAGTGGCAGCCCTGTTGGAAAGCCTCGCCATTCCCTTCGTGCGCCGCTCGGAAAATCGCCCCGTTCCGGAGGATGTACCGGTACTGCTGGGCGACAGCATGGGCGAACTGCAGGCTTGCTACCAAATTGCTGATGTCGCGCTGATCGGCGGCAGCCTGCTGCCCTTTGGCGGGCAAAACCTGATTGAGGCCACCGCCGTGGGTTGTCCCGTTCTGGTGGGGCCCAACACCTACAATTTTCTGGATGCCACCGAGTGGGCCATCGCCGCAGGTGCGGCAATCCGCGTGCAACATGTCTCGGCATTGCTCGAGGTGCTCCCCGCACTGTTGCGCGATGCCCCGCGTCGCCAGCAAATGGGGGCTGCCGGGCAACGCTTTACGTTGCAACATCAAGGTGCCGCCCATAAGATCCTGTCCTTGATCGAACCCTATCTGCCCCTCTCTCCATGAGCAAAGCATTTACACGAGAAAATGACGCCGATTCCGAAGAGGAGGATGCCGAGCCCGTATCCAGCTTGCCCAAGGGCACGCCCAACTACATCACGCCAACCGGTCACGCGCGTTTATGCGATGAAATGGAGCATCTGCTGCGTATCGAGCGCCCTTCGGTGGTGGAAACCGTCGCGTGGGCTGCATCCAATGGGGATCGTTCGGAGAACGGGGATTACATTTATGGTAAACGGCGCCTGCGCGAAATCGACCGGCGGCTGCGCTTTCTCACCAAACGCCTGGAAATTGCCCAGATCGTTGACCCGGGGCTACAGGCAGGCAACGACCAGATTTTCTTCGGAGCCACCGTCACCGTGAATGACGAAACCGGCATGCCGAAAACCTACCAAATCGTGGGGGTGGACGAAACGGACCCGGCGCATGGACACATCAGCTGGATCTCTCCCTTGGCACGCGCATTGCTCAAGCAGCGCGAGGGGGAAATCATCCGCTTTCAGAGTCCGGCGGGACCTCGGGAACTCGAGATTCTGGAGGTCCGCTATGTAACGGACACCCCCGTTCAGTCCTGAATCGGATCAGAACTGGAAGCGCGCAGGCTGGAGCGCGTGGTGAAGGGGCGGGATGACGGTTTCAAACAGGACCTCGGAGCGTAAGGCCCCCGCATTGTCCCGTTTCCAGCGAATCACCTCCATGGCAGGCGCGTCTCCCACCACTGCGAGCAGGCACCCGCCGGGAGCGATGGCATCCAGGAAACTCTGGGGCAACACGGGTACGGACCCGGTCAGCACGATTGCGTCCCATTGGGTTCCTGGACGCCAACCCTGGGCTGCATCGCCCACTTCGACCAGGACATTGTCATGGCCATGAGCCTTCAACGTTCTGGCCGCCTGTGCCGCAAGCTCAGGATGAATTTCCACGCTGGTGACCGAAGCGGCCAAACGACCCAGCAATGCTGCCATATAGCCACTGCCCGTGCCCACTTCGAGGACGCGGTCGGACTTTTTGAGACGCAACTCCTGCAGCAGGCGCGCCTCCAGTTTTGGAGACAGCATGGCCTCACCCAGGCCCAGTGGAATTTCCATGTCCACGAAAGCCAGGCCACGCCAGGCCTCGGGGACGAAATCCTCGCGTCGCACTTCGTAGAGCAGATCAAGCACCGTAATATCCAGTACTTCCCACGGTCTGATTTGCTGCTCGACCATATTGAAACGGGCTTGTTCTATATTCATGGGTGCAATTCCAGAGTCTTGAGACAAGGGGAGGATATTGTACCAAACTCGACTGCCTCGCGAGGCCTAACCGACGGCCGGGTGAGCTTGCCCCTGATCAAGGGTTCACCGCAGTTGGTGCAACTGACGGTCTGAATCAGGGTAAACTGGGCGCGGCATGGCAATATTGCCATGGTCGTGGTGATTTTATCGAGGAAGGCACGAATGAAGGGAATGACCAGCCGGCTCTATTTCTGGGTATTGCTCGCCATCTTGGCCGGTGCCATTTTTGGATTTGTGGCCCCCAGGAACGCTGTGGCATTGAAACCCCTGGGTGACGGCTTTATCGCCCTGGTCAAGATGATGATTGCCCCGATCATCTTCTGCACGGTCGTGCTGGGGATCGCGGGTGCTGGCGACATGAGAAAAGTCGGTCGTGTCGGCGGCAAGGCATTGATTTACTTTGAGGTAGTGTCCAGCCTTGCCCTCATTATCGGCCTCGTGGTCATGAATACGCTGCAACCTGGCAAGGGCTTCAACGTGGATCCGGCCACCCTCGACCCCAAGGCCGTTGCAAGCTATGCCAAGGCTGCTTCCGAGCAGTCCGTGGCCGACTTCATCCTGCATATCATTCCAAAAACACTGTTCGATGCCTTTTCGGGCAATGGGGACTTGCTGCAGGTCTTGCTGGTCGCCATCCTCTTTGGATGGTCCTTGAGCCACCTCGGTTCAGCCGGAGAATACGTGCATCGTCTGATCGTGGAAACGTCCCACGCCCTCTTCGGCATGATGAATACCATTATGAAACTGGCTCCCATCGGAGCTGGTGGTGCGATGGCCTTTACCATTGGCAAGTACGGGGTGGGTGCGCTGGCCCCGCTGATGTCCCTGATGGGTAGCTTCTACCTGACCTGCCTGATCTTCATCCTGTTGGTACTGGGGCTGATCAGCGCCCTGATCGGCTTTAACATCCTGAAGTTCCTTTCCTACATCAAGGACGAGCTCCTGACCGTGCTGGGGACCTCTTCGTCCGAATCTGCGCTGGTTCCGCTGATGCATAAGCTCGAAAAAGCCGGCTGTCCCAAATCCGTGGTGGGTCTGGTGGTTCCCTCGGGCTACTCGTTCAATCTGGACGGCACCAACATCTACCTCACCATGGCAGCGCTGTTCGTGGCCCAGGCACTCAACATCGACCTCTCCCTGGAACAACAGCTGAGCCTGCTCCTTGTGGCCATGCTCACCTCGAAGGGAGCATCAGGTGTAACGGGTGCCGGTTTCATCACGCTCGCTGCCACCCTGGCCGTCGTCCCCTCCATTCCCATCGCGGGTCTTGCCCTGATCCTGGGCATTGACCGATTCATGTCTGAGGCTCGCGCCATTACCAACTTCATCGGAAATGGCGTTGCCACCATTGTGGTTTCGCGGTGGGAAAATGAACTGGATTACGACAAGCTCAAACAAGCCCTGAACGGATAACCATTGGAAGTCATTGAATGAACGCCAACCCAAAATTTCTTGCTGAAACAGCCCAGGTCGACCAGGCTTCCATTGCGCCCCTGCCCCGTTCCAGCAAAATCTACATCACGGGCTCACGCCCCGACATTCGCGTGCCCATGCGCGAAATCAGCCAATCCGATACGCCTGCGGCCATGGGTGCCGAAACCAATCCGCCCATCACGGTTTACGATACGTCCGGGCCTTACACGGACCCTGCAGTGAAAATCGACATTCGCTCGGGCTTGTCGCCCCTGCGTGAAGGCTGGATCGCGGAGCGCGGCGACACCGAAGCCCTGAGCGGCCCCAGTTCGGCCTATGGCCTGGGGCGCCTGTCGGACCCCGATCTTGCTGCCATGCGCTTTCAGCTCCATCGCAAGCCTCGTCGCGCCTTGCCGGGCAAGAATGTCACCCAGATGCACTATGCGCGACAGGGCATCGTCACGCCCGAGATGGAGTTTATCGCCATCCGTGAAAATTGCCGACGCGCGGAAATGATGGAAGAACTGAAGCGTCGCGGGGGATCGCTGGAACGCCTCCTGGGCGCCCAGCACGCCGGAGAGGCGCTGGGTGCCTCGATCCCGGGGATGATCACGGCGGAATTCGTGCGCGACGAAGTGGCTCGCGGACGCGCCATCATCCCGGCCAACATCAATCACCCCGAATCCGAGCCCATGATCATTGGCCGTAACTTCCTGGTCAAGATCAATGCCAACATCGGTAATTCCGCCGTCAGTTCAGGTATCCAGGAAGAAGTCGAAAAGATGACCTGGTCCATTCGCTGGGGCGGCGACACGGTGATGGATCTTTCCACGGGCAAGAACATCCACGAAACCCGTGAATGGATCATCCGCAATTCGCCGGTGCCCATTGGCACCGTTCCAATCTACCAGGCCCTGGAAAAGGTGGACGGACGCGCCGAAGACCTGACCTGGGAGATTTTCAGGGATACCCTGATCGAACAGGCCGAGCAAGGGGTGGATTACTTCACCATCCACGCCGGCATCCGCCTGGCCCACATTCCGATGACGGCTTCGCGCATGACGGGGATCGTATCGCGGGGCGGCTCCATCATGGCCAAATGGTGCCTGTCCCATCATCGTGAAAGCTTCCTGTATACCCATTTTGAAGAGATCTGCGACATCATGAAGGCTTATGACGTCAGCTTTTCCCTGGGTGACGGCCTGCGCCCCGGCTCCATCTACGATGCCAATGACGAGGCTCAGTTTGCCGAGCTCAAGACGCTGGGCGAACTGACCGAAATTGCCTGGAAGCACGATGTCCAGACCATGATCGAAGGTCCGGGCCATGTGCCCATGCACAAGATTCGCGAAAACATGGACCTGCAACTCAAACTCTGTGGCGAGGCCCCGTTCTATACGCTAGGACCGCTCACCACCGACATTGCGCCGGGCTACGATCACATCACTTCCGCAATTGGCGCCGCAATGATCGGCTGGTATGGCACGGCCATGTTGTGCTACGTCACACCCAAGGAGCATTTGGGATTGCCGGACAAGAACGATGTCAAGGACGGCATCATGGCCTACAAGGTGGCAGCGCACGCGGCCGATCTTGCCAAGGGCCATCCCGGTGCCCAACTGCGCGACAATGCACTGTCCAAGGCGCGGTTTGAATTTCGCTGGGATGATCAGTTCAACCTGGGGCTCGACCCGGACAAGGCTCGCGAGTTTCACGACGAAACGCTGCCGCAGGAAGGGGCCAAACTGGCCCATTTCTGCTCCATGTGCGGCCCCCATTTTTGCTCCATGAAAATTACCCAGGACGTGCGGGATTATGCAGCACGCCAGGGCGTCTCCGAAAACGAGGCACTGGGTCGCGGGCTTGCCGATAAAGCCAACGAGTTTCTGGAGAAGGGTGCCGAAATCTATCGGAAGGTGTGATTCTGCATGGATCTGCTGCTACTGGCCAAGGCGGCCATCCTGGGCATTGTCGAAGGCTTGACCGAGTTCCTGCCCGTTTCGAGCACGGGCCACCTGATCGTGGCGGGTAGCCTGCTCAACTTCAATGACGAGAAGGGCAAGGTGTTCGAGATTGCCATCCAGTTTGCCGCCATCCTGGCAGTCTGCTGGGAATATCGCACCAAGGTGGTTTCGGTGATCCGGGGGCTGCCCCATGATCCCAAGGCCAGGCGGTTTACCGTCAATCTGATGGTGGCCTTCCTGCCCGCAGCATTTCTGGGGCTTCTGTTGGCGAGCCGCATCAAGGCCCATCTCTTCGCGCCTGTCCCCGTGGCCCTGGCGTTCATCCTGGGGGCATTTGTCATTCTCTGGGTGGAGCGCAGAAAGCAGCCCGTACTTCTGGATTGCGTGGATGACATGACCTGGCAAACCGCCCTGAAAATAGGGTTCTGTCAAGCGGTGGCGTTGATTCCGGGGACTTCCCGTTCGGGTGCCACCATCATGGGTGGACTCTACTTTGGCCTGTCGCGCAGGGCGGCGACGGAGTTTTCGTTTTTTCTGGCGATTCCCACCCTCTTTGCCGCCACGCTGCACGAATTGGTGAAATACCGTGCACTCCTGCATGGCACCGACATCGGCTTGTTTGCAGTAGGCTCGCTATTTTCATTCGTGGCAGCATTCATCACCGTACGCGCCTTGCTGCGCTACGTCAGCCGCCACAACTTCACGCCTTTTGCCGGTTACAGAATTGTGTTTGGCGTGGTGGTGCTGTTCACGAGCGCCATGGGGTGGATCGAATGGTCAGAGGGTTAGCGCGTTCAGATCTCGATCAGTTCGAAGTCTTCCTTGCGTGCGCCGCACTCCGGGCAGACCCAATTGACCGGAACGTCTTCCCAGCGGGTATAAGGCGGAATGCCGTCATCGGGAGCGCCTAGCTCTTCGTCGTAAATATACCCGCAGATCAAGCAGAGATAGGTTTTGTAGCCTTTTGCAGCATCCATGGTGTTCCCGGAATTGAGTTAGAATGAAACATGTTGAAATCATCAAATTGCTGGCCAAAGTCTGAATTTGGCTTTGCAAGCCCTGCATCATAAAACCTGAACCCCAGAAGAGCAACCTTCGTTCATGACCTCTCCGCCCCCCGCCGTACTGATTTTTGCAGCCACTGATCCCAGTGGTGGCGCAGGACTGCAAGCCGATGTCCTGACCTTGGCCAGCATGGGTTGCCACCCGCTATCCGTGGTTACGGGCGTCACCATTCAGGACACCACGGGGGTTGAAGACGTCATGCCTCTGGATGCCGAATGGGTTGCGGACCAGGCGCGCTGCATTCTGGAAGACGTGCCGGTGAGCGTATTCAAGCTGGGCGTTCTGGGCAGCGTTGAAGCCATCGCCGCCATCGCTGAAATCGTCTCCGATTATCCCGAAATTCCGCTGGTGCTGGATCCCATTCTGGCAAGCGGGCGCGGCGATGAGCTGGCCTCAGAAGACATGCTCCTCGCCATGCGCGAACTGATCATCCCCCAGTCCACCATCGTGACCCCGAACACCCTGGAAATCCTGCGCCTTGCCTATGACGAACCTCCCGAAGAAGGCAACCCCGACTTCGCCGAAGCCGCGCGACTGATCCTCGAAACGGGCTGTGAGTACGTACTGATCACAGGCACCCATAGCAACTCCAGTCAGGTGATCAACACGCTCTATGGCCGCGAGGGCGTGGTTCGCTCTGACGGCTGGGAACGGCTGTTGGGCAGTTTTCACGGCTCGGGATGTACTCTGAGTTCAGCCATCGCGGCAGGCCTGGCGCAGGGGCTCGACATGGCGGAGGCCGTGGCCGAGGCACAGGAATATACCTGGCAAACGCTCAAGGATGCCTTCCGCCTGGGGATGGGCCAACCCATTCCCGACCGCCTGTTCTGGGCTCGCGACGAACCTCCGGCAGGCGATGTCCATTGACCCCACCCTCATTCGGGGCCTCTATGCCATTACCCCCGAAATTGCGGATACGACCCGTCTGCTCGGCCAGGTTCAGCAGGCCATCGACGGGGGGGTAACCGTACTGCAGTACCGCGCCAAAACCCTTGCACCCGCACTGCGCGAAGCGCAGGCACAGGCTCTGGCACTGCAATGCAAACGCCAGGGCGTGGCCCTCATCGTTAACGACGACATCGCCTTGGCACGCGCCTGTAACGCCGCTGGAGTCCATCTGGGTCGCGATGACAGCACCTCTTGGAATAAGGGACATTCTGAAAGTGAGCGCCCGCTTTTAGTGGGGATTTCCTGCTACGATTCGCTCGAGCTGGCACTGGAAGCACAACGGGCCGGGGCCAGACGCATTGGCC
>JAJZEH010000083.1 GCA_021805725.1 Pseudomonadota bacterium | reverse complement strand
AGCGCATTCTCGGCAAAAAAGTCGATGATCTTTTGCGCCAGTTCCACCAGCTTTTCGTAATCCTCATCGGATTCGAGCTTCATGAACGGCACCACCACGGTTCCCATGAGGTCGCCGATCTTGAGGGTGCGCTTGCCCCCCACCAGAACCGTGGCACCCTTGTCCTTGCCGGGAGACAGGGCCCCCGTCATGGCATTGATGCACTGCATGCAGCGTACGCAGCTTTTGTTGTCGATTTCCAGGGACTGGGTGTCGTTGAGCTCGAGGCTGGAGTAATGCCCTTCATGGCGCGCCTTGCCCGCGTCCTTGACGCGGATGGCATTGGTGGGACAACGCGCCACCACCGAATTGATCAGGCGATTGAGCCCCTGTTTTTCAAACCAGGCACGCCCCATGGCATTGTCCGTGCGAATGTTGTCGCGCCAGGTGCCGATGACCGACATGTCCGCACGCTGGATGGAATTCATGCAGTCGTTGGGGCAACCTGAAAACTTGAATTTGAACTTGTAGGGCAACGAGGGACGGTGAATGTCGTCGAGGAAGGTGTTGACCACGGTACGATGGGCCCGCGCCTCGTCGTAGCAGGACTGCTCGCAACGCGCGCTGCCCACGCAAGACATGGAAGTGCGCACGGCTGGACCGGCGCCGCCCAGATCGAACCCGAGTTCGTTGATTTCGTCGAAGGCCTTCTGCACATTTTCGGTGGTAGCCCCCTGGAACATGATGTCGCCCGACTGGCCGTGAAAGGCAATCAGCCCTGAACCATGGCGCTCCCAGATGTCACACATCTTGCGCAACACATCGGTGTCGTAATGCATTCCTGGCGGAGGCATGACCCGCAGGGTATGGAACTCGGCGGCATCCTTGTAGACCGGCTGGCCCTTCTCGTCCTTGAGCTCGGTAAAACGCGGGATGACGCCCCCGCCATAACCGAACACGCCGACCGTGCCGCCCTTCCAGTAACCCTTCTTGGTCTGGTAGGACGTTTCGAGTTGCCCCAGCAGATCCACCACCTGGTCTTTATCCTGGGCGAGGCGTTTCAGACCCGTGACGAAGCTGGGCCAAGGACCCGACTCCAACTCATCCAGATTTGGTGTGTCGTACAATTTCTTGGCCATTTCTCCTCCTTGCTTGTTGGGTCGCTTCTGTTTTTAAGTGCTGCCAGCGATTCGAAAATTTGTTATTTGTATGCCATCATCACTGAACTCCACTTGACATGAAATAACCCGAATGGGGGGGGACGCCCTTTCCTGATGGGTTACATCAACGCCCCCTGTACAGGCTATAGACTCACCGCTCAGGAATCATGACCATGGCTGAAATCATCGAACTGGCTCGCTTTACCGTCCCTCTGGGACAACAGGAGATCGAGGTGCAACAGATTGAACATACGGAAGGCGGTATGCCCCTGATGCGGCTGCGCATCCGTGAAGGCAAGCGCTTTACCATCTTCGACATCGATCCTGTCACGGCCGGCGAATTGGGTGCTGTGCTGCAGCATTGGTCCGCTTCGCAACCCCGCTGAACCATGACCGCCACGCCGCCTGCCATGACCGCCACGCCGCCTGCCATGACCGACATCGCCTTTGCGTTGCAAGGCGATTTTGCTCCGACAGGCTACGAGCGACCGCTTTTGCAGGCCCTCTTGTCCGCCCTGCCCTGGTTTGCGGAAGAACCCCTGGCGGGCGTGCTGCCCTTGCGTGGCACCCAACACGACCAGGGCATCTGGTTGCCGCGCCGCACCAAACTGGTGTTGCGCCTGCCCGTGTCACGCATTGACCAGGCGCACGCATTGAGCGGTCGACGACTGGCACTGGGGAAGGCCAGCCTGCTCATCGAGGCCGGTGAGGTCCGTCCCCACAAGGGGCACCCCACCCTGCACGCCCACCTCGTGACCAGTACGCTGGACGAGACGGACTTCATGTCCTTCGTCGATGCTGAACTTTCGCAAATGGGCATCACCGGTCAGTGCCTTTGCGGCAAACATCGCACTCTCAGAGATGGCGACAAGACGCTCGGTGGGTATAGCCTGGCGGTGCATCATTTGAAACCGGACCAATCCCTGCTGCTGCAAGGCATGGGACTGGGCCAGGACCGCACCCTGGGGTGCGGCATTTTCGTGCCCTTCAAGGCCATCCCTGATCTGGAGTGAGCGGGCCGCCTGGCACAACACAGGAGGAGTTGATTCATGGGATATGTCGTAGGTGATACCACGCTGGAAACGGATGCCGAAGGTTACCTTCTGGAACCCAACTTCGAGGACGAGATCGTCGGCGTCATTGCCGAAGCCGAAAATATTTCATTGACCCCCACCCACTGGCTCATCGTTCAGTACATGCGCGATGAATATCGGGAACATGGGCACACCCCCAACTTCAGGAACATGCTCAAGGACATCCAGGAATTCATGCCTGATGCGGACAGCAAGTTTCTCTACGACCTTTTTCCCCTGGGGCCCGCCAAGCAGGCGGCCAAGATTGCCGGCTTGCCCCAACCTTACGGCAAGGGGGGCTATTGACATGAGCGAAGAGACCATGGCCTTCGACGTGTTTCTGGATCTCAAGGGGCTGACCTGCCCCGGACCGTTGTTGGGCGCAAAACGCATGGTGGATTCACTGGAATCCGGTCAGGTGTTGCTGCTGATATCCGACTGCCCGGGTACCCACGACGATATCCTGGCCTGGAGCCGGCAGACCGGAAACCAGTTGCTCAAAACGGAAAAGATGAACGACGGTGGCGTCGGTTACTACCTCCAGAAGGGCCGCGCACCGCTGCACCAGGCCCATGCCGTGCTGGACATTCGCGGCGTGTCCTGCCCCGGCCCCATCGTGGAAGCCAAAAAATTGCTCAATGGCATGCAACCCGGAGAAATCCTGAAACTGATCAGCAACTGTCCGGGCATCCGCTCTGACATCACGGGCTGGGCCAGCGCCACGCACATGAGCATATTGGATACGGTGGAGACCATGGCGGGCGAATACGAATTCTTCATTCGCAAAGACTGAGTGCCCCCATTCCATGCGCGTCAAAAGCCAATGGTTTAAAAGCGGCAAGGAAAAATCTCCCGAGGAGATTGCCGGGGCCGTGGCGTTCATCTCCTGGCGCCTCGCCCAGAACGCGCTCAAGAACACCCGCCGTGCCCACTTCGACGTGGCCGTGGGGTCCCAGTACTTCGACTTCCTTCGGGAATTCCTGATCTTTCTGATCCAGGTGGCCGATCGCATTGCCTTCCGGCAATGCAACTGGAACATCCGGATTGCCTTGACCACGGCGCTCTCCCATCGCATTGCCGATACCCTTTCTGAAAACCAGAGCGAACTTCTGGGCGGCGATTTTGCCGGGATCAGGGCGCGCTTCATCGAACGCCTCAACCAGTGCGCCGAGGATTACGCAACATTCGAATATGACGCCGACAGCATGAATTTTGCTTTCGTGCGTTACCTGGGACATGCCATGCAACAGGTCATGCAAGGAGCCGACCAGCAGTGGATCATTGACCAGATGATGAGCATTGAAGCACCGGAGGCCATTACCACCCTGGAGAAGGCCATGCGCGGACTGCTGAAAGATGACGCCCTCCCCCTTCGACCTTCAGTCTCCTGAAGCGTACGCGGCCTGGCGCCAGCACAAGCTGGCAGCCCCTGCCCCCACCGAGGCCGCGCTGATCGTGGACATCAGGGATCCGCGCGCGCTCACGCCAGCGGAACATGGCGCCATGCTGGCGCGCATCCGGCAGTGGAACATGGTGCTCTATGCTGGCACGACTGTGGATGCCGACCCCGGAATACCGCGGCAGCTCGGCGCGCAGTTTGGCCTGACGCACCTCGATGCCAACTGGCTGGCCGACGAGGACGGCATTTCAACAATCAGCGTGCATGAAGGCGGCACGCGTGAGGCCTACATTCCCTATACCAATCGCCCCATCAAGTGGCACACCGATGGTTACTACAATCCACCCGAGCGACCGATTCGGGGCATGCTGCTGCACTGCGTACGCAACGCCCCCACGGGGGGCGACAACCGGTTGATGGACCACGAAATGGCCTACCTGCTACTGCGCGACCAGAACCCGGAATACATCCACGCCCTGATGCAACCCGATGCCATGGTCATTCCTGAGCGAGTGGACGAGGTGGATGGGGTCCGTCCCCAACAAGGGGGACCGGTGTTCTCCGTGGATTGTGCGAGTGGCCGCCTGCACATGCGCTACACGGCGCGTACCCGCAGCATCGCCTGGAAACAGGATGCGGCCACGCGCAGCGCCGTCGCTGCCCTGGAAGCCCTGCTGGCACAGCCCTCGCCCCACATCGTCCACACGCGCTTGAAGCCCGGCATGGGGCTGCTGTGCAACAACGTGCTGCACGATCGTAGCGGGTTTACCGACGACCCGCAGCACCCCCGCTTGCTGTACCGGGCGCGTTACCTCGACGGCATCATGGGTTGACAACTGGCTTCATACGGATTTCAAAAAAACCCGCCACCTTGCAGCGGCGGGCGACTGAGATTGCTCTCAGACCTGGAGAAGAAACTTACCAGCCATAGGCTATGCCAATGGAATCCTCGTACATGGTGAGGTTGGCATTGCCGCTGCCGAACCCGGCAGGGATTGAATTGGTGCCATTAACCGTTTTGGTGAAGGCATGCATGTAGGACACCGTGAGTTCTGACTTGTTGGGCAGAATCCAGGTGGCCCCCAGCGTGGCGTGGTCCTGGACCACACCCGGCGCCAGAATGTTGAAGAAGGTCTGCGTGGTGGGAATTTGCTGGTTGTTGTGGTTATAGCCGGCGCGCAGCGTCAGGGTGGGACTGATGACCTGGCTTACCCCGAGTTTGTAGACCGTCATGTCCTGCCAGCCAAAACCGGAACCACTATTGCCCCCCAGCATGGTGGACGGGCCCGGGGGCGGAAATACCAGCGGATTGGTCACGGAACCGAGGTCGCTATACATGATGCGTTCCACGTCAAAGGCCAGCGTGGTGGCTGGGGCGGCCTTGATGGCCATGCCCACACCGTAATTGGAGGGGATATCGAATCCACCCTGCCCGGCAAACAGACCGCTGTAGTTGCTGAGCTTGCCCATGGCGGTCTTGGTTTGGTAGGTGGCCCCGAGCGTGACCATGGGCGTGATCTGACCGGTCCAGCCGATGCGCGCCCCGGCCCCGGTGGAAGAATCAGTACCGTTGTTGGTGAGCGTGGAGGGCGAATTCGAAATCTGTCCGAAGGCATAGATGCCCTTGGCAGAGAACTGCTGGTACGCAAGATTCAGGGACACACCGATGGCATTGGTGGGATTGATTTTCATGGACCAGGTAGGACTGACGAACAACTGGGCCAGATTCACCCCCGCAGCGCCAGGGTTGTTCACCCCTCCCATCTTGGCGTATACCCCGAACGGATTGGAGGAATAATCGGTATTCATGCCACCATTGCCAAACACCGAGACGCCCAGCGACATGGTGTCGTTGATCATCTTGTTATAGCCAAATTCGGGAATGAAAAAGTCGTGGGTGGCATTACCATCGTAACTGCCGGTAACCCCAGGCACCCCGTTGCCCGTGATGTCCGTACTGCGCGTGGGCCGGAACCATTCCAGCCCGAAGTCAACGCGGTCGCCAATCATGACCATGCCCGCCGGGTTGGCAGCGGCCGCCAGTGCGTCCTGGGGCAAGGCAATGCCCACCCCGCCCATGCCGATCGATTTCTGTCCATATCCGATGGCAAAGTAACCATTGGTGGCCTGTGCCAACGGGGAGACCAACCCGCAGGCAACAAGCCCCGCCAGCAACACCTTTTGCTTGATCATGCTCCTCTCTCCTTTTTTGTAGTCACACCAGGGCGTCAATAATCTTTCGCGCCCGGTTCTGGGGCCTTACGTACAGTTCAGTGCTAAACAAACAAACAGATGTCGGTGTCGCCGGCAAACTCCAGAAAGGTAGCAGCCCCCCCGAATTCAATGTTGTCGATGAAGTCGCTCTTTTCAAAGTCGAACAGGTCCACGGTCATCTGGCAGGCGATAAACTTCACGTCTGCTTCCTGGCAGAGACTGCGCAGCTCCTCGAGGGGTGCAACGCCCTTTTTCTTGAGCTTGTCCTTCATCATCATGGTGGCCATGGATTCCATGCCAGGCAGCATCTGCACCAAGACGGGCATCGGCACGGGCATGGGCATGGCAGGATTGCCCAGGGGGCTGATCTTGACGTCGGAGAGATCCTTGCGCAGCAGTTGCAGCCCGTAGAACGTGAAAAATATCTGGACTTCGTAGCCCAGTGCCGCCGCCGTCGAACCCAGGATAAAAGGCGGATAGGCCATGTCCAGTGTGCCCTTGGTGGCGATGATTGCCATTTTTTTCATGCAACGTCCTCCCTTGGACCAGATTATTTTTTCTTCAGCAGAAAGGTGTATTCGCCGTCGGCCTCGGTGGAAGCCAGCAATTCGTTTCCAGTCTGGTTGGAAAATGCCTGCATGTCCTTGACGGATCCGCAGTCGGTGGAAACCACCTTGAGCACCTGGCCTGTCGTCATGTCAGCAAGGGACTTTTTGGTCTTGAGGATGGGCAGCGGGCAGTTCAATCCGCGAGCATCCAGTTCCTTATCTACTTGCATGTCCTGATATCTCCTTGTGTTTTAAATCATTTTTATGATGCAGTCCGGTTCATGCCATTGCACATGCCACGGTTGCCATTAGGTTGAATTACGGCCGGGGCGTCTATAGCTCGCAAGAGCTATGGGGTATAACCCATTGGAGCTACACCACGGGTTTTTTCAAGTCTGGGCCCAGGGCAAACCCTCGAAGCGCCAGCCATTCTGAGCGTTGCGATGATGCTGGTCGTCAAGATCACCCTCGAACCCGTGCAGTACGTTGTAGACATTTTTGAGGCCAGCCTTCTCAAGGGCGAGACCGGCGTCCACCGAGCGTTTGCCGGAACGGCAAATCAGGATCACCGGACGGTCGGTACTGGCCATTTTTTTGACCTGCGACACGAAATTCGGATTGATTTCCCAGTCGGGTCCGTCGATCCATGGGATCAGCACCGAACCCAGGGGGTGGCCTACGAACATGTGTTCCATTTCGCTTCGAACGTCAATGAACACGGCCTCGGGCTGCGACTCGATCAACTCCTGGGCTGCCTTGGGCAACAAATGCCGCATGGGTGAATCTCCTTCTCAAAAGCGTTGTGCAACGCAACAGTAATAACGGTTGTAACCATATGAAATTAGCTATGTTATTCTCACCCAAGCAGGGCAGATTGCAACCATCGTTTGTCATTCGCATCGCCCCAAGACCACTCGTTTATCGGTGCAGGAGAGCAGTTTGAACAACCCACGTTTTCACATCGATCCAATCGAGCAGTCTTCCGCTCCGCGGGGCCTGGATCTAAATCTTTTTCCGCTGGAACCTGACAAGCCGCTCGAGGCGTTGCTCAACGGCTTCCTCAAAACAATCCTGGCCATCACGGGTGCCCGGGCAGGGGCCATTCGCCTGCTCGCCCCCGACAGCCCTGAATTATACCTTGGCGCCAGTGCTGGCCTCACCCCCGAAATCATTCATAGCGAAGCGCAGGTCTCCGTCCATTGCGGAATTTGTGGCAGCGCCCTGGTGGACGGCGCCATTCGCAGCAGCGACACCGGCTTTTGCACACAGCGCACGGGGGGACCATTTTTTGGTGGCGCCTGTCTGGGGCTGGTGGCCGTACCGCTGGTATTTCGGGACCAGCCCGTAGGCGTGTTCAACCTGTTCTTCGAAAAGGAGCATGACCTCAGTGACGACGAAACACAGTTGCTGCGCTCCTATGCCGAGCTGATCGGCCTGTCTCTGGAAAACGCCCGCCTGAGCCGTGAAAACCAGCGCATGAACCTGATTGCCGAGCGTCAGGCCATTGCCAACGAAATTCACGACACCCTGTCGCAAAACCTGTTCTACGGACGCCTGCGCATGAGCGTGCTCTCCGAGGCGGTGCGGGCCAGCAATACGGAGCTGATGCAAAAATGCCTGGCAGACATCAGCGACGCACTCGATTCCGGACAGAAGTCGGTGCGCGAACTAATCACGCACTTTCGTTCCCAGATGGACCCCCTGGGGTTGCACCATGCCTTGAAGATGCTGATCGACGGCCTTAAAGTGCGCTCCTCCATCTCATTTGAGTACAGCCACCCGATCACACATCCCGAGCTCACCCTCGAGCAGGAGCTGCAGGTGTTTCATGTGGTGCGAGAAGCGCTCAACAACATCGTGCTGCACTCCAAGGCCACCCAGGCGCGCCTGGTGGCCACTCACAAGGCAGAAAGCCTTCAGTTCCAGATCACCGACAACGGCATGGGCATGGCAAGCATTGCCTCACCTGCAGGCCATTACGGGCTGACCATCATGCAAGAGCGCGCCAAACGCATTGGCGCCACGCTGGACATCCACAGCGCCGAGGGTGTAGGCACCCAGATCACGCTGTCCCTGCGCACCTCTCCGACGGAACCATCATGAACAACGAAACAACCCCCCTTCGCGTCGCCCTGGTGGATGACCATGGCTTATGTCGACGCGGCCTCACCGAACTGTTGACGAATCGCTACGGCATCCAGGTGGTTGGCGCCACCGACAGCCCGGTGGAACTGGATACCCTGCTGGTGGAGCAAAAACCCGATCTGGTGGTGATGGACTTGCGCATGGACCCCATCAACGGACTGCAGTTGCTGGAAAAAATCCGCAAGGATGGCCATCAAACTCCGGTGATCATCCTCACCATGAGCGATACGGAATCGGACCTGGCTTCGGCATTGCGTGCCGGGGTGCGCGGCTACCTGCTGAAGGACATGACGCCGGACGACGTGGTGGATGGCATCCGGCGCGTGGCAGCCGGCGAGATGGTGGTGGCCCCCTCCATGACGGCCAAGATGATTGGCATTTTGCAGAAGGGTGGCACCAAGGAGGACTACCAGAACTCGCTCAAGCAGTTGACGGACCGGGAGCAGGAAATTCTCGAGCTGCTGGCTGACGGCAGTACCAACAAGGCCATTGCGCGTACCCTGGGCATCAGCAACGACACGGTCAAACAGCACGTGCGCCACATCCTCAACAAGCTCAACCTCAGCTCACGCGTCGAAGCGGCCGTCCTTTATGCCGTGGAACAGAAATCCATCGCCAAAGGTGCCTCCTGACATCGTTCAGGCACCAACCAGGCGGTTGATCCAGTAACCCCCCACGCTCAGAAACAGAAACAGCAAACCTGCCAGCAAGAGCGGTTTCAACCCGGCCTGCTTGAGCGCACCTGCCGAGGTGCGCAGTCCGAGGGCAAACATGGCCATGGTCAGCAAAAACAGATCGAGCTGGACGATGGTGTCCACCGCGGGGCGGGGCAGCCAGTTGAGAGAGTTGAATCCGCTGACCGCCACAAACCACACGGCAAACCACGGAATCGCAGGGGCTTGGCGCTGGTGCGAGCTGGCGCCCGAGAACCGGCCAAGAACCAGTGACAGCAGGATCAGGAAGGGCGAGAGCATCATGACGCGCAGCATCTTTTCGATCACGGCATTGCTGGCTGCAAGATCACCCACCGCCTTTGCCGCCGCCACCACCTGAGCCACTTCATGGATCGTGGAGCCTACGTACAACCCATAGGACCCTTCACTGAATCCCAAATAGGGATAGAGCAGCGGATAGATGAACATGGACAGCGTGCCAAACACCACCACCGTGGCGATGGCCACCGAAACCTTGTGGGCATGGCCGCGCACCACCGGTTCTGCCGCCAGCACGGCGGCAGCCCCGCAAATGGAGCTGCCCGCCCCGATCAGGATGACGGTGTCGCGGTCCATCTTGAGCCAGTAAATGCCAATCAATAGGGTCAGGCCAAAGGTCATGGCAATGACCAGCACGTCCATCAGGGCCCCGCTCCAGCCCACACTGGCGATCTGCGTGAAAGTGATGCGAAACCCGTAGAGAATGACTCCCAGGCGCAAGAGCGTGCTTTTGGAGTAATCCACACCGCTGCCGCAGGCCACAGCCACTTTCGAAAACAGCGTGTTACCCAGCAGCATGCCCAGTACGATGGCGATGGTCAGCGCCCCCAACCCCAGGTGCTGTATAGCCGGCAGGTTGGCAATCCACATGATGACGAGGCTTGCCCCGGCCACCAGCAGCAGCCCGGGGAGGCGCGCCATGTAGAGGGGCTGGTGCAGCTTGGGTTGGAGCGTGTTGACGTACATGTTATTACTTCCTGTTCTATCCATAGGACCGACAGGCTTAATGTGCAACAAACCAAAACATAACTCAAATTGATTATTTTCATAAAATGATTACAATTAGTTATGAATATCAATTTTCAATACCTGCGCGCCTTTGCCGAAGTGGCCCGATGTGGCAGCTTTACCCAGGCCGCTGAACACCTGCACTTGACCCAGCCCGCCATTTCGAAGGCCGTGCGCGAGCTGGAAAACCATCTGGAAATGACCCTGCTGGAGCGTACCTCGCGTCATGTCAGCCTGACGGAAGCGGGCTTTGCCCTGTATGAACACGCGCGTTCGATTTTTGCCCTGGAGCTGGCAGCCCTGGAGGACATCAAGGCGCGCCGGGCGCTGCAACGGGGCCGGCTTGTGGTGGGGGCCAGTACCACCATTGCAGCATACTGGCTACCAGCCTACCTGACCCGATTTCTGGCGCTCTACCCCGGCATGGAGGTAAGCCTCGTGAGCGGCAACACTGAAAAAATCGCCCGCGACGTGTTGGACTGCCGTGTGGATGTGGCGCTGGTGGAGGGGTCGGTGGAGGATGTGCGCCTGGAATGCACGCCCTGGCAGAACGAACCCCTGACACTGGTAGCCCCCACGGGGCACGCCATTTCTGAAGCGGCGTTGCGTCAACAATGCTGGATCGTGCGGGAGAGCGGCTCGGGGACGGCACAGGTCACCGAGGATTTTCTGCGCCAGCAGGGCATTCTCCCACGGCGGCGCGTGGTGGTGGGCAGCAATACGGCTGCCGTGCAGATGGTGCTAACTGGTGCAGGGGTCTGTCTGGTACCGCGCATCATGGTGCAGGCCCACATCGCAAGGGGCGCCCTGCAGGAAGTGGCGCTACCCTCAGGGCCGCTGACGCGTCCGCTCAACTGGATCAACCTACGCGGTCGCCCGGCCAGTCTTGCAAGGCGGGCCATTGAGGCCCTCCTCAACGCAGACGACGACAGCCGTTAAGCGTTACACCGTAAAGATGGTGGAACCCGTGGTCTTGCGGGCTTCCAGGTCACGGTGAGCGCGCTCGGCTTCACGCAGCGGGTAACGCTGGTTGATGGTGATCTTGACGATGCCCTGCTCGACCACTTCAAACAGCTCGGCCGCACCTGCCAGAAGGTCAGCCCGGCGGGCAGTGTAGGTGGCCAGCGTGGGGCGGGTGACGAAAAGCGAACCCTTGGTCGACAGCAGCCCCAGATCGAGGGGGGGCACGAGCCCCGATGACTGGCCAAAGAGAGCCAGCATGCCCAGCGGAGCCAGGCAATCGAGAGAGCGCTCAAAGGTGTCCTTGCCCACCGAGTCGTACACGGCCTGGACTTTTTGACCGTTGGTGATGGCGAGGACCCGTTCCAGGAAATCTTCCTGAGTGTAGAGGATAGTGTGGTCGCAACCATGGGCGCGTGCCAGGGCGGCTTTCTGTTCGTTGCCCACCGTGCCGATGACCGTGGCGCCCAGATGCTTGGCCCACTGGCACATGATGAGCCCGACGCCGCCAGCAGCCGCATGGACCAGGATGGTGTCACCGCGCTGGACGCGATAGGTACGACGCAACAGGTATTGTGCCGTCAGGCCTTGCAGCATCATGGCCGCGGCCTGACCATCGGAAATCACACCGGGCAACACCACCAGGCGATCGGCCTGCATCAGGCGCGCCTCTGAATACGCCCCCATGGGACCAGAAGCATAAGCCACCCGGTCGCCCACCTTGACTTCGGTAACCCCCGGGCCCACGGCTTCCACCACCCCTGCGGCCTCAAGCCCCAGCGTGGCTGGCAACTGGATGGGATACAAACCGCTGCGATGATAGACGTCGATGAAGTTCAGTCCCACCGCTCGGTGGTGCAGACGCACCTGACCCGGCCCTGGTTCACCCACTTGCACCGATTCCCACTTCAGTACTTCAGGGCCGCCGGTTTGATGAATGCGGATGGCATGAGTCATGGTTGTCGCTCCTCTGGTTCGGACGTGTTTTGAAGACAAGGCATTTGCGGTGTTCGCAAATGCCTTCGATTTTACCTTGCCGGGCAAATTATGGGAATGCGGTGGGTCAGGAGAATCTTGCGATCGGTCAAGGTTGCGCCATACGCCACGGCTTCCACCCCCGCCTGCAGGGCCTCACGCAGGACCCGCCCGTATTCCGGGTCGATACTGTCCGCCGGCCGTACTTCACCAACATCGTCGCGCTGCACACAAAACACCAAGACGGCACGCTCGCCTTCCGCCACGCACCGCATCATCTCGCGCAGGTGCTTGGTGCCGCGCATGCTGACCGCGTCGGGAAACAGGGCAATGCCCGCCTCCACCGCAGCGGTGACATTTTTTACTTCCACATAGCAGCGGGGCCGTGCGGGATGGGTCAGAA
>JAJZEH010000099.1 GCA_021805725.1 Pseudomonadota bacterium | reverse complement strand
AGCAGGCCACCCAGGAGCAAAAACAGGAAACAGCCGCAGCCTCAAGCAGCAGCGCCAACAACGACAAGCGTCTGGACAAGTTTCTCAAGGGCTTCTATGGCGTGATGGACGTTTCGGTGGATGACACCACCAAGGGCATGGGCGGGATGACGGCTTCCCACTTCAACCCGGGCCCAACGCCGGGCAGCTATACCCAGGGCGGGCTCAAGAGCGGTCCGGTGGGACGCATGGGTTGGCAGCCGGCCATTTCTACTAACAAGGCGGGCTTTGGCTATCGCGGCGATCACATCATCGGCGACAGCGACGTCAAGTTTATTTACCAGATTGAAGCTTCGGTGGCTGTTACCGCGGCCCCTGGTATCAAGACCTCCTACACAGCCCAGTCCAATACGACGACCGGTGCTCTAGGTTCCGGTGACACCTTTGTGGGCTTGGCCAATGGCAACTGGGGCTCGATCAAATTCGGGACCACCTATACCCCTTACAAAAAATCTACCGACCGTTTGAACCCCTTCTCCGGTATGTTGGGTGACTATGCCGTCGTGATGGGTAACAGTGGTGGCGACAACCGGGTGGAGTTTGGCACGCGTCAGGATCACTCGGTGTGGTGGCAGTCTCCCGTCATGAACGGTTTCAGCATGGATGTGCTGTACTCGCCAGGGCAAAACCGCACCTACGACAACGTGGTCCAGTCTTCTGGATCGCCTGATTGTAATGGGGGCAACGTGCCCGGCAGCGGTAACCTGCCCATGAATTGCGATGACGGTGGTTTCAACAACTCTTTCAGTACCGCACTGAAATATGAAACCCAGCGCTTCTATGCAACCGCCGCGTATGAACTGCACCAGGGTGTCAACCGCAATAGCGACGGGATTGGTTCCAACAACCAGTGGTATAACGCACCGACTCCGGCCATTGCCAGCCAGATCGATTCCGGTAACCCCCTGTACGGTGCAGGTACCGTATTTGCGGCCAACGGCGGCACGGCACCTTACCTCAACGACATCGCCAACGAATGGGCAGCCAAGTTCGGCGCGCAGTACATGTTCGACTTTGGCCTGACCATCAGCGGTATCGTGGAGCGTCTGCGTCGTGATGTGGCACCGGTTTATCAGTTCCAGAACGAACGCAGCCGTGACGGCACCTGGCTGGCTTTGACCCAGGCTTTCTCTCCCAAGGATGAGTTGAGTGTGGGTTGGGCGCATGCGGGTAACACTCCTGGGGATCCTGGTGGCCAGCATAACTACGATCCAACGCGCGGCTCAGGCTCCGGTACGGCGGACATGTACACCATGGCGTACAAGCGTCAACTGGACAAGCAACTGTTCTGGTACTTCGATGTGGCGACTACGGTCAACCATGGCAATGCCCACTATGACCTGGGCGCAGGTGGCCGCGGCATCACTACGGACTGCCACGATGGTACCAATCCACCGACTGCGGGTAGCCTTGTCAATGACGGAACCAGTAACGGTCCCACCACCTGGGGTGGTTGCCACCTGATGGGTGTGAGCACGGGTCTGCACTACAATTTCTAATCTGAAATTGCGCATTACCCAAAACGCCAACTGCTTGCAGTTGGCGTTTTGCTTTATGGGTGTCGTGGGTAGCGCAACACTTGTAAACTGACGAGACGATGCGACAAACCCTTCGGACGTTCATTCTCCTGGTCATCCTGGTGATATTGCCTGACGCGCTCCAGGCCACCCCTTCGACAACGGACGGATCAATGGACACAATTCCCGCAGCCTGGCTCAAGGCTGATTTCCTGCTGCTGGGGGAGGTGCATGACAATAGCGCGGGCCATGCACTACGCCTGCGCTGGTTGCAGCAGCTTGTCCAACTGCGCAAGGTGGCCCTGGTTTTTGAGCAGTTAGATCTGGAATCGCAGTCGGCACTGGATCAGGCCGTCCAGCAATGGCATTCATCTGGCGCAGCGGCGGACGATGCTGCATCAAAAGCCATCGCCGAGGCAGCCCACTTCAACTTTAAGGGGTGGAAATGGCCGCTTTACACGCCGGTGGTCACCCTGGCGTTGGCGCATGGGCTTCCCCTGGGGGCCGCCAACCTGTCCCGGGCTCAAATGGCTGCCCTGATGAGCGGGAGCGGGCCCGTACCCCCTGAACCCGATCATTGGGGAGAACAGCAACGCCTTAACCTGTTGCAGGAAGTGCGGGAGGGGCATTGCAACCTGATGCCCGAAGCGCAGTTACCCCTGATGGCAGCGGCACAACGGGCGCGTGATGACGGGATGGCGCGGGCCATGATTGCCATGCGTCAGCGTACCGGACTTCCGGTAGTGCTGCTGGCGGGTAACGGACATTTGCGCCGGGATCTGGCCGTGCCCGTCTGGCTTCGCCAACGAGCACCCCAAGCCAGGGTGCTGAGTGTTGCCATACTGGAGCGGGACACTCCCCAGTCATTTGATCCTGGAGTCGTTTATGATGCCGTGGCATGGGTTCCGGCAGAAGTGCGGCCGGATCCCTGCGAAGCCTTGCGCAAAAGGCTTAGTGGGTCGCCGCCGGGGTCATCCCCAGCAACTCCTTGATGTCGAGAATCAGCACGATTTCCCCGTCACTGGACATGGTGACACCCGCCACGCCTTTGGGCCGGAAAGTGTCCATGGACTTGATGACCACATCATCGTGTCCGTCGAATCCGTCTACAGAAAGAATAAAGCTGTGGCTATCCACGTGCATCAGCACACCTACTTCGGGGCTTCCGGATTCTTCCCAGCCGATCATGCTGGCCAGCGAGACCACGGGCAGCACCTCGCCGCGAACCACCATGTTGGCCTTGCCACCCACATGTTGCAGGTGCTCGGCCTTGACCGAGATGATTTCGCGCACCATGGACAGCGGCGCTGCAAAGGATTGTTCTCCCAGCCGCACCAGCAGCACGGGCAGGATTGCCAGGGTCAGTGGCAGGGATATGGTCAGCTCCGTGCCCTTGCCGGCTGCTGAGCGAATGGAAACGGTGCCATTAAGTTTCTGGATGTTGGTTTTAACCACATCCATGCCCACGCCGCGCCCGGATACACTGGAAATCTGGTCTTTGGTGGAGAACCCCGGGAGGAAAATCAGTTCCAGACACTGGGTTTCATCCAGATTGTTGGCCACCTCGGCAGTGATCAGGCCCTTCTCGATGGCCTTGGCGCGGATGGTGTCGGGGTGCATGCCCTTGCCGTCATCGGCAATCATGATGATGATGTGGTCACCCACCTGGCGGGCCTGCAACTGAACCAGGCTCTTGGCCGTTTTTCCTGCAGCAAGACGCTGTGCCGTATCCTCGACGCCATGGTCCACCGCGTTGCGGATGAGGTGCACCAGGGGATCATTGAGGTCCTCGATCATGGTCTTGTCGATCTCGGTTTCTTCTCCGGAGAGTACCAGTTCCACTTCCTTGCCCAGCTGACGCGCAAGATCACGGGCGAGGCGAGGGAACTTCTTGAACAGGCGGCCGATAGGCTGCATGCGGGTTTTCATGACCGAGTTCTGCAAGCTGACCACAAGCATGTCTAGCTGATTGACGGCTTCATCCAGGGCGCGCAAGGTACCCGGGTCGGTGGTTCCCAGCAGAATTTCAGTGCGCAGCTGGTTGAGGCGGTTTTTGGTCAGCCCGATTTCACCGGACAGGTTCAGCACCTGGTCCAGGCGTTCGGTGTCCACACGGATGGTGTTTTCCTTGGTGCTCTCAGCATCCCTTCGGCCTGTGGGTGGGGCACTGCTACCGGGCATGTCGGAGGCGCGCCGTCCAAAAGCACTGGTTTTGAGAGCGGCCACATCGATTTCAGGCGCGGCAGCTGCAGTGGCGGCCTTTGGGACTGGGGCCGCAGTGGCTGTCCTGGTGCTGGCCTGATTACCCGTCAGGGCCTCATAGAGCTGGTTCCAGTCCGGCCCCCCGGTTGCTGCGACGGTCTGAGCAGGTTTTGCTGGGGCAGGTTTTGCTGGGGCAGGGTCTGCAGGAGACTGGCCGCTGAGGGCGGCCTGCAGGGCGGCCAGCAGCTCGGAGGGTGCCGCGGTGGGCTGGACACCTTGCGCCAGTGCGCTAAACATATGCCTGATCTCGCTCGTCGCCGCCAGAATGGCATCCATGATTTCAGCATTGAGGCGCAGTTCGGCATTGCGCAGGCGGTCGAACAGGTTTTCTGTGAGATGGCACAGGGAAACCAGTTCATTGGCGTTCAGGAAACCTGCGCCGCCCTTGATGGTGTGAAATCCACGAAAAATGTCATTCAGCAGATGGCTGTCGTTGGGAGATTGCTCCAGATTCAAGAGCTTGCTATCCACGTCAGAGAGCAGATCTGAGGATTCCTGAAGGAAATCCTGCAACAGTTCTTCCATGCCGGCGAAATCATTCATGTCAAAACCCCAGGCTTTCCAGCAGATCGTCCACCTGATCCTGGCTGGTGACGACATCAGATCGGTTCTGCGGGTTGATGACAGGCCCATTGAGCAGACTGGCGGTTTCAATCCTGGCAGAAGGCGGGGCGTTTTCCACCAGCAGGGAAACCAGTTGCTGTTCCATCTGCTGGGTGACGTCGACGATCTTTTTGATCACTTGCCCCGTCAGGTCCTGAAAATCCTGGGCCATCATGATTTCCATCAAATAGCCGCTGGTCGCTTTGGTTTGCTTCGGCACTTCCATCAGATAGGCATGGGTTTGCGTCGCCAGGGCCTTGAATTGTTCCACATCGAGCTGGCGATCAAAGAGTTTTTGCCAGCGCAAAGCCAGTTGGTGGGCTTCTGTTTCGATCTGGGTGACGATCGGTTGCGCGGCATCGGTGGCATTGAGCACGCGTTCGGCAGCCTGCTCTGTCATGGCGGCCACATAACTCAAACGGTCACGTGCATCGGGTATGGAGGAAACCATGGATTCCAGGTTTTTATCGTATCCCAGTTCACGCAGGCTGTCGTGCAAGGTCCGCGTCAACTGCCCCAGCTGCTTGAATACGCGTTCTGCGCCATCCGGCGCCGGGTGGTCGGCAACAGCCTCAGCGGGTGCTTGCGTAGAGGCAATAATGCTGTCAAAGAGAGCCTCGAGGCTGTCGTTGTCCTGGTTCTCGGCGGTATTTGAAGTCATGGCCTGGCTCACTTCTGCATGTTCTGGAAAATCTTCTTGAGTTTCTCGTCCAGCGTGGCGGCGGTAAAAGGCTTGACGATATAACCGCTGGCACCGGCTTGGGCCGCTTCGATGATGTTCTCCCGTTTGGCTTCAGCGGTCACCATCAACACCGGCAGATGCTTGAGTGCCGGGTCCGAACGCACTTTGCGCAGCAGTTCAATGCCGGTCATGTTGGGCATGTTCCAGTCTGAGACCACAAAATCGAAGCCGCCAGCACTGAGTTTTTGCAGTGCGTCAACCCCGTCCTCTGCTTCCTGGACGTTTGTAAAGCCCAATTCTTTCAGCAGGTTGCGGACAATGCGACGCATGGTGGAAAAGTCGTCCACAACCAGGAATTTCATATTCGCATCAACCACTCGAACTCTCCAGTCAAATGCTTTAGGTCAACAAGGGACGCAGGGTATCAGACAACATGGCTGCGTCAAACTTGGCCACATAATGATCCACGCCAACCCGGTTGCCCATGGTCCGGTTGGCTTGGGAGGACAGTGATGAGTGCATGACGACCGGGATGCCGTCAAAGCGGTGATCGGCCTTGATATGTTGCGTCAGCACATAGCCATCCATTTCAGGCATCTCGGCATCCGCCAGAATGACCTGGATCTGGTCATGCAGGGGGATTCCGGCGTTTGCCGCACTGTCGGCAAGCCCCTGCAGGCGCTCCCAGGCTTCCCGTCCATTATTGGCGCGCAGATGCTTTACCCCCATCTTGTCAAGAAGCTCCGATATTGTCTTGCGCGCTACGGAAGAGTCATCCACGAAAAAGACGCACATTTCATGGCCTCTTTCGATTTTAGTGACCGCACCGACCACGTCTTCGCCAAAAGCATTGGCCAGAACCTGTTCCACGTCCACGATGGAGACCAGGTCGCCGTTGGGAAGCTCCGTGATGGCGGTGATCAGGTTTCCACCCCCGGCCATGGCATTTTCAGGGGCATGGACCTTGTCCCAGTCCACCCGGATGATCCGGTTGACGCCCTGGACCAGAAATCCCAGGGTATGCCGGCTGTATTCCGTCACCATCATGGTGGTACGTTCATGCTGGGTGGCATTCTCCAGTTTCATGTAATTCGCCAGGTCCAGAACGGGAATGATGTGCCCGCGCAGGCTGACGATTCCCGCAACGCCCTCGGGCATATTGGGCGTTCGAGTCACCTTCATGGCGTTGGTCACTTCGCGGACCTTGAAGACATTGATGCCGAAATGTTCCTGGGTACCCAGGGAAAACAGCAGGATTTCCATCTTGTTGGAGCCCGCAAGATTGGTGCGGGCATCCACGGCATCCAATAGACCGCCGCCTTCCTGGTTTGCGACGGCCAGATCGTTCATGATGGTGTTTTGGTAATCGGCTAAGCTCATGATCTTTCCTGATTACTTCATCAGCAGGCGCGCCAGTGTTTGCGCCAGGCGATTGGGTTCGAATTTGGAAACATACTCGTCTACGCCCACGGCCTTGCCCAATTGCTGGTTGGAACTGCCGGACAACGAGGAATGCATCAAAATGGGAATGCCGTCAAAGCGCTTGTCATCCTTGATCTTGCGCGTCAACATGTAGCCGTCCATCTCAGGCATTTCCACATCGGTGAGGATGAGCTGGATCATGTCCTTGACGGGAATGTGTGCGGCATCGGCGTAATCGGCCATTTTCTGCAGTTCCTGCCAGGCCTGGCGCCCGTTGACCGCAGAAATGCCCTTCACCTCCATGGCATCGAGCGTGCGTTCAATCTGCCGTCGTGCCACCGAGGAGTCATCGGCGTAGAACACCCGCCGGTTGGCCAGCCCCAGGGGCTGGACGTTTTTGAAAATCAGGTCGTCTTCGCCCGTCTGCGAGGTTTCGGCGAGGACGCGTTCAACATCCAGCATCATCACCAGCCTGCCATCAGCCAGTTCGGTGACGGCAGTGACCAGGCCGCCCATGTTGGCGTTCATCATGTCAGGCGGAACTTTCATGGCAGCCCAGTCCAGCCGGAGAATCGTGTCCACTGATTCCACCAGGAAGCCCTGGATGTGACCGTTGTATTCCGTGACGATCATGATCTCAGGCCTGGCCTCGACCTCCACGCGTGCATACTTGGCGAGGTCAATGATGGGCACCAGCGCGCCGCGCAGGCTCACCATGCCTTCCACAGCCGGGGGCATGTCAGGCGCCTGGGTAATCGTCGGGGCGCGCAGCACTTCGCGCACCTTGAATACGTTGATGCCGAACGTTTCCCGACGCTGGGTATGCCGGTCCGTTCCCAGGGTGAACATCAGGATCTCAAGCTTGTTGGTGCCCGCCAGCTTGGTTCGTGCATCTATGTTGGTGAGGAGTTCAGACATGATCGATCCCGTTATACCTTGAATTGGCCGCCGGCTTCCCTGAGACTGGAGGCGAGTGCCTCCATCTCCCTGACCGCCTGAACGGTACTCTGGATGGAAGCCGAATTGGCCTCAGCCATGGAGGCCATGTGTTCCAGGTTGCGACTGATGTCCTGGCTGGCTACTTTCTGTTGATTCACAGAAGCCGAAATGTCGTCCACGCCCTTGCTGACATTGTTCACCGTCTCGGTGGATTCGGAGAGGACGCTGGCCACGGCTTGCATGAGCGCACGACTGCTTTGGAGCGAATTCAGCCCGCTTTGCACGCTGCGGTCCACCTGGGCGCTCTGTCCGCTCAATTGCTGAGTGACCACATCGATCTGGCTGGCAGAGAGGGCTGATTTTTCGGCAAGCTTGCGTACCTCGTCGGCAACCACGGCAAAGCCACGCCCCTGATCGCCAGCCCGGGCGGCCTCGATGGCCGCATTGAGGGCCAGCAGGTTGGTTTGTTCGGCGATGTCGCGCACCTGTTGGGTCATGCTGGTGATGGATTGCGTGCTCTTGACAAAATCACCCACGGAGCCGGCCATTTCATTGACGGTCGCTTCCACATGTTCAATCTCGTTCATCATTTCATGCAGGTTTTGCTGGCCCCGTTGGGCGCGTTGCAGGCTTTCCTGGGAAAGCTTTGCCACATCGAGAGCGTTTTCAGCCACTGAGGCGATGCTCTGGCTCATGCTTTCCACAAGCCTCGAAGCATTCGCAGCTTCCTGGCTTTGCCGGTTGGTGCTGACTTCCACCGCATTCGTATTTTCAGAAAGCGCCCGCGCCGAGGCAGAAACCCGGTCGGAATAACCCTGCAGTTGGGTGGTGATGCGCTGAAACCCTTCCACGAACGAATTGAAGGCCCGGGCCGTTTGGCCGATTTCATCATTGCTGCGCACCGGAGCCCGACGGGTGAGATCGCCGTCAGCCAGCATGGTATGCATGGTTTGTTGCAATTCACGGGTGGGTCGCGTGATGCGGGAAATGCTCCAGCCAATGATGAAATACAGAATGACCTGCATGGCAATCTGGGCGCCCCAGAGCAGGATGCTGCCTTTGCGGATCAGATCGTACTCCTTCTGGAGATCTAACGTGATGCTGGCGGCACCATTGACGCTCCCCTCTTTGACCACGTGACAAAGCAGGCAGTTGGTGCCACGAAAATTGGTGGAGACGATGAAGGGCACCACCACGCGCAAGGTCATTTTGTCTCCAGTGCCCTGAAGCACGGTCTGGACCTTGGCGGTATCCAGCGCGGCATGATCCATCGCATCTCGCGCCTCTTCCTCGGGCATACCGGGGCCATATTGATCTGAAACCTGCTTGTTGCGGATGACGCGCAGTTCGTTGACGTTGGACGATGCGCCCATTTTGGTGATGAACAGCTTGCGGTTTTCCTTGTCGCTGATTACCCCGGTTTCCATCATGATATTGAGGCCATTGATGACCCCATCTGCAGAGACGATGGCCTTTTGACGGGATTCGTCCAGGGTGCGCTGTTCAAATTCGTTGAATATCAGGCGTTGCGCGATGATGAGGATGACGAAGATGATCAGCTGGATCGGGATCTGCAGCTTGTTTTTGAGCGATAACCCATCCCACCAATTTGTCATTCCCACCTTCTCCTGGTCCTCTCGCCCGGCCCCTGTGCCGGGGCGAACATAAGCGCTGCTGTAATGTTGTTTCGGCTGATCCGACGGAAACTTTAATGATCGGGGGGCGGTGTGGTGGGTGGGGCCATCGCAGTGGCCTGTCCTGCGGACGGGGTGCTGCTGCCAGATTCGTCTGTATTATGCGTATCCACCTCGAGTACGCCCCCATCGTGCTGGGCAGATTCCTCCGCCTTTTTGTTCATGACGATGATACTGATGCGGCGGTTGATGGGGTCAAGCGGGTCTTTGGGATTGAGCAGCACGGCTGAGGAAAGGCCTACGACCCTGGCAATCTTGTTGGGGTCCATCCCGCCCGCAATCAATTCCCGGCGCGATGCGTTGGCACGATCCGCAGAAAGATCCCAGTTGTTATAACCGTTTTTGTCCGCAGCGTAGAGGTGGGCGTCGGTATGTCCGGACAGGCTGATCCGGTTGGGAACCTCGTTGAGCATGTCGCCGATTTCACGCAGGATATCCTTGGTATAAGGTTCCAGCTGGGAGCTGCCCAGTCGAAACATGGGGCGGTTTTTTTCATCGACGATCTGGATGCGCAGACCCTCGCTGGTAATGTCGAGCAGGATCTGGTTCTTGAATTTCTTCAGCTTGTCGTTGGAGTCCACGGCCTTTTCGATGTTAGCCTTGAGGGCTTTGAGCTTGTTCAGCTCCTTTTCGCGCTCCAGACGCTGAAACTCTTCCTGGGCTGCCTTGAGATTGATGATGCGCTTTTCGGTGGGCAGGTCACCGCGCTTGACCTGGCCTTCGCTACGCGTCAAATCCTTGCCGCCCCCCTTGATGACGCTCGAGCTGTCGCCGCTGCCCGAACCGCCTTCCAGCACCACTTTCAGGGGTGTCTTGAAATAGTCCTCGATTCCCTGCAGATCACCCTTGGTGGTGGAACCCAGCAGCCACATCAGCAGGAAAAACGCCATCATGGCCGTCACGAAATCGGCATAGGCGATTTTCCAGGCGCCGCCGTGGTGCGCCCCCACCACTTTTTTGATGCGCTTGATGACGATGGGACGTTTGTCGTCATTGGACATGGCTGTACTCTTTCAGGCGGTGTTCAGCGTTTTTGCTTGACATGCTCTTCCAGTTCACTGAAACCGGGGCGCTCGGTGGAATTGAGGGCCTTGCGTCCAAATTCAACGGCCATGGCAGGCGCGTAGCCATTCAAACTGGCCAACAAGGTGACCTTGATGGTCTGGAACATCTTGGAGGATTCTTCAGCCTTTTGTTCCAGTAGGGTTCCCAGTGGGCCGATGAAGCCGTACGCCAGCAGGATGCCAAGAAAGGTGCCGACGAGGGCATGGGCAATCATGAGCCCCAACTCGGCAGGAGGGGCGCCTACGGATTCCATGGTGTGCACCACGCCCATGACGGCGGCCACGATCCCGAAGGCAGGCAGGCCATCGCCAATTTTGGCAATGACGTGGGCCGGAATCAGGATTTCGTGATGATGGGTTTCTATTTCCACATCCATCAGGTTTTCAATTTCCATGGCATTGAGGTTGCCGCTGACCATGATGCGTAAGTAATCGGTCATGAATTCAATGACATGATGATCAGCAGTGATTTTTGGGTATTTGGAGAACAAGGGGCTTTCAGCGGGCCTTTCCACATCGCCCTCAATGGACATCAACCCTTCCTTGCGCATTTTCCCCAGCAACTCATACAACAGGGCCATCAGTTCCATGTAAACGGTCTTGCTGTATTTGGACCCTTTGAAGACAGAGGGAAAGGCCTTGAGCGTGGCTTTGACGGCCTTGGGTGAATTTCCCACAAAAAAGGCACCCGCTGCCCCACCACCGATCATCAACAGTTCCACAGGTTGAAGCAGCGCTGCGAGGTGGCCCCCAGCCAGTGCGAATCCACCAAAGACCGCAGCGGCGACTACCAAATATCCGACCAAGACAAACATGACGAAGGCTCCGAAGGCTGATAACGCAAACCAAGGCGTAAATCACGCCTTCGGGTGTGGTAACGGCAAATTTTCGGGAAACTTTAAGAGACTTTGCAGGGTTCTGCGGGAAGTGTATCGGATAGTGATGCCGATTTGCGCGTTTTTCCGGCGCGTGAGGGAGGACGGCAGACGCCGCAGACATAGTCTTCGTACAGCTCGTTGGTATGGACGACAAACTGACCACTGCAAGCCGTGCAGGCGGTCAGTTGCAGCATGTGGGCATCCAGAAACCGGATGAGAAACCAGGCGCGGGTGATGCTGAGGATGGGTTCTTCACCGCTGACGCTGATTTGTTCCAGATACAGGCGATAGCTTTTGATGAGCAGCTCCAGCCCGAACAGGGCGGCATTTTTTGCCAGAAACTGATAAATCCCCATGAAAAGCGACGAGTGGATGTTGGGCTGCCAGCTGATGAACCAGTCCGTGGAGTACGGCAGCATGCCTTTTGAAGGGGAGCGCCCAGTGACTTCCTTGTAGAGCTTGAGCAGCCGCTCGCGACTGAGAGAGGTTTCTTCCTGCAGCAGCTGCAGACGGGCGCCCAGTTCGATCATTTCCACGGCAAAATGGATTTGCCGTGCTTCGGCAATGACGCTTTTATTGCGCACTGGGGCTACCATGGGCCAGGATTGGGATATTCAAGCGCCCAGTTGTTCCACGGCCTGACCAGCCACCAGAATGGCTGCGTGAGGCTGTGCCATCAAGCGGTCCTTGCTGTAGTCCGTGATCATGTTGAAAAGCAGGTTTTCATCGAACCGGAATCGGCAAACCAGCATGTTGGACGCGGCCATCTTGATCAACTGGGCGGGGCTCAAGGCAGCAATCAGATCGGCAACTTCAGCGCTGATCCCCAGTCTGAACAGGGCCGACGCCGAATCCTGCTTGATCATGTTCTGGGCCAGCAGCAGGTACGACAGGTTGGTTTCCTTGATTTCTTCGTGTAACTGAACGGCGTTCATGAATCATCCCCCCCGGCTTTGACAGGAACAAAGTGGCTCCGTGGGTTCTATTGTGCAGGGTGCAAAAGGGAAACAGAATCGGATTTCTTCCGATTCTGTTGTAGGAATATTTCCTACAATAGGGGCGACCAATACCAATTTTTCGGTTGCGCCAAAACCGAAAAATTGCTAAAAGTCTAATTTTTTCATGAAGTTGTTTCAGACAACCGCATGCGTATGAGTAATGTATCGGCATCGATCCGGAAAACTTTAGGATTATTTTTAATTTTTTTTGATTTATTTCTCCGATGCCTCAATATCTCACTTCATGGCAAACCCTACTGAAGGACAAACCACCCCTGGACGGGAGTTTCAATTTACGGTCCAGGATTTCACGCGCATTTGCGACCTGATTCGCAAGCATGCGGGCATTTCTCTGGGCGACAGCAAGCTCGACCTTGTGTACGGGCGGCTTTCGCGGCGTCTTCGTGCCACCGGCATCCGCTCCTTTGCCGAATACTTGCAACTCCTGGAGCGGGGGGACCGACGCGAATGGGAGGCCTT
>JAJZEH010000120.1 GCA_021805725.1 Pseudomonadota bacterium | reverse complement strand
GGCAGTTGCAGGTTGTTTTCAAACCCCGTGCGCACATGCCCCGACAGCGCCGCGGCGGCCGTAAGACAGGCACTTTCCATTGAACCGAACGCACAAACGGCCCAGGGTGATGGTACGGCGAGCGTCTGCAGGAAAGGCAGCAGGTCGCGCGGGTCGCTTTGCTGTCCGTTACTGTAGCGGCCCAGCACAAACAACAAAAAATCGCGTGATGGAGGCAATACCCCGCGCTGGCGCAACGCCTGATAGCGCGCCAGTTCATCAGCCGAGTACAGGATGATCTGCGCCATGATGCCTTCCTGGTGCAACCATTCAAAGAATGGTGCGGCCAGCACTTCTGATGCCTCATCTGGAATGAGTTCGCGAATGGCTACAGAAACCGCCTCGGGGCGCACTTCCCGTATCACTGCCATTTGCACTTCGGGTGAGTAGATGCGGGCAGCTTCCGAGGTAATCTGGATAACGAGTTCATCTCCCACTGCCTTGCGGATGGCCGCCGTTGCATCCCGGTATGCCGTTGCATCCAGAAGATGGCGGCCAGCGGCATCGCGCACGTGCAGGTGGATCATGCTGGCTTCAGCCCTGAGGCAGGATTTTGCCGTCTCGGCCAGTTCTTTGGCACTCAAGGGCACTTGTGGATGATCCTGATGGGTTTTGAAGGCACCGTTGGGGGCAACGGTCAGGATCAGCGGTTTCCAGGTGGCGTTCATGGTTCAGTCCGTGGTCAGGGCGCGTCGTTCAGCATCTTCATGGCGCGCCTGCTCGGAAGAAACGAGTTCGGACAGGTCGCGCTTGAGCTTATTGAACTCGGGAGAGGCCGAATCGCGTGGTCGAGGCAGGGTGACGCGAATGTCCTGTTTAATCGTGCCTGGGCGATACGTCATGACCACGATGCGGTCTGCGAGGAAAATGGACTCTTCGATGCTATGGGTTACGAACAGCACCGTCTTGCCCAATTCAGACCAGATGCGCAGAAGCTCGTCCTGCAAGGAGCGGCGTGTGAGCGCATCGAGCGCGCCGAAGGGTTCGTCCATTAACAGGATGGGTGAATCCAGTGCGAGAATCCGGGCAATGGCCACGCGCTGACGCATGCCCCCGGAAAGGTCCCTGGGGAAGCGTTCGGAAAACTCGGAAAGTTTCAACAGTTTCAACAACGCATCGACCCTGTTGCGGATGTCGGCTTTGGGCAGTTTCTTGATCACAAGACCAAATCCCACGTTCTGTGCCACGGTCATCCAGGGAAAAAGCGCATATTCCTGGAAGACCATGCCACGGTCCGGCCCTGGCTGGGTGACTGCCTGGCCGTTGACCTTGATCAAGCCCTGGCTGGGCAGGGAGAAACCCGCAACGGCATTGAGCAGCGTGGATTTGCCGCACCCCGAGGGTCCCAGCAGGCAGACAAATTCGCCTTTCCTGATCTCAAGGTTGATGTCCTGCAGGGCCACCACAACACCATGGGGAGTCGGGAAAGTCTTGTTGACGCCCGAGATGACGATGCTCGAATCCATGGGTTCAGTGCTCCAGGCCGCGGTGCCACCGCAACAGGTGGTTGTTGAGCAGGCTCATGGCCTGATCAATGGCCAGGCCGATGAGGCCGATGGTCAACATGCCGGCAATGATTTTGTCGGACCAGAAATATTCGCGGGCTTCAAGAATGCGAAACCCCAGGCCATTATTAACGGCAATCATCTCGGCCACGATGACCACGATGAAGGCCGTGCCAATGCCAATGCGCATCCCGGTCAGGATGTAGGGCGTTGAAGCCGGCAAAATCACACGCAGAAAAATGGTACTGCGCGATGCACCCAGATTTCGTGCAGCGCGCAGAAAAATACCGTCCACTGCCTGCACGCCTGCGATGGTGTTCATCAGGACGGGAAAAAACGCGCCGATGGCAATCAAAAAGATGGCGGGCGGATTACCCAGGCCAAACCACAGGATGGACAGGGGAATATAGGCAATTGGCGGGATGGGGCGCAGGATTTGCAGGAGCGGGTTGCACAACTGGTGGATTTGGCGGCTTGCACCCATCAGCAGGCCCATAGGCAGTGCCAGCAAGGTGCCCATAATAAATCCCGCCAGAACCCGATACAGGCTGCCCATGGCGTCCTGAATCAACTCTCCGGATAGCAACCAGGTTAGACGACTACCCGAATCGGGATCGTAAGGCTGTTGCGGTGCGAGGTATTCCCACCATTTGATGGCCACGGCGTGAGGGGGTGGAAGCACTTTGGCATTGACCCAACCCAACAGGCCCACAGTCTCCCACAATCCCAGTATTGCCAGTATCAGCAGAACCCCCTTGAAGCGTTGCGAACCTTCCGTCATGGTTTGATGCCCAAGGTATTCTTCGCGGCTTCCAGCAGGTCGGTTTTAACGAAGTCACGCGCCACAGGCGGGGCCGACATCTTGCCGATGCCATATTTGAACATGGTGTCTGCAGTACGCTGGATATGTTCTGGCGTAATGTTGTAGGAATAGGGCGAATTGGCCATGGCGGCCTGAAATTCCTCTCTCGAAAGCTGGTGTTTGAAAATGGCATCGCGCACATATTTCTCGGCCAGCTGCGGGTGGTCGATGAAGGTCTTGGTTGCGAGCACGAAGCATTGCATGAACTTTTGCGCCAGGGGCTTGTTGGCATAAAACTTCTCCGTCATGACCAGCGTGCGGATGGGTTCGCCAATGGGCGTATCGTAGGGTTTCATCATCTCTGTACCCCAGCCCTGAGCCAGCGCCTGGGAAGAATAGGGCTCGCTTTGCATGATGGCATCGACGTTCTTTTGCATCAGGGCCTGGTTGAGGTCGGGGTAGGCCAGGTAGATCAGCTGAACATCCTTGCCGGGCTGATCGGACCAGGTCATTTTATGCTGGGCGAGTTCAGCCACCAGCAAGACTTCCTGGATGCCGCCGCGGGTCACGCCGACTTTTCTGGATTTGAGGCTTTCGATGGTTTTGAGGTGAAGGTCGGTCCTGCTAAGCA
>JAJZEH010000102.1 GCA_021805725.1 Pseudomonadota bacterium | reverse complement strand
CTGCAGCAGCACCCGGGGCTGCAGGGGCACCAGTGCCCGCCACCAGCGCGCTGGCCTGCTCGGGCGTCGTGCCAAAACGCAGTGCCAGTTTTTTGAGATACTCGTTTTCCATTTCGGGATCTTCCGGACGCATCTGCCAACTGGTTCCGGTGTAATCCTTGCTGACCATTTCTTCCATGCCGCGGTGGGTGATGAAAATTTCCGTGGTGCCGCTCACCGTACCCCGTTCCACCCGCGTGCGGAACTTGTCACGCAGCGGGCTGGAGAACAGGTTGTCCACCACGGTGCTGAGCATGCGTTTGAGGAAATCCTGCGGTACGCTGGTACGATTTGCCGTCCAATCGGTTTCCATCAAGCCGATTTGCGGGTCATCCACTTTCAGTTCAAAACCGTTGCTGATCCAGAACTCCTTCAGGATGGGCCAGACCTGCTCAGGTGTGGCCTTCACCACCAGCCAGCGCTGCGCGCCGTCATGCTCGATGTGCACCCCGTCGGCGAGCTTGGGCAGCACGCCGCTTGCACCCGCCACAACCGTGGTGGTGCCCTGCTCCTTGGAATACTGTGAGTAGGTCGTGCCCTTGTTCTTGTCACGATCGGGAATGGCAAAGCGCTCGTCCGTCTGGACGGGGGTCAGATCGGGAGGCACCTCCAGCGGCTGCTCGGTCTCGGCCTTGGCCTTGTAATCGATCTTTTTGGACTGCAGCAGATTGGTTTGCGTGGTACACCCGGCCAACAAGGACAAGGTGATCAATCCCAGACCACATCCTTTGGTCCACTGGTTATAAGCGCTCATCCCGTTCCTCGTGAGGGTTATGCAATGCCCGCCTGGCGCAGGGCGCGGCGGACTGTTTCATGATGCTGGGGCGACAGCGGCGTGAGCGGCAGACGCAACGCGCCACCCATCCTGCCCATTTCTGCAAGAGCCCATTTCACCGGAATGGGATTGGCCTCGACGAAGAGGTCGCGGTGCAATCCCAGCAGCGTGTCATTGACAGCGCGCGTGGCAGCCACGTCCCCAGCCAGCGCCGCGCGGCATAACTGCGCCATGGCCACGGGGGCCACATTGGCTGTCACCGAGATGACGCCCTGCCCCCCCATAAGCATAAAGGATGCGGCCGTGCCGTCGTCGCCGGTATAGCAGGCAAAACCCGCCGGAGCCCGGCGAAACAGGTCAGTGGCGCGATACAGGTCGGCCGTCGCATCCTTGATGCCGACGATATTGGGAATGGCGGCAAGACGCAAGGCGGTATCATTGGACAGATCCGCCATCGTGCGCCCGGGCACGTTGTAGAGGATCATGGGCAGATCCACCGCTTCGGCGATGGTCTTGAAGTGCAGGTACAGCCCTTCCTGGGTGGGCTTGTTGTAGTAGGGCACCACCGACAGGCTGTAGTCGGCGCCCACGCTCTGGGCAAACCGGGCCAGTTCGATGGCTTCGGCGGTGGAGTTGGCCCCGGTACCGGCGATCACCGGAATGCGGCCAGCGCAATACTCCACGGCGGCCTTGATCAGGGCCTCATGTTCCTGCACGTTGACCGTGGGGGATTCACCCGTGGTGCCCACAATGGCGATGGCGGCCGTGCCCGAGGCCACATGCCAGTCCACCAGCGCCTTCAGGCGTGGAAAATCCAGGCTGCCATCTTCCAGCATGGGGGTGACGATCGCGACCAGACTGCCTTGCAACATGACCGATTCCCTGCACATAAAGGGCCAATTCTACTACAAATTTTCCTTATCCCAGCGCAACAGCGCGGGCGCTTCAGGGATAATGCGGGAATGAACATTCTACTCACCGGCCCCCAGGGGCAAGTGGGGACCGCGCTGCGGCCCCTGCTGGAACCGCTGGGCACGCTCACTGCCCTGGGGCGCGACGCCCTCGACCTTGCCGACGCCGACGCCATCCGTGCCGCCGTGCAACGGCATCGCCCACAGCTCATCGTCAATGCGGCGGCCTATACCGCCGTGGACCGTGCCGAAACCGAACCCGAACTGGCACAAGCCATCAACGGTGTGGCGCCGGGCGTGCTGGCCGAAGAGGCCGGACGCCTGGGGGCGGCCCTGATCCACTATTCCACCGATTATGTGTTTGATGGCAGCCATGCCGGGCCCTATGTGGAAACCGACCCACCGCACCCCTTGGGCGTTTATGGCCGCAGCAAATGGATGGGAGAACAAACCGTCCTGGCCAGCGGCACGCCTGCCTGGATCTTCAGGACCAGCTGGGTGTACGGTCTTGCTGGCGCCAACTTTCTCAAGACCATGCTGCGCCTGGGGCAGGAGCGCGAGTCCCTCAACGTGGTCAACGACCAGTGGGGGGCGCCCACCTGGGCCCGCTCCATTGCCGAGGCCACCGCCACGCTGGTGCAGCAAGCCCGCAACAGCGAAGATGTTGCCGATTTCATCCGCAGGCACCAAGGCGTCTACCACATGACCAATGGCGGGGCCACCACCTGGTTTGCGTTTGCCCAGGCCATTTTTGCCCAGCGGCCCGAGTGCCGCGCCCGGCTCAACCCCATTCCAGCTAGCGCCTACCCCAGCCCGGTGCGCCGCCCTGCCAACAGCCGCCTCTGCAACGACCGGCTGGCACAATGCCTGCATGTCACCCTGCCCGACTGGCAGGATGCCCTCGCGCGCTGCCTCGCTGAACTCCCTCCCATCCCACGGTAAGGCATTTTCATGAAGGTCATTCCCACCGCCATTCCCGAAGTCCTGATCATCGAGCCGCGCGTTTTTGGCGACGAACGCGGTTTCTTTTTCGAGAGTTACAACGAGCGCCAGTTCTGGGAGGCCACCGGCGTACCGGCGCGCTTCGTGCAGGACAACCACTCGCGCTCCGTGCGCGGCGTGCTGCGTGGACTGCATTACCAGATCGGTCAGCCGCAGGGCAAGCTGGTCCGCGTGGTGGCCGGCGAAGTGTTCGACGTGGCGGTGGATCTGCGTCGCAGCGCCATCACTTTCGGCCAATCCGTGGGCCTCA
>JAJZEH010000018.1 GCA_021805725.1 Pseudomonadota bacterium | reverse complement strand
CGGGCGCCGGTGCCGCCGCCCTGTCGTGCCTGGACATGCTGGTGGCACTTGGCATGCCGCGCGAACACATCTTCGTCACGGATCTTGTCGGCGTGGTCTACACCGGCCGCAAGGAACTGATGGACCCCAACAAGGCACGTTATTGCCAGGACACTTCCGCGCGCACCCTGGCCGAAGTCATTCCGGAGGCAGACGTTTTTTTGGGCCTCTCGGCAGGAGGCGTACTCAAACAGGAGATGGTGCGCGCCATGGCGGATAAACCGCTGATCCTGGCACTTGCCAACCCGGAACCAGAAATCCTGCCGGAGCTTGTACGCGCCGTACGCAACGATGCCATCATCGCCACCGGCCGTTCGGATTACCCGAATCAGGTCAATAATGTCCTGTGTTTCCCTTTCATTTTCCGCGGTGCGCTGGACGTTGGTGCCACGACCATCAACGAGCCCATGAAAATTGCCGCCGTGCACGCAATTGCCGAGCTGTCCAGGGCTGAACAGTCCGATATCGTCACTGAAGCTTATGGCAGCCAACCCATGGCATTTGGGGCTGATTATCTGATCCCGAAACCTTTCGATCCGCGACTCATCGTCAAGATCGCTTCAGCCGTGGCGCAAGCTGCCATGGATAGCGGTGTGGCCACGCATCCCATCAACGACATGGGGGCTTACCGCGATCGCCTGAATCAATTCGTCTATCACTCCGGGCTCGTCATGCGTCCGGTATTTGCCCGGGCCAAAGCTTCGCCGCGTCGCGTTGTTTACTCAGAAGGTGAAGACGAGCGCGTACTGCAGGCTGTACAAACGGTCTGCGACGAGCGCCTTGCCCAACCCATCCTGATCGGTCGCCCTGATGTAATCATGATGCGGATAAAACGATTGGGGCTGCGCATCCGACCGGACCATGAATTTGAAATGGTCAACGTCAACTCAGACCCCCGCTATCGCGAATACTGGCAGCTCTACCACCAGATCATGGAACGTCACGGCGTGACCCCGCAACTGGCAAAACACGAGGTCTACCGCGAACCCACGCTCACTTCAGCCCTCATGGTCAAACGCGGCGAGGCGGATGGCATGATCTGCGGTTGCATTGGACGCTACGCAGCGCATCTGCATTATGTAAAAAATGTCCTGGGGCTCAAACCTGGCACCTCCACCCCGGCTGCGATGAATGTACTGCTCAATCCCAAGGGCACTTTTTTCATCTGTGATACCTATGTCAATACCGACCCCACTGCAGAACAGATGGCCGACATCGTGACCATGGCAGCAGAAGAGGTGCAGCGCTTTGGAATTGTGCCGCGAGTGGCCCTGCTGTCGCACTCCTCGTTTGGGAGTTCGAACTCAACGTCTTCGCTCAAGATGCGCAAATCCCTGGAGTTGATCCAGCAGCGCTTGCCCAAGCTGGAAATTGACGGTGAAATGCACGCCGACGCCGCCATTTCTGACGAAATTCGCCAGCGCGTCATGCCCGGATCGCGCCTTACGGGACGCGCCAACCTTCTGATCATGCCCACGCTGGATGCGGCCAACATTGCCTACAACCTGGTTCGCGTCATTGGAGACAACGTGACGGTGGGCCCCATTCTTCTTGGAGTCAATGCGCCAGCACATATCCTGACGCCCACTGCCACAGTGCGTCGCATCGTCAACATGACTGCGCTGACCGTTGTAGACGCCCAACATCGCCCATGAGTACGACAACGCCCCTGCCCCGCCGTCTTCAACCCGGCGCCACGATTGGCATCTGCGCCCCTTCCGGCTTCATTACCGAACCCGGTTCGCTGGAGATTGCAACCCTGTACCTTACCGAACAAGGTTATCGCGTCGTGGTGGCGCCGCACGCCAACGACCGCTGGGAGTATTTTGCAGGAACCGACTTTGACCGCCTGAATGATTTCAACGCACTTGTCCAGAACCCCGAAGTTGACATGATCATGGCAGCACGAGGCGGCTATGGCATCACGCGCCTCTTGCCCGGGCTGGATTTCGAGGCGATTGCCCGGTCAGGGAAAGTCATCGTGGGCTTTAGTGACTTGACGGCCTTGCATTTGGCGCTGCTGGCACAAACCGGCATGGTCAGTTTTGCCGGCCCCATGGCCTGCCCCGACTTTGGGCACTACCAGCGTAGCGCGTTGCATGCCATACATTTTGATCAGATGCTGCAATCAGAGACCCACGACACGCCATCCATCAAAATGCCGTTTTCGGCTTCTGATGGTGAAGCCGGACGTCTGCTGCGATCCCAAGTGGACTCGGGTATTGAAGGCACCCTCTGGGGCGGCAACCTCTCCCTCGTGACGCATCTGGCGGGCACACCATACATGCCTTACCTTGAAGATGGCATCCTGTTTTTGGAGGAAGTCAACGAAGAGCCCTACAAGATTGAACGCATGCTGCTGCAACTGCTGCATGCCGGAATCTTGCAGAAGCAACGCGCGATACTTTTAGGCCAATTCAACAGGTGTGAACCTACCTCTGCGTCGGCCGCCTCCTACACCCTCAAAAGCGTCATTGATTTCCTCAAGGGATGGGTTCACACACCCGTGCTGCAAAACTTGCCCTTCGGGCATGTGCGCGACAAAATCACCCTGCCCGTCGGCGGTCATGTGAAAATTACCATGCTGGACGAACGTCACTACCAGCTCCGCTTAAGCCACTATAACGCCTTACAAACGCAAAAAGCCCCGCTGAGATAACAGCGGGGCTTTTTGTTAGCCTGTTCAGGCGAATGGGGAGTCTGGCGGTGACCTACTTTCGCATGGGTAATCCACACTATCATCGGCGCAATCCCGTTTCACGGCCCTGTTCGAGATGGGAAGGGGTGGGTCCAGGACGCTATGGCCGCCAAACAAAGGGTTGTCGGTTGGCACTACTGGAAGAAGTAAAGTTTTTTGTTTCTTTTGGGGTTAGATCGTTTCATGAGCCTGCAGGCAGATGCCTGCGATTATAGGATCAAGCCTCACGGCCAATTAGTATCGGTTAGCTTAACGCATTACTGCGCTTCCACACCCGACCTATCAACGTCCTGG
>JAJZEH010000069.1 GCA_021805725.1 Pseudomonadota bacterium | reverse complement strand
GTGTGTCTTGACGTCGCCGCGCAACTTGCGCGCATACTCTTCCAGCTGGCGCTTCGCTGCATCAAAGGCGTCTCTTAACGCCACATAAACGTCTTCGCTATGGGCACGATCCACCACGATCTCGTTGCCAGGTACCTTGATGTCGATACGCACCGTAAATTGCTTCCCCTGATGACGATGCGCGTCCTGGAGTTCAACCACGACGCGGCATGACGAAATGTGGTTGAAAAATTCGTTGAGTTTCTCAGCCTTGGCGCGAATGCGTGTTTCCAGGGCTTCAGATTGATCGATGTTTTGAATGGTGACTTGCAGGGGTAATTGCATGATGCCTGTTCTCCGATGAATGTTGCACCTATGCCTCCATCCTCACCCCAATGTTTTTCAAGGTCAAGGGGCTTGCATCACGCCGACCAGAGCGGCGGCTCATCCATCAGGGCAACCTGCTCGCGCAGCTCAAGAATTCGGTCCTGCCAATACCGCTGCGTGTTGAACCACGGAAAGGCCAGCTTGAAGGCGGGGTCGTCCCAACGTTGCGCCAGCCATGCGGCATAATGAATGAGGCGTAGTGTGCGTAACGCTTCGATCAGATGCAGTTCGCGTTCGTCAAAATCGTAAAAGTCATCGTAGCCTGTCAGCACGTCGCCCATCTGCCGGACCATGTCGGCACGCTCGCCTGAAAGCAGCATCCACAAGTCCTGAACTGCAGGCCCCATGCGGCTATCGTCAAAATCTACGAAATGCGGGCCCGCTTCCGTCCACAGCACGTTACCCGGATGGCAGTCTCCATGCAGACGCAGGGCTCCCGGTTTGCCCGCACGCGCAAAACAATGCCGGACGCCGTCCAGCGCCTGATTGATCACACTGTCGTAGGCAGGCAGCAAATCATCCGGAATGAAGGCATGTGCCAAAAGATAGTCCCGGGGCATCTCACCGAAGGTCTCGATGTTGAGTTCGGGACGATGCTTGAATGGCTGAAGCGCACCGATGGCATGGATGCGCCCCAGAAAGCGCCCCATCCACTCGAGCGTTTGGCGATCCTCAAGCTCTGGTGCCCGGCCGCCCTGTTTTTGCGAGACGGAAAAACGAAACCCCCCGAAGGCATGCAATGTTGTGCTACCCCGCACCAGTGCGGGAACTACGGGAATTTCGCGTTCGGCCAGTTCCTGGAGGAAAGCGTGTTCTTCAAGAATGGCCGCGTCTGACCAGCGGCCAGGGCGATAAAACTTGGCCACCAGCGCAGGCCCCGCTTCCATGCCCACTTGATATACACGGTTTTCATAACTATTGAGCGCCAACAACCGGCCGTCACCCTGAAAACCCACACTCTCAAGCGCATTCAGAACGCAATCCGGAGTCAGCGCAGCGTAGTCAGGAGTCAGGGGGGTTGAAGGCATGGAGCGGATTATACACAGGCCATAAAAAAGCCCCGCTTGATGCGGGGCTTATACAGGCTTTACAACAGCGTTTGTTCGAGTGGATCGTATTATCTGCGCCACATGGCGTTATCCATGATGGTGATCAATACCGCCAACCCCCAAATCGAGATCAATTCCACCCATGCCATCGTTCCCATAGAAATTCTCCTTGATGAAGAGTGATTATGGCTACGCCGATCACGATATTTCAGTTCATCTTGGCTTGATTTCTGTTGTTCAACACAGCCTCCTCGGCGAAGCCGTCCCCCCCCGGCCACGATTCAGGATTGCCGTCCGTGACTTCGAGGTGGTAGAAATATAATCCTTTTTCAGGCCAACGCCAAACGCCCTGATCAGGCCAGGATATTGATGTTGGAACCTAGGGATTGGCCTGGCTGGGTCTGGTGGGGCTGTTGGCTCTGCTGGGCTTGTTGATCCTGCTGAGCCTGTTGGGTCTGTTGAGCCTGATGGGCCTGCTGATCCTGTTGGGTCTGGCGGGCCTGCTGACGGGCCTGTTGCAGGGCCTGTTGCGCTTGCTGGTCTTGCTGCATTTGCAGCGCACTGCTCACGGTACTAATGGCACTCGTCGACATGACGCCCCCTCTATGGACACGATCCTCACGCTGTCATCCTACTGCGATCCAGACCTGGCGTAAAGCAGTAGCCAGAAACATGAAACATATCTGGTCAGGATGCCGGTTTTGAGCGCTTGAGCAGTGCTTCAAACTGCTCGATCGGCAGGGGCTTGCCGAATAGATAGCCCTGGTAATGCCGGCATCCCGCACTGAACAAAAACTGCCGTTGGGCTTCAGTTTCCACCCCTTCTGCGATGACTTCCAGGTTAAGACTCTGCGCCATGGCAATGATGGTGCGCACGATGGCCTTGTCACTACTGTCCTCGGTGATGTCACGAACGAAAGACTGATCGATCTTGAGCTGGCTCAATGGCAAGCGCTTGAGATACTGCAACGAGGAGTATCCCGTGCCAAAGTCATCCAGGGACAGCCGCACGCCGGTATGCCTCAAGGCGTTCATTGTGATGATCGTGTCTTCGATGTTATCCAGCAGCGTGCTTTCCGTCAGCTCAAACTTGAGCTGGTGGGGATTGACCCCATGATTTTTGACACAGGCCTGCACCTGCCGGGAAAACCCTTCCTGATGAAATTGTCTGGCGCTGATGTTGACGGACAGCACAAAATCCCGGGTGCTCTCCTGAGCCTGCCATAATCGTAACTGGCGACAGGCGGCTTCCAGCACCCACTCTCCGATGGCCAGTATCAAGCCGGACTCTTCCGCCAGGGGGATGAACTGTTCTGGTGCGATGATGCCCATCACGGGGTGAAGCCAGCGTATCAAGGCTTCAGCACCCGTGGGATGACCCAAGGCATCCGTCTGGATCTGGTAAAACAAACGGAATTGCCGGTTTCCGATCGCCTGGTGCAATTCGTCTTCAAGCGCAGCCCTGGCGCTCACGTTTTGCTGCATCTGCGGATCAAAGAATCGCAGGGTGTTTCGCCCTGCCTTCTTGGCCTGGTACATGGCAATATCAGCTTGTTTCAGCAACTCCTCTATTCCCTGCTCATGACCCCTGAACAAGGTCGCGCCAAGACTGCAGCTGCCACGGTAATCCTGGGTGGGCAATGGGTATGGCTGGGA
>JAJZEH010000062.1 GCA_021805725.1 Pseudomonadota bacterium | reverse complement strand
GTTCGCCAATCGGTTGCTCAAATTCTAGAAAAACTGTTTTCATAAGGAAGCACCCGTCAAAAGGGTTGCAGTATCCAGAAGCAAACGGGCATTATAACGACCCTGCCACCGCATCCACAACGATTCCGAAAGCTGACAAAAATGGGCCACCGACTGACTCGCATCTACACCCGTACCGGCGATGACGGCAGTACGGGGCTTGGGGACGGCACGCGCGTCTCAAAAAACCACGGACGCATCGAAAGCATGGGTGATGTGGATGAACTCAACAGCGTTATCGGCCTGCTTTGCACCGAAAATCTGCCACCGACTATCCACCGCTTGCTGACGCGAATACAGCATGACCTGTTCGATCTTGGCGCCGAGCTGTGCATCCCGGGGCACCGCGTCATCCCTGAAGCGCGCGTGGGTGAACTGGAGGCAGAAATTGACCGGTTCAACAAGGACCTTCCCCCGCTTAAGGATTTTATCCTTCCCGGAGGTTCGAGAGCTGCCGCATTGTGCCACATGGCCCGTACAGTGTGTCGGCGCGCCGAACGACGGTTGGTGACCCTACACGCCGAACAAGCGCTGGCACAGACCGCCCTGCATTACCTCAACCGCCTGTCCGACCTGTTATTTGTGCTGGCACGCAAGCTCAATCGTGAGGCAGGCGTCCCCGATGTTCTGTGGCAACCTGGCTATAAGTAAGCCAGCACTGCCGTGGCAATCCCTGCCAAGGCGCCCACACCCGCAGGAATCATCAACCAGCGCCGGTTGGTCAGGACGGTCACGGAAGCCAGGGCAATGGCGATCTGAATGAAGGTCATGGCCAGGGCTAGAGCGTGGTGGGGATGAAAGGCCTTTTCCGCCAATTCATTTTCCTGCCGGGATTTTTCTTCAAACTCCTCGGCCTTGGCCTTGATTTCCTTTTTTTCCTTTTCATAGCGCGCCACGTCGGCTTCATACTGGGCCCGGCGCTCCTTGCTGGGCGAGAGCTCGCCGGCAATGCTCATGATGTGGCCCTTGGTGCTTTTGGCCTGATAGAAGCTCCATTGATCGCTGGCGTGCGCCTTGTACAGCACCGCTTCGTTTTTGTGAAACAGGGCTTCATTCTGGGTGTTCCCCCCCAGGTAGCTCACCACAGCGCCCACAGCGGCGAGAAGCGCGGTAAAAAGGGCCACCTGCTGGGCCAGGGCAATGCCGTGGCGCCCATCACCCTGATGCTCTCCAGTGGCCGCGTGCTCCACTTCGTGTTCATGGGCCCCATGAACGTGAAAATGATGTTCCATGATCAGGCCTCTGTTGCTTCAAGACGGCGGCGGCGCACTGCTTCACCCAGTGTGGCAATCACCTCGACTGTATCGTCAAACGAAATGCAGGCATCCGTAATGCTTTTGCCGTATTCCAGATCGCGTCCAGCCACGAGGTCCTGGCGCCCACCCTTCAGGTGGCTCTCGATCATCACGCCCATGATGCGCGACTCTCCTGCTACCAGCTGGTCTGCCACGTTCTGTGCCACCAGCAATTGCTTTTGTGGATCCTTGAGGCTGTTGGCATGGCTGAAATCGATCATAACGCGCGCCGCAAGACCTGCCGCTGAAAGCTCCTTGGCAGCTGCATCCACGCTGGCCGCATCGTAATTGGTGGATTTTCCACCGCGCAGGATGACGTGACAGTCTTCATTGCCGTTGGTAGCGACAATGGCCGAATGACCTGCCTTGGTCACAGACAGGAAATGATGAGGTTGCTGGGCCGCGCGAATGGCATCCACTGCAATGCGCAGATTGCCGTCGGTGCCGTTTTTAAAGCCCACCGGACAGGACAGCCCGGAAGCCAGTTCGCGGTGGACCTGGCTTTCCGTGGTGCGTGCGCCGATGGCACCCCAACTGATGAGGTCGGCAAAGTATTGCGGCGTGATGAGGTCCAGAAATTCCGTACCAGCAGGCATGCCCATACCGTTGATTTCCAGCAGCAGGCCGCGCGCCAGTCGCAGGCCTTCGTTGATGCGGAAGCTGCCATCCAGGTAAGGATCGTTGATCAGGCCTTTCCAGCCCACCGTGGTGCGTGGTTTTTCAAAATACACCCGCATGACGATCAACAGCTCTTCAGACCATTGCTCCTTCAGCGCCTTGAGGCGACTTGCGTATTCGATGGCCGCCTTGGTGTCATGGATCGAGCACGGGCCCACGATGACCACGAGACGATCATCGGCGCCGTGGAGAATGCGATGGATCTGGCTACGGGTTTCATAAACCACTCGCGTGGCTTCTGAAGAGAGGGGGAACTCGCGCAACAAATGCACGGGGGGAAGCAATTCCTTGATTTCGCGAACGCGAACATCGTCAATCTTTTTGGGCGAAACAGTCGTCATGGTCTGGGTTTCCCGTCTTTCACGCCGTCACAGTCATTAGAAAACCGGGTATTTTATCAGACCCTAGGCCGTGCCGCCCACTGTCAGTCCATCGATTCGCAAGGTGGGCTGTCCCACGCCCACAGGAACGCTCTGCCCTTCCTTGCCGCAAACGCCCACTCCAGGATCGAGCGCCATGTCATTACCGATCATGGAAACTCGCGTCAGCACATCTGGACCATTGCCGATAAGCGTTGCCCCCTTGACGGGGTAAGTAAGCTTGCCATTTTCGATCATCCAGGCTTCGGCTGCCGAAAACACGAATTTGCCGCTCGTTATATCCACCTGCCCGCCGCCAAAATTGACCGCAAATAGTCCATGGTCCACCGATGCTATGATTTCCTCCGGGTTACGCTCACCTGAGAGCATGTAGGTGTTGGTCATGCGCGGCAGTGGAATATGGGCAAAGGATTCGCGGCGACCGTTGCCCGTCAGGGGCATGCCCATCAAGCGGGCGTTGAGGCTGTCCTGAAGATATCCTTTGAGGATGCCATCTTCAATCAGTGTGGTGCACCGGGTGGGATTTCCCTCATCGTCCCGGTTCAGCGAACCACGCCGGTTGGCAATGGTGCCGTCGTCCAGCACCGTGACACCCTTTGCGGCAACGCGCTCGCCGATGCGGCCGGCAAATGCCGAAGTGCCCTTGCGGTTGAAATCGCCCTCCAGACCATGACCGATGGCCTC
>JAJZEH010000111.1 GCA_021805725.1 Pseudomonadota bacterium | reverse complement strand
TGCGCACAGAAACGCCCAGAAATTTCGCAAAAGCGGATTGAGACAAACCAGACTTCATGCGGGCAGAGACAACAGGGGATACAGCCACCTTGTGGACTTTTCCTGCGCGACCGGACTTCATTTGGCGAACAGATTCCAACAATTCGCCACCAAGATCCCGTTTCGCATCACGTTTTTGCAGTTCTTTAGCAGTCATGGACATGTAATTTCCTCTTTCACAGCCTTCAATATATGAGCGGGTATGTTTTCATGCTCATTCTTCGCATAGATCGGCAACAGCCAGATTGTTTCATCCTCAAGCATGTTGTAGTAGATCACGCGAACGCCGCCACTTCTGCCTGTTCCTTTGCGAGACCATCTAACTTTTCGACAATCACCTGAACCTCGTACCACATCACCGACATCATAGTACGATAAGATAGAACTCCGGATGATTCAGAAGCCTGATTTGATGCGTATTGAGAAGAGCAATGATTCGCCCGATCCAGACGGATACTTGGTCGCGAAACTGCTTGTAGTTACCAGACGTTCCGTAAGGATTTTTTGCATGCAGAATATCGCCGCACCTTCCATGAGTTTCTATCAACTCCCTGCGCGTTAGATATCCCTCCTTAACCTCCACAAGAGCATTAACGACTCCCGGTTGCTGTGATGCAGCCTCCTTTATCGGGTGTGGAAAGAAGCCAGGATTCAACCCTTCAATATCTTTTAATATCTTTGCTGGGTGCCAGTGTTTATCAAACTTCTTAGCCTGTTCCTCGAATATCGTCTTATTGGCGGCTAATGACGCGAGCGCAATTAGTTCGAGGATCATTCGAACTTGAAGCACCATCGTCTCAACTTGCGTAACAGGGTACATGACTGTCAGCCGCTCACTCAGCAGGTCATGAACAACTGCTGTTCTTCGTTTTATCTCTTTCATTATCGCCACATAGGCGGTAATGTCAGGCGAATGAGGCATAGTGTTTTAACGTGAAGTTGAGGGGCGCGCTTCCGATTGGCGAATCGTTTCCTCGAACGGGATATTTAAGGAACAAGTGTACGGGCCGCGCCCCTCAATATGGTGAGGGAGTTTTGCATTACTTTCGTTCCATTCCATTGATGCGCATACAGGAACCGCCCCGGTGTAAGACCTCGCCGTTGCGCGGGGGGCAACGAAAATGGTGGGGCGCCTACCAGCGACATGAAACTGTCCCACGCATTATCTGACCTATGGGCAATGGCATTTCGCAAACGCTTCAATTTCTTGATGTCTTCGGCCTGCGGAAGCGCGACAGAAAATCGATGGCCAGCGCCAAGAAACACATTCGCTCTTTCCACAACCCGGTTGTAATCCGACCAGTCAACGAACTTTTGAGGGTGATCTGGATGAGTCAGCATTAGGTCTGCCAAGCGATATGGTGCGTTCGTCCTTTTGAACCTTGAAACATCTTTTCGGAGGAGTCCTCTCGGATCCGTGGCTAGATCGGTCCACAACAGATCAGCTAAAAAACCTTCCCAGTAAGTCCATGCGCTTAGGAAGAGCCCTTCAGAAAGCTTGTGTATATCCGGAAATACGAAGAGGCGTCCTCTTCCAACCTGACCTATCACCTTGACATAGGCCGAGTCGATGTGAGCTAGCGTATCCAGATAACCATCACGAATCTCTGTAGGCATAGTTGCTCTTGTTCCCTACCAGTTATTCAGAAGCAGAAATGCCGAGTTATCGTTAATTATATGGACACCTCCTCAGTATAACTCTAGCTTGTTATATGATGAAAAGACTATCCTGGCAGTGTCCAGTTATCAAGAGATAAATGCAGACAGGGCTAGTTTTCGGTTTCCAGGCGGTGCGTCAATCGTCTGATTTTCGGCAGGTGCCGTCATACGAGGATAGCGAATCTGCTATTCAAGTACTGCACAGCATCAATGTCGGCAACTTGCACAACTTCGGTCATTCAAATAGATCGACGCCACCGGCTGCTCTGGCCGATGACCGGGCTTTGGCCTTTGCAGTCGGTCGGCCCTACTTGTGCATTCATCTGGTTCGTGCCACATCACAGACCTGGACACACGCACGGGTAGCGTATCTGTTTTCTGTTCGGCTATTCGATACTTAGGCTTCCGATCGTTGGCTCCGCTGCATTGTCCTTGAGGCGGGTGGGGCTCAGCTCCCCTGCGGCTTCCAAGGCAGGGTAGGCTCCGGCACATATGTGTGAGTGAATGCGTTTCAGATCCCGCAACACGTCCAAGTGCAAAGAGCTGGTGTCAATGCTTTCAACCCTGCCTTCCCTTAATCTTGAAAAGTGGTTCTCTGCAGCTGTAATCTCAAGATTCCTGATCAGGACTTTTTCCTTGAGCAGCTGCCGTGCAAGGCGGACGTCGCCCGTAACAAACACACTCATTGCAAGTTTGAGATTGTCGGTCACAATACGGTGAAATTCTTCGAGTTCCTTTGCTCCCTCGGGCGAGAATTGGGATTGCCGCTTAATTTTTTTATTGGCAAGCTCCATCAAGTTTTTATCCACAATGTCGCCGATATGCTCCAGGTTAATTGAGAGCGCCATAATCTCCAAGGTTCTACGCCCTTCCTCCTCGTCCAGACTGTCGCGAGTCAACTTCACAACATACAGCTTGATCGCCTCATGCAAACTGTCAACGGCATTATCCAGTCGCGACACATCGGTCATGATTTTTCGGTCGTTGTGGAGCAAGGCCACCATGGACTGACGCAACATGGATTCCACAATATCGCCCATGCGCAGAGTTTCTCGTACGGCACAGGACAGAGCCATGGAGGGTATCTGCAACACACTTTCATCCAGGTATAAAGGAGTTGCCAAACTGCCTTGCACTTTCCGTTCAGGAAATATTGCTTTTAATTTATTCGCCAGAAGACCAATGGGGAAAATGAAGGCCGCTGCCAGTAACAAATTGAAAATGATGTGGAAGTCCGCAACCATGCGAACAGGGTTTGGATCCAAGGATTGAAGCAAGCCAGCGATCTGGTCAAGCCATGGCAGAAACATCATGCATCCCACCACGCGATTGACCAGATTTCCCACAGGCAGGCGCCATTGTGCCGGATTTTGCCGTGAAGCCCCCTCCCACAAGGGGTTCAGCGCGCTTCCCAGGTTGGCACCCAAAACCAGGGCAAGCGCAGCCTGAGGCGTAATGAAGTGAGAGTACCCAAGAGACATGACCAGCAGCACGGTGGCCACGCTGGAGTGGGCTGCCCAAGACAACAAGGTGCCGGTAAGCAGGTTGAGAAACGGGTTTCCCGTCATCGTACTAAGTATTTCCATCACCAGCGGGGCATTTTCAGCCGGTGCCAAGCTGTCCAGAAGCATGTGAAGCGACAGCAGCATCAAACCAAGCCCGATGGCTACTCGTCCCAAATCGCGAGTGATAGTTTTCGAACCTCGCCTGAAAGCAAGGACACCCAGAAAAAGTAAAAAGGGAGATATCAACGACGTATTGAAGGATAGTAGTTGAACGATAAGGGCTGTCCCCACGTTCGCCCCTAGCATGACTGCCAGGGCAGGGCCTAGATCCACCAAGCCGGACGCCGAAAAGGATGAAAGCATTAGTGCGGTTGCGGTGCTGCTCTGAAGGAGAACAGTCACCCCGATGCCTGCAAAAAGCGCCTGAAATCGATTTTTAAGTACCGTGGCTAGCAGCTTTTTGATTCTGGTTCCGTACGCGCGCATGATGCCGCTGTGAACCATGTGCAGGCCCCAAAGCAGCAGGGATACCCCTCCAACCAAGTCAAGCAGAATGGTACTCCCCATTTTTACCCCCAATAGTCATGACCTCATTCCTATAATGGCTGTTGAGTAGAGGCTTGAATTGACGAGGTGGAGATGGCCGACTGGTATATTAATTCACACTTAAATCCAGCGAAACCATCCGCAATTCAGCGGATGGCGGGATAAGGCAAGGCTTTTCCGGCAGTCCGCTGGCTAGAAAACGAAGCAACTAAGGCAAACGTCCACTGAAAACCTCAGAGAAATAGATCATTTGATGCTGAACCTCTCAGGCGCGCTAGTCAATATTTTTTCCAGTTTTTCCCCACCTAAAGACTGGGTAGGATATCGAATTATGTGGGTCAGCTTCAGGGTTGGTCATATTTTCCCAATCCGCATGTTGATAGGCCAAACGATAGGACGCTTGGTATTAGGATCACCCCAAGCCTTTGCAATGTCAGCAGCAAAAGATTGAAGCACATTTTCATGACCAACTTCCTTGGCGTTGCGTACTGCCGACCAAGTTGAGAGATAGCCAAGGAACTCTGACAAATCCCATTCAAGTCGTATTTCCATGGATGGGGGGGAAAGTTCGGCAAAGGGGAAGTCTATAGTCGCATAACCCGTATCAACCAATTTTCGTTCGGGGGGCCAAAACATACCGATTTCATCCCAATAGAAATGCTCAAACCGATCATTCAACGATGGTTCAAGCGTCAGTACACCGTAGCTAATGAGGGCGAGAACCCCCCCTGCTATACCAACACGCCGCACCTCCGCATAGAACTTTGGCAAATCAAACCAGTGTGCGGCTTGTGCTGCCGTAATGAGGCCCGCACTCGCATTTTGAAGCGGCAGGTCTTCTGCCGGTGCGCATTGATAGTGAACGCCTAAGGATCTAAGGCTGTTGGCTATTTGGTCAGCGCTGGGGTCTAGTCCAATTACCGTATCGAAGTAGGGAACGAGCAGTTGAGTCAATTGGCCTGTGCCACACCCCACATCTACCGCTAGGCTAGTATCAGCCACCAGTAAGGCCAGATATTGTGCGATATCAGATGGATATTCCGGTCTAAAGGCTGAGTAGGCCTGCCCGCCTTTATCAAACCAATTTTTGCCGATGGATGTCACGATTGCTCCTGGGTTGCTTAGCTACTTTGGCAATCGCTAGGCGGGTTGAAAACCTATTGCATTCGAGATCATCGGCATTGAGCTAAGGGCAGAACAGCGAAGCTGAACATCCCTTTGAGCAATGCTTTAGATAGTTGCATTTATTATGGTGCAGCTGTCAAAGTACCTTTTGCTGTAGTGTTTTGTATAGCCTTGCCGCTCAGCTCAATTTTTACACCCACGATTTTTCCAGAATTGTCATGAGAATACTTTATTGTTCCGACGCTCTCTATGCCATGAAGAATAAGTTGATTTACTCTTTCCGCTTCCGACGTACTAGCTTTTGAATCCGCATAGGACTTTTCATAAAAATAGCTTGAAATCTCCCAGCTAGAAACTATGCCGATGACGAGGAATATTATTGCAATCATTACATCTCTCTTCGTTACGACTCTTATTGCGTCTTCAAAATAATTCATAATTCATGACCTTTGCTCATTGTTCATTGTCTGAATTCACCGGTTTGCGCGGCATGTCGCGCAGACCCGGTGGGCTAATGTGTTAGTCCTTCTGTCTACCTTGATTGAATGCTTTCTTCGCAGGAACGACCTTCCGACGACAAGGTAGCGACTGCCTGAAACGGATCGGCTGCCGCATGACTTGAGTGGCAGCTTTCGGGCCGCGAATTTACAAAGCTGTCTGGTGAGAATGGGAACGGTGCTGTCCATTGCCAGTGAAAAAATCGTTATTCTGACCAAGAGCCAGTTTAATTCCGGCAACCAGCGCAACACCGGGCATTCAACTGAGTAAACGCGACCGATAGCAATGGCCGAAAGCCGGCTGGCCATGCCGACCCGCTGCAAATTCAATTCATGGCAGTTTGAGATGACCGTTGCGATCGGCTCAAACGATCTTGCATCGGATCAATGCGTCTTCGTTAAACCCATAAATGGCACAAAGGCGATGATAGCCATCCGCGATAACCACCTTGCCATTCTGCGGATCCCTTACTAGAAGTAGGGGGGATAGACCTTTCCCAGCAAGAATCTTTGCGCGATCCTTCTCAATGTGTGAATTGCTTACGCCCAATAATGACAACTGCGCAGCCCGGAAAATGTCTTTGGCTTTGAATTTCACCTGGGGTGCGTTTCTCAATGCAGCTACCATTTCAGCAACCCTATCCGGCATGTAGATAATAAGAAGGTAGGATTCCGCGGCAGGGTAGTCCTGCTCTTCCACGTCTGGAAGCCAGTTGATTTCCACTACCTTCTCGTTGGCACCACCTTTAGCCATGACGTGTCCTCCCCTGGCAGGATCCATTTTCCCCCTCAGTTTATCGTTGGGGCAATCGTCGAATTCTGAAGCGGAAGGATCGCAGAGTTTTTTGATTAACGGCCGGCACCCACAAATAGCTGCCTCACCGACAGAAAGAACTCACGATAGCCCAGAGCATGGGCCGTGTCAGCGATGACGTCCACCCGAACGCGCCCTGGGTTGTGACGAGGCCAGCTTGCCCTGGTCACGGCGGGGCCCACGGCTACGCTGTAGAATCGGCTCCGGTTTCGCGTTGGGGTTGGGTTCGAAGCCGGGGACGATCTCCTTGGGAATCTGTCGCTTGATCAGGCGCTCGATGCTCTTCAGATAGTCCAGCTCATCCACGCAGACCAGGGAGATGGCCTCGCCATCGCTGCCGGCCCGTCCGGTGCGGCCAATGCGGTGCACATAGTCCTCGGGGATGTTGGGCAGTTCGTAGTTGACCACGTGGGGCAGCTCGCTGATGTCGATGCCGCGTGCCGCGATGTCGGTGGCAACCAGAACCTGCAGCTTGCCGCTCTTGAACTCGGACAGAGCCCGGGTGCGTGCGCCCTGGCTCTTGTTGCCATGGATGGCCAGGGCCGGAATGTCGTCCTTGTTCAGTTGTTCGGCCAGGTGGTTGGCGCCATGCTTGGTGCGGGTGAAGACCAGAATCTGAAACCACTGGTTTGTCTTGATCAGGTGGGCAAGCACCTGGCGCTTCTTGTCCCGGTCCACCGAATAAACCTTCTGGGCAATGGTATCGGCGGTGGCGTTGCGTCGCGCAACCTCGATCAGCGCTGGCTTGTTCAGCAGGCCGTCGGCCAGGGCCTTGATCTCGTCCGAGAAGGTGGCCGAGAACAACAGGTTCTGACGCTGTTTTGGCAGCAGGGCGAGGATCTTTCGAATGTCGCGGATGAAGCCCATGTCCAGCATGCGGTCGGCCTCGTCCAGCACCAGAATCTGGATTTGCGAGAGGTCCAGCGTTTTCTGCTGCACATGATCGAGCAGCCGCCCGGGGGTGGCAACCAGGATGTCGACCCGGCTGCGCAGGCGCAGGATCTGTGGATTGATGCTGACACCGCCAAACATGGCCATGGAACTCAGCTTGGTGTACTTGCCATAAAGTCGCGCCGACTCCTCAACCTGTGCCGCCAGCTCACGCGTCGGGGTAAGGATCAGGGCACGCACCGGTGCCCGGCCCGAGGAAGGACCCTTCACGGATTTGTCTGAAAGCCGGTGCAGGAGGGGAAGGACGAAGCCGGCGGTCTTGCCGGTACCGGTCTGCGCGCCTGCCATCAGGTCGCCGCCGGAGAGTACCGCAGGGATGGCCTGCGCCTGGATGGGCGTAGGCTCGGTATATCCTCGCTCGGAAACGGCTCGGAGAATTTCGTCGGACAAGCCGAGAGTTGCAAATGACATGGTAACCTTCATGAATTACATCGGCCTGCCGCCCTGGGGGCGTCAGTCTTAGGCAGACGGAGAAAATAACAAACCGGAATCGGTGGCGGACAATAGAGGCTGAAGCATTGCCGCGGGCGCATTATAGCAGAGTGTGCCGTTCCAATGGCCAAGCAGACACAAGTATACTGGCAGGATGGTTGTGTCTGCTAGAAACGATTCCCCAATTGGCGTATTCGACTCCGGAGTCGGTGGGCTGTCGGTGCTCCGGCATGTTCGTGATCAGTTGCCGCACGAAAACCTGCTCTATGTGGCCGATTCCGCCCATGCGCCTTACGGCTCCCTTTCCCCGGACGAAATCCAGGCGCGTTCCCTTGCCCTTGCAGAATTCCTGGTAGGCCAGGGCGCCAAGGCCCTCGTGGTGGCCTGCAATACGGCGACGGCATCGGCAGCAGCGCTGCTGCGGGAGCGTTATGCCCTGCCCATCGTGGCCATGGAGCCCGCAGTCAAGCCGGCAGTCGAGACCACACAAAACGGAATCATTGGCGTGCTGGCGACTGGCGGCACGCTCAAGAGCGCCCGGTTCGCAGCACTGCTGGAAAGGTATGGCGCAGGGGTCCGGATCATCGCCAGGGCCGGCGAGGGCCTGGTGGAATGCGTGGAGCGGGGGGACCTGGACGGTGCTGAGGTGAAGGGCCTGTTGGAAGAATATCTCGCGCCCATGCTGGAGCAGGGCGCCGATACGCTGGTGCTGGGCTGCACCCATTATCCTTTTCTGCGCCCGGTAATCGAGCAGAGGGTCGGCGGGCGGATGGCCCTCATTGATACGGGGGCGGCGGTGGCCAGCCGCCTGCGTCAGCGATTGGAATCCAGCGGCATTGCAACGACCCGCCAGGACCCAGGGGAAGCGCGTTTCTGGACCAGCGGGTGTTCAGGACAGGCCAGCCTCCTGATCAGCCGCCTTTGGGGCGGCGAAGCTGGATGTCATGTGCTGCCTGCGCCACGCGGGCAATGCGGTTGAGCGCAATGCGCAGTCCTGGCGTCAGTCGTTCCCAGGGCAATTGATCCAGCGCGTTGCGGGTTTCCAGCCCCAGCGCCGTATCTCCCGTCATGGTCAGGCGGCGTTGAAAGAACAGGGTGTCCGCATCCTCAAGCTGGCTTCCCAGCAAGAGCAGATCAAGCGTCTTGCCCCGGATGGTGGCCTCGGCCGCCGTCTCCGGGGGAAGTGCGTGCAGTGTTCCTCCTGATCCCATAAACACCCAACGCAATCCCAGGTCTTCCACTTCGATGGCCATTCGGCGCTGCTCCAGAAATGCCAGGGATTCCGCAGGCAGGGCGCTGACCACCAGGCCGTTCATGAGCCTCGTCAGGATACGGCCTTGCCACGGGTGGGGAATGAGGCGCAGCCCATGCTTCAGTGCCTGGGGAGGGGGCAGCAGGTGCAGCATGAGGTTGGATAGGTTCATGGTGTTCATGCGCGCTGCACCATGCCCGCTTCACCATGCCAGTAGCCATTGCAATCGCCATGGCGTTGCAAGGGGTGCTGTTGCGCCACCGCTTCGGCAAAGCGCCGTACCACGTCTGCGGTGCCGTCCCGTTGGGGCGCAATGCGCAGAATGTCCACGCCAAGCGACGACAGCTCGAACAGTTCCGGACCCAGGTCGCAACATTGGGTGCTTTGCACCTGGATGCCGTTGATGGTGAGAAAAGGCTGTCCTTCGCGCGTCTGTATCGGCAGTCCCTCCGGGTATTCCAGGCAGCAAAAGCCACAGTCGTCCTTCTGAAGGTCCCGGGCGCGTGCGGTAAAGCAGCGCGCTGAGTAGGCCAGGGGCAACCGGCCCCAGACCTGGACTTCCAGTTCCGGAAACATGTGCCCCGCAAGGCGGGCCTGTCGCTGCAGGGCTTCCACCTGCTGCGCACCCTGGTCCGCGCCCAGCACGAAGCGGGTCAGACCACTGCGTTGCAGCAGGGCAAGCGTTTCATGGTTGTAGATGTTGAGACCGGGGCCCGCCACGAAGGGGATGCCGTTTTCTCGGCACAGCTGGACTGCGGAGAGGTCGTTGGCCTCCACGCCAAAGGTGGGGTGATCCACGATGCGCTGCAGGGCGGCCAGTTCGGACTCGGCTTCGATCAGGGCCAGGGTGGACAGGATCACTTCGTGGCCCTGGTCTGCCAGCATGTGGCCAAGTTCCAGCCAGTCATTGAGGCGCATCTCCCTGCGCTTGCTGCACACGGTCTCGCCCAGGTAGAAGGTGTCCACGGGCCAGCGTGCGGCCTCGCGATAGAAACCCGTGACTTCGGATTTTTTCCAGAAATACTGCAGGGGGCCCAGGCTGATTTTCATGAAAGGCTCCAGGGTTAATGCCATGACCGATGGTAGGGTCCCAGAGTGGTCTGGTGTCCTTCCGCCACATGGGCAAGCGCCTCTTGCCATTCCGGGCGCACTACAAAGTTTTCTTCACGGCCCAGCGCATCGAGCGCCTCGCGCCAGACGCGGGTGACGCTTCCAACATAGGCAGGTCCGCGCTGACGCCCCTCGATCTTGAGGGCCACGACACCGGCCTGGGCAAGCCTTGGCAACAATTCGAGCGTGTTGAGGCTGGTGGGTTCCTCCAGGGCGTAGAAGGGGGCGCCATCGATGCGGTAGCGCCCCTTGCACACCGTGGGGTAGCTGGCCGGCTCGCCGGCATCGAATTCGTCGATCAGGACGGTGTCCAGGCGTACGCGCCGCCGTCCGCCGGGCAGCTCCTCCCAGTGCACATATTCCGCCGGGGAGCACACCCCGTGGCAGTTGGGCGATTTTCCGGTGACGAAACTCGACAACTGGCATCGGCCTTCCACCATGATGCACAGGCTGCCAAAGGCAAAGACTTCGATGCCCACGGGGGACTTTTCGCACACGCGTTCAACCTGCGAGAGCGACAGCACGCGCGGCAGCACGGCCCGGCTGATGCCGAATTGTTCATGAAAAAAGCGCAGGGCCGCGGGGCTGGTGGCCGAGCCCTGCACCGACAGGTGGCGGGGCGTGTCCGGATGATGGCGGTTGGCGTGGTCGAGAAGGGAGGTCTCGGCCATGATGAGGGCATCCACGCCGGCCTCTGCTGCCGCATCGATGCTGGATTTCCACAGCGCCATGTGGTCGGAGGTGGGATAGGTGTTGAGGGCCAGATACACTTTCCGGCCGTGAGCATGGGCGGTCCGCACGGCTTCGCGCAGGGTGTCCGGGGTAAAGTTGAGGCCGGGAAAAGCGCGTGCGTTGGTGGCATTGCGCAGCCCCACGTAGATGGCGTCCGCCCCTTGCTGGAGGGCAGCAATGAAGGCGGCAGGGCTGCCAGCCGGGCAAACCAGTTCCATGCTCATGATGTTTCCTTCCTGAAAATGCGTTGCCAGAGGGCTTCCATGCGGGCAGAGACTGCCTGGTCCGGTACGATGGGGCGTCCCCATTCGCGATGGGTTTCGCCCGCCCATTTGTTGGTGGCATCCAGTCCCATCTTGCCGCCCAGACCCACCTCTGGGCTTGCAAAATCCAGGTAGTCGATGGGCGTGTTTTCCAGAAGCAGGCAATCGCGCACGGGGTCCATGCGCGTGGACAGGGCCCAGAGGACTTCGGACCAGTTGCGGATGTTGATGTCGTCATCCACCACGATCACGAACTTGGTGTAGGTAAACTGCCGCAGCCAGGACCAGATGCCCATCATGATGCGCCGTGCGTGTCCGGGATATTGCTTGGAAAGGCTCACCACGGCGATGCGATAGGAACAGGCTTCGGGCGGCAGGTAGAAGTCGCGGATTTCGGGAAAGACCCGGGTCAGGATCGGCACGAAGATGTCGTTGAGTTCGTGCGCCAGCACCGAGGGTTCGTCCAGGGGCGCGCGCCCCATGTAGCTGCCGTGATAGAGGGCATCGTGGCGCATGCTCATGCGCTCGATGGTAAACACCGGAAACTCTGCCTGGCTGTTGTAATAGCCGGTGTGATCGCCAAAGGGGCCTTCCAGCGCCCGGTCGTGCGGATGGATGAACCCTTCCAGGACGATTTCGGCGCCGGCAGGCGCATCGAGGTGCGTCAGGCGTCCCTGGCGCAGCAGGGTGGATTCCCCGCGCAGCAATCCGGCAAATTCATATTCGGACAGCGTGTCTGGAACGGGGGCCACGGCGGCCAGCAGGGTGCAGGGGTCGGCCCCGATCACCACCATCACCGGAAAGGGTTTGTCAGGGTGGCGCGCCAGCCAGTCGGCGTAATCCAGCGCGCCACCGCGGTGCGCCAGCCAGCGCATGATCACGCGATTGCGGCCAATCACCTGCTGGCGGTAGATGGCCACGTTCTGGCGTTCCTGGCGCAGTCCCCGGGTGACCACGAGGCCAAAGGTGATGAGTTTTCCTGCATCTTCGGGCCAGCAGTGCTGGATGGGAAGAAGGCCGAGGTCCACGTCAGGCCCTTCCAGGACCACTTCCTCAAAGGCGGCCTGGGCCGCCTCGCTGGGGCGCGCGTAGGCCAGCTGGGCATACTCCGGCCAGGCTTGCAGCCAGCCCTTCATGCCACGGGGAATGCGGGGCTCCTTCAGTGCCGCCAGCAACTCTCCCAGTTCGCGGAAGGAGCGGATGGCACGACGGTGCAGGGCGGCGTGAATGCGTTGGGGGGTGCCAAAGAGATTGCCCAGGAGCGGCATGCGGGAATGGCGCGGTTGGGTGAACAGCAGTGCCGGACCGCCGGCGCAGAGGCTTTTCTGGCAGAGTGTGGTGCTTTCAAGATGCGGGTCCACATCCTCGGTGACCCGCAGCAACTGACCTTGTTGTTCAAGATCGCGCAGAAAGTCGCGCAAATCGGCGTAGGCCATGGGGGCGTGCTGTGCTCACAAAATCGCGAGTATAGGGCAGCCCCGAAAGCTTCCTTTGCGCTAGATCAATTCTCCGGGTTATTTGCTGCGGTTGCCCAACAGGCGCTGGTAAAACGCCGCAGCTTCGCCCACGATGCCGCGCCGGAACAGCAGCACGCACACCACAAAAATCCCGCCCATGATGACGGTGACGAGGGAGCCCACCTTGTCGGCCAGCTGGTCCTCCAGCACCACGATGATGGAGGAACCCACGATGGGGCCCAGCACGGTACCGATGCCGCCCAGGATGGTCATCAGCACCACTTCGCCGGACATGTGCCAGTGCGCGTCGGTAAGCGAGGCAAACTTGAACACCAGCATCTTGAGGGCCCCCGCCAGCCCGGCCAGGCCCGTGGACAGCACGAACGCCAGCAGCTTGTAGCGTGCCACGTCGTACCCCAGCGAAATGGCGCGCGGCTCGTTTTCGCGAATGGCCTTCAACACCTGCCCGAAGGGGGAGTGAATGGTGCGGTAGATCAGGGCAAAGGCCAGTACGGAAAACCCCAGGATGACGTAGTAGAGCGTGAGGTCATCGGAGAGGTCGAGGCCGGCAAAAGTCCCGCGCGGTACGCCCTGCAGGCCATCTTCGCCCCCCGTCTGGGGCAGTTGCAGGCAGATGAAATACACCATCTGCGCCATGGCCAGCGTGATCATCGCAAAGTAGATGCCCTGGCGGCGAATGGCCAGCAGGCCCACGATGCTGCCCATCAGGGCTGCACCCAGCGTGCCGGCCAGGAGCGCAGCCCATACCGGCCAGGTCATGTCGCGAATGAGGTAACCCGCCACGTAGGCGGCACTGCCAAAGAACGCGGCATGACCGAAGGACAGCAGCCCCGTGTAGCCCAGCAGCAAATTGAAGGCGCTGGCGAAAATGACAAAGCACAACACTTTCATCAGCAACACGGGATAGAGCACGGTGGGGGCCACGATGAAGGCCAACAGCACCAGTCCGAACATCAATCGGCGCATCATTTTTCCCGTCCAAAAAGGCCAGCCGGGCGGATGATCAGCACAATGGCCATGATCACGAATACCACGGTGGCGGAGGCTTCCGGATAAAACACTTTGGCCAGGCCCTCAACCAGTCCCAGCATCAGCCCGGTAACGATGGCCCCCAGGATGGAGCCCATGCCGCCAATTACCACCACGGCAAATACCACGATGATGAGGTTTGACCCCATCAGGGGGCTTACCTGAAAAATAGGTGCGGCCATGACGCCGGCGAGTGCGGCAAGCGCGACACCAAAGCCGTAGGTCAGCATGATCATGAGCGGCACGTTGACGCCAAAGGCCTGAGTCAACTGCGGGTTTTCGGTGGCGGCGCGCAGATAGGAGCCCAGACGGGTTTTTTCGATGACCAGCCAGGTGGCAAAACAGACCAGGGTGGACGCTCCGATCACCCACACCCGGTACTTGGGCAAGGACATGAATCCCAGGTTGATGGCCCCCGTCAGGACTTCAGGCACTTCGTAGGTTTCGCCGCTCACGCCAAACTGGTCCCGAAAAAGCCCTTCTATGATGAGGGCAAGACCAAAGGTCAGCAGCAAACCGTACAGGTGGTCCAGACGATACAGGCGTTGCAGCAACAGGCGTTCGATGATGATGCCAAAGGCACCCACAAGCAGGGGGGCCAGCAGCAGGGCGCCAAAATAGCCCACCCCGAAATAGGTCAACAGCATCCAGGAGGCGAAGGCACCCATCATGTAGAGGGCCCCATGGGCAAAGTTGATGATGTTGAGCATGCCAAAAATGATGGCCAGCCCCAGGCTCAACAGCGCGTAGAACGAGCCGTTGACCAAGCCCAGCACCAGCTGGCCCAGGAGGGCCAGCAGGGGAACGCCAAAAACCTCGGTCATTTCTTGATGAGGGGGCAGCGGGACTGGCTGAGAGGTTCAAACGCCTCGGCACCGGGAATGGTGGCGCGCACGTTGTAGTAGTCCCAGGGGTAATGCGAGTCGGCAGGTTTCTTGACCTGCATCAGAAACATGTCATGCTCCATCAGGCCATCATTCCGAATCTTGCCGTTTTTGGCAAAGAAGTCATTGACCGGCACTTTCTTCATTTGCGCCATGACCTTTTGCGTGTCGTCGGAATTGATAGCCTTCACAGCTTCCAGGTAATGGGTGATGGCGGAATAGAGGCCCGCTTGCACCATGGTGGGCATTTTCTTTTGGCGTTCGTAAAAGCGCTTGGACCAGGCCCGGGTTTCAGGATTCATGTCCCAATAGAACGCTTCGGTCAGATACATGCCTTGCGTGGCTTTCAGCCCCAGGCTGTTGATGTCGGTAATGAACATCAAAAGGCCAGCCAGCGTCTGTTTTGGGGTGATGCCAAATTCCGAGGCTTGTTTGACCGAGTTGATGGTATCGGCTCCGGCGTTGGCCAGCCCGATGACCTCGGCGCCCGAGGCTTGTGCCTTCAACAGGTAGGAGGAGAGGTCGGTGCTGGGAAAGGGGTGCCTGACCGAACCTAATACCTTGCCGCCGTTGGCCACAATGACGGCCGTCGTATCTTTCTCCAGGGATTGTCCAAAGGCATAGTCAGCCGTCAGGAAGTACCAGGTTTTGCCGCCTTGCTTGACCACTGCCTTGCCCGTGCCGTTGCCCGTGGCGTAGGTGTCATAGGCCCAATGCACGCTGACGTCGTTGCAATCTTCGTTGGTGATGCGCGAGGACCCAGCCCCGGTGATGAGGGCGATGCGGTTTTTTTCCTTGGCCACTTTCATGACTGCAAGGGCGGTGGAACTTGTCACCAGCTCGGTGACCACGTCCACCTGGCCGCGATCAAACCATTCGCGCGCCTTGTTGGAGGCAATGTCGCCCTTGTTCTGGTGGTCTGCCGAAACAAGTTCGACTTTGAATGAAGGCTTTTGCTTGGCGATGAAATCCTCCACAGCCATGTTGGCCGCCGTCACGGCGCCGGGACCGGCGAGGTCGGAGTAGGCACCCGACATGTCCGTCAGGACGCCGATGCGCACCACGTTGTCGGAGATTTCAGCGTGCGCGGCACCGCAGGCCATGGCAAGCGCCATGGCCGCAATGGCTGCAATGGGGCGAATCTGGAATCGGTTGGTTTTGGTTGTTTTCATTGAAAGGCTCCTCCAGCAGGTTATGGGCTCAGACACCCAACAGTCGATGCAGCGCTTCACTCTTTTCGGATAATTCATGCTGCGCAATTTCCATGCAGGGCCGCCCATGTTCCACCACGACCATGCGGTCCGCCAGGGGGGCGGCAAACCGGAAATTCTGTTCCACCAGCACGATCGTGTATCCCTGGGATTTGAGCAGGGTAATCACTTCGGCCAGGCGTTGTACGATGACCGGGGCGAGACCTTCGGAAATTTCGTCCAGCAACAATAGCCGGGCACCCGTGCGCAGGATGCGCGCCATGGCCAGCATCTGCTGCTCACCCCCGGACATGCGCGTGCCCTGGCTATGGCGCCGCTCCTTGAGGTTGGGAAAGAGCGTATAGATGTCATCGAGGGTCATGCCGCCGCTGGCCACCGTGGGGGGCATCAGCAGGTTTTCCTCGCAGGTGAGCGAAGCGTAGATGCCGCGCTCCTCGGGGCAGTAGCCAATTCCGACCTGGGCAATCCGGTGCGGTGCCATACGGATGGTTTCCACCCCATTGACCATGATCGAGCCGGTGCGCCGGCTGGTCAGCCCCATGATGGCCCGTAGCGTGGTGGTACGGCCTGCGCCGTTGCGCCCCAGCAGCGAGAGGCACTCGCCCCGGTTGACTGTGAAATCCATCCCGTGAAGGATGTGCGATTCCCCATAAAAGGCGTGCAACCCGGTCACCCGCAGGTATTCCACGCCGCTCATGCGGCCGTTCCCATGTAGGCCGTGATCACTTCTGGATGGTTTGAGATTTCACTGTAGTGCCCTTCCGCCAGGATGGCGCCCCGGGCCAGGACCGTGATGCGGTCCGAAATTTGCGAAACCACTTTCATGTTATGTTCCACCATCAGGATGGTGCGTTGGGCCGATACGGATTTGATCAAGGCCATGACATGGTCCACGTCTTCATGGCCCATGCCCTGGGTGGGTTCGTCCAGCAACATCAGTTCCGGATCCTGGGCCAGCGTGGTGGCAATTTCCAGCGCGCGTTTCTGTCCATAGGGCAGCTCCACGGCGAGGCGCCTGGAGTAGGCTTCAAGACCCACCTGGGACAACAGTTCCAGAGCACGGGGATTGAGGGCGTCCAGGGATTTCTGGGAGCGCCAGAAATGAAAGCTGGTGCCCAGCATGCGCTGCAGGGCAATGCGGACGTTGTCCAGAACCGTCAAATGGGGAAAAACGGCTGAAATCTGGAACGAGCGCACCATGCCGCGTCGTGCCACTTCAACCGGGGTTTCGGCGGTGATATCGGTGCCGTTGTAAAAAATCTGGCCGGAGGTGGGTTCCAGAAACTTGGTCAGCAAGTTGAAGCAGGTGGTCTTGCCGGCGCCATTGGGGCCGATCAGGGCATGAATGGTGCCGCGCTCGACTTTTAAATGGACTCCGGAAACTGCCACGAAGCCCTTAAAGCTTTTGCTGAGATTGCGGGTTTCCAGGATTGTGTCGCGGGCAGGCGCTGTCATACCGTCGTTCGCATGAGACAAGCGGCGAGCATACCCGAAATGCGTCCAATTTTGTATAATGCTCGGTTTAACATATTCTTTTGATGTTCTTCATAGGGCTTGGCAATGGAAACTACGCAATCTAATTCGCTGGAACGTTCGCTGCAACTCGCGGTGCCCCTGTCCAAAGTGGACACCGAAGTGAAGGCACGCCTGAACAAGCTTTCCAGGACGGCCAAAATGCAGGGGTTCAGACCCGGCAAGGTTCCCATGAAAATGCTGATTCAGCAATATGGCTGGCAGGTTGAGCAGGATGCGCTGAATGAACTGGCCCAGCACAGCTTTGGAGATGCCGTTCGCGACCAGGGCCTGCGCGTTGCCGGCATGCCGCGATTTGAGCCCAAGGCCGCTCCGGCAGAGGGCACTTTCGAATTTACGGCCACCTTCGAAATTTACCCTGAAATCACCCTGGGCGACGTTTCGGGTGCAGTGATCCAGCGTCCAGTGACCGAAGTCACCGATGCGGATGTGAATCGGACCATCGACATCCTGCGACGCCAGCGCACGCAGTATGTAGAGGCGGAACGGCCTGCACAAAACGATGACCAGGTGACGCTCGACTTCGACGGCTTGCTCGACGGCCAGCCTTTTCCCGGTGGGCAGGCCAAGTCGCATCGGCTGGTGTTGGGCCAGGGGCAGTTTTTGCCCGACTTTGAGTCGCATGTGGTGGGGATGGAGGCCGGAGCTACCAAATCCTTCGAACTGACCTTCCCCGCGGACTATCATTCCGCAGACATGGCGGGCAAGACCGTTCGTTTTGATGTCATGCTTCATCAGGTGCAGACGCCCGTCCTGCCTGAAGTGGATGCCGAGTTTGCCCGTTCGGTGGGGGTGAAGGATGGCAACCTCGACACGCTGCGCGTTGAACTGCGCCAAAACCTGGAACGCGAAATGCGCCAGCGCATCAAGTCGCAGGTCAAGGAGCGGGTCATGGAGGTGCTGTTGGGCGCGACGGAAGTGGCGCTGCCCCGAGCCCTGGTGGCCCAGGAAATCAGCCGCATGCGTGATTCGGCTATTCGGGAGTTTGCCTCCCGCGCTGGGCAGCAGCCCGACATGACCCTGCCTGATCAGTTGTTTGAAGAACAGGCCCGCCGCCGGGTGGCGCTGGGGCTTATTTTGTCCGAATTGGTCATGAAGGAGAAACTGACGGCTCAGCCTGATCAAATTCGTGCCGTTATAGAAGATATGTCCGGCGCCTACGAACATCCTGAAGAGATCGTTCGTTGGTACTACCAGCAGCCCCAGCGGCTGCGTGAGGTCGAATCGCTGGTTCTGGAAGACAATGTGGTGGAGTGGGTTTGCGCACGCGCCAAAACCGAAGATTTGCCTACCCCGTTTGAACAACTGGCGGGTCAACGCTAAAAGGAATGCACATGAATGCACAGTGGAAGATGGATCCGCAAAACCTGGGGCTCGTTCCCATGGTGGTGGAGCAGAGCGGGCGGGGCGAGCGTGCCTACGATATTTTCTCGCGCCTCCTGAAAGAACGGGTCATTTTCCTGGTGGGACCCGTTACGGAAGATACGGCCAATCTGGTGGTTGCCCAGTTGCTGTTTCTGGAGTCTGAAAATCCTGACAAGGACATCAGCCTGTACATCAATTCGCCGGGAGGTTCGGTTTCTGCCGGACTTGCCATTTATGACACCATGCAGTTCATCAAGGCTGACGTCAGCACCACCTGTATCGGCATTGCTGCCAGCATGGGGGCATTTCTGCTTTCTGCCGGAGCCAAGGGCAAGCGTTACTCGTTGCCCAACTCCCGCGTCATGATTCACCAACCCTCTGGTGGCGCTTCCGGACAGGCCTCGGACATCGAGATCCAGGCCAAGGAAATTCTTTACCTGCGCCGGCAACTCAACGAGATGATGAGCCGTCATACGGGTCAACCCATAGAAATCATTGAGAAGGATACCGACCGCGATAATTTCATGAGTGCAGAGGAAGCGCGCCAGTACGGTTTGATCGACCGGGTGCTGACGACGCGCGCCGAAGCCGCATCGTGATGTCTGGGGCAGAAAGGGTTAAACTGACCCCGTAGGATCGGAAATTCGGGTGTTTGTTTGTCAGGTGTTTGTTTGAAGGAATCGTGTCCATGACAGAAAAAGCCAGCAACGAGAAGTTGCTCTATTGTTCCTTCTGTGGAAAAAGCCAGCATGAAGTTCGCAAGCTGATTGCGGGCCCCTCGGTCTTCATTTGTGACGAGTGCATCGAACTGTGTAATGACATCATCCGTGAAGAAATTCAGGGTGCTGAAGTCAAGAATGTCAAAACCGAACTGCCTTCGCCCCAGGAAATTGCCGAAATCCTCGATCAGTATGTGATCGACCAGACCCAAGCCAAAAAGATACTGGCTGTTGCGGTCTACAATCACTACAAGCGCCTGCGCAATCAAAGCAAGGATCGGGACATAGAGCTTGCCAAGAGCAATATCCTCCTGATCGGCCCCACGGGGTCTGGAAAAACGCTGCTGGCACAGACGCTGGCGCGCTTGCTCAATGTGCCTTTCGTAATAGCTGATGCTACCACCCTGACCGAGGCGGGTTATGTGGGTGAGGATGTGGAAAACATCATCCAGAAGCTGTTACAGAAGTGCGACTACGATGTGGAGAAGGCGCAGCGCGGCATCGTGTACATTGACGAAATCGACAAGATTTCTCGCAAGTCGGATAACCCCTCCATCACCCGTGACGTCTCTGGTGAAGGGGTGCAGCAGGCGCTGCTCAAGCTGATCGAAGGCACCGTGGCTTCCGTGCCTCCCCAGGGCGGGCGCAAGCATCCCAATCAGGAGTTTGTCCAGGTAGACACCACCAATATTCTCTTTATTTGCGGTGGCGCTTTTGGCGGGCTCGACAAGGTCATCCGCGATCGTTCCGATCGCGGTGGCATCGGCTTTGGCGCTGAGGTGGTCAGCCGGGATGGTCGCGATGCCAACCAGGTGCTATCGGGCGTCGAACCCGAAGACTTGATCAAGTTTGGTTTGATCCCGGAATTTGTGGGACGACTGCCGGTGGTGGCCACGCTGGAAGAGCTCCATGAAGATGCTTTGGTGCGAATTCTCACGGAGCCGCGCAATGCACTGACGCGCCAGTATCAGAAACTCTTTTCCATGGAAAATGTCGAACTCGAGTTCCGTCCAAATGCCTTGCGTGCCATCGCCAAAAAAGCATTGGCCCGCAAGACCGGCGCTCGGGGACTGCGTTCCATCATCGAGCATGTGCTGCTCAACACCATGTTTGAGCTGCCCTCCTTGCAAAACGTGACCAAAGTGGTCATTGACGAAGGTTGTATTACCGCCGAGGCACCGCCACTGTTGATTTACGCCGATCAGCACAAGGTTGCCGGCGTTTGAGGTCGGGGGGGCCTTTCTCCATTGAAATCCTGGAAAAAGGCCCCACATAAGCAGCAACCCCAATTTTGCGAGACCCCTCATGACCTCAATTTTCGAATCAAACCAAGAACCTGTGCAATTACCCCTGCTGCCGCTGCGGGACGTCGTGGTGTTTCCGCACATGGTGATTCCGCTCTTCGTGGGGCGTCAAAAATCCATCAAGGCACTGGAAACCGCGATGGAGACGGGGAAGAACATCCTGTTGGTGGCCCAGAAGTCTGCGGCCAACGACGAACCCAAGCCCGAAGAGTTGTATGGGGTGGGCAGCGTGGCCAGTATCCTGCAGATGCTCAAACTGCCCGATGGCACCGTCAAAGTCCTTGTGGAAGGTTCTGAACGAGCAAAAATCGTCAGCGTTGCCGACGTTAAAACCCATTTTGTGGGCGATGCGGAAGGCATTCCGTCTCCTGGCAGTACGCATCCTGAAATCGAGGCCATGCGACGCACCCTGCTGACCCAGTTTGACCAGTTCGTCAAACTCAACAAAAAAATCCCTCCGGAAGTGCTGACTTCCTTTTCCAACATCGACGACGCGGGTCGTCTGGCCGACACCATCGCCGCCCACCTGCCACTCAAGTTGGAACAGAAGCAGCAGATTCTGGAAATGTTCGACGTCAAGGAACGGTTTGAGCATCTGCTCGCTGTCCTCGAAAGTGAAATCGACATTCTCCAGGTGGAGAAGCGCATCCGTGGGCGTGTGAAGCGCCAGATGGAGAAGAGCCAGCGCGAGTACTACCTCAACGAACAGGTCAAGGCCATCCAGAAGGAATTGGGCGACAGCGAAGAGGGCGCCGACCTTGAAGAGCTTGAAAAAAAGATCAAAAACGCGCACATGCCCAAGGAGGCCAGAACCAAGGCTGATGCAGAATTCAAGAAGCTGCGCCTGATGTCACCCATGTCGGCCGAAGCTACGGTGGTGCGCAACTATATCGATGCCCTGGTGGGGCTGCCCTGGAAGAAGAAAACCCGGGTCAGCAACGATCTGGGTGCCTGCGAACGCATTCTTGACGAAGATCACTACGGGCTCGACAAGGTCAAGGAACGCATCGTCGAATATCTCGCAGTGCAAAGCCGTGTCGAGAAGGTCAAGGCACCGATCCTGTGTCTGGTAGGCCCGCCTGGGGTGGGCAAGACCTCGCTTGGCCAATCCATTGCGCGTGCGACCAACCGCAAGTTTGTGCGCATGGCCCTGGGTGGCGTGCGCGATGAGGCAGAGATTCGCGGTCACCGTCGCACTTACATCGGTTCCATGCCCGGCAAGATCCTTCAAAACATGACCAAGGTGGGCGTGCGCAACCCGCTCTTCCTGCTGGACGAAGTGGACAAGCTCGGCCAGGATTTTCGCGGCGATCCGTCTTCAGCCCTGCTGGAGGTACTCGATCCCGAACAAAACCACACCTTCATCGACCACTATGTAGAGGTTGAATACGACCTCTCGGACGTGATGTTTGTGGCCACGGCCAATACCTTGAACATCCCGGCGCCGCTTCTGGACCGGATGGAAGTAATTCGCCTGGCAGGCTACACCGAAGACGAGAAGATCAACATTGCCCGGCAGTACCTGCTGCCCAAACAGCTGAAGGCCAACGGGCTCAAGGACAATGAAATCTCGGTTACCGAGTCGGCCCTGCGTGACGTTGTGCAGTATTACACGCGCGAAGCGGGGGTGCGGGCCATGGATCGCGAAATTGCCAAGATCTGTCGCAAGGTGGTCAAGGCACTGCTGCTTTCCAATAAGCCTGCCAAAGTGACGGTGTCGTCGCGCAATCTGGAAAAGTATCTGGGTGTGCGTCGTTACACCTTTGGCATCGCCGAAAAGACCAATCAGGTGGGGCAGGTTACAGGCCTGGCCTGGACGGAGGTGGGCGGCGAATTGCTGACCATCGAGGCGGCCAAGCTGCCAGGCAAGGGCAAGATGACCACAACGGGCAAACTGGGGGATGTGATGCAGGAATCTATCCAGGCAGCGCTGAGTGTGGTGCGAAGTCGTGCCCGAAACCTCGGTATTGCGGACGATTTTTACGAGAAGTCCGACATCCATATTCACCTGCCTGAAGGCGCCACGCCCAAGGATGGCCCCAGTGCAGGCATCGCCATTGCAACGGCCATGGTTTCCGTCCTCACCGGCATTCCAGTGCGGGCTGATGTGGCCATGACCGGTGAAATCACGCTGCGAGGCGAGGTTCTGCCCATCGGTGGATTGAAGGAAAAACTGCTGGCAGCGCATCGTGGTGGCATTAAAACGGTCTTGATCCCTGAAGAGAACACCAAGGATCTCGTTGAAATTCCTGAGAACATCAAGAACAAACTGGATTTGCATCCAGTGAAGTGGATCGACCAGGTGCTGACCTTTGCACTCGAGCGCATGCCGACGCCCGCAGACCCGCTTGAAGTGGCCAAGTTGCCTGCACCGATTGCCGATGCAACGACCGGCTCGCCGATCAAGCATTAGCGGGGCTTTCAGCGTCAAAAAGTGGTTGACACCGAATCCTTTGCCTCTTATAAAGAGCGACGCGCGTCGAAATCTTGCCACACGCGTCGATTTTCGGACGAGTGTTTACTCGTCTTTGCACCAACTAAAACAAGGGGAATCCAGGTGAACAAGACTGAACTAATTGATCAAATTGCTGATGCAGCAGATATTTCCAAAGCAGCTGCGGGTCGTGCCTTGGATGGGGCGATCGCTGCTGTGAAGACCGCACTGAAAAAGGGCGGCCAAGTGACCCTGGTGGGTTTTGGTACATTCTATGTGGGCAAGCGTGCCGCCCGTAGCGGTCGCAATCCCCGTACTGGTGCCACAATCAAGATCAAGGCAGCAAAAGTTCCGAAGTTCCGTGCTGGTAAAGCGCTCAAGGATGCGATAAACTAGCGGACTTTGTTGGGTGCTTAGCTCAGTTGGTAGAGCGTCGCCCTTACAAGGCGAATGTCGGGGGTTCGAACCCCTCAGCACCCACCAGTGCAAAAAGCCCTCAGGGCAGGTATTCGTGCAGTAAGCAGTTCTGGAGTGGTAGTTCAGTTGGTTAGAATACCGGCCTGTCACGCCGGGGGTCGCGGGTTCGAGTCCCGTCCACTCCGCCAATCATTTGGAAGCCGTTGAGAAATCAACGGCTTTTTTCTTATGCGCACGATTCATGCTCCACCCCAGGACATGTTAGACTTCACGACGTTTTTTTGATGGTGGCCCGTCATGCTTGAAAAATTCCGTGTCATGTCACAAACCTGGGTGGCCAAGGTCATTCTGGCGCTCATCACCATTCCATTTGCCCTCTTTGGCCTGGAATATTACTTTCGCCAGTCCAGTGGGGGAGCCGACACGGTCGCCAAGGTGGATGGCTACGCCATCACCCAGGCCGAGTTCGCCGAAAACCTGCGCAACCAGCTGGAGCGGATGCAGGCGGGCCTGCGCGATGCGCGAATCGATCCTGCGGCGCTTGAAACGCCCGAGTTGCGTCGCGAAGCGCTGGCAGGCTTGGTCAACCGCCATTTGCTTGCGGCTTATGCCGATCGGGTCAGGCTGACTGTTCCAGACAACTTGCTGGTCAATGAAATTTCCCAGGTGGAGGCTTTTCAGGACGACGGCAAGTTCTCCCAGGCACGCTACGAAGAAATCCTGCGCTCCAGGGGGCTGACACCTGCGGTTTTTGAATCCCGCTTGCGGGACGATCTCAAGGTCCAGTTGGTACAGGAATCGCTCGCCACCACTCAATGGGTACCCCAGGTTGCGGTGGATGCCTTCCTGACCCTCAACGACCAAACACGCGAATTGTCCGTGGCCGAAATTCCCTTGAGTGCCTTCCTGGGGCAGGTCAAGATCGATGACAGCACAATCAGGCAGTACTACGATGCCCACCAGGATCGCTTCACGGTGCCAGAGCGCGTCAAAGTGCAGTACCTGGTACTCGCAACCGATCCGCTTGCCCAGGACGTCGTGGTGACCCCGGAGGAGATCGCCAAGGCCTATTCTGACCCCGCCAATCAGGCCCGCTGGAGCGGAGCCGAAACACGCCGGGCCAGCCATATCCTGATCACCGTACCTCCCAAGGCCAGCGATGCACAGCGCAGCGCAGCTCGGGAGCAGGCGCAAAAGTTACTGGAGCAGGTCCAGGCCCATCCGGACCAGTTCGCCGCACTTGCCAAACAATATTCGCAAGATCCAGGTTCAGCCCCCCAGGGGGGTGACCTTGGGTATTTTGGGCGAGGGGCCATGGCGGCGCCTTTCGAGACAGCTGTTTTCGGCATGAAGCCGGGCGCCATCCAGGGGCCGGTGGAAACCGAATTCGGTTTCCACATCATCAAGCTCACCGACGTCAAAGCTGCCAAAGGGCGTACCCTTGCCGAAGCCACGCCGCAATTGACGCAGGAGCTTCGCAAGCAGCGTGCGGCGCAACGCTTTGCCGAGGCAGCCGAAAGTTTCAGCAATCTGGTCTATGAGCAATCCACGTCGCTGAAACCTGCGGCCGATAAACTGAAACTGACGATCAAGGATTCCGGCTGGATCACTCGTGGCGGGGCAGTGGACGCACCGTTACTCAACAACCCGAAATTGTTGAATGCCCTGTTTGCCACGGAATCGATTCAGGATGGGCGTAATACCCAGGCCATCGAAGTGGCTCCCGGCACCCTGGTAGCGGCGCATGTGGTGGCCCATGAGCCTGCTGTTGCCCGACCCTACGCCGAGGTCAAGGATGCGATTGGGCAGATGTTGCAGCGGGAAGAGGCGGCCAAGCGGGCGCGCCAGGATGGTGAGGCGCGCCTTGCGGACCTCAGGGCGGGTAAAACGGTAGCAATGCCCTGGTCCCCGACACGGCAGCTGACGCGCCAGGTGGCTTTGGCCAGTGGCTTGTCACCCATGGTGGTGACGCCGGCATTCCAAGTGAGCGCCACCCACTTGCCGGCCTATACCGGGGCCGCGATTCCCTCTGGTAGTTACATCCTGGTGCGCGTGACGCAGGTGACCCCTGGAAATCCTGAGGATGCCACCAAGCGTAAACAGGCCGAGGCAGGCCTCACGCGCGCCTACGGCGACGCCACCATGTCGGGCTTCATGGCCGGGTTGCGGAAGACCGCCGATGTTCGGCTAATCAACAAAGCGGTGCTGGAAGGCAACAAAAACAATAATTAGCCTGCCATTCCGGGCACGGTGGTTGAGAAGCCGGAGTCCACATGGACGATTTCGCCCGTAATGCCGGAGGCGAGGTCGCTGCACAGAAAGGCCGCCACATTGCCCACTTCGTCGATAGTGACGTTGCGGCGCATGGGGGAGGTGGCTTCCACATAATTCAGGATCTTTCCAAACTCGCCAATGCCGGCGGCAGCCAGTGTTTTGATGGGGCCGGCGGAGATGCCGTTGACGCGAATGCCGCGGGGCCCCAGGCTATGGGCCATGTAGCGCACGTTGGCTTCAAGGCTTGCTTTGGCAAGACCCATGACATTGTAGTTTGTGACCGATTTTTCGGCGCCCAGGTAGGACAGGGTGACGAGCGCGCCCTTGCGTCCGGTCATCAGGGGTGCCCCCGCTTTGGCCAACGCGGCAAAACTGTAGGAGCTCACGTCGTGGGCAATCCTGAAACTTTCCCGGGTGACGGCGTCGAGGTATTCTCCGGACAGTGCCTCGCGAGGCGCAAAGGCAATGGAGTGGACGATGCCATCCAGACCCTCCCAGGCCTGGCCCAGGGACTTGAACAATGCATCGATTTCGGCATCGCTCGAGACGTCGCAGGGCAGAACGAGCTTGACGTCCAGTTCTTCGGCCAGCTTCTCAACCCGTACCCGCACAGCCTCACCTTGATAGGTCAGGGCAAGCGTGGCGCCCTCGCGTTGCATGGCCTTGGCAATGCCCCAGGCAATGGAACGGTTGCTCAAGAGCCCGGCGATCAAAATATTTTTGTTGGCAAGAAATCCCATGAGGTCTCCTTTTGATTTGCCCGGTATGATAAACCATATGGGGCGACTCCTCTTATTTCTATTGAGTTTGTGGATGTTGGGTGCCGGGGCAGCCACGCCCGAAAAGGTTCTGCATCTGGAGCTTTCCGCTGCTGAAACCGGGTTTGATCCCGTCATGACCTCCGACCTCAACACGGCCTCCATCGAGCAACAACTGTTTGAATCCTTGTTGACCTATGACTACCTGGCCCGTCCGGTCAAACTGATCCCCCGCCTTGCCGCAGCCATGCCCACCGTCACGGACCAGGGCAGGACCTGGGTGTTTGGCTTGAAGCGCGGGGTCTATTTTTCACCCGATCCGGTGTTTAAGGGTCAGAAGCGTGAGGTCACGGCGCAGGATGTGGTGTACACCCTGATGCGCTTCATGGATCCCAAAAATCGCTCGCCCTATAAGTTTCTGGTGGAGGGCAGGATCATGGGCCTCGACGAGTTGGGAGAGGCCGCCCGCAGTATAGGGCACTTCAATTACGATGCCAAAATTCCCGGGCTCGAAGTCCTGGATCGTTATACCCTGAAGATTCGCCTCAAAACCACGGATTACAATTTTTCCCATGCCATGGCGCAGCCCATGTACGGTATCGTGGCGCGCGAAGTCATCGAGGGCTATGCGGGTGACACGGCCTCGCATCCCGTGGGCACCGGCCCCTACCGTCTGGCGCGCTGGACCCGCTCGTCCTTGATGGTGCTGGAGCGCAATCCCAATTTCAGGCACGAGATCTGGGACTTTGATCCAGGCTCCGACCCTGAAAGCCAGCGCATTGTGGCACAGATGCGAGGCAAGACCATTCCCCAAATTGACAGGGTCGAGATTCAGGTCATCGAGGAATCACAATCTGCCTGGCTCAGTTTCGGCAAGGGAGAGCTCGACATGATCGGCCTTGCCGGCCAGTTTGCCCCCATAGCGCTGCATGGTGCCCGCCTCAAACCCGCGCTTGCGCAACGCGGCATCCGCCTCGACCGCATCAGCGATCCTTCGATTGCCTACTACTTCATCAACCAGCAGGATCCGCAGTTGGGGGGCATGAGCAAGGAAAGGATCGCTCTGCGCCGTGCCATATTCATGGCACAGAACGATGAGGAGATGATTCGGGTGATTCACAAAGGGCAAGCCGTGCGAAATGCCTACCCAATCCCCGAAGGAGTGGCAGGTGCCGACCCCGGTTACAGAAGCCTGCTCGACTTTAATCCGGGTGAGGCCAACCTCCTGCTCGACCGCATGGGGTACGCCAAAGGTGCGGACGGATACCGACGCCAGCCGGATGGCAGTCCGCTTGCGGTGCGCTACACTTCGAGCCTGTCATCCCAGGATCGGGAACTTGACGAGATGATGAAAAAGGCCCTGGATCGCCTGTCGATCCGGTTTGAAAGCGAGAAGCTCAAGTTTCCGGAAATCCTCAAGGCGGAGCGTCAGTGCAGGGTGCAGATCCGTCTGTCTGCCTGGATTGCGGACTATCCCGATGGCGATAACTTCATGCAGCTTTGGTATGGTCCGCATACTCATGAAAACAACGGTTCATGCTATCAGGATCCGGTGTGGGACCGCCTTTATGAAAAATCGCTGACCATGCCAGACTCGCCAGAGCGTGATGCGATCTATCACCAACTCGCGCGTTTGCTGGAACTGAACGGCGTTACCAAGGTCAGCACCACGCATATTCGCAACGTGCTGTTCCAGCCGTGGGTGATCGGATTCAAGGCTCATCCCATCCTGCCCTCGGTGTGGTCACTGCTGGATATCGACGTCAACAGGGTGCCCCAGCCATGAACCTTGCGGCATTTCTCTTCCGGCGCTTGTGGCAAATGATTCCAACCATGCTGGGCGTAGTCCTGCTGGTGTTCTTGCTGTTCAACTGGGTAGGCGGCGACCCGGCCTATGTTCTGGCTGGCAAAATGGCCAACCCGGATGACATCGCCAACATCCGGCACCAGTTGGGAGTGGATCGCCCCCTCTGGGAACAGTTGCTGATTTTTGTGCGCCAGATCGTAACAGGTGATTTTGGCAACAGTTGGGCCACGCGCGAACCCGTCTCCGAAATTTTCAGGACGCGCCTCGGTCCATCGCTGGTGCTGCTGGTGCCGATGCTGGTGCTGGAAACGTTCGTGGCCATCGTGGTGGCTCTTGCCGTGGCGGCGCTGCGCGGCTCGGTACTGGACCGCACCTTGATGGTGACGAGCACGGTGATGATGTCCATCAGCCTTCTCATCTACATCATCGTGGGGCAATACGTGTTCGCCTCACTGCTGGGATGGTTTCCCGTCAAGGGGTGGAGCGACCATCTGTGGCGCAACCTCACCACCTACGCTGTCCTGCCCATCCTGTTGGGGCTGATGGTGAGCGTCGCACCCTCGGTACGGCTCTACCGTACCTTTATCCTGGATGAGGTTGGCCAGGATTATGTGCGCACGGCCCGCGCCAAGGGACTTTCTGAGCGACGCATCCTGTTGGTCCATGTGCTGCGCAATGCCGCCATTCCCATCGTCACCAACGTATTGATGGGGCTGCCCGCGCTGTTGACTGGCGCTTTTCTGCTGGAGCGTTTTTTTGCCATTCCAGGCATTGGTCGGGAAATCATCATGGCGGTGGAGCGCAGCGACTTTCCCATCATCAAGGCGGCCACCGTCTATGTGGCCATGGCCACGTTGCTGGCCAATCTGTTGGGAGATCTCCTCTATCGGGCGCTTGATCCGAGGGTCCATTTCGAATGAGCGCCATGACCCCTGAACCTTCCGCGGGGCTCTGGACGCTGGCCTGGAGGCGGTTGCAGCGCGACCGGGTGGGCATGACGGCGCTCATCGTGGTGGGCTGCTACCTGCTTGTGGTGCTCCTGGCGCTCATGGGTTGGGTGGCCACCGATTGGACCCGGGAGGTGGGCGTGAATTATGCCCCTCCGGTGTTTATGGCTGATGACCAGGACGAGACTGCGCAGCCTTCGCGGGTTGAGCAAGGCCCCTCGGGTCCGATACCGCTTTATGGGTTGCAGGATCCCCTGGCTGCAGAGCTTGCTGCCATTCGGGCGCGGCATCCGGGCGCACAGGTTTTTACCGAGGCGCCGCGCCGGTTGTCACTGCCCCTGGGCGGCGACAAATGGGGGCATGACGTATTGACCAAGGTCATCAAGGGCAGTGAAACCTCGATTCTGGTGGGATTGGTGGCCGCGGTGCTCGCCACCCTGTTGGGGACCGTGATGGGGGCGGTGGCAGGGTACTTCGGGCGCTGGATGGATGATGCCCTCAACTGGTTGTACGGCGTATTTACGGCCATACCGTATCTGTTGCTGGTATTTGCCATCGCGGCTGTGCTGCAGCAAAAGGGGGTTGTGACCCTCGTTCTGATTCTGGGGCTGACGGGCTGGACGGGGGTGTTTCGCCTGGTGCGGGCCGAGTATCTCAAACACAAAACCCGCGAGTACGTGCTGGCTGCTGGTGCCATGGGCGCGTCACATGCGCGGCGCATGTTCATCCATATCCTCCCCAACACAAGTCATGTCATCCTGGTGCAGCTTTCCCAGAACGTGGTCGGATTTATCAAGTCCGAGGTCATCTTGAGTTTTCTGGGATTTGGCGTGCCGGTGGATGTGGTCTCATGGGGCAGCATGCTCAACGAAGCCCAGAATGAACTGATTTTGGGAAAATGGTGGCAGCTTGCCGCAGCCGGGGTGGCCATGGCGATTCTCGTCACGGCCTTTAGCATGCTGACCGACGCGTTGCGCGACGCGCTCGATCCCAAGCTCAGGTACTGAGCGCGAGGAGGCCCGATGCTGCTCAGTGTTAGCGATTTGCGAATCGATTTTCAGGTCAGCCGTGAGGAGCGATTCACCGCGGTGAACGGAGTCAGCTTTGATTTACCCGAGCGCACCACCCTGGCGCTCGTGGGCGAGTCGGGTAGCGGCAAGTCGGTGACGGCGCTCTCCATTCTGGGGCTTTTACCGAAGTCGCTGGCGCATGTGGCCCCTGGCAGCAGTATTCTGTGGAACGATCAGAATATCCTGGGTTTTGATGACACCCGACTGCGCACCTTGCGCGGCAAGGAAATCGGCATCATTTTTCAGGAGCCCATGAGTTCGCTCAACCCGGTGCTTTCCATTGGTATGCAGTTGATGGAGGGATTGCGCCTGCACTTTGGATTGTCGCGTCGACAGGCGCGTCATCGTGCGCTCGAACTGCTTGCGGAGGTAGGTATAGCAAACCCGGAGCGCCGACTGAACGACTATCCGCACCAGCTCTCTGGCGGTCAGCAGCAACGTGTCATGATTGCCATGGCCATCAGCTGTCAGCCGCGCCTCCTGATTGCCGATGAACCCACCACGGCCCTGGACGTGACCATTCAGCGCCAGATCCTGGATTTGATTGCCGACCTTCAGCATCGCCATTCCATGGCTGTGCTGTTCATCACCCATGATCTTGCACTGGTGTCTGAAATAGCCACCCAAATCGTGGTGATGAAACAAGGTGTGGTTCGCGAGGCGGGTCCGCTGCGACAGGTCTTTGACGCACCTCAGGACGCCTACACTCGAGCCTTGTTGGCCTGCCGCCCGCCTTTGGGCGAGCGGCCGCATCGGCTGCGGGTCATCGAGGATTTCATGGGAGAAGGCCACGATGGTGTAGAGCGCAAGGTTCGCAAACGCGGGGTCAGCCCCGAGGATGAGATCATTCTGGAGGTGCGTGACCTATGCAAGGACTTCATGATAAACGAGGGCTTTTGGCACAAGCGTCCATTTCATGCGGTTAAGGGCGCATCATTGCGCCTTGCGAGGGGCAAGACGGTGGGTATCGTGGGCGAGTCCGGCTCCGGGAAAACCACCCTGGGACTCACTATTGCCGGGTTGCTCGGTGCTGATGGCGGCGAGATCATTTTTTCAGGTCACAACCTGTGTCAGCCCGGCAGCGTGGATTCCATGGCTTTGAGGCGGCGCATCCAGATCGTGTTCCAGAATCCTTACGCTTCCCTCAATCCACGATTTACAGTGGGTGATATTCTGACAGAGCCCCTGTTGCTGCATGGTATTGGACGCAATGCCGCTGCACGCTTGGCCCTGGCGCGCGACCTGCTGCAGCGGGTGGGGTTGCCCCAGGACGCCCTGCAGCGTTATCCCCATGAGTTTTCGGGCGGTCAGCGTCAGCGCATTGCCATCGCCCGTTGCCTTACGGTGAAACCGGAAATCCTGATTTGCGATGAATCCGTGTCGGCGCTCGATGTTTCAGTGCAAGCCCAGGTGCTCAACCTGCTGCAGGACTTGCAAGACGAATTTCAGATGAGTTATCTGTTCATTTCCCACGATCTCGCCGTAGTCCATTACATGTCGGATCAGGTGCTGGTCATGCATGACGGGGCCGTGGTGGAATCGGGCGATGCGGACGGGATATACGCACATCCGCAACATCCCTATACCCGCCGGTTGTTGTCGGCCATTCCCAGAGGCGTCTGATTACTTCTGCTGGGGCTGGGACGGTTTCTTTGCGGTGGGCTTCTTTGCCGAATGGGCAGTGGTCGATGCCTTGGCTTTACCGCCGGGCTTTGCCGCCTTGGACTTGTGGTTTCCCTTCCTGGAATGCCTGGAACGCGCGGGTGGCGCCGGGGGAGAAAAGTCGGACTCTGGCTTGCCGTCCAGTTCAAGGGGCCCGCTCGGAGCGCCTGATTTGTCCGGAACCAGAATGGTGCCACCCCCGGCCACTTTCTTGTTGCTGGCAATGCCATTGATGCGTTTGAGCTCTTCACTGGAAAGTCCGTACTGGCTTGCCACCTTGTCGAGTGGTTCACCGCGCCGCAGGTGATGGGTCTTCCAGGACAGCAGCTTGACGTTGGGATCTTCCAGGCGCGCTACGAACCGGTCAGCAACGCCGGCAGGTACCAAAATGGTTTTTTCCCGATTGAAGTCCAGACTGATGACGGGGCGATTGAATCCGGGATTGAGCATCAGGAATTCTTCCGAGCTCATTTCTGCAAATTGGGCGGCAATCTTGGTGTCGAGTTTCTTGCGCGTGGTCACTGCTGCGAAGTAGGGTTCATCCGGAACGGGAGCCAAACTCAGGCCATAACGCTCGGGTTCCAGGACAATGGCCTTGGCTGCCAGTAGCTTGGGCACGTAGTTGCGGGTCTCGTCCGGCAAGTTGAGGCTTTGGTAATCAGTGGGGCGGTTATGGGCGATGTTATAGGCTATTTCCCGCCGGATTTTTCCTTCGCCACAGTTATAACCGGCAAGGGCGAGTTCCCAGGAACCAAACTCGTCGTAGAGCTTTTGCAGGTAATCCAGTGCGCTGTAAGTGGCTGCCACTACGTCCTTGCGTCCGTCGTACCACCAGTCCTGTTGCAGGCCAAAGATGCGGCCGGTGGAGGGAATGAATTGCCACATGCCCGAAGCCTGGCTGCGGGACAGGGCATGGGGATTGAACGCACTTTCCACAATGGGCAGCAGGGCAATTTCCATGGGCATGCCGCGTCGTTGTACCTCTTCCACGATGAAGTAGAGGTAGCGGCGGCTGCGTTCCACGGTACGCTCCACATAGTCAGGACGCGCTGCAAACCAGGCCACTTGTCGATAGACCAGGCGGTCGTCGGGGAGCGGATCCATTGCAAAGCCATCGCGAATGCGATCCCACAAATCGAAAGGCGTGATGGGCAGGGTGCGCTCGGCCAAAAGTTGGGCAGACGTAGCGCCCTGCGTTGTCCCCTGCGTTGCCCCGGCAGCAGGGACGGCGGGCGCAACCAATACGGGCTCGGTTTCTGAGGGCGCAGCTTTTGCTGTGGTCACCGTTTCTGCAGCGCAGAACAGCGGCAGCACCATCAGCAAGCTGGTCGTGAGAAGTTGCGGCAGTTTCAAGTGTAGGGTCAGAATGTGTTTTTCCATTGCCGCAGGGCTGCGAACACGGCAATGGCGTCGGCAGGGTGCGTTCCTGTGTGGGACTCGATGGCCTGAGCGATGGCAGGAACCCTGCAGCGCAGGAAGGGATTGGTCGTTTTTTCCAGGGCAAGCGTGCTGGGTACGGTCGGTTTTCCCTGGCGGCGGGTATCGGTGGCGGCAATGGCGCGTTGATACAGTTGAAGATTATCAGGTTCTACGGCCTGGGCAAATGCAATGTTGGACAAGGTGTACTCGTGGGCACAGTAAACCGCCGTATTCTCCGGAAGTGCAGCGAGCTTGTCCAATGAATCGAACATTTGCGCAGGCGTTCCTTCAAAAACCCGACCGCATCCGCAGGCAAACAGGGTGTCTCCGCAAAACAGCCGGTCTTCCCCAAAATAGGCGATATGCCCCGCTGTATGCCCGGGCACGTCGATGACCCGCAGGACCATGCCCAGATGAGGAAGCGTAATGGAATCGGGCTCGCCCAGTCGTTGCGTCACGTACTCGATGTCCTCATTGCGCGGTCCGAAGACAGGGACTGCAGCCAGCTCCCGCAATTGGGAAAGGCCGTCCACGTGATCGGAATGGTGGTGGGTGATCAGTATGGCGGCAAGGGTTAATTGCCGATCCTGCAGAAACCGCAGAACGGGGGCGGCATCACCCGGATCCACCACGGCGGCATGGCGATCATCGTGGATGATCCAGATGTAGTTGTCCTTGAAGGCGGGAATCCCGCTGACCTGGATTCTGTTTGGCATGGATTGCTCTTAATGAACCGGTTTGGACTACAATTCTGGCATGGCTGACGCAACCTTGCACGACTGGCTTCAAACGCCCTTGGGGACTTATGTGCTCCAACGGGAGCAATCCGTCCTGGATGAGGCTGTTTCCAACGTATTTGGTTTCAATGCGCTGCAGGTTTTTTTGCCGGAGCTGGAGGCATTGCGTGCCAATCGCATCCCCAACAAGATCACCGTCAGCCGTGATGCCGCATCGTGCCTGCGCGCCAACCCCGAGGCTTTGCCGGTGGCCACGCAAAGCATTGATCTGGCAGTGTTGCCTCATGCGCTGGAGTTCTCGAGCAACCCCCACGTCATTCTGCGCGAGATCGACCGCGTCATGATGCCCGAAGGGCGGCTCATCATTACCGGTTTCAATCCCAATAGCCTTTGGGGCATGCGTCAGATTTTTTCACGTGGCAGGTATTCCTACCCCTGGTGTGGCCATTTCATTTCATTGTCGCGCCTCAAGGACTGGCTGGCGCTGCTGGGGTTTGAGGTGAACGGCGGGCGCTTCTGGGCTTATGCGCCCCCCGTCGCCAGCGAGCGCTGGCTGAGACGTTTTCGCTTCCTTGAGCCGGCAGGAGACCGATGGTGGGGCGTGGGAGGCGGGGTTTACATGCTGGAGGCGATCAAGCGGGTCCAGGGCGTGCGCCTCATTACGCCGCGCTGGAACCGTGCCCCCGCGGATAGGGCCTTGATCAGCGCCGTGCGTTCTGCGGTGCGACGCACGGAATATCCCGAAAACAAAGTGGTGCGTTTGATCCGCAGTGCACCCCCCATAAAAGCAACGCGTCTTGATGCCAAGGCCATACCAAAATAATATACATATATAAAACAATCAGTCGTGATAAAAAATTCAAGTAATATCGTAGAAATTTATACCGATGGTGCATGCAAGGGAAATCCCGGCCCAGGAGGGTGGGGTGCCTTGCTGGACTGCCAGGGCGTGCGACGGGAACTGAGCGGCGGCGCAGCACAGACCACCAACAACCGCATGGAGCTGACTGCCGTCATCGAGGCGCTCAAGGCCTTGAAGCGGCCTTGCCAGGTCATCCTCCACACCGACTCTCAATATGTTCAGAAAGGCATTACGGAGTGGATCAAGGGATGGCAGCGCAATGGCTGGAAAACAGCCAGCAGGCAGCCCGTCAAGAATGCCGACCTGTGGATGATGCTGGTTCAGGAAACGCCGAAGCACCAGATTGACTGGCGCTGGGTGAAGGGGCATGCCGGCAATCCAGGCAATGAACGTGCGGACGAACTGGCCAATCGGGGCCTTGCAGGGCTTGCGCCATGAGACAGATTATCCTGGATACGGAAACCACCGGACTCGAACCCGCCAAAGGGCACCGCGTTGTTGAAATTGGATTGGTGGAGGTCGTTCAGCGGCGCCGCACAGGAAAGCATTTTCACAAATATCTCAATCCGGACCGCGATAGCGATCCTGGCGCCTTGCAAAAGCACGGATTAACCACTGAATTTCTGGCTGACAAGCCCCGTTTTGCAGAAGTGGTGGAGGAGTTTCTGGAATTTGTGGGTGGCGCTGAACTGGTCATACATAACGCCGCTTTCGACATAGGCTTTCTCAACCACGAACTCAGGCGATTGGGCCGCGAACCCCTCTCGGCTTGCTGTCCCCAGGTGGTGGATACCCTGATGGTGGCGCGTGAATTGCACCCGGGCAAGCGCAATACCCTGGATGCCCTGTGCGAACGCTACGGCATCGACAACTCCAGGCGCACCTTCCACGGTGCACTGTTGGATGCCGAGCTGCTGGGTGATGTGTACCTTGCCATGACTCGTGGGCAGGAAGCGCTGATGATGGAGGACCCGGGTCATTCCTCGGGACCTGCGCGAACCACGCTCCAGCGTCCTGCTAAACCCCTGCGGGTGCAGTACGCCAGCCTCGACGAACTGGACGGGCACATGCAGCAGCTTGAAAAAATAGACCAGGCCAGCAAGGGCCAATGTCTCTGGAAAAAGGTGCTATCTACTTCCTGAGCAGTTCCAGATAGCGCGCCCCATCCAGCGGGGTGCCGTGACGCTGGGCCTCCCAAACCACTTCGGCCAGGCACTCCAGCACATGGTGGCGTGCGGCGTGTTCGTCTTTGAGGCGGGCACAAAGCCCCTCGTAGGCCGACCTGATTCCGGGAGGCTGGTCAATGGCAAGCTGTTCTTCCACGGCAAGGTGCAACCCCAGGTGCAGGAACGGGTTGGTCTCGCCCTGTTCCGGAAACCATTCGCGTTCCAGCGCTGCTTCAGGGTGTGCCAGGAGGTCGTGATATTCGGGGTGGTGGCTGATGATTTCCCAGGCTACGCTCTCCAGGGGAGTCATCAGCGTTTTGTCTTGCTGCTTGCGCCAGACCTCAAAAAAGAACTGGCGCGCCTCATCCCGCGAAGGATTAAACATGCTTGGCTCCGTAGGCGCACAGGTCCAGGATGATGCAGTGGGTGCAGTCGGGTTGACGGGCCTTGCACACATACCGTCCGTGCAGGATCAGCCAATGGTGCGCATCCTGCATGAATGCGGCAGGAACGACCTTGAGCAGCTTCATTTCCACTTCCAGCGGCGTTTTGCCCGGGGCAAGGCCGGTACGGTTGGCCACCCGAAAGATGTGCGTGTCCACGGCAATGGTGGGCTGGCCAAAAGCGGTGTTGAGCACCACGTTGGCGGTTTTGCGACCCACGCCGGGGAGGGCTTCCAGGGCTTCGCGCCGGTTGGGGACCTCGCCACCATGCTGTTCCTCCAGGATCCGTGCCGTGGCCATCACGTTGCGCGCTTTGGTGCGGTACAGCCCGATGGTTTTGATGGCCCGCTCAAAGCGCTCCTGCCCCAGGGCCAGCAGCGCAGCGGGCGTGTGAATGGTTTTGAAGAGCGGTGCGGTGGCGAGATTGACGCTCTTGTCAGTGGCCTGCGCTGACAGGATGACGGCCACCAGCAACTGAAACGGGTTGGCGTAATGTAATTCCGTGGTGGGATGCGGGTTGGCCGATTGCAGCCGTGTAAACAGCGCGATGCGATCGGCGGGTTTCATAGGGGCGTTGCGGGGATGAGGTCGATGCAGTCCACAGGGCAGGGGGGCAGGCAGCTTTCACAGCCGGTGCACAGATCGTGCAGCACGGTGTGCATCCAGCGCGACGCCCCCAGGATGGCGTTTTCAGGGCAGGCCTTGACGCAGCGAAAACAGCCGATGCATTCCTCTTCCCGGATCAGCGCAACCTGCGTGCGATTGGAGAGGGTGGGCAGCGCAACCGCTGTGCTCATGCAAGCCCTTGCAGGATTTCGTCAATCAGTCCCGGCCCCTTGTAGATCATTCCGGTGTAAAGCTGGATCAGGGAGGCGCCCGCTTCCAGCATGGCCCTGGCGCGGGCAGCGCTGTTGATGCCCCCCACGCCGATGATGGGAAGCGCGCCGTCCAGCGCATGCGCGAGCTTTCGCACCACGGCAAGCGACATTTCATGCAGGGGGGCACCGCTTAACCCGCCCGTTTCCCGGGCCAGCGGATGCGCGGCAATGGCGGTGCGGCTGATGGTGGTGTTGGTGGCAATGACGCCGTCCATGCCATGGGCAATCAACAGTTTGGCAATGCTCTCGATTTGGGCAGGCTCGAGGTCCGGGGCAATTTTGAGGGCGATGGGAACATAACGCCCGCTCTGGTCCGCCATTTCGCGTTGCGTGGTCTTGATGGCGGTGAGCAGGCGCGTCAGCTCGTCACTGCCTTGCAGTTCGCGCAGGTTGCGCGTGTTGGGCGAGGAAATGTTGACCGTGACGTAGTGGGCGTGGGGGTAAACCCGGCGCAGCGCGTTTACATAATCGTCCACGGCATTTTCCATGGGCGTGTCGAAATTCTTGCCGATGTTGATGCCCAGGATGCCGCGGTAACGCGCGTGGGCGACCGCCTGGAGTAGATGGTCCACACCGTCGTTGTTGAACCCCAGCCGGTTGATGACGCCTTCAACCTCCGGCAGGCGAAATACGCGCGGTTTGGGGTTGCCAGGTTGCGGGCGCGGCGTAACGGTGCCCACTTCAACGAAGCCGACGCCCAGTGCGCCCAGACCATCGAGATACTCCGCATTTTTATCCATGCCCGCGGCAATGCCCAGCGGATTTGGAAAGGGTATTCCCATGACGGTGCGAGGCAGGACGATGCGCGCCTTGCCAGGCTGGACGAGTCCGCAGCGGGCCGCCCGCGTCAGTGCCTTGAGGGTGAGGGTATGAGCTTGTTCCGCATCCATCTGGAACAGGAGGCTTTTTGCCAGGGGATAGAGCATTAACGGGTCTCCGCGTCAGGAAGTGGCAGCGGCGTCCAATGCGGGCCGACCAGACCCTGAAGGGGCTGAAAGTGAATTTTGTAAGCCATTTTTTGACTGTGGCGGATCCAATAGCCCAGGTACAACCAGGGCAAGTTTTGGCTTCTGCATTGTTCGATTTGCCACAGGATGTTGTAAGTGCCCAGGCTCGCCTTGGGTAGATCGGGTTCGTAGAAAGTATAGACGGACGAGAGCCCTTGCCGCAGTTCATCGATGATGCTGACCATGCGCAGCACCCCCGCCTCCCGAAATTCCACCAGGTGGCTTGGAATGGTGGATTGCAGCAGGAAGTGGATGTACTGTTCCTGGCTGTCCTGGTCGATGTCCCGCTCCAGGTGGCGCGACAATTGATAGCGGGTGTAGAGCGCGTAGTGTTCTGCGCTGAAGCGCAGGGGTTGCTGGTGCGCCGTGAGATGGTCATGGCGATTCCAGGCGCGGCGCTGGGAGCGATTCGGCTGAAACGCATTGACGTCCACGCGCACCGGGACACAAGCGTTGCAACGATCACAATGTGGGCGATAGGTAAATGCACCACTGCGCCGAAAACCCGAATCCACCAGGGCGCTGTAAAGCGTTTGGTCGATCAGGTAGCCCGGAGTCACCACCTGGGAGCGCGCCTCGAGCCCGGGCAGATAGCTGCACGGGTAGGGTGCCGTGGCGTAGAACTGAAGATTGCGTAGCGGTAAATCGTGCAGACGCGTCATGGAATCAGACCAACCCCTCAAACATTTGGATTTCCACCTCGGCTCCGGCTTCCACAGAGCCCCGGTCCTGGGAGAGCACGATAAAGCAGTTGGCTTCGGTCATGGATCGCAGGATACCCGATCCCTGGTTTCCAGTGGAGCGTACGGTCCATTCGCCCTCGGCGTTTTGGCTGAGGATGCCGCGCTGATATTCGGTCCGCCCGGGTGCCTTTTTGAGCTGGGTGGTGGTGCGCACGGTAAATCTCGGCACAACAGGCAGAGGGTTGGCCCCCGCCAGGGTCAGCAGGGCATCGCGCACGAAAGCATAAAAGGTCACCATGACGGCCACCGGATTGCCGGGCAGGCCAAAAAAATGACAAGGGCCCAAATGCCCGTAAGCCAGGGGCCGGCCCGGTTTCATGGCGATTTTCCAGAAAACAACTTCGCCCATCCTGGCCAACAGCGGCTTGATGAAATCGGCTTCTCCCACCGATACGCCACCGCTGGTGATGACCACGTCGGCCATTTTGGAGGCTTCCTCGAAGGCGTTTTCGACGGCCACGGGATGGTCCCGCACCACGCCCAGGTCAAAGCAATCAAAACCAAGTGCCGTCAGCATGCCGTGGAGGGTGTAGCGATTGCTGTCATAGATTTGCCCTTCAGCCAGGGGTTGCCCGATGGAAGCGAGTTCATCGCCGGTTGAAAAAAAGGCAACGCGCAAAGGCCGGAATATGCTCACTTCGCCAATGCCCAGAGAAGCGATCAGGCCCAGTTCGGCGGCGCGCAGTCTTTTTCCACGGCGCAAAGCGGTGGCGCCCTTGTGCAGGTCTTCTCCGGCCATGCGCACATGTTGCCCATTGTGCTGCCCTGGTTGAATCCACACGCGATCACCTTCGCGGCGAGCATGCTCCTGCATGACCACCGTGTCGGCGTTTTCAGGGATGGCAGCCCCGGTCATGATGCGCACGGCCTGTCCCGGAGCGAGGGGAGGGGGCGGGGCATCTCCGGCCAGGATGGTGGCGCTGACGATAAGATCCGTTTCGCCGATGGCAGCCAGATCGGTAAAACGCACGGCGTATCCGTCCATCGCTGCATTCACGTGAGCGGGAACGTCTACCGGTGAAAGAATGTCTTCTGCGAGGATGCGGTTCAAAGCGGCGCGCACCGGCACGCGCATGGTGCCCTCCATGGGTTTGAGGTGGCGGGCAATCACCGCCCGGGCCTGATCCACCGTCATGGACTGGGGGTCGTAGTCGTTCATGATCTTGTTCATTGGGGACCTGGTTTTACGCTATGCAGCATCTCGGGTGTGTTGATGTTGGTAAAGGCATGCGGCACGTCATCAAAGGGCACGGTAACCGTGGCACAGCGTGCGTACCATCGTTGGACCTTGCGTTCCCCTTCCCGCAGGTACTCGGAGAGGCTGGGCAACAGTGCGGTCTTGATGAGGGCAAATACCGGCTGGTCCCCCCCTACCGTGACGGCGTAGGCAATGTCGGCATCCTCGGCGCGCAGGGTGGCCTGCAGCCGGGACACGAGATCAAGCGGCAGGAGGGGGGCATCGCAGGGGACAATGGCCACCAGTTCGTGCGTGGCATGGACGTGTGCCAAAGCCCGTTCGATGCCGGCCAGGGGGCCGGCGTAGCCTTGTTCTTCATCGGAGAGCACGGCATGTCCGTAGCGGCCGTACTGTTCAAGGTGGCGATTGGCGCTGATGATCAGGGCATCCACCTGGGGGGAAAAGCGCGCCATGACGGCTTCGACGAGGGGGTGCCCATGCCAGGACAACAGCCCTTTATCCTGTCCTCCCATGCGGGTGCTGGCCCCGCCTGCCAGAATGCAACCGGCAATTGTCATCATCATCCTCCAATGTAGGACATTTCAATTTTGCGCTGACCCTGCGTGGCCTCGGAACGAATCTCGGAATAGCGGTCCGTCCGGTGTTGCCACAGGCTGGTTATGGACTGCAACAGTGCGGCGTCATCTGCGCCGGACCGCAAAGGGGTCTTGAGGTCAAAGCCCTGACTGGCAAAGAGGCAGGTAAACAGGCTGCCATCCGTGGAAAGTCGAATGCGTGAACAGTTGCGGCAAAATGGCCGTGTGACAGAGGCGATGATGCCGATTTCTCCGGCACCGTCACTGTATCGATAGCGCTCCGCCACTTCGCCAGGAGCCGTGGGTTCCAGAGGTTCCACAGGCCAGTGGGTGGCAATGCGCTGCTGGATTTCGGCAGCGGACACCACGTCGTCCAGGCGCCAGCCATTGGTGGCCCCTACATCCATGAATTCGATGAAGCGCAGGATCACGCCGCTGCCGCGAAAATGCCGTGCCAGTTCCACAATGGCGTGTTCGTTGACACCGCGCTGGATGACGGCATTGACCTTGACGGGCTTCAAGCCCGCGCGTTGGGCGGCTTCGATGCCATCCAGCACCTGATTTACCGTAAAATCGGCATCGTTCATGCGTTTGAAGGTGGGGTCATCCAGGGCATCGAGGCTCACGGTAATGCGTTGCAGCCCGGCGTCCCTGAGGGCTCGCGCTTTTTTGGCAAGGATGGCGCCATTGGTGGTGAGGGTGAGGTCTGTCCCCGGAATTTGCGCGAGCTGCGCCACCAGTGTTTCCACCTGTTTGCGCAGGAGCGGCTCGCCACCGGTGAGGCGGATCTTGTGAACCCCCAGCGTGCCGAAGAGTCGCGCGACCCGCGTGATTTCCTCAAAAGTGAGCAATGCGGGGCGAGGCAGAAAGGCGTGGTCCGGGCCGAAGATTTCTCTTGGCATGCAGTAGGTACAGCGAAAGTTGCACCGATCCGTCACCGAGATCCTCAGATCCTGAAGGGGGCGGCCCAGGGCATCTTGCAAGCAGGGCAGAGTGGTTTTCATGATAGCTGGTCTTGCATTATAACTGTCCTGTCACAGTTGGATTACGATAGGATCAGGAAAATTTCACGGAGAAGTCCCCCATGCTTGGTTTGATGATGCATCGTCCGCTGCTGGTTTCATCCCTGATTGAGCACGCGGACCGGCACCATGGCCACACGCAGATTGTTTCCCGCAACGCGGATGGCACGCTCTACCGCGGGTCCTGGCGCAGCACGCACGAACGTTGCCGAAAGCTCGCCAACGCGCTGCAAGCCCTGGGTGTGGTCCCTGGAGACCGGGTGGGGACGCTGGGCTGGAACCACCATCGCCACCTGGAGGCGTATTACGCCGTTTCGGGCATGGGCGCCGTTTGCCATACCATCAATCCACGCCTGTTCCCCGAGCAGATTGCAGGCATCATCCAGCACGCCGGGGACAAGATCCTTCTGGTCGATCCCATGTTCTTGCCCCTGCTGGAATCCCTGGCAGCCGATTTGACCAGCGTGACCCAGGTCATCCTGATGGACGAACCTGGCGTGACCCCGTCATCGCCGGTGCTGCCTCTCCTGGCTTACGAGCAGCTTCTGGAACAGGCTTCCAGCGACTATGAATGGCCGGAGATGGACGAGCTGACGGCAGCGGCCCTGTGTTATACCTCCGGCACGACCGGCAAGCCCAAAGGCGTTCTCTACACCCACCGGTCTACGCTGTTGCATGCCTGGGCGGTGTCCCTGCCGGATTCCCTGTCCTTTTCGGCGTGCGACACAGTACTGCCCGTCGTACCCCTGTTCCACGCCAACGCCTGGGGCTTTCCCTATGCCGCCGCCCTGGTGGGCGCCAAGTTGGTGCTTCCTGGACCGCTTCTGGATGGCCCCAACCTGTACCAGCTGCTGGAGTCCGAAAAGGTCACGTTGACCGCGGGGGTCCCCACGGTCTGGAACAATCTGATGCAATACCTGCAAGTCGGGGGGCGCCAACTGCACCATCTCAAACGGCTGGGCGTGGGCGGGGCGGCCTGTCCAAAGACCATCGTGAGCTATTTTGAAGACGTACAGAAGGTCAACGTGCTGCCGGGGTGGGGTATGACGGAAACCAGTCCGGTGGCGGCCTTGACCCTGCCCAAGTCAGGCCAGGCAGGCCTTCAGGGCCAGGCCCGGCGCGACTGGCTTGCCCGCTCGGGTCGTGCATTGTTCGGGGTGGACCTGGAAGTGGTGGACGACGAAGGTTGGCCATTGCCCCATGATGGGCATACTTTCGGACATCTGATGGTGCAGGGCCATTGGGTTTGCAACGGATACTACAAGGACCCCTCAGACCCCTTGCAGGAGGGCTGGTTTCCCACGGGCGACGTGGCAGTGATCGATGAGGAGGGCTTCATGCAGATCACCGACCGGGCCAAGGACATGATCAAGAGTGGAGGTGAATGGATCAGCTCGATCGAACTCGAACTGGTGGCCAGCGGGCACCCCGCCATCCAGGAGGCTGCCGTCATCGGGATTCACCACCCGCACTGGGGTGAACGGCCCCTCCTTCTGGCTGTTAAAAGACAAGGGGAAGGGGTCACGGCCGAGGAGTTGCGCGGCTACCTGGAGCAGCGCGTCGCAAAATGGTGGATTCCGGAGCAAATCGAGTTTGTGGAGGGCTTGCCCCACACCGCCACGGGCAAGTTGAATAAAGCCGCGCTGCGGGCCCAAAGGGGTCTATAATTCCGCCCTTCTTGCAGGGAGAACCCCATGAAATTTCGCTTTCCAGTCGTCATCATTGACGAGGATTTCCGCTCAGAAAACACCAGTGGTCTGGGGGTTCGGGCGCTGGCTGACGCCATCGAGAAGGAAGGGCTGGAAGTGCTGGGGGTGACGAGTTTTGGCGACATGGCCTCATTCGCCCAGCAGCAAAGCCGGGCTTCCACCTTTATCCTGTCCATTGACGACGAGGAATTCGGAGGGGGATCGCCCAGCGAAATGGAGTCTGCGCTCAAGCACCTGCGGGCGTTTGTGCAGGAAATCCGTTGGCGCAATGCCGACATCCCCATTTTCCTGTACGGCGAAACCCGCACCTCGCGCCATATTCCGAATGATGTGCTAAAGGAACTGCACGGTTTCATTCACATGTTTGAGGATACCCCTGAGTTTGTGGCACGCCATATTGCGCGCGAAGCCAGGGTCTACCTGGACTCGCTCGCCCCGCCTTTTTTCCGGGCGCTAACCCACTATGCCTCCGACGGTTCCTATTCCTGGCATTGCCCGGGCCATTCGGGCGGGGTGGCTTTTCTCAAAAGCCCGGTGGGGCAGATGTTTCATCAGTTTTTTGGGGAGAACATGCTGCGCGCTGACGTCTGCAATGCGGTAGATGAACTCGGCCAGTTGCTGGATCACACTGGTCCGGTGGCCGCTTCTGAACGCAATGCGGCGCGCATTTTCAACGCGGACCACCTGTTTTTCGTCACCAACGGCACTTCCACTTCCAACAAGATCGTCTGGCATTCCACCGTGGCCTCTGGTGATGTGGTGGTGGTGGATCGAAACTGCCATAAATCGGTGCTCCACGCCATCATGATGACCGGGGCCATTCCGGTTTTCATGATGCCCACGCGCAACCACTACGGCATCATTGGCCCCATTCCGCTGAGCGAATTCAGCCCGGAAAACATCCGGCGCAAGATTGCTGCCAACCCCTTTGCCCAGGGCAGCACCCTGCAGCCCCGCGTGCTGACCATCACCCAAAGCACCTATGACGGCATCCTGTACAACGTGGAGACCATCAAGGGAATGCTGGACGGCGAAATTGATACCCTGCATTTCGATGAGGCCTGGTTGCCTCACGCCACTTTCAGCGACTTCTACAAGGACATGCATGCCATCGGACGCGATCGTCCAAACTGTAAGGAAAGCATGGTCATGTCCACCCAATCCACGCACAAACTGCTGGCCGGGTTGAGCCAGGCTTCGCAAATCCTGATTCAGGACAGTAAAACCCGCAAGCTGGACCGTGACTGTTTCAACGAAGCCTACCTGATGCACACTTCCACGAGTCCCCAATACGCCATCATCGCATCCTGCGACGTGGCAGCGGCCATGATGGAACCGCCGGGTGGCACGGCACTCGTGGAAGAGTCCATCAACGAAGCGCTGGATTTCAGACGCGCCATGCGCAAAGTGGATGAGGAATGGGGGGCCGATTGGTGGTTCAAGGTCTGGGGCCCCGAGTACCTGGCCGAGGAGGGCATCGGTAGCCGCGAGGACTGGATGCTCAAACCCGGCGAGCGTTGGCATGGTTTCGGTAATCTTGCCCCGGGTTTCAACATGCTCGACCCCATCAAGGCGACGGTTATTACGCCTGGACTCGACGTGGATGGCGACTTTCACGACATGGGCATTCCTGCAGCCGTGGTGACCAAGTACCTGGCCGAACATGGAGTAGTCGTGGAAAAAACGGGGCTGTATTCGTTTTTCATCATGTTTACCATCGGTATCACCAAAGGGCGATGGAACACGCTGGTGACAGAGCTGCAGCAGTTCAAGGACGATTACGACAAGAACCAGCCGCTGTGGCGCGTGTTGCCCGAATTCGTGGCCAAGTATCCGCGCTATGAAACCTGGGGCCTGAAGCAGCTCTCAGACCAGATTCACGAGGTGTACCGCACCAACGACGTGGCACGGCTTACTACCGAGATGTATCTTTCCGACATGGTGCCTGCCATGAAGCCCGCAGACGCTTTTGCCCGCATGGCGCATCGCGAAACGGAACGGGTCGAGATCGATGAACTGGAGGGAAGGATTACTTCGGTCTTGCTGACGCCCTATCCGCCGGGCATTCCGCTGTTGATTCCCGGCGAGCGCTTCAACGCCACCATCGTGCGTTATCTCAAGTTTGCCCGCGACTTCAATGGCCGATTCCCCGGGTTCGAAACGGACATTCATGGCCTGTCCAAGACCGGGGCCAACGGCGAGTCCCGCTTTTATGTGGATTGTGTAAAGCAGGATTGAGGACTGCGGTCTTCATCGTTTGCACCGTATCAGGGCAAAGCGTGTAGGATGTAGGAAAAGGGCTGTCTGCGTCCGTTAAGCCTCCCATAATACTGGTCTGATATTGTTCACGCATGAACACGATGCCGACCCAACAAAAACAACACCCATCCTCGCAGCAAGGGCGGTTGCGTGGTCTGTTGATGGTTACATGCCTCGTCGTCTGGACATTTCCAACCGCCTTGTCTGCCGCCCCCGAGCTGGGGTTGAATGACCTCCTGCGTATCGGGCTGAGCGAGAATCCGTCCGTACTTGCGGCCCGTGATCAGGTGGAAGCCGCGCGGGGCAATGCCGAAATAGCCCGAGCCTATCCCAACCCTGAAATCACCGGGCAAAGCGGGCACGGCCAGGAGAGGGATACGCTAACCCCCCTTTCGGGTTCGGTTTATTCCATCAGCCTCAACCAGCCCATTGAATATCCCACAGTCAGAAATGCGCGCATTGATGCGGCAGAAGCCAATGTACTGTCCGTGGATGCAGGACGCCAGGCATTTGAGGACGAGGCAGCGGCCCGCATCAAGCTGGCTTACTACGATCTGCTGAGGCGCCAGGCCGAAGAGGGCGCTGCACTGGAAGACCTGCAGCTGACACAACAAATCCGCGATCGGGTTGCCCTGCGCCATGGCGTGGGCGAGTCCCCAAAATTCGATCTCATCACTGCAGAAACCGAACTGCTCAATGCTCGAAAAACGCATGATGCCGCCATGCTGCGCGTTCAGCAGGTGCGGGCCAATCTTCGCATGGCAGTGGGCAGGGCGCTTCCCGAGGGGGTTGAAATCAGGGGAGAGTTACCCAGGATCGTCGTGCTTCCATCACTTGCAGAGTTGCAGCAGGAGTTGGTGGATCGCAATCCGGATCTGCAGCGTGGAGACGCCGAGCGCGCTGTTGCCGAGCATCGCCTCGACCTTGAAAAATCCCAACGACTGCCCAAGATATCACTGCTGGCCCAGCACGACGTGGACCCTACATTGGCTTCGTCACGGGCCGGGGTGGCACTGACGATTCCCCTGTGGGATTGGCGAAGCGGGCAA